>CAVPFS010000065.1:0-21491 GCA_963703825.1 uncultured Solirubrobacterales bacterium | reverse complement strand
ACCAATTGACTCTCAGCCCTTTGCGAGGGCCGACGTGCCGGGTCCATCCTTCCTGCTCGCACTACGCGCTCGAGGCCATCGCGCGATTCGGCGTGCTGCGCGGGACCTGGCTCGCGGCCTGCCGAATCGCACGCTGCCACCCCTGGCATCCGGGGGGCTTCGATCCGGTCCCGCACGCGCACGGCACGGCCGGGCTGAACTACCACCCCCATGACTAACAATCCCCGAATCTACCTGTGGGTCGCGCTCGCGCTGCTGGCTTGGCTGAACTACGACGCCTGGAACCGCGATTACGCCTCGCATCGCGAAGAGCTGCCGAGTGCGGCGCGGTCGGTTGCGGCGCCGCCCGCGGGCAGCCAGCTGGCGGATGATCTCCAGACCCCAGTTCTACCCCGGCGCGACGAGCAGCAATGCGGCAGCCTCCGGCGGTGCTCCCGCTGCCGCGACTGCGCCAGCCCAGAGCCCCGGCGCAGCGAGTGCGCCGGTGATCCATGTCCGTACCGATGTGCTGGATCTGGATATCAGCACCCGCGGCGTCTGGCCAGGAGGCGATCGATGCAGTGACCCAGCTGCGTCCTGATCTCGTTTTGATGGACGTGCGCATGCCCGGCGTCGACGGCTTCGAGGCGGCGAGGGTCCTGGTGCGCAGCCGCCGGGACCTCGTCCTGGTTCTGATGTCCGCGGACCTGACCGAGCTGCCTCCGGGGTTCCCCCCTTTCGGCGGCCAGGTCCTCCTCGTCACCAAACAGGAGCTGTGTCCGCGAACGCTGCTCGACCTCTGGCACGGACGCAGGACACGCTAACCCGATCTGTCACTCAAACACCAGTCCGTCGCCCAGCGCCTTGGCGACGAGGTGGGCACGGGAGCGGGCATCGGTCTTCCCCATCGCGTTGCGCACGTGGGTGCGGACCGTGTCGTGGGCGATCTGGAGCTGGTCGGCGATCTCCGGGCCGGTATTCCCGAGCGCCACGAGCTGCACGATCTCGCGCTCCCGCCTCGACAACTCGATCGACTCCCTGCGTCGTGGGATCGTGCGACGAAAGCTTGCGCCCCAGCGGGATGTGCTCAGCGCGACCACCAGCGTGAGCCGGTGCCCGGTCACGACCTCGGTGGTGGCCGCCCACTGCACGCCGACCTGCGCGCCATCGGCGCACAGGTACTTGCCCTCGCCGCTGGCTTTGCCCGCCTCGAGCGCCGCCCTCCACTCCGGCGGCGAAAGGATCGGACCGTCGGCGCTGAGACGGTATAGGGGCCGCCCGACGATCGCACCTCGCTCGTATCCCAGTAGCGTCAGAAAGGCTCCGTTGACATCGATCACCCGGCGGCGCGCGTCGACCAGCACCATCGCATTCCTCGACTGCGTGAACGCTGCCGTGAACAGGCCCGGGAAGCCTTCCGTGGCGCTCCCGTAACCGGCTGCCGCGGTGGGTGCAGACCGTCCGCAGCTCGATGCGGTGCCAGGCGGTTTCAGGCGCCCCCCTGCCGAAACCCGCCACCGAGAGCAGCTGCGGCGTCAGGTCGGCAAGCGTTCTCCCTTCCACGAACTGACTCAGCAGCAGCGTTCCGCTGGTCCGCTGGACCGCTTCGGCGAGCGTCTGTGCCCAACGTGCTCGACCAGCAGCGCGGCGATTGCCCTGCCCGGCGCAAGCGGCTCGCCCAACGTCCTCAGCGTCTCGCCGGAGATGCCGGGCGTCCCGGCCGCAACCGCTCGTTCGGTCGCGCGACGTCGCGCGCCAGGATCGAGCCGGAAGTCGAGCACCGGCGCAACCAGGCTGCCGGCGCCGACCCCCCGTAGGTCGATGACGACGAGCTCGCCGGTCTCGGCCTCGCGCTGGATGAACATCGCCTCGAGGACGCGCAGCGTCCCGCCGGTCTCGATCCGCCCGACGGCGCCTCCGAGCTGGCCTTCGAACTGCGCGCCCGGTCCGAATTCGTAGACGAGCAGCTGCGCAAACGGAAGCGTGGCACTGGTGGTCATCGGAGGGTCAGATCGCATGTCGGCAGCCCGCCGGCTGCTAGCCCGCGGTGGTGGTTGTGGCAACGCAGTTGGCGACCTCATGCTGCTGCGTCATGCGCTCCATTTCCAAGGCCGCCCGCTCCTCCTCGGCGAGTGCCACAACAACTGCCCGATAGCAGGAGTCACGGTCGTCGCGATCGGCGGCGAGCCAGGCGTTCCACGCCCGCGTGACCCGCTGCGCGGAGCGCCGCCATTCTTCGATTGGATGCGTCTCAGGCCCGGCCCGCTGCCCGGCGCTCGGGTCATCGGCGAGCACGTTGGTGGGGGCAGTCCGTCCCTTTCTCCGCCTCAGGAACACGTGCTCGCCTTGCCCTCCGAATAGCTCGCGGTCACGCCGCCCAACCCAACAACGGCGCTCGAACTCAAGATCGCATCCCCAGCGCAATCGATCAATCGTGCACCCCACCATCCCGAGGTAGGCGAGCATCCCAAACGACGCTCGTAGGAGGCCGACCCCCGAGGATCGCTCACACGAAAGCGACTGCCGGCGGCCCGAGCCCCGGCAGTCGCCACAACCACAGCTGTTAGAGACTGGCCCCAGGCTTCGACTAGGAGACGCTGGTGGGCTGATCGGGCGTCAATGCCTCCTGCAGCTTTGCTGTGTCCTCGTCAGAGAGCGAGGTCTTGAACACGGTGCCGCCGTACTGCTGCAGCGCGGCGATCGCCTTGTCGGGCGTCGCCTGCTCGATGACCATGAACAGCGCCGACGTTCCCGGCTGGACGTGATCGCGCACCTGCTGCTGGAACGCCTTGTCGATCCCCTCCTTACCCAGGTGGCCGAACAGGGCACCCATGCCTGCGCCGAGCGCTAGACCCGCAAACGGGACGAAGAACAGCATCCCGAACAGCAGCCCCCAGAAGCCGCCCCATGCCGCGCCGCCGCCGGCCGAGGCGCCGCCGTGGGTGGTGGTCACGTGGTACTTGCCGTCGAGGTCACGCGAGATCGCCGCGACCTGATCAGCCTGGATGATCAGCTCCGACTCGAGGCGCTGCACCGTCTGGCGGGCATCCTCGGCGGTCGTCTGATCCGGATAGCCGATTGCAACCAACGTTGCCATAGCCAACTGCTCCTTTCGTGTCTCTAGCTGTGCTGAGCGCAACGTTGCCGTGCGCCGACGTCTGGAGCATCACCCGAATCGGATGAGGCCGGATGCACGACCGATCCAGACGTCGCATCCGCACGTTCTCCGGTAAACCGGCCGGGAAACACCGGTCAGGCAACGGGGATCGGCAGTGGTATCGTTCCGAAAACGGGATTCCTCTCGGGGTCGAGGATCGTTGGAGGGGTCACGCACTCAAATCGGGATTTTCACTGAGGGTCGAACGCGGCCGTCGGTGACTTGATCCGTGCGGGCGGCGTTGGGAAGGCACCGCCAGGCAGGGACCACGGACGGGAGTGCCTCAGAACGGACGGGAGGAACTGGGCGTATGCCTGCCCTGAAAAGCAGCGCCGACCGCAGACGGGCGAAGCCGATAGCGTTGCGATGAGCGGCGTCGCCGAGTACACGCAGACGGGCCTGCGTCGCATTGCCATGCCTGTCAGCGAGGTCTCGATCGCGGTGACCGTCTGTCTTGTCACCGCTGCGGGCGTTTTCGTGGCGCTGCTGAGCGCGCCCGCCGGCACACGGGACACGGCCTTGCCCGTGTTTGTGCTCGGCGCCGGGGCGATGTTCGGCCTCGGCCTGACCGACATCGTTCATGACCGGGAGCTGCGCTTCGCCCGCGCCGCTGATCGTGGCCGGCGTCCTGTGGTCCCTCTCCGCTCTGACCGCAGCGGCGCAGTCTGTCCCGTACAGCCTCGGTCATCTGAGCCAGTGGTTCGTCTACCTCGCAGTCGCATATCTGTTGCTCAGCTATCCGGCTGGACGACTGACGGGTCAGACCAGCCGTGCTGCTGTTTGCGGGTATGGCGGTGCTCCTCGGTGCCCTCTTTTCTGCCGACGCTGTTGTTCGGCCAGTTTCCGCATCCGTCGCTGTGGTCGATGTGCACGGCGCACTGTCCGCGGAACGCGTTCTCGCTCGAGCGTGCAACTCCCTGGGTGGTGAGGGATGTGGTCGTCCCGTTGCGGGACGTTTTGGCCGTAACTATGTTCGCCGTGATCGCCGCGGTCCTGATCCGGCGCGCACGGCGGGCTGGACCGCTGCTGGGGCAGCTGTACGCACCAATCGCGACGTTCGCGGTCCTGCAAGCCGTCGTATTCGCGGTCTACTTTCCGCTCCGCGCGCTCGCTCAGCACTCCGATTCCCTGACCATCGTCAGCTGGATCTTCGTTCTCTCACTCCCAGCCGTCGCGGTGGCGTGCGCGACCAGCCGGGTCTACAGACAGCTGCACGCCGCGAGCGTGCTCGAGCGTCTGGCCCGCATTCTCAAGGGGAGCGCGAACGCCTCGGATGTGTCCCTTGCGCTCGCCGCGGCACTCGAGGACCCGGGGCTGCGGATCCTGCACTCATTTCCCGGTGACTCCCACCCCTGGGTCGACGAGTCCGGCCAGCCCGCGGAGCTTGCGCCGGGCTCGGCCGGTCGGCGGGTCACGGAGGTCAGCAGCGGCAGCTGGCGGATCGCGGTCCTCCACAACGCCTCGCTGGCAGACGACCGCGGCCTCGTCGTGAGCGCCGGATCGTATGCCCTGGCCGCACTCGAGAACCAGTGCCTCACTGACGAGCTGCGCAACTCGGTCTCCGACCTCGCCCAATCTCGAGCCAGCCGGCTGACCGTGGAGCACGACACGCGCCAGAAGATCGAACGTGATCTCCACGACGGTGCCCAACAGCGTCTGGTCGCACTGCGCCTGAGGCTCGGCTTGGTCGCCGCCAGGCTCGAGCGTCGAGATCCCGCCGGCGCCGAGGTGCTCCACGCGCTGGAACAGGACGTAGACGCGACGATCGACGAAGTCCGATCGTTGGCTCGAGGCATCTACCCCCCACTGCTTGCTCGAACTGGCCTCAGAGAAGCGCTGCGCGCGGCGAGTCGTGACGCGGCGCTGCCGACGACCGTGCACGCAGACGACCTCCGCCGCTATCCGGCTGAGATCGAGACGACGGTCTACTTCGCCTGCTCCGAAGCGCTGCAGAACGCGGCCAAGCACGCTCGCACGGCCACCGGCGTGACGATCTCGGTCTGGCAGGACGGCGAGCGGAAAGCCCCACAACTCCATTTCGAGGTCCGCGACGACGGCTCCGGCTTCGACCTGCAGACCACGCGCTACGGAACCGGCCTCAGCAACCTCAGGGGTCGGCTCGCCGCCGTCGGCGGCAGGCTCAGGATCCAGTCTGCCCCGGGTCAGGGGACGGTGCTCGAAGGGTCGATTCCCGTCCCGCTTGAAGGGTCGGTCCCGCTGGCGCGACCGGGACAGCGCGCGCCCGGCCCGCACGGTCCAGCTTAGGTACCGACGGAGCGACGGTGACGACCGTGCCCGCCACGAGATCGGGGACGGTTCTACGTTGGGCGGTCCAGAGCACCGGCCAATAGCCCCAGAACAGCGGCAACGACAGCGCCATCCAGGCCAGCCGAATGAGCGCGCGGCGTGGCCCGATGCGCTTGCCGTCCGGGCGCGCGACGCGAATCTGCATCACCCGGCTGCCGGGCGTCTGCCCGGTGGTCGTCCAGAACGTCAAGAAGTAACCGACGACCCAGGCGATGAACAGCACCGTCCCGATCGTGACCGCCAGCGTGTGGTGCTTGCCCGAGATCTTGAACACGGACTCGACCAGCAGCACTGCACCGGCCACTGCGAACGAGACCACATCGATCAACACTGCGTCGATGACGATCGCGATCGCGCGCGTAACCAGACCGGAGTACTCGACACCTGGAGGTCCGGCGCTCGGTCCGTCGCCGTTGGAGATCCCGTCTGGCCCCGCGCGGGGAGCAGCCGCCCTCAGGTCCGCGCCGACCGCTTCGAGCCGCGCCATCACGAACCCGACGTCGGCTCGCCACTCGGGTCCGGTGCCGCTCGCGACATCCGGCGCGTCAGGCGAGCGGCGAGTTGCTCGAGCCGATCGTCCGCCGTGCGGGAGCGATCTCGCGCCGCACCGGTGACCTGGTTGGCGAAGCCGATCCCCTGCTGGCTGACGGCCGCCAGGACGGCCGGGCTCTGAGCGATCTCATCCACCAGTGACCACAGCGCATCGGTCTCGAGCAGCCGGGCGAAGATTAAGTCGATCAGGTGGCTGTCGATCACCCGTGCAATTGCACCGTCGAGCAGAGGGCTGTCGACCACCCGCCCGACGAGACGCTCGACATCCGTGCTGTCGACGGTCTGGGCGACCAGCCGGTCCACCTCCGGACTGTCGATCGTCTGGGTGACCAGCCGCTGCACCACGTCGTCGGCTAGGGGACTGGCCATGATCCGGGCGACGGCGTCCTGCGCCAGCGCGGAGTTCAACGCCCCATCGGCGGCCGACAGCGCTACATCGAGCGTCGACAGAACCATCCATCTGGCCGGCGGGGAGAGCGCTTGCTGGGCGCGGCGCCCGGCCTGCCCCGCCAGGCGGCGGCCGGGCCGAACGGCCGTCGCGCTGAGGAGTCTAACGTACCACAGTTCCCGCATGACCCTGGCGTCAACTCGCCAGCAGTCGCTCCTTCTGGGTGGTGAACTCGTCATCGGTGAGGACGCCCTGCTCGTGCAGCTTCGCGAGCTCCTGCAGCTTCGCAACGGCCTCTGAGCTGATGCCGGCACTTCGTGCTGGCGCCGCGGGCGGTGCCTGCTGCTGCTCAAGGTTGGCGATTCGCTCGTCCTGCATGGCCTCGTCCTGCTGTCCTTCGGCGTGGTGCTTACCCGCGAGGTACGCGCCACCTCCAACCGCGGCGGCACGAAGCAGTGGTCGACGTCGTCTGAACATGTCAGGCCACCTACTCCGCGCCCTCGGGGAGCGAAAGTCCGAGTGCAAGCATGATTTCCGGTGCGGCGGCGATCACCCTCGGGCCGCCGACCTGCGGCGCAACCGCCTTCAGTGTGGCGAGAATGTCCTCCGGGCTCGCCCCGTCATTGAGCGCGTTGCCGATCTGCCAGGCGTACGATGCGGGCGGCGCATCTAGCGCGATCAGCGCGGCAATCTTGACGAGCGCGAACGTCCGCGGGTCGAGCTCGTTGCGCTCCATCTGCGCCTCGCGCAGACCGAGGGCCGCCTCGAGCAGGCTGACGTCGCCGGTCGCGACGCCAGTGAGCGTCTGGTGGGTATCCGCTCCTACAACAGTCATCTGGTCTCCCTTCGGAGCTTGGCAAGCGAGTGAATGCGGACCAACTATCGATGCTCTCCGATTGCGACGCATCAACCGAAATGGGTGAGATACGGCCGGCGACTGGACGCATCTGCCCGGGTGAGATTCGGCCGACGCTCGCTCGCGGGGTGCAATCAGCGCGGCGTCAACGCACTCCGCTCGCCGCTATCGGCGAGGTAGATCAGCGCGGCGCTCACGCGCCGGCTCGTGTCCTCAGACTCGCGCAGGTTGAGCTTCATGAAGATCGCATTGATGTGCTTTTCGACCGCACGCTTGGTGAGAAACAGCGAAGCCGCGATCGCAGCGTTGCTCTTCCCGGTCGCCACCTCGGTCAGCACCTCGCGCTCGCGCGCCGTGAGCTCGTCCAGCGGCGATGCCGCCGAGCGAGCGCGTTCGGCCATCAGCAGATCGATGATCTTCGGATCGATCGCGGATCGTCCCGCCGCGACCGCCTCGATCGCGGCCACGATCTCACGGAGGTCACCCACTCGCTCCTTGAGCAGATACGCGCGACCCTCTGAACCGTCCTCGAACAGCTGCAGCGCATACGCAGGTTCGGCGTACTGGCTCAGAATCACGACCCCGATCCCCGGATGGGTCTGGCGCAGCCGCGCCGCCAGGCCGATGCCCTCATCCTCGCGAAAAGGCGGCATCCGGATGTCGCTGATCACGACGTCCGGCGCGTCAAGCTCGACCGCTTCGGGCAGCGATCGCGCGTCCCCACAGACCGCACTGACCTCGACCTCGGGGGCTTGCTCGAGCAGTTGACGCAGTCCCTCACGAACGAGATAGCTGTCCTCTGCAATCGCGACGGCTAGCGGCATGAGCAGGACAGTACGGCGATAGTTCAGTTCGCGCAATGGCTGCAAGCCCACAGTGGCGTGCATAGCTACTGAAAGGGCGACGCGCTCAGGCCCCGGTCGACAGCGCCGCCTTTTCGGCCGCGAACTCCTCGTCGGTCAGCGAACCTCGGTCGTGAAGCAGCGCGAGCCGCTCGAGACCGGCGACGCGATCGCCATTGTCTCCCGTTCCGGCCGCCGAAGCCGCGGGGCCGGCGGATGAGTGCCGTCGCCCGGAGTACCACTCGCGCGCCGCGCGCCCGGTGTCACCGGCCTGCGCTTCGGGAAACTCTCGGGCGGTCTGCCGGCGCAGCGCGTGCATACCGAGCGCAATCAGCACGATGAAGCCGATTATGTAGGGAAGCTGGCGCGTTGCTGGGGTCGGGCCCCAGACGATCACGAGCAGCAACGCGAAGTAGGCGGCGGCGTAGCACGCGACTGCCCGCTCTCGCAGCGTCGGGGCAAGTGATCGGCGCAGCGCCGTCGCCGGACGCGTGTGACCCGCGAGCCAGGCAGCAACGACGAACACCAAGCCGTACACGATCATTGCGACTGCGATGTCGTACAGCAGGCTCGTCCCGATCAACCAAACCTGGTGGACGGCTGGCCTGTTCGCGGGATTTTTGACGAGCCCGTCGACGATGTAGTTGCCGGCGAGACGGCGGTCGAGCAGCGTCAACAGGCCGATCGCGACGAAACACCACCCGACCCTCCGCAGCGCCACACGCCGGCGCCCCTTGGAGAGCCATACGGCGAGCGCGAACAGTGCGAACGCCAGTAGCGGCAGAATCAGCGCCGAGCCCTTGATGCCGTCGGCGATGTCCTGCGCGGTGCCCAGCTGGTTGGATCGCATGATCACGAGCCGCCCGTCTGACGCCGGCAGCGTGACGCCCAGCTTTGAGGCGCCGGCCTTGATCGTGCCCGCGTTGGACTGCAGCTTCGAGACCGCGCCCGCGACCTGTTGCTGTACGCCCAGCGCGGCCCCGAGCTGGGTCACGATCGAGTGCAGGTCGAGCGTCACCACACCGCCGTTGGTGGACACGGCGGAGCCGCCGCCATTGATGATTTTCACGAGCGTCGAATGGGCCGTTCGGTTGGCCTGACGCCAGGCCGCCTGGACCTGCGCGGACGCCAGGACCCGCGGCGCAACCTGGCCGGCGAGCTGCTCCAAGCCGGAGCTGACCGGGCCGGCGAGCGGCTGCAGCTGCGTCGGCAGCACGGACTTGAGCTCGGCCTGAGGAACCCCCGAGCTGAACAGCTGGTTGACCGCGTAGGCCCCAACGGCGGTCTGAATCTCCTTGTTGGCGAGCAGCTTCGAGCTCGTCGCGGTCCAGTTGCTGGTGTTGAGCGCCTGCCGGTTGATCCAAACGGCGTGGACCGCGGCGAAGCCGATCAGCGTTGCGAGAACGAACAGCGTGCCGATCAGGAAGCGATGTCGGTGCAGCGCTCGGGCGGGCGACGCACTGTGATCCGGCACCACTTCAGGATCTGGGTTCTCGGCGCCCGACGCCGGAGTTTCGGTCACGCAGCGAGCATCGATCCCGGCCGCGTGTCTGGCAAGCCAGCATGCCCGTCGATCAGTGGCCTGCGCACACCACGATCAGTGGGGTGGACGCCTCCTGTGGACAGATGACCTATGCCTTCCGCCCCTGGCGGGCGGCGAAGTTTCCGATCAGCAGCCCGATCACCGTGACCAGGTACAGCTGACCGGTGAGCATCTCGATCACCGCCAGTGCGTGCCCGGCGGGCGTTGCCGGAGTGAAGTCGCCGAATCCGGTCGTCGTCAGGACGGTGAAGCTGAAGTACACCTTTTCGCCGACCGTTGTGCTCGCGTGCTGCGCGAAGTACTGGGCGCTGCCAACGGTGGCCATAAAGGCGACCGCCCAAGCGAAGATCAGGCCCGTCGAGAGGTAGATCGCGAGCGACCCCGCGACAGCGTTGAAGGTGACGCCCTCCTTGCGCAGCAGCCGCAGCAGGCCCCGGGCCAGAGCGATCGGAATGCCGGCGGTCACGGCAAGGGCGGTCCCTGCGGTCAGCCAGCGCGGCGCGATTCCGAACGCGACCAGGATCACCGCGACGATCATCGCGACGCCCAGCACGATCGCTCTGCGGACACGGACCGATTCGCGTTCGCGCGAGGTTGCGACCGTGAATACCAGCGCGAGCCCCTCGAGCGCGATCCCGAGTGCGTGAGACCAGTTCGCATCCGGGGCCGCGATAAAGAACACGACGGCGGCAAACATCAGTCCGAGCACGGCCGGATAGCGGAACTGCGGCTGGCCGCCCTCTCGCTTGTTCTCGTCTTGCGCCGCGGCGCTGCCCGCCAGGGAGGCCATCGCGCCTAGCCGCTCACGAACGCGGCGGCGGGTCCGACTGCGCCCCAGCCGACTGCGCCCCAGGGTACGCGCGAGGGGACATTCATGGGTGTTGAGGATCATCGCTAACGCTTGCCTTGGCATCGCCCGGAACGGGTGACGCTCCGGCTCACCCGATCAGGGCGAGGTCAATCCAGGCAACGGCTGAGACTGTGTACAAGACGTGAACGAAACGGGCATGACCGCAGCGGAGCAGTTGCTTCGCGGCTTGGCTGCAGGCGACGAGAGCCTGCTGCGATCAGTTGTGACCGTCTCTCCTGCGCAGGCGCAATCCGTCAGGCCGTCCACCCCTGGTGCGTTACCGCCGGCCACCAGCGCGCTGGTCGTTCTGGCGGCGTTGCTGGCAGCCGGCGGATCGACGACCTCGCTGCGCTGGGCGGTCGACCTCGCGACACACGCGGGAGCACACGACGACGAAGTGATCGAGGTGCTGAGAACGGTTGCAGCGGTGGTCGGCTCGGCGCAGGTGGTGGCCGCCGCGCCGCGCCTGGCGCTGGCAATCGGCTATGACATCGAAATCGAGGGGTGGGACGGGTACTGACCCGGCGCCGGCCGAGGTCAGGAGCCGAGTAGCCCAGCCCGCGTTGCGTGCGCGACAGCCTGCGAGCGAGACGATGCGTCGAGCTTGCGATAGACGGCGTGGACGTGCGTCTTGACCGTGTTCGAGGACACGTGCAGCCGCTGCGCGATCTCGTGGAAGGAATAGTGCGTCGGCAGGAACCGCAGCACGCGGAGCTCTGCGGTGGTCAGCGTCGCGACTCCGGCCAACACAGTTTCGGCTCGCGAATCGAACTGATTCCAGGCGGCGTCGAACCAGCTTCTGAACACGAGCACGTCGGGCATCCGGCGCGCCAGCCGTGAAGCGTCCGCCAGCAGTTCTCGCGCGCCGACGACGTCCCCGAGCGCGAGCAAAACCCGGGCCACAGGATCCGGGCCTCGGCGCCGTACCAGCACACGGGCTCGTCGAACCGATCGAGCAGCTCCAGACATTGGAATGTCGCGGCCTTGGCCTCATCGACGCGCCGCTCGCGCATCGCGTCCGCGGCACAGACCGCGGACACGAGCGCCACGGTCGGGTATCCGCTCAGACCATGGTCGACGACGGTGCAGCGAGCCCGCTGGGCGAAGTCAGAGGCGATATCGGACTGACCGTGCTCCGCCGCAACAACCGCCAGCTGCGCGAAGCAGAGCGCTGCCGCATCGGGCGCCATCGCGGCACCGCGAGCGGCTCCCTCTGCAAGGAGCCGCTCGGCCTCGGCCTCGTCTCCGATCAAGAGCGCTGCCGTACCGCGCAGAAAACAGCAGTTCGCGCGCCACGGGCTGTCCTCGGCCAATAGGTCATACGCACGAGCCGCGGCTTCGCCCATCGCCGTCGCTCCCGAGCGCGCCACCCACGCCGTCGATCAGCAGCCCGCCTGCACGTTCGGAGTTCGCGCGGCCCTCGCGGGCGTCGGGCCGCCTCACGCTCGCCGAGCGAGCCCACTGCTCCGCGACGGCCACGTTCCCCGATGCGAGATGGCTGTGCGCCGCGGCTAACGCGAGCGATGCCGTGCTTGCCTCGGGCGAGACGCCGCTCAGCCATCGTCGGACCACGTGGTTTCGTCCCTGGCCCAGATACCGGGGCAGGTTCGCCCACAGCAGATCTCCGGTGCGGTCGAAATCATTCCCGCAGCGTGCGTGGTCGATCGCCCGATCGACATCCCCGGCTCGCCCGTACCAGTCGCTCGCCCGCCGGTGAAGGGCAGCTTGGAGCTCCGGGTCGGCTCGCCGAAGCTCGGTCTGAAGCATCTCTCTGAGCAGCTCGTCGAGCCTGTACCACTCGTGGCTGGCGTCAGCGGGCGTCAACGGTAGGTTCGCCCGCGCGAGCTCGGCGAGCACGGTCCCCGACCGCTTGCGCTCGAGCACGTGATCGCACAGCGGCCCTGATAACCGATCGAGGACGGAGCTCCGAGTCGAGGAACGGACGGTCGCGGGCGACAGCGGGGCCAGGATCTCGGCCCGCAGGTACTCGGCCATCAGATGGTCGTCGCCGCTGAACAGCACTGACTCCATCGGCCGCGGCCAGCGGCCGCGGGGGATGAGCCGCAAGCTCGAGCGCGACCGGCCAGCCCCCGGTATGCCGCACCAGTGCCTGCACGGCGGCGAAGTCCAGCTCGAGCCCAGCCGGCCTCGAGCAGCTGGGCTGCCTCCTCACTCGACATCGAGAGATCTCCCGTCCCGAGCTCGACGAGCAGGCGATGAGCGCGCATCTGTCCAAGTCCCACGGCCGGCTCACTACGCGAGGCCAGCGCCAACTGGGATCCGTCCGGGAGCCACTTGACAACGGTCAGCACCGTCTCCTTCAGCACGCCGGGCTCGACAAGATGGGCGTCATCGAGCACGAGCACGAAGCTTCGCTTCAGCCCGGGCCGGATCCCGATCCCGGCCAGCGCGATCGCGATCGAGTGCGCCAGGCTCTCAACGTCGTGCACGCGTCCGTCGAGCGTCGCCCGAGCAAACGGCCGGGCGCTGCGCGCATCCCACTGCATCAGCAGGCTCGTCTTGCCATATCCAGCCGGAGCGACGACGAGCACGAGCGGTCGTGCCCGCCCTTGCTCCAACCTCTTGATCAGCTCAGTACGGGCGACGAGATCGCGGCGTGCCTCCGGAAGCTCGAGTCTGGGCTCGGGCCGGTCCGTCCGAGGGCGCAGACGGCCCGCGTGCTCAACGGTCAGGAACTCGTCGTCCAGAGTCGTGGCACGGATCACCCGCCAAGCCTGTCCGTCAGCGGCGAGCCGGACAAGGTGGTGTGCCTGCGTAACGCGGGATACGCCTACCACCACCGGCGCCTGCGCTCACTACCCACGCGCGACCAAGGCGCCACCCACACCCACCGCGACGGCGATCCAATGTTGCGCCTCATCCGGATCAGGGGATGCGCGATCCGCGGCCGAACCTAGCATCCGATAGCCGTGGAGCCGGCCGAAGACCTCCTGCGTCGCCTGGCATTCAACGACGAGAGAGTGCTCGCAATGGTGCTGACACGCCACCCGGGCGCCTACCGAGCCGAACTGAGCGCGAAGACCGACGTCCTGATCAGGCTTGCGGCTCTGTTGTCGGTCGGCGCCACCACGCCGTCACTGCGGGATGCCGTCGGGCAGGCTTCGGCCGCGGGCGCCACTACGGACGAGATCGTCGGCGTGCTGGTCTCCGTGGGCCCGACAATCGGCCTCGCGGGCCTCGTCGCCTCGGCTCCGAGGCTCGCGATGGCAATCGGCTACGACCTCGAGAACGGCGACGGTCATGAAGCCGGTTCGAAAGCGGACAAGGGCGACGGCCGGGCGGTGACCGGATGAGCGATTCTGAGCGGAGTGACGGCTACGCGCAGCCGCTGCAGTGGAGCCCGGCCGTGCCGAAGTTCCGTCCCGCCCGGCTGGCGCTCTCCTGGCTTGTCGGCGCGCTGGCTGTTTCATTCGCCGGCCTGCTGCTCGCGGGCGTTCACGTCCAGGACTTCGCCGGCGCGCTGCTGGCCGCCGCGCTGATCGGCGTGCTGAACGCATTTCTGCCCCCGATCGTGGCGGCGTTGCGACTCCCCTACACGCTGGTGCTCGGATTCCTCGCGGTCCTCGCGGTCGACGCCGGAATCCTGCTGCTCGTGTCCGCGATCGCGCCGACTCACTTCAAGGTGGACTCGTTCAGGTCGGCGCTGCTGGCGGCGCTCGTGATGTCGGCGGCGAGCATGTGCTTGGAGGTGATCCTGGCGTCAACGACGACGACACCTATCGCTGCGCGTGATCGAGCGGGTCGCCCGGCGCCAGGGCGAACAGACCCGGACTGCCGCGCCAGGGCTGATCTTCCTGGAGATCGACGGGCTGCTGCGCCGGTGTTGCGGCGCGCGATGCGAGACGGCAACGCCCCGGTGCTGCGCGCTGGATGGCGGACGGCACCCACCGCCTGCTGGAGTGGGAGACCGACCTGTCTTCGCAGACCGGCGCCAGCCAGGCGGGGATCCTGCTGGGCTCGAACGTCGACATTCCCGCATTTCGCTGGGTGGAAAAGGAGACCGGCAAGGTGATGACATGCTCGGCGCCCGCCGACTGCGCGGAGATCGAGCGCCGGCATGCCACCGGCAACGGCCTGCTGACCGGCGGCGGCGCCAGCCGCGGCAACCTGCTCTCGGGCGAGGCGGACGAGGTGATCCTCACCGTCAGCCGGATGGACGCCGAGAAGCGTTCCAACGCCGGCTACCGGGCTTTCCTGGCCAACGGCTTCAACGTCACCCGCGAACTGGTCCTGTTCACGTGGGAGGTGGCACTCGAATACTTGGCCGCGATCCGGCAGCGGCGGCGAACGTGGTACCCCGCGGCAAGCGCGGCGGGCGCTACCCGTTCCTTCGCGCAGCGCTCTGCGTCGTCGTCCGCGACCTGATCGTGTACGGCGTTCTGAGCGACATGATGCGCGGCCGCCCCGCCGTCTACGCGACCTTCTCGAGCTATGACGAAGTCGCCCACCACTCAGGGCTCGAGCGTGTTGACACGCTCGAGGCGTTGCGCAAGCTCGACCAGCAGTTCGGCCGGATCGAGCGCGCGCGGCGATTTGCGCCGCGGCCATACAAGCTCGTCGTGCTCTCCGACCATGGGCAGACCCAGGGGATGACGTTCAAGCAGCGAAACGGCTACGGGCTCGACGAGCTAGTCGAGCGTTCCCTGACCGCCGGCAGCGTCGCCGCGCTCAGCGGCGGCGACGAGCACGACGCTGCGGTCGGCCAGGCGCTGGCAGAGGCCACCGGCGCGCGGGGCGACCGGACACGCGGAGACGGACGGCGGCCTCGCCGGTCGCCGTGGTGCTCGGCTCGGGCAACCTCGGCCTCGTCTATCTGATGGAGGAGCCGCGCCGCCTGACCGCGGAGGAGATCGAGCAGCGTCATCCGCGCCTGCTTTCGGCGCTCGGGGAGCACCCGGACATCGGCTTTCTGCTGGTCCGCTCGGGGAGCACGGTCCGCTGGCGATGAACTCCCGGGGGATCAACTACCTCGCCCAGGGCGCGTCGAAGGGGCCGACCCGCTAGCGCCGTTCTCCGCCAACGCGGCCTCCCACCTGCTGCGCTCGGACGGCTTCGAGCACGTCGCGGACATCATGGTCGGCAGCTTCTATGACCCCGAGCTGGAGCAGGGATGTGCGTTTGAAGAGCTGATCTCCTTCCATGGCGGCCTCGGCGGCCCGCAGACACAGCCGTTCCTCATCTACCCGGCGGAGCTGCCGGTCCCGCCGGACGCGATCGTCGGCGCAGCCCGGGTGCACGAGGTCCTCGTTGGCTGGCGGCGTCTGCTCGAGGACGATCACGCGCAACCGTCCGCGGACGAGCCAGTGCGCGCGCTGTCGTAGTGGCGCCGGGGCGCGACGGCTCACATACGTCGGGCACGCAACCGTGCTGATCGAGCTGGCCGGGATGCGACTCCTGACTGACCCGCTGGTGCGCGGCGGCATCTTGCACGTCCGCCGGCAGGTGCCCGTCCCCGGCGATCGCTGAGCTGGGCAGCTCGATGCGATCCTGATCTCTCACGCGCACCGTGACCATCTCGACCACCGCTCGCTGCGCCTGCTCGCCGGCGAGCGCCCGGTGATCGTGCCGCGCGGCTGCGGATCGTCGGCGCGGCGGGCCGGCGCACATCGGTGATCGAGCTCGACGAGGGCGGCCGCTTGGCTCGGTGAAGTCGTCGTCGAGGCCGTACACGCGTCGCACGATGGCCGACGTGATCCTCTTCCCCCGCGGCGATCGCGCTGGGCTATCTGCTTCACGGACCGCCGAACATCTATTTCGCGGGCGACACCCGTAACGTCATTTCCTACTCAGGAATGTCCTGATCGAACTTGCGATTGATGCGGAAACGGCCGACCTTGCCGAGACGATACCGGTTTGGGTCTTGGAACTTTTCTTTGAAGAGTTCGCGAGCCTTCTCCAACTGCGGCGGATTGCCTGGCCTCAAACGCTGATAGATTTTCAGCAGTGCTTCCTCATGCGTACTGGTCGGGTCTTCCTTGAGCGAGTTCGAGAATCAGCGGGTCTTTCACTTTCGACAGTATTGTCACATCCTTGACGGGACTGGCCAGCAGGACGTCCAGTTTCTCTGGCGTGAGCGCCTTGCCGCTTTCCAGGTAGACCTCGCCTGTTTCCGGGATCGATTATGTCCCCGACCACTTGAATGCCGGTCAGCCGTTCCCGTTGGGCCGCGTCGATCTTGACCTTTTCGGTTGGGTAGAAGGCGGCAGGATTTCCGCGTCCGATGAGTACTGTGGGTCCATGGCGCGCAAGAGCGTCATGGACGAGAACTTCCCGGATTGGTCAATGCGGACGCCAAGAGTGTCTTTCTTGGTGACGTTGACCTCGATCCAACTGCCGCGCTCGGGAATGATGCGGCAGCTATGTAGCTTGCGGTCAACTGTCCGTCGCTGTCGATCACGAAATCGACGCCGGGCGAACGGTGCAGCGGGCCGACGACGATGCGCTTGGCGCCGTTGATGATGAACTCGCCGCCGCCGATCATGATGGGCATGTCGCCGAGGTAGACTTCTTCCTCGACGGGTTGGTCCTTGACGGCCGCAGCCAGACGCGGAACGGCCGGCCGTAGGTGAGGCGTAGTTGACGACATTCGTCGGGGCCGTAGTGCGGCTTGCCTAACTCATATCTGAGATAGTTCAAAGAGAGCGTCTTATCATAGCTCTCAATGGGGAAGATTTCGCGCAACACGCCTTCGAGTCCGGGGGCGTGCGCTTTTTGGGCGGCGCGTCCAGCTGGAGAAAGCGGTCGTACGATTCGTCTGAATCTCGGTCAACGGCGGCACGTCAACGGTGTCGCCGAAGCGGCCGAAGTTGCGGACATTTTCAGGCACGATGGTGCGGACGGCGGGGACGGGCATGCGGGTGCTCCTCCCAAGGTGAAGTAAAGCGACGCGGCAACACGCGGCGACGCATAGGCAAACGCGAACAGCGGCGAGCAAGCCGAAGTTCGTCAGACCCCTAGGCGGCGCCAGGCCGCGAGCTGGTCGGATGCGGAACAGTCAAGAGAGCGAGAATCGGTCGCGGTCGGACTCCGGGCGTCTCGGGGTCGCGGTGCGCGAAGAAAGCCAGGTCGTGTGGCCTGGCGTAAATCCAATCGAGGGCGAAGCGGTAAACGGAATTGTGGCACGCTGCATTCCACCGTGAGATCAACGGAACTGCCGGCCGCTGCGGATGCGAAAGGACTTCCGAGTCCGATCCGCCCGTTCGGCGCCGCGCCTCAACTCTCTGCGTGGAGAACCAATAGTGGATTTCACCACAAAGGCACGAAGAATGCAAGAGCAAAATTTCGGCGAACGGCGTCGATGCGCCGTTCGCCAAGATTTCTCCAACATTTCGCGTGGTGCGAACTCAATGAGCCCGCCGGCTTGAGCGATACCTTGGCGCCGGCGTCTTCGAGCTTCTTCTTGATGGCGTTGGCCTCGTCCTTCGGCGCCGTTCCCTTGACCGGCTTGGGCGCGCCTTCCACGAGGTCCTTGGCTTCCTTGAAACCCAGGTTGGTGATCGCTCGTACTTCCTTGATGACATTGATCTTCTTGGACGGATCAGTCAAACCTTCGAGGATGACACTGGAAGTCCGTTACCTCGGCGGGCTTTTCGGTGGGTGCAGCGGGGCGCGCGGTGGCGGCGGCGATCATGCCCCGCCTCCGGCCGGTTCGATGTTGTACTTTTCCTTGAGGTAGTCCTTGAGTTGGACCGCCTCGGAGACCCTTGAGACTGGCGAGCTTGATCGCCCAGCGCCGTGATCCGTCGCGTGCAATTTCAGCCATGAGTGGGTGCCTTTCCTAGGAATAACGTGCTGCTTGAAGCGGAGCAGCGACTTGCGTAAGAGTTCGGACATGTGCACCTGATGTGCAAGCGAGTGTGAAGGTTCACAGCCTCGCTTGCGCGTCGGGTTCGTGTAAAATATTTCCTTAACTTGCCGCTGGCGCCTCCGCCTCCTCCGCCGGGGGAGCGGCCTCGCCTCCGCCGTCGGTTCCTTCTCACGATCTTCTGAATCTGTCCGGCCACCTGGCCGCCAGCGCTAACCAGTCCGCCGAGGACGGACGCCGCCGGGCTGAGCAGCGCCGAGAGAATGGCCCCGATAGCCTGGGGTGCGTCGGCATCTTGAGTGCGGCGTCAAATGGTATTTCCAATCCGTCGGCGATGGCGCCCTTGATCTGAACCTTGTCCTTGTACATGGGCAGGTTCTTGGGCAGCTTCAGTTCGCCGTCCACCGCCTGGCCGAGTTCCGCCACGCTGCCAGCGCCCCAGGCCAACAGCGTCGGCCCCTTCCAGTACCGGCGATTCCTCACGTGAAATTCAGGCCGAGTTCGCCGAACACCTTCCGAGTCAGCGAGTTTTTGACGACTTGAAGACGGATGTTCTTCTTCCGCATGTTCGCGCGGAACGTGGAATCGGCGTGACAGGTCAGACCCTTGGTGCTGAGGACGACCACGTCGCGGACGCCGTCGAAGCTCTTCTTCAGAGCGGCCATTTCCATTTGCTTGATGAATTTGCCTATACTCGTAGCTCTCAGCTCTCAGCTTTCAGCTATCAGCCCAGACTACAGCAAATTAGGCCAGAACCCTCCGTGGTCTGGCCAAAGCTGAGAGCTGATAGCCGAGAGCTTACATGGTAACCGGAATACCCGGCGTCATGGTTCCCGCCAGGGTGATCGACCAGACATAGTGACCCTTGACGGCCGACGGCTTCACCGAGCGGATTTGCTCAACAAACGTTGTCACTTGGCGACCAGTTTGTCGTCGTCGTAGCTCGATCTTGCCAACGCCAGCGTGGACGTTTCCGCCCTTATCAGAGCGGTATTCGACCTTGCCCGCTTTGAATTTGCGCACTGCAGCGGCTACATCCTGGCCGGACGTGATGACGGTGCCGGCTTTCGGCGTAGGCATCAACCGCGCGGCCCGAGCACTTACCGAGACGGCTGACCTGACCCATCATGTCTTGAGTTGCCAAGGCCACGTCGAATTCCAACCAGCCTTCGCCCTGAATCTTCTTGATGAGTTCATCGCTGCCAGCGAAATCGGTGCCGGCGTCCTTCGCTTTGGTTACATTGTCGCCCTGGCAGAAGACCAACATGCACACCGCCTTGCCAATGCCGTGCGGCAACGCCACGCTGCCGCGGATCATCTGATCGCTCTGCGTGGCGTCTATGCCCAGCGACATGTGGATTTCGACCGTCTCGTCAAACTTGGCAAGCTTGAGCTGCTTGAGCAGACTAACCGCCTTCTTGAGAGGAGCCGGACCTTCTTTGGTCGCTCTCTTGTAGATATTGCGGATTTGTTCCCGCAACTTCTTGCTGTGCATCGGCGGTTGGCCGGGCTGTTGACCCTTCCGCCTTTTGGACGCTTTGCCGGCCAAGCCCGATTGCGCCTTCGGTGCGGCGGCTTCGGGCGCGGCCGCGCGGAGTTTCCGCGGCGCTGTTCGGCTTGGCTTCATCTGCTTCTTGCGCGGATCTTGGCCGCGCGGGGTGCGGCTTTTTTCTTCTGCAGCGGGCGCTTCGGCCGGGGCCGCCGCCGAGGTTTCCGTCGGCTCTTCCGGCTTGGCTTGTTTCTTGGCCACGTGCTTAACTCGTTAGCTATGTCTGAGTTAGCCCGACGTGCAAGCGAGGGATCGGTTCATCCCTCGCTTGCGCGTGGGCGAACGATGTGGTTTTTATCCTTCAACCGCCAGGCCAGGCCCGCGCCGTGCCGGCGATGATGCGCGTGGCGTGATCGAAGTCACGGGCGTTGAGATCCTGAATCTTCCTCTTGGCGATCTCTTGCACTTGGCCGGACGTGACCTTGAAACCTTTGTACTTGCCTCTCGCTTTCGCTTTTTCCTCGGCGTTAATGACTTCGCCGCCCTTTTTCTTTTCGAGAGGAATGCCGGCCGCTTGCTTGACAGCACCGCCGCCGGCGGGACTCTTGATGATGAAATCGAAGCTGCGGTCGGAGTCAACGGAAATCACCACCGGGATGGTGACCCCCTTCATTTCCTTGGTCCGGTCGTTGAATTGCTAAACGAACCGTCCGATGTTCACGCCGTGCTGACCGAGAGCGGGGCCGACCGGCGGCGAGGCCGTAGCGGAGCCTCCTGGACACTGCAAACGAATTTCGAGCGGTCACCTGTCCGGCCATGTCGGTTCCTTCTTAGATCACCGCCCGCGACGAACCATGTGAACCCCAGGAAGCGGAGATAAGAAATAGTAGTGAAACCAAAAGGTTCGGCCAGAGCCGAACCTTGGTTTTTTTCCATTTTGTTTTTCTTAGAATCTTCGTGATGGCACGGTCTCCCGACCGTGCCATAACGAGACGCCCTCCCCAGGAAGGGCTAAGCGGGCGGGTTTGCCAACGCCGTCACTTCTTCACCTCATACTCCGCGTCAATCGCGTCGTCCTTACCACCCGCCCTGCCCGCCGCAGCTCCATCAGCGCCCGCTGTGCCTTGGAAACCACCGGCTCCGGCTTGGGTCCCGCCAGCCTGCTGCATGTGCGCTGCCACGCTTGCGACGCCACACTAAGGTCCGAGCTTGCCTGGCGAATCGCCTGGACGTCTTCGCTCGCTCATCGCCTGTTTGGTCTTCTCGATCGCCGACTGCATCGGCCGCCTTGTCCGCGTCCTGCAACTTGTCCCCGTGTTCGCGGCAGCATCTTCTCGATCTGGAAGACCATCTGATCGGCCTGGTTCGGGCCTCGATCAACTCGACTTTCCTCTTATCTTCGGCGGCATGAGCCTCGGCTTCGCTGCCTCATGCCGTCCGACTTCCTCTGGATCCAGGCCGCTTGAGCCCTTGATCTCGATCTGGGCTTCCTTGCCGGTATCCTTGTCTTTGGCCCGACACCTTCAAAATGCCATTCGCATCCATGCGAGAACGACACTTCGATCTGCGGTTCGCCGCGGTGCGGGATGGATGCCTTCGAGATTGAACTCGCCGATCTTCCGATTGCTCGGACTCCTGGCGATCTCGCTTTCACCCTGGTAGACGCTGATCGTCACGGCCGGCTGATTGTCCGATGCCGTCGA
>CAVPFS010000064.1:0-18134 GCA_963703825.1 uncultured Solirubrobacterales bacterium | reverse complement strand
GGCGCCAGCGGCGAAGCTTCGGTGAACGAGCCGGACTCGATCGAGCCGTAGACCTCGTCCGTCGAGACCTGGACGTAGCGCAGCCCCCGCTCGCGGGCGGCCTCCAGCAGCACGTGGGTGCCCTGGCCGTTGGTGACGCTGAACGCGAACGGCTCGGCGATCGAGCGGTCGACATGGGTCTCGGCCGCGAAGTTGACGATCGCGTCGGCGCCGGCGACCGCGTCGCTGACCGCCGCCGGGTTCTCGATCGCGCCGTGCACGAAGCGGATCTCGTCACTGACAGAGCGCAGGTTCTCGGTCCGCCCCGCGTAGGTCAGCTTGTCGAGCACGGTCACCTGGTCGCCGTGCTCGCGTACGCGCAGCTCTACGAACGTCGATCCGATGAATCCGGCGCCGCCGCAGACCAGCAGCTTCACGCCGTCACCTCCGCGAGCTCGGCCATGAACTCGCCGAGCCCGGCGGTCCACTCCGGGAGCGCCGGAGCGCCGCGCTCTGACTCGAGCGCGCTGAACGGTGGCCGCGGTGCCGGCAGCGGGTATTCGAGCGTTGTGATCGGTCGCACCTCGCAGTGCAGGCCGGCGGCGCTGACGATCGCCTGCGCGAACTCGTACCACGAGCAGTGCCCGGTGCCGGCGACGTGCAGGATGCCCGCCGGGCGTGTCTGCGCGATCTCGACGAGCGCGGCGGCAAGATGAGCGGTGTAGGTGGGGGTGCCGACCTGGTCGCGCACGATGTCGAGCTGCTCGCGCTCCGCCGCCAGCCGCAGGATCGTCTTCGGAAAGCACCGGCCTCCGGCGCCGAACAGCCACGACGAGCGCACGAGCGTGTGGCCCTCGGGCGCAGCCTGGGCGACCGCGAGCTCGCCGTCGAGCTTGGACTGGCCGTAGGCCGAGATCGGGGCGGGCTCGTCGGATTCGACGTACGGGGCCTGCTTGTCGCCGCTGAACACGTAGTCGCTCGAGACCTGGAGCATCCACGCGCCGGCGCCGGCGGCCGCGCGAGCCACGTTTCCGGCGCCGGTCCCGTTGACCGCGCGCGCGTCGTCACGGTGCGACTCGGCGCCGTCGACGTCCGTCCACGCGGCGCAGTTGATCACGGCGTCAGGCGCCAGGCGCGTGAGCGCTTGCGCGACCGCATCGGCATCGCGGATGTCGAGCTCTGAGCGGGCCAGCGCCAGCGGCTCGTGACCCGCGGCCTGGCAGGCGGCACGGACGTCCTGGCCGAGCATTCCGGCGGCCCCAGTGATCAGCAACCTCATTGCGGCTGAAGCGTAACGAGGGCTACCTGTTCGCCGCCAAGTCCAGCCGGTCCAGCTCTACTCCGTCCAGAAATCCTCGACCATCTCGCCGTCGCCGCCCTCGGGGCGGTCGTTGCCGACGGCGATGATCCCGAGCCCTTCGGGGCCGCCCTCGAAGCCGCGCACGACGTCGGGTGCGACCCGGACGACGTCCCACTGCTTGAGCTCGACGATCTCGTCCCCGAGCCGCATCCGGCCGACCCCTCGACGACCACGTAGGCCTCCTCCTGCTCGCGGTGGCGGTGGCCGAACGGGGTCTTGAAATCGGCCGGGTAACGGAAGTAGCTGACTCCCAGGTGCTCTGAATCTAGGTGCTTGCGGCCGAAGCGGGCCTCGAACCCGGGGGCGCGGTCGGCGCCGACGTTTTCGATCTCTTGGAAGTTCTTCTGCGTGAATTCGGACATGTGAACAAGTCTACGTCCAGGCTGTCGTTGGGCTGCGGTCAGTGGTAGCGTCGCCGCATGGGAGAACGAACGAAGTACACACCCGGGACGTTCAGCTGGACGGACCTGAACACGACTGACCAGGATGCGGCCAAGGCCTTCTACACGGCCGTGTTCGGCTGGGAGATGACCGATATGCCGGCCGGCGAGGGCGTCGTCTACTCGATGGCGGCGATCGACGGCAAGTTCGTCGCGGCTATCTCCCCGCAGCCACAGCAGCAGCGTGACGCGGGAGCACCGCCAGCGTGGAACTCGTACGTGACGGTCGAAAACGCCGACGAGGCGCTGGCGCGCGCCAAGGAGCTCGGCGCAACGGTCCACGCCGATGCCTTCGACGTCATGCAGGCCGGGCGGATGGCCGTCGTGCAGGATCCACAGGGAGCCTGGTTCCTGCTCTGGGAGCCGGGACAACACATCGGCGCCGGGCTGGTCAACGCCGCCGGCGCCCTGGCCTGGAACGAGCTCGGCTCGCCCGACATCGACGCCTCGGCGAAGTTCTACGGTGAGCTGTTCGGCTGGAAGACGACGCCGATGGAGGCCGGCGAGATGCCGTATCTCGTGATCAGCAACTCAGACGGGGACAACAATGGCGGGATCAGGCCGCCGACGCCACCCGGCACGCCCCCGTTCTGGCTCGTGTATTTCGGGACCGACGACATCGACGCGACGGTTGCCAAGGTGAGTCAGCTCGGCGGCCAGGTCCTCGCGCCAACGATGGACATCGGGATGGGCAAGATCGCCGTCCTCCAGGATCCCCAGGGCGCGGTGTTCGCACTGTTCAGCGGCGACTTCGACGACTGACCGGGGTCTGTCGCGCGCCGGGATGGCGCGCGACATACTCGGGCCGTGCGACGAGCCACGCTGCTGTCCGTTTGCGCTCTGTGCGCGTGCGCCGCAGGCACGGCCGGCTGCGGCCAGCAGGCGGGCGGTGGTTCCGGCGGCGGTTCGGCCGGCGGGTCGCTCGGTTCCGCGCGGTCAGCGCCCGCGCTTCACGCCCATCCACAGGTGATCGAGCCGGTCGCCGGCGCGGCCGCCGCGGCGAACCAGCAGCCGTCGGGCGATCCGGCCGGGGTCAGCGTCGGGCCGGTGCCGAGCTCGCTGCCGGAGCCGGTCAGCGAGACGGCGGTCCGCCAGCAGCTTGCGCAGAGCGGCATGACCGCCAGCACCAACCAGGCGACGTTGACGCCGAGCGGGCTGGCGATCGCCCCGATCGACGCCCCCGCAGCCGTCCAGGAGGTGATCGCGGCGGGCAACGAGATCGCCAAGCTCCCATATCGCTACGGCGGCGGTCACATGACCTACGAGGACACCGCCTACGACTGCTCGGGCTCGATCAGCTACGTGTTTGCCGCCGCCCACCTGCTCGACCAGACGGTCGTCTCGGGGCAGCTAATGCACTGGGGCGACCCCGGGCCGGGCAAGTGGATCACGATCTTCGCCAATGCCGGGCACGTGTTCATGTACGTGGCCGGGCTGCGGTTCGACACGGTCGCGCTGGCCGAGACCGGCGATCGGTGGTCGACGCGCCCGGCCGACGAGTCTGACCTGAGCACGTTCGCGGTCCGCCACCCGCCCGGGCTCTAACGTTTCGTCCGGCTGGCCCGCGACCTCGCCGGCGCCCGACCCCGCTGGCCAGCGACCTCGCCGGCACCCGACCCCGCGGCCCGCTGCCGCCGGCTGCGACCTGCGGTTTGCAACAAATCCGGGGCCCGGCTCCGGATCTGTCGCCAGCTGCACGCTGTACCCCAAGAACGCGCCAAATCCAAGCCGGGCCTGCGGATTTGGCGCGTTTTGCAGGTCGGCCCGGGCTCGGCGGGTTCGACGCTGTCGCGTCCCGGGCTCCCGGGCTCCCGGGCTCCCAAGCTCCCGGGCTCCCAAGCTCCCGGGCTCCCAAAGCTCACGGGCTCCCAAAGCTCACGGGCTCCCGGGCTCACGGGCTCACGGGCTCCCGAGCGTCAGGCCCGGCCGTAGACCGGGATCAGCGCGCCACTCGTCGGCGAAGAGTCGTCAGACAGCAGGAAGGCGATCACCGCGGCGATCTCGGCCGGCTTGACCCACCGGTCGTGGTCGGCGTTCGGCGTCGCCGCGCGGTTCGCGGGCGTGTCGATAATGCTCGGGAGGATCGCGTTGCAGCGCACGAGGTCGTCCTTGTATTCGACCGCAACCGAGCGCGCGAACGCCGACACCGCGGCTTTAGAGCTCACGTAGCCCGCGGCGCCCGAGAACGGCTCCAGTGCCGCCCGCGTACTGACGCAGACGATCGAACCGCCGCCTGCCGACATCAGGTGCGGCAGCGCCGCCGCAGTCACCAGGTAAGTGGAACGGAGGTTGAGGCGGAACTGCTTCTCGAACTCGCTGATCGGAGTCTCGTGGATGCGCTTGCCGACCGAGAAACCACCGACCAGGTTCACGAGCCCGCGCAGCGGCGCGTCGGCGTCTCCGGCTGCCCGAGTCACAGCGGCGGCGGCCTCGTCGGGGTCGAACAGGTCGGCCTTGACCAGCTCGAGGCCGTCCCGGCGCTCGACGCGCTCGAGCTCGCCCTCGACGATCCACGGGACGACCACGCGCCAGCCATCGTCGAGCAGCCGCCGGGTGACGGCCGTGCCGAGGCCGCCCGTTCCCCCTGTAATGAGTGCCGTTTTGTGCATCGGTGCCGTCCGGTCGCCACTCTATCTTCGCCGCAATGCAGGTGCGGGAGTTTCAACACGGCTGCCGGATCAACCAGTGCGTGGTGGTGCGCAGCGCCGACCTGCGGCGCCGTCACAACGGCGAGGAGTTCCTGAAGTTGACAGTCGGTGACCGGACCGGGACGGTGACCGCGATCCTCACGGACGGAGCAGCCCACGCGCGGGAGCTCTGCTCGGCCGGGGCGCCGATCCGGGTCAGCGGCCGGTTTGCGATCCACGAGCGCTACGGCCCGCAGTTGATGCTCGAGTCGCTGCGGCTCGCCGAGGAGCACGAGTACGACATCGCTGAGCTGCGCGACGGTCCGGCGCGCTCGGTCGCGCAGATGGAGGCCGACCTGCGGGAGCTCTTGGCGACGGTTCACGACCGGTATCTGGTGGCGCTGCTCGAGGTCGTGTTCGGGCACGACTCCCCGACCTGGGCTCGGTTCCGGGAGGCGCCGGCCGCCAAGCACTACCACCAGGCATACCGTCACGGCCTGCTCGAGCATTCGCTGTCGGTCGCGCAGGCCGTGAGCACGATCTCGGCCACATTCGGCGGCATCGATCGCGAGATCGCGGTGACCGGTGCGCTACTGCACGACATCGGCAAGCTCGAGGCTTACGAGATTCACGGCGACTCGATCTCGATGTCGGATGACGGCCGCCTATACGGCGAGATTTCGCTCGGCTACTACCGCGTGCGCCGCGCGATCGAGGACCTCGCCGGCTTCCCGGACGAGCTTGCCGAGGCCGTGCTGCACATCATCCTCAGCCACCACGGCTCGCTCGTCCACGGCAGCCCCGTCGTACCGTGCACGCGGGAGGCGACGCTGGTCCACATGATCGACAACCTGGGCGGCAAGCTCGGCAGCTTCGACCGGGTCGAGAAGAGCCTCGCGTCGGGCGAACAGTGGTCTGGCTTCGACAAGGGGATCGGTGGCGGGGCGTTTTTCGCAGGGCGGGCAGAAGCCGAGCGCCGCGCGGCCTAGCCGCCCCGTCGGGTCCACGCGGCGGTCCCGCGACCCTTCGCTCCAAAAGTCCGCAAATTGCGCCGGACCACGCGCGGACTCGTTCGCCGCGGGACGCGCCCGACTAGAGTCCATCGCGGGATGGCGAAAGACACCGAGAAGCTGATCCGTCAGCTGTCTTTGATCTCTTACCTGATGGCCGAGCGGCGGCCAGTGACCGCGCCCGAGATCCGGCGTGACGTCGAGGGCTACAGCGTCATGAACGAGGACGCGTTCGCGCGGCGCTTCTATGCCGACCGGTCCGAGCTCGAGGCGCTCGGGATCGTGCTGGCGGTCGAGAAGCCGGTCGACGGCCTGGTCGAGCAGGAGAACTACTCGCTGCCGCCCGAGAACTTCCACCTGCCGCCAATCGCTTTTACGGACAAGGAGCTCGCGGCGCTGCGGACGGCGCTGCAGTTGCTCGACGGCGAGTTCGCGTACGCCGAGCCGTTGCGGCTGGCGCTGCAGCAGATCTCGTGGGGACGCCCGAGCCCGCTGGCCGCGCCGGAGCAGAACACGGTCGCGCTCGGGATCACCGGCTCGGCCGGCGGTCACGAGATCTCGCACCGGCTGGCGAAGATCGAGACAGCGATTTTCCGCCGCAAGACGATCGTCTTCGACTACCACACGATGGAGCGCGACGAGGTCGGCACGCGGCGCGTCGACCCCTACCAGCTGCTGTATCAAGGCGGCCAGTTCTACGTCGTCGGCCGCTCGCACGAGCGCAGCGCGATCCGCGTCTTCAGGCTGTCACGGGTCCGCGGCAAGGTCGGCTACGCGACCAAGGCCGAGCATGACTTCCAGCGTCCTGCCAATTTCGATCCGCGCGCGTACGCCAACCGGATCGACTGGCAGTTCGGCGAGCCGGTAGGGACCGCCGAGGTCTGGATCAGCCAGCGGATCGCGTGGCAGATCGAGCGCCACTTCGGCCGCTACGGCGAAATCCGGCCCGGCGGCGAGGACTCCGACCCGGGCGACCGGCTGTTCGTCACCCAGTACTCAAACGCCCGCCAGTTGATTGCGTGGGCGCTCGGTCTCGGCGACAACGCGCGGATCGTCGGTCCACCGGAGCTCGTCAGTGAGCTGCGCGAGCGGCTCGCGCTGCTGCTCGAGCGCCACGCGGGCGAGCCGCAGACGATCCCCCCGATCGGACCCGCCGAGCCGGCGGCCGCCGCCCCAGCCGGCCGCGCCGAGCACGACCGTAACGACAGCGACGACGCCAACGGCAGCCGCCCGGATGCGGCGATTCGGCCCGAGCGCTTCGCGCGCCTGGTGACCCTGGCGAGCATCCTGATCGAGGCCGGCCGCGCCGGCCGGCTGCTGCGCTCGGCCGAGATCTGCGCCGCCCTGAAGATCTCAGAGCAGGAGCTGCGCGAGGACATCTCAGTGCTCAACGTCGTCAACTTCGGCGCCGGGACTTACGTGCTGTACGCCGAGATCCACGCTGACGGGACGATCGAGGTCGACCCCGAGCCCTATGGAGACTCGTTCGCCCGTCCCGCGCGGCTGCTGCCGGTGGAGGCCAAGGCGCTGGTCGCCGCGATCGACCTGATCGGCGAGCACATCCCGGAGGGGTCACTCGCCTCGGTCCGTGAGAAGGTCGTGGCCGCACTCGGTGAGGACCCCGTGCACGAGGGGCTGCAGTTCGCTTCCCCGGTCGGCGACGACGCCGAGATCGCGGCCGAGGTCTCGCGCTCGATCGCCGGGCGCAAGCTGCTGTCGTTCGAGTACTACAAGGAGAACGAGGACGAGTTCTCCACCCGGCTGGTCGAGCCGTACGCGCTGATCAACGGCCGCGAGGGCTGGTACCTGGCGAGCTTTGACCCGGCGCGCGACAGCGTGCGCCACTTCCGGCTTGACCGCATCAAGTCCGCCAGCGTCACCGATCAGGGCTTCGAGCCGCGTCCGGACGTCGACCCGGCGGCCGACGTCGACGGCTGGCCGCGCACCGGTGAGGTTCCGGCGTCGCGGCGCGCGAAGGTCTGGGTCTCGCACGAGCGTGCGCGGTGGGAGCGCGAGGAGCGCGGCGCGATCGCCGAGCTCGAGGACGGGTCGATCATCGTCGAGCTCGGTTTCGCAGGCGTCGATTGGCTGGTGCGCGAGACGCTCAAGGAAGCCGGCGACGCGGTCGTGCTCGAGCCCGAGGACGCGCGCGCCGCCGTCTACTCGGCGGCTGAGGCGATCGTCGCCGGCGCCGAGCTTGTCTCCCGCTGACGGCGGGGTGAACCGCCGCCGGCAGATCAGGCTGACGGCCGTCGAGCTGGAGCAGTTCCTGGACCAGCAGAAGGTCATGATCTGCGCGACCAACGGCGTCCGCGGGTGGCCGCACCTGATGCCGCTCTGGTATGTGGTCCGCGGGCGGACGATCTGGGCCTGGACCTACGCCAGGTCCCAGAAGGTCAGAAACCTCGAGCGCGACCCGCGCGCGACGCTGCAGATCGAGGCCGGCGACACCTATGACCAGCTCCGCGGCGTGATGATCGAGGCCGAGGTCTCACTTCACCGCGACCACGACGTCGTCGCCGAGCTCGGCGCCGAGCTGCTGGCCCGGTACGGCGGCGGCGAGGTGACCCCCGAGATCGAAGCGGCCGTCGGCAAGCAGGCGGGCAAGCGCGTGGCGCTCGAGTTCGTGGCGCAGCGAACGGCGAGCTGGGATCACCGCAAGCTCGCTGGCACCTATTAGCTGCGGTGCCGCTACCGCTACGCTCCCGCCCGTCATGCGAGCGTTGAAGGGATTGATCCTCTCCGGCGGGAAGGGCACGCGGCTGCGCCCGATCACCCACACGAGCGCCAAGCAGCTTGTGCCGGTCGCGAACAAGCCGGTCCTGTTTTACGGGATCGAGGCGATGGCCGAGGCCGGGATCGAAGAGGTCGGGATCATCATCGCCCCTGAGACCGGCGCCGAGATCCGCGCCGCGGCCGGTGACGGCAAGCGGTTCGGGCTCAAGCTCACATACATAGTCCAAGACGAGCCCGCCGGACTCGCGCACGCGGTGCTGACTGCTGAGGAGTTCCTCGGCGACTCCCCGTTTGTGATGTACCTCGGCGACAACCTGCTGCAGGGCGGGATCGCGGACCTGGTCACCGCGTTCAGGGCCGGGCAGCCCGACGCGCTGATCCTGCTGACGCCGGTGCCAGACCCCGAGCAGTACGGCGTCGCCGAGCTGCGCGACGGCGCCGTCGTGCGGCTGGTCGAGAAGCCGGCGCAACCGCAGACCAACCTCGCGCTGGTCGGCGTCTATATGTTCACCCCGGCGGTGCACGCCGCCGCCCGTTGCATCGAGCCGTCAGACCGAGGCGAGCTCGAGATCACGGACGCGATCCAGCACCTGGTCGACCAGGGGCTGCGGGTCGAGCCCCACATCGTCAATGGCTGGTGGAAGGACACGGGCCGGGTCGACGACATGCTCGCCGCCAACCGGCTCGTGCTCGAGAACGTGGAGCACCGGATCGAGGGTGAGCTGATCGACTCGCAGGTCGACGGCCGGGTGGTGATCGAGCGCGGCGCGAGGCTGGTGCGATCGGCAGTGCGCGGGCCCGCGATCATCGGCGCCGGCGCGAGGCTCACTGACTGCTACATCGGCCCCTACACGGCCGTTGGCGAAGGCTGCGTGATCGAGAACGCAGAGGTCGAACACTCGATCCTGCTCAACTGCTCGGAGGTCCACAACCTCGCCGGACGGATGGAGTCCTCGCTGCTGGGGCGCAACGTCAAGATCGCGCGCGACGAACGCCAGCCGCGCGCCTACCGGTTCCTGGTTGGCGACAACTCCGAGATCGGGATCCTCTAGCCCGGGTGCCGCCGGCCCCCGGCATCGCTGCCGATCGGCTTCTCGCCCCAGAACACCGCGACCGGGTTGCCGTTGAAGTCGGGGATCTTCACGTAGCCCTCTGACTCGTAGAGCCCGCGGGCGCTGACCTGCTTGGGTCCGGTGTCCAGCCGCGCGAGCGAATAGCCGAGCCCGCGAGCGCGGTCCTCGAGCTCGTGCAGCAGCCGCCGCGCGACTCCCTGGCCGCGAAACTCCGGGACCACGTACATCTTCTTGATCTCACAGGTGCGATCGTCGAGGCGCTTGACTCCGCCGCAGCAGCACGGCCACCGGTCGACGCTACCCACCACGAACAGGCCGCCCGGCGGACTCAGCTCGGCGTGCCCGGCGCGGGGCATGTAGTCGCCGTCGAGCTCGAGCCCGTCGTACATGAGCGCGATCTCGTCGCGCATCGCCTGCGCGAGCTCGCCGCCGACGCCGGCGTCGACGCGAGCGCGCTCGAATCTCACCTCCAGCATCTTCCACAACGCTAGCGAGCACCCAGGTACGCTGATCGCCGATGAGCGACGCCGAGGTCCGCGAGCGACTGCTCACCGCCTGGCAGGGCGAGATCCTCGCGGGCGCCGTCTATGAGCTGATCGCTCGGCGGCTCGACGAGCGCGAGGCCGACATCCTGCGCCGAATGGCGGACGCCGAGAGCGGCCACCGCTCCCGACTCGAGCAGCGGATGCGCGAGCTCGAGATCAAGATCCCGGACGCGAGCGCCGTTCGGGTCCCGCTGTTGCTTCGGCTCCAAGCGCGGGTGGCCCCGGTGGATCGCCTGCTGGCAGCGCGCGAAGTGGCCGAGGACGAGGAGGTCGACGACCTCTACCGGCGCTCGACCGGAGACCGTGAGACTGATCATCTCCTGCGCGAGATCCGCAAGGACGAGCGCTCGCACTCGATCGCGGTCGCCGAGCTGCGCTCGGGCGTGCCTCCCGAGCCGCTGAGCGATGGGCCACCGATCGCGGTCCCCGGAGCCAGGGCGCGGCTGGACCGGATCCTCGGGCGCGAGAAATGGCACCGGACCGGCACGAGCTGGGTGTCCGGCGCTATCTACGGCGCCAATGACGGGCTCGCCGCCGTGTTCGGGATCGTCGCCGGAGTCTCGGGCGCGACCGGGGGGTCGAGCGCGGTGCTGACCGCAGGGCTCGCCGGCGCGATCGCGTCCGCGCTTTCGATGGCGACCGGCGCGTTCCTGGCTGAGCGCTCGGAGGTGGAGATGGCGGACGCGAACCTCGAGCGTGAGCGCCAGGAGATCGCCGAGCACCCCGAGGAGGAGAAAGAGGAGCTGTCGCTCTTCTACCAGCTGAAGGGAATCGACGCCCAGACGGCGGACCAGCTCGCCGAGCAGCTCGCGCTGCGGCCCGACGCGCTCCTGGCGGCACTCGCGACCGAGGAGTTCGGGATCAGCCCCCACGCCAGCGGCGATCCGGCCCAGGCCGCGCTGACGGCCGGGATCTCAACCGGGCTGGGCGCGATCATCCCCGTGATCCCGTTCATGATCACCACCGGCACGGCGGCGATCGTCGCCGCGGCGGTCGTCTCGCTCGCCGCCCATTTCCTGGTCGGTGCCGCCAAGTCCCTGGTGACGCTTCGCAGCTGGTGGGCAGCCGGCCTGGAGATGACGCTCGCCGGGGTGATCGTCGGTGGCGCTACGTACCTGATCGGCCTCGCGCTGCCGACCTAGTGTCGCGCTAGCGGGCCTGCAGCTCGTCGAGCTTCGCTCGCAGGCGCGCCACCTCTGACTCGAGCGCCGTCACCCGCGCCGTGAGTGCCTCGCCATCCTCGGCGGCGCGCGGCTCGGCGGCGGCGCGCGGCTCGGCGGCGGCTCGCGGCTCGGCGGCGGCTCGCGGCTCGGCGGCGGCTCGGGGCTCGGGCGCGGCCGGCTCGAGAACGTCGGCGGCGCCGTCACCACCGCGCCCAGCACCGAACAGGTGCTCGAAGCGATCCTCCTTCTGCCCCGGCCGGCGCTCGAGCCGGCGGGCATAGCCGCGCTCGCCCAACTCCGAGAGCACCCGATCGACGTCCGACAGCGAGGCCAGCGCCGCCATCCGCTCGGTCCGCTGCTTGAGCTCGCCGGGGTCTGGGCGCCGCGCAACAGCAGTACCGCGAGAACCGCGAGCTGCTCGCGGCTGAGCCCGAGCGCCTCCTCGGCCAGGTGGCGGTACTTGATCGCGCGCGAGCCGTGCCCGCTCGCGAGCCTCGCCAGGCCGTAGCGCGACAGCCGCTGGGCCGCGTCGCGGACCGTCGTCTCGTCGTAGCTGGTGACCGGATCGCGGTTCGTCGATTGGTTGCAGGCGAGGCGCAGCGCGTTCAGTGACAGCGGGTACTGCTCGGGCGTCGTCCATCGCTTCTCGATCAGGCACCCGAGCACCCGCTGTTCGGGCGCTGTCAGCTCGCCGAAGTGCACGGCGGCGAGCATAGAACCAGCGGCGGAAAAAGATTGCGCCGGGCAGGCCGGTGATCACGAAGCTGCCGAGACAGACGCACGCGCCGAGCCCCGCCGGCAGCGGCAAATCCTGAGAGCCTCCCGCGCTGCGCTCAGGCCGACGGAAGCGCGTCGCGGGCTGCCGCCCGCGTGAGCGCATTGACACCGAACGCAAATCGTTCGTCGCCGGAGGAGGGCTCTGACTCCGACCGCTTGCCACGCGCCGCGGCGTGTCGGACCGCGGTCGCCGCCGTGAACAGGAACAAGTTGTCGCACGCCCAAGCGGCGGTCTGCGAGTCGACGCCGCCGGCGTGCATCAGCTCGCGCGCGTTGCCAGCGATCGCCTCCGCGGCCGGTCCCTCAGGGGTCACGCCGAGCGCCACCTGGCCGATGCCCGGGTAGCGGTCAAGCGCGTCGAGCACCTCCTCGAACAGCTCGACCAGCCGGCGGCGCCAGCGCTTGTGTTTGACGACCACCTCCCCAACCTCTGCTAGGGCCCGGTCGAGCATCCGCTCAAGCAGCTGCTCGCGGTTACTGATGTACACGTACAGCGAGGCCGGCCCGGTGTCGAGCCGGTCGGCAACCCGCCGGAGGGTGACCGCGTCGAGCCCGTCTCGAGCCACGAGCTCGAGCGCGGCGTCGACGATCACGGCACTGCTGAGGAGCGCCTTCGCGGGCCGATCGCGACGGCCCAGCGGTTCAGCGTCCTCTGCCATGCGCAAAGCGTATCAAGATGCTACGCCTGATCGTAACGAATAGCGTTCGTCACGCTCAGCGCCTGATCTAGACGGCTGGAAACTCGAACGGGATTCGTTTGAAACTCGATTGAAAGCTCCCCAGCCTGACCAACCCCAGGCAGTACGTGGAAGATCGTCACCGAACCGCGTTCTCCCGTGCTCTCAGCCTCGAGAACGCCCTCAAGGTGGTCAAACCGACTGCCGACAACCGGGGCGTATGCGAATCCGCCTTTCTTTGATTGCCGCTGCAAGCCTGATCATCGCCGCCCTGTGCATCGTCGGCTGTGGCGGCACCACCAAGCACTCCCGGCCCGCGGTTTCACTGTCGATCCTCGCGCCGACGAGCGGTGCCACGATCGGCGTGCGCAACATCGTCGTCGCCGGCACGGTCTGGCCGGCGAGCGCGATCGTGACGGTCGGCGGGCAAACCGCGCAGGTCGTCAATGGCACCTACCACGTCCCGTTGCAGATGGCCCAGCCGAACGAGACGATCACCGTCACAGGCCAGGCCGACGGGTACGCCGGCGCCAGCCAGACGACCACCGTTCAATACAGCGCTGCGATGGCGGCAGCGATCGCAGCTTCGGAGTCCGCACTCGCCCCGCAGCAGCCGGCCAAGCGCTCGTCGAACCACAACGCCAAGAAGGGCGGCCACAAGGGCGGCTCGCACGCCGCCAAGGCCGGTACCCATCCGGCCGCCGCGACCTCTCACTCGTCCTCGTCGCACTCGAGCTCGACCTCGTCGACTAACCACACCTCCTCCAGTCATCACTCTTCGTCGAGTCACCACAGCTCGTCCAAGAGCAACTCGTCGGGCGGATCAGGCGGATCGGGCGGTTCGAGCCGTTCGGGCCGCGCGCCCAAGCGCAGGACCGTCCTGACGACCAAGGACATCAAGCACCTGTGGATCAGAGGCTGCGTCAAGCCGGGCACCGGCGGCACGTACACGAGCTACTGCCGCTGCACCTACAAGCACCTCGAGAAGGCCGGCGCGCTGAAGTCGCGCAAGCGCCTTGATGCGCTGATGCGCAAGCTGAGGCCCTACGAGCGCACGCACAACCTCGCCAAGCTGCCGGCGTTCGTTCGCCGCGCGCTGATCGATTGCGTCGGCAAGCTGCCGCCGCTGTACCCGCTCGAGGGCAAGCCCGTGATCAGAAAGCTTCCGGGTCTGACACATCCGTCGCAGCCCCCCAGTGGCTCGGGCAACACCGGCACGCCGGGCGCGCCGACTGGGACGCCCACCACCCCGACCGGTACGCCCACCACCCCGACCGGCACCCCGACCGGGACGCCCACCACCCCGCCCGGCACGCCGGTCGCCACCGGCCCGGGCTCGAATCCGGAGCCGCCGTGGGCGCTACTGGTTCGCAAACTCGATCACGTTGTGGCGACGATCGCCCTTCACCACCCAGCGTCCGCGGCGCCAGCCGATCACCGTTCCGTCCGCAAGTCGCACCGCCGTTCGTCCAAGCCGCGGCGCTCCCCAGAGCGTCGCCACCATCGGGCGTCCTGAGGCCGGCACGTCACCCAGCCCCGCCCCGACGTGAGCCGCGGGGTAGGTGACGACGATCGAGCCGTCGCGGACCCAGACCGGGATCCGCTCGAGCGGCGCCGACACCACGACTTCGCCGCCCCCGCGCACCCGGCGCCCGGACCACGCCTCGATCCAGTCGCCGCGTGGCAGCGCCACCTCCCGCTCGCGCGCACCGTCGTCGAGCACCGGCGCGACCCACAGCGCCGGGCCGTAGCCATACGCATCGGTGATTGACCAGCCACGCGCGTCGGCGGGGTCAGTCAGGCACAGCGGGCGGATGATCGGCAGGCCGGTCTGCGCCGCGGTCCGCGCGGCCGCGCGGACATATGGGACCAGCTGCTCGTGCAGCAGCACGTAACTGCGGTAGAGGTCGAGCACCCGCTCGCCGTAGTTCCATGGCTCCTGCCGCATCCGCGAGTGGGCGTGCATGAGCGGGGTGAAGCAGCCGAACTGGACCCAGCGGATCAGCAGCTCGGGCGGGCAGCGCTCGACCAGGCGGTGGCCGAGATAGCCGCCCACGTCGTGCGAGAAATTCGAGACACCGCTACAGGCCCCGCTCAGCGCCGCGACCAACAGCACCCGCAATGACCAGAAGTCCGACGCCTGGTCGCCGCCCCACGTCGCTCCGACCGCCTGCTGGCCGGTCCAGCCACTGCGCCCGAACAGCATTCCGTCGCCGGGATGGACCTCGTCGAGCGCCCGCTGCAAGCATTCCCGATGCAGGCCTCCGAGCGCCCACGCGGCCTGTGCTCCGGTCCGTCCGTCGGCAAGCCGGACGCGATCGGGGATGTAGTAGCCGTCGCCGTCGTCGGCCTTGATCCCGGCGACCCCGAGCTCGAGCACCCGCTTGGCCGACTCGCGCCACCAGCGCTCAGCGTCCGGGCTCGTGAGATCGATCGGCGAGCCGGAGCCCATCCACCACTGACCCACGTACGGTTCTCCGTCAGTCCGCTTGACGAACAGGCCGGCGGCCGCCGCCGGGGCGTAGTTGCTGGCCGGCTGCTCGTACAGGCGCGCGGACTCCGGTTGCGGCGCGATCTGCCCGTCTCGCGAGTCGAGGTTTACCCAGGGGGTCACCCAGACAACGGTTCGGACTCCGTCATCGCGCAGCTTCGACACCATCGCTGCCGCGTCGGGGAACTGGTGCGGGTTGAACTCCCACGTGTTGTATTGCGTGGCCCAGGGGGAGTCGATCACGATCGCGTCGAGCGGGATCCGGTGTCGGCGGCAGCCGTCGTGGTCGTCCAGCACGTCGTCCTGATGCTCGTGGACGTCGCGGCTCTTCCAGAAGCCGTAGCCCCATTCCGGCAACAGCGCCGGGAACCCGGTCAGCCGGCAGAACGCCCTCAACCGGGCGGCCGAGGTCGACGCGCACAGCAGCGTCAAACGGAGCGGACCGGCGCCGGCCCTGGCGGAGACTGCGATCCGGTCGCCCTGGCTGTCGAACCGCGTGCCGTTGGCATCGGTCCGGCACCAGACGGCGTAGCCGCGGCTGGACTCCAGCCACGGCATCGGGGCGCAGTCGCCCTGCGGGATGCCGCCCTCGGCCAGCATCTCGGGCGGGCAGTCGGGCCCGGTGTAGCGGCGGTCGGCGCCGAGCTGGAGATCGCGCCCCGCCTGGTCCAGTGCCGTGTTGTGGCGCAGCCCCAGACCCACGAGCCGCTCACCGGAGCGCCGATCCCAATCGAACGCCAGCCGCAGTTGGTCGCCGTCGGCGTCGAGCTCGAGCGCAATCTGGTCAGTCGCTTCCAGCTCGACGCTAAACCGCGCGGTACGCCCGCCGTGAAGCGCGACTGAGAGCTCGACCGAACGGTGGTCGCACCAGACCACCAGCGCGCTCAACCCCCGCTCGACCGGCATCCGTTCCTCGCGGTCTACAACCCCCTCGGTGAACTGGATCAAGTGGTCCTGCGACGGTGCCGTCGGCCACCCACAGGCCGCCGGCGCGCAATAGCCGCCGCCCTTGGCGGCGGATCGTGAACACGAACGGTCGCAGGCCGATCTCGACCCGCAGCTCGCCGCGCGTGAGCACGAGCTCGTCCGTGATCGTGTTCTGCGGCACTCTCTCATGGTTCTCCAGCGACCGCGCCGCCCATCTGCCGGTTCAAGAAAGGTCACAGGACGAGACCTCGTTCTTCACGGGCCGACCGGCGTTCGGGCCGATCCTGTGGCCATGAACGAAAACCTCGGGCTGACATGCACGTCCACTCCACCGCCTCGGAGCTGTCGAAGCTTGGCATTCAGCGCTCCCTGCACCTGCCGGAGTGCGCGACCCCCCCGGAAGAGGTCTACGAGCTCGCCGAGCGGCGGGATGGACTTCGTGACGATCACGGACCACGACACGATCGACGGCGCGCTCTCGATCGCCGACCGCGAAACGTTTCATCTCCGAGGAGCTGACGGTCTGGTTCAAGCGCGAGCCACAGGCCGTGCACGTCCTCTGCTACGGGATCACGCCCGCCGACCACGAGTGGCTCCAGGCCCATAACGACGACGTCGAGACCTGCGCCGCCTATCTCGGCGAGCACGAGATCACGGCCGCGCTCGCGCATCCCTTCTACGCGGTCGGAGCGCCGCTGACCGCGCGCCATCGCCGCCGCCTGGCGCAGCTGTTCCCGATCTGGGAGACCCGCAACGGGTCGCGCGCCAAGGAGCTGAACCTGCCGGCGTTCGTGTACATCGAGACCCACGGAGGGACTGCGATCGGGGGCTCCGATGACCACGCCGGAATCGATGTGGGGGCGACGTTCACGCAGACGCCGTGCGCGGCGACCCCGGCCGAGTTCCTCGAGCACGTCCGCGCCGGGCGAGCCGACGCGCACGGAGCCCAGGGAAGCGCCGCAAAGTGGACCCACGCGGCAATGGCGCTCGCGATCCGCAGCCTCGGCCGGGGTGACAGCGAACGGCGTCCGGACCCGGCGGCGGTCCTGAAGATCGTCGAGCGCGTGATGAACGAGGGCGACGTCCGCAGCGGCCACGTGGCCGCCGATCTCGGTCCCGAGGACGCTCGCGCGCTGCTGCGCTCGTGGCTTGCGGGGATGGAGCTCGACTTCGACGAGCAGCGGCTGCTGCGCGCGCTACAGGACGGCGACCTCGGCCACCGGATCTCTTCCGGCGCGCGCGGCGGATCCACGAGCGCAAGCTCGCGAATGCGGTCGACGAGACCGTCAGCGCGGTGCGCAGCGGTGCCGTGGACCTGCCGCGAATCGGCAATGCGCTGTTCGACGCCTGCCTGCCGGCGATCCCGTACGCGGCCGCGGCGGCGTTCCTCGGCCGCGAGAAGTTCAAGCTGACGCGCAGCGAGGGCGACCGCCCACGGGTGGCGCTGGTAGCCGACGGCCTGGGTTCGATGCACGGGGTCACGCACACGATCGCCCAGATCCGCGATCGCGGCGTCCCCGGCTACGAGGTCGAGGTGATCGGCACCGACGCTGACGTGGACCGCCGCCTGAGCGCCGTCTGCGAGATCGAGGTGCCCTTCTACCGGGAATGCGGATCGGGGTGCCGACGGTTCCGGCGCTGGTCGAGGCGCTGGCCGAGGGGCGCTACGACATCGTCCACCTCTGCTCGCCCGGCCCGGCCGGAATCGGCGCCTGGCTGCTGGCAGGGGTGCTCGAGCTGCCGGTGATCGGCAGCTACCACACCGAGCTCGCGGCCTACGCCGGCCTGCGCAGCGGAATGGCCCACTACGAGACCGTGGCGGCGCTCGCGCTGCAGAAGTTCTATGGCGCCTGCGACGTGGTCCTGTCGCCGAGCCCCGCGACTGACGCGCGCCTGCGCGAGCTGGGAATCGCCGAGGGGCGGATCGGCCGGTGGGACCGCGGCGTCGACCTCGGTCGGTTCGACCCGGGCTTCGCACGCCGGGCCTGCTGCCCGCCGAGACGTCAACGTGCTCTACGCGGGCCGCCTGACCAGAGAGAAGGGCGTCGACCTGCTGGCCGACGCGTTCCTGCGAGCCCACGCACAGGAGCCCCGCCTGCACCTCGTGCTCGCCGGCGGCGGTCCTGAGGCCGAGGCGCTGCACGACAAGCTGGGAGAGCGCGCCACCTTCCTGGGCTGGCTCGTCGGCGAGGACCTGGCGCGCGCCTACGCGAGCGCCGACGTGTTCATGTTCGCCAGCCGGACCGACACCTTCGGGCAGGTGATCCTCGAAGCCCAGGCGAGCGGCTTGCCGGTCGTCGCGGTGGGTGAGGGCGGTCCGGCATCACTA
>CAVPFS010000063.1:0-16741 GCA_963703825.1 uncultured Solirubrobacterales bacterium | reverse complement strand
CCATGCGGCTCGCGCCGAGCTGCTCTCGGTCTTCATACCCGCCTCCGAGACGTAGGAGTCGAGGTACTCGATCGCTTCGCGCTCGTTCCGGGGGGTTGACGGTGTTGAAGCGCACCAGGCGCTGGAGGATCTCGGTCGTTTCGACTCTGAATCGCTGGAGCGGTCATCGGGTGAGGCTATCGGGCCGCACGTAGCATCCGCGCCTGCCACGTCGGATGACCTCGCCCTCGCCCTCGAGTTGGCCGACATCGCCGACGCGATCACGCTGGACCGCTCGGGCCCGACCTGGTGGTCGAGACCAGCCCGACCTGACTCCGGTGACCGAGGCCGACCGCGGGGTTGAGGTCTCGTTCGCGAACAACTTGCCGTGGCAGCCCGTCGACTCGGTCCTCGGCGAGGAGTACGGGGGCTCGGGGGCGGCCCGCGACGCTGGATCATCGACCCGATTGACGGCACCAAGAGCTACGTGCGAGGGATGGCCTTGGGCGACGCTGATCGCGCTCGAGCTCGCGGACCAGATCGCAGTCGACGTCGTCTCGACCCCGGCGCTCTGTCGGCGCTGGTGGGCTCGCCGGGGCGCCGGGGCGTTCGTCGACGGCGCGCGAGCCACGCTCGCCTGGGTATCCGGGGTGGCCCGCTGCCGGACGCGCAGCTTGCCTGGACGGGATCGAGGATTGGGACGGGGTCGGCCGGCTGACGCGCTGCTCGCGCTCGATCGCGCCTGTTGGCGGAGCCGCGGCTTCGGCGACGCCTGGAGCTACATGCTGGTCGCCGAGGGCGCGGCCGAGATCGGGCTCGACCCCGAGGCCACCCTGTGGGACATGGCGGCCGCGAAGGTCATCGTCGAGGAGGCCGGGGGGCGGTTCACCGATCTGCGCGGCGCGGCGACTGCCGACGGCGGAAACGGAGCTGGCGAAGCAACGGCCTGGTGCACGATGCCGCGCTCGAGCTCCCCCGTGGGGATCTGGTGATGGACCGCCTGTTCGGTGACCCGGTCCCGGAACCGGCGCCACGACCGCCCGAGCCGGTGCGGCGCCGCTGGCCACGCGCATGCGCCCGCGGACGCTCGACGAGTTCGTCGGCCAGCAGCGGCTGCTGGCCCCGGGCTCGGCGCTGCGCCGGGCGATCGAGGAAGGCCACGCGCATTCGATGATCCTGCACGGGCCGCCGGGGAGCGGCAAGACCACCCTGGCTCGCCTCGTCGCCGAGGCCTCGGGCGCCGCCTTCGAGGAGGAGAGCGCGGTCCAGGCCGGGCGCGCCGAGGTGCGAGCGGTGATCGAGCGCGCCCGGGAGCGGCTGGCGCACCGGCGGCAAGAGACCATCTTCTTCCTCGACGAGATCCACCGCTTCAACAAGGCCCAGCAGGACGCGCTGCTGCCCGCGGTCGAGGACGGCCTGATGACGCTGATCGGCGCCACGACCGAGAACCCGTACTTCGAGGTCAACTCGGCGCTGATCTCCCGGACCCAGCGTGTACGAGCTCGAGGCGCTGAGGGCCGGCGAGATCCGCGGCCTGCTGGACCGGGCGGTGGCAGCGCGGCGATTGCGGCCGGCCGACCGTGCGACGCCGGAGGCGCTCGACTTCCTGGCCGAGCGCTCGGGCGGCGACGCCCGCACGGCGCTGAACGCGCTCGAGCTCGCCTGCGAGGCGGCGGGGCCGGGCCAGCCGGTGACGCTCGCGCACGCCGAGGACGCGCTGCAGCGCCGGGCGCTGCTCTACGACCGTCAGGCCGACCGCCACTACGACACGATCTCGGCCTGGATCAAGGCCACGCGCGGCTCCGATCCCGACGCCTCGCTGTACTACCTGGCGGTGATGCTCGAGGGCGGCGAGGACCCGCGCTTCATCGTGCGGCGGATGGTCGTCCTCGCCTCCGAGGACATCGGCAACGCCGATCCCGCAGGCGCTCGTGGTCGCCACCGCGGCCGCCGCCGCGGTCGAGCACGTGGGGCTTGCCCGAGTGCCAGTTCGCCCTCGCGCAGGCGGCCATCTACCTGTCTCTGGCGCCCAAGTCCGACGCGGCCAAGCGCGCCGTGTTCGCCGCGCGCGAGTACATCCGCGAGCGCGGCGCGCGCCGCCGCCGCCGCAGCTGCGCTCCTCGACCCGCAGCGACGGCGGACTACGACAACCCGCACCGGCGCCCGGGCCACCTCTCGCCCCAGGAGCTGATGCCCGACCGGCGATCGGCCAGCGCTTCTATGCGCCTGACGACGCCGAGGCGGCGCTGCGCGAGCGGCTGGCGGAGATCCGCCGCGCAGCGGCCGCGGCCGAAGTCCGTACCGGCTCTCCGGACAAGGTAGGCCGGCGTAAGCTACTACCCTGTAGGAAGTGATCGAGCTTGACCGGGCGCCTCTGGCCCGTCGTACGCGCTCCCGCGCGGACCCCGCGTGTGCCTGCGGCTGGCCCGGGTCCGCGATCGCGCCGGCGATCGAGGACGCTGCTGCGACGCCAGCGGACTCGACGCGGAGCCAGCTCGAGCTGGCCCGCCTGGTCCGGTTCGATCCGCGCCACCGGCTGGTGATCTGCGCGACCGCGCTGATCGACGCGCGCGAGACGATCGTCGGGGTAGGGGCGATCGGCCTGGGCCCGAGGCGCGCGCCCGAGCCCGACCTGCTCTGGTCGACGACGAGCTCACCGAAGGTCTCGAGCGAGCTGCTGCACGAGGCGCTGGTCGGTCGCGCCCGGCCGCTGCCGCTCGCGCCGCCTGACGCGGGCGGCTGAGGCCCCACTCGCTGGCCAGCAGTACGCCTCCTCGCGATGGCACACCGTCGCGCGCCATCCGCACAGCTCGAGTCGTTCAACCCCGCCACCGGCGCAGCCGATCGGGCCGTCCCGATCGACCGCGCCCGAGGACGTCGCAGGCCGTCGTCGACGCCGTCGCCAAGGTGCAGCCGTTCTGGGCCCAGCTGACGCTCGCGGACCGCGCGCGCTACCTCGAGCGCGCGGCGCAGGTGCTGATCGACGAAGCCGACGAGATCCGCGACCTGATCGTGCGCGAGCAGGGCAAGCCGCGCAACGAGGCGTTCTCGATGGAGCTCCTGCCGACGATCGACGCGCTGCGCTGGATCGCGCGCGCCGGGCACGAGATCCTCGCCGACGAGAAGATCCCGATGCCGCAGCTGTTCCTGAAGACCAAGCGCTCGTCGTTCACCTACGAGCCGCTCGGCGTGATCGGGGTCATCTCCCCCTGGAACTACCCGTGGAGCATTCCGTTCGGCGAAGTGGCGCTGGCGCTGATGGCGGGCAACGGGGTGGTGCTCAAGCCGGCCTCGCTGACCCCGCTGATCGGCGAGCGGATCCGGCACGTGTTCGAGCGCGCCGGCGTTCCCGAGGGGCTCGTGCGGGTGATTCACGGCCCCGGCACCGGCTCGGCGCTGGTGGAGTCCAGCGTGGCCAAGATCTTCTTCACCGGCTCGGTCGAGACCGGCCGCGGCGTCGGCGAGGCGTGCGCGCGCCAGCTGAAGGGCTCGGTGCTCGAGCTCGGCGGCAAGGACCCGATGATCGTGCTCCCAGACGCCAACCTCGAGCACGCGATCGCGGGCGCGCTGTGGGGCGGGTTCGCGAACGCCGGCCAGACGTGCTCCGGGATCGAGCGGGTCTACGTGATGCGCCAGGTGTCCGACCGATTCATCGCGGGCGTCGTCGCGGGCGCCCAGCGGCTGCGGGTCGGCGACCCGATGAGCTGGGACACCGAAATCGGCCCGATGGTTTCGCGCGAGCAGTTCGAGCTCGTCGACGAGCTGGTCCAGGACGCAGTCGCCGCCGGCGCGACGCTCCGCTGCGGCGGCCCGCTGAGGCGCCGGCCGGCCTGAGCGGCGACTTCTACGCCCCGACGGTACTGACCGGGGTCACCCACGAGATGCGGATCATGCGCGAGGAGATCTTCGGCCCCGTGCTGCCGATCATCGTCGTCGGTTCCGAGGACGAGGCCGTGGCGCTCGCCAACGACAGCGAGTTCGGCCTCGGCGCGTCAGTCTGGACATCGGATCGCGGCCGCGGCGAGCGGATCGCCCGCGAGCTCGAGTCCGGGATGGTGTGGATCAACGACCACATGTTCAGCCACGGCGCCTGCCAGTGCTCGTGGGGCGGTGTCAAGGAGTCGGGCCTTGGGCGCACGCACTCGAAGTTCGGCCTCTACGAGTGCGTCAACATCAAGCTCCGCGTCTGGGAGCCCTCGGCGGTGCGCAACCCCTGGTGGTACCCCTACGACGAGACCCTCGGCCAGGCGCTCAAGCAGACCGCGCGCGATCCTCTACGGCCGCCCGTCGATTCGGGCTGGGGCGCTGCGCGATGGCGCGGCGCCGCTGCTGCGCCTCGGGGCGCGACTGGCGCGCGACGCCGTAAAGCGCTGAAACATCGCTGACCGCAGCGCGCGCCGGTGCTAGGGTTTTTGGCGCTGGAGGGAGACGTACGGAGAGAGGGGAGCCTGATGTCCCGCGTGGTCTGCCGTGCCCTCGCGGTCGTCGTGATCGCGTTCGCGTTGCCTTTGCTCGCCGCGAGTGCGGCTAGCGCTACGACCTTCACGGTGACGACCACCGCGGACCCCAGTGGAGGAAGCTGCGTCCCGGGCTCCTGCACACTCCGTCAGGCTTTGGCGGCCGCCCAGAATGGCGACACGATCATCGTGCCGGCTGGGACGTACGCACTCGACCCGAGCCTTGGCCAGCTCATACTCACCGTCGGCGCGACGATCGAAGGGGCCGGCCAGGGCGTGACCATCCTCCAGGGTGGCGGCGACCGGGTGATGCTGATCAACGCAAACAACACCCCAGCGGTACTCGAGGATCTGACGATCACCGGCGGCAGCAGCACCACCAGGACGGGCGGTGGCGGCCTGGCAGCCGGAGACGGTGGCGGCGTGGTGCTCGACCGCGTGACCGTCATCGGCAATCAGCTGACGACGAGCACGGCGGGCTGCTCGACCGGGGTGTCGCCCTGCTTCAACGACGGTGGGGGCGGGATCCTCAGCATCCAGAGCCTGGTCCTCAACGATTCGACCGTCAGCGACAACACGGTCACGGTGCCCGAATCCAACGGAGACAGCGGGGGCGGCGGGATCATGATCGAGCAGGACACCAGCCATCCTGGCGATCTGACGCTCAACGACTCCACCGTCACCGGCAACACCGCGACCGTCACGGCGACGGTCGGCGGTAGCTCGAACACGGATAACAACGGCGGCGGCGGGATCTACATGGACGGCCACAACCTGACGATCACGGGCAGCACGATCAGCGCCAACACGGTCACCGTTACGGGCAGCGTGCTCTCCTCCACGCCGGCCGACGGGGGCGGTGGGATCTATCAGTTCGGGAACAACCTGCTGCTCCAGGACAGCACCGTGTCGGGCAACCTCGCGCACGGCCCTGGCATCGACAAAGGCGGCGGCGGTGGCGTGTTTGACGACGGCAACACCAGTCAGTACCTGAACGACACGATCGCCAACAACACCACTGACGAGACGCCGAGCAGCTCCAGCCCGCCTGACACCGACGGAGGCGGCGGGGTGCTGTTCGATTCTGTGTTTGGCGGCGCCGTGATCGCCAACGCGACGATCACCGGTAACAACGCCACGATGGCGGCCGGGGGCGGAATCAACAACAACCTGGACACGACGATCGAGCTCACCGATTCGATCATCACCGGCAACACCGCCGCTAGCGGCGGCGGGAACTGCGACAGCCAGACGCAGAGCGGGAACGCGATCCTCTCCGACGGCTACAACCTCACTAACGACCCCGCAAGCGGCAACACCTGCTCGCTGACCGGTCCCGGCGACATCCTCGCCGCCAACCCCGATCTCGGCTCGCTGGCCAACAACGGCGGGCCGACCGAGACCGAGGCGCTGCAGGCCGGCAGCCCGGCGATCGACGCGGGCGATCCCTCCGGCTGCACCGACCTGGTCGGCGATCCACTGATGACTGACCAGCGTGGCGCCGCGCGGCCGGAGCCTCCGGGCGGACGTTGCGACATCGGTGCCTACGAAGTGGCGCCCCCGGTCGTGTCCACGGGCGCCGCCCTTGCCGCTGCGACGAGCGCTGTGCTGACGGGCACGGCGAGTAATCCGAACCCGACGGGCGGCACAGTCAGCTTCGAGTACGGACCGACGAACACGTATGGCTCGGCAACACCCGCGCAGACTCTGGCGGGCGGTTCGGGCTCGCAGACGTTCGTGGCGCCGGTCTCGAGTCTGGCTGCGGGCACGTATCACTTCCGCGTCGTCGCGACTAATCCGGACGGAACGTCGGTCGGCAGCGACGGTGTATTCACGGTGGCAGGACCGCCTCCACCGTCGGTCACGACCGGCACGCCGGCGCCACTCGGGTCGTATACCGCGACGCTCAACGGCGTCGTCAACCCCGATGGGCTGCAGACGACCGCTCACTTCGAGTACGGGTCCAACGCCGCCTTCTCGTCCAGCACCGCGACGCAGACGATCGCCGCCGGCACAACCGGTCAGAACGTCAGCGCGAAGATCACCGGCCTGCCGCCACGACACACCTACGAGGTGCGCCTGGTTGCGACCAGCCCCGCCGGAACGACGACCGGCACCCCGGTCGAGTTCCGCATGGGCGCCAAGCTGAGGCCGAGCAGCCTCGGGGCCAAGGTCAAGCCCCACTCCGACGCCAGCACTCCGTTCGTGTTCAAGATCACCGGGAAGCTGAAGCTGCCGGCCGGCGTCAGCCGCTCGGAGGGCTGCAGCGGTTCTGTCAGCGTCAAGGCGCTGCACGGCAAGTTCGGGGTCGGTTCCGCGCACGGCCAGGTCGGACGGCGATGCGGCTACCAGCTGAAGGTCACGCTGCACGGCAGCCACATGGGTTCGGCCGGCATGGCCAACCTCGTGGTCGTGTTCCGCGGAAACTCGGTGCTGGCGCGGCGCAAGGCGGCGCCGCTGGTCGTTCACTTCGGATAGTTGGAACTGACCCGGCGTCGCGCGCCGCCCGCTACCCTCACGCACTTGTCACTCTGGGGTAATGCAGGGTGCAGACGCGGGCGGGCTCGCGGCTGCGCTGCCGTCGCTGCTGACGGTCGCACTGATCTTGCCGGCGGCCGCGTCGGCCCAGACCGCCAGCAGCACCACGTCGCAGCCGTCCGCGTCGTCGATCACGCTCGGGGCATCGGTCACGGACACGGCGACCGTGACCGGTGTCGTACCCGCCGGAGCGGTCGACTTCTCGGTTTGCGGGCCGCTTACGAGCGCGAGCGGATGTCCGTCCGGCGGGGCGACCGTCGGTTCGGCCAACCTCGACCTGACGGGCTCGGCGACATCGCCGAGCTTCACGCCGAACGCACCGGGCACCTGGTGCTTTGCCGCCAACTACCAGGGCGACACCCTCAACGACCCCTCCAGCGACGACTCGCCCGACGAGTGCTTCACCGTGCCCGGCGCACCGACGGCCGCGATCTCGTCCCCGGTAGACAACGCCTACTTCAGCCAGGGCCAGCAAGTACTCGCGGGGTACGGCTGCACCGAAGCGCCTGGCGGCCCCGGGATCGCCTCCTGCAGTGGCCCGGTCGCCAACGGGGCCGCGATCGACACCTCCTCGCTTGGGCCGCACTCGTTCACCGTGGTCGCGACCAGCCGTGACGGGCTCAGCACGTCGGTCGCGGTCCAGTACGTCGTCGCCGCACCGCCAACGGCGACGATCACGTCGCCGAAGAACGGGGCCAGGTACACGCTCGGACAGTCCGTGGCGGTCGGCTTCACATGCGGAGAGGGCGAGTTCGGTCCGGGGCTGGTGTCGTGCGTCTCTCCGTCGGCGGTAAACACCAACTCGCTGGGTGCATTCAGCTTCAGCGTCACCGCGACCAGCGGCGATGGCCAGGCCACCACCGCGACCGTCCAGTACCACGTGATCGTCCCCGCGAATCGGTTCCGCGTCACCCGGCTGCGCTCGCGCCGCGACGGCAAGGTGACCTTCAACCTCGTGCTTCCCGGCGGCGGCAAGGTCAAGGTGATCGAGACGGCGCCGCGCAGCGAGCTGCCCAAGCCCAAGCCGGGCAGCTTCGTGTTCGCGCAGCTGCGGCGCCAGCCGACCGGGAAGAAGACGCTCCATCTGACGCTGCTGCCCAACGGCGCCGGCAGGGCGCTACTCGCCGGCCACCACGGCACGGTTCGGATCACGCTCGCGGTCACGTTCACGCCGACCAACGGCAGGCCGCGAACCGAGCGCCTCAGCCGGCTGCGCGTGTCGCCGTAACGCGCCCGATCGCTGCCGATACCCTTATTCACATGCCCGCTCAGGCCTACGCAGGCAAGGAGTGCGTCTGCCAGCTCCGCATGGGGATCTGCGATCAGAGCTGCGTTCGAGGCATGCTCGAGACGCCGTTCTACATCGCCTGCCTGCGGCTGGTGGGCCGCCGCTGCCTGGTCGTCGGCGGCGGTGACGTGGGGCTCGAGAAGGTCGAAGGACTGCTCGCCTGCGGCGCCAGCGTGACGCTCGTCGCGCCCGAGGCGCACCCGGCGCTGGTGGAGCTCGCGCTCGAGGAGTCGATCGCCTGGGAGCGGCGCGAGTTCCGTGATGTGACCTCGACGGCTGCCTGATCGCGATCGCCGCGACCAGTGACACGGACGTCAACATCAGCGTCTTCCAGGGAGCGGAGCGCCGTGCGATGCTCGTCAACGTCGTCGACGTGCCGCCGCTTTGCAACTTCATCCTGCCGGCAATCGTCCGCACCGGTCCGCTCGCGGTGGCGATCTCCACCGCTGGCGCCTCGCCGGCGCTCGCCAAGCGGATGAAGCGCGAGATCGGCGAGCTGTTCGGCGAGCCGTACGCCCAGCTGGCGGTCCTGCTCAACGACGCGCGCGGCTGGGCGAAGGCGACGCTCCCCACCTATCAGGACCGCAAGCAGTTCTTCGAGTCGATCGTCGGGGGCGAGCCCGATCCGATCGAGCTGCTGCGTGCCGGCGAGGTGGAGCGCGTCCGTGAGCTGATCGAATCGGCCCAGCTCTCACACGCGCCCGCGGCACGATGAGCGAGCTCACGCATCTCGATGAGAGCGGCCGCGCGCGGATGGTCGACGTGGGCGACAAACCGGTCAGCGAGCGCGCCGCAAGCGCCCGCGCGGTCGTCAAGGTGACCCCAGAGACCGCCGCCAAGGTTCACGACGGCGAGGCCCCCAAGGGCGACGTGCTCGCGGTCGCGCGGATCGCCGGGATCCAGGCCGCCAAGCGCACCGCCGAGCTGATTCCGCTGTGCCATCCGCTGGGCCTCTCGTTCGTCGGCGTCGAGGCGTCCGTCGACCGCGACGCCGGCGAGATCGTGCTGATCGCCGAGGCCCGCACGACCGGCCAGACCGGCGTCGAGATGGAGGCGATGACGGCCGCGTCGGTCGCCGCGCTGACCGTCTACGACATGGTCAAGGGGCTCGAGCGCGGAGCCGAGATCGCCTCGGTCGTGCTGCTCTCCAAGTCGGGCGGCCGGTCCGGTCAGTGGCGCCGCGCGACGAACGCGAACTGACCGCAGAACAGCAGTTTGTTGGCGTTCACTGCCCGGGCGTCGAGGCCGGCCAGCCGGCCGTGACCGTCGAGCGCCCGGTTGAGCGGAGAGCGATCGCCCCACCAGCGCCCCCAGCGGCGCTGCGCCCACGGCGCGCGGTCGACCAGGCGCTGTGAGATCAGCGCCAGCCCGTCAATCCCGGGGCGCAGCTCCACCAGCGCCAGGCCGGCGTCGGCGAGCAACAGATCAAAGCCGACCGGCGTGTAGTTCCAAACGCTCATCGAGTGGAATGGCTCGAACTGCGACGTCGAGCCGGCGAACCGGCCCTCGGGTCAGAGCACCCGGGCGACCTCGGCCAGCAGCGGCGCAGGGCGGCGCACATGCTCGAGCACCTGCTTGCAGTAGACGAGATCGAAGCTGGCCGCATCGAACGGGATCGTGACCCCGTCGAAGGTCTCAAAGCGGGCGTCGTCGCGCGTCCGCTCGCCGACCTCGCGCGAGCCCTCGATGTCGAGCCCGATCCACTCGACCTCGGGGTCGCGGGCCTTGAACACGTCGACCGAGTCACCGCTCCCGCAGCCGAGGTCGAGCACGCGCCAGCGCCCGCCCGGGGTGCGGCCGAGCTCGCGCTCGATGAACTGATCGGCGATCGTCTGGCGAGCGTGATCGGCAGGGATCGCCGGCGCCAGCAGCTCCTGCAGCTCGCGACCGGGAAGCGCACGCGCGGATCGTAGGGCAGTGCCCGCGCGGCCGATGCGAGCCCGCGGCGGCGCTGAGCCTATGCTCATGCGCGATGAAGACCGCGATCCTGACGATCTCGACGTCGGTCGCCGCCGGCGAGGCCGAGGACCGCTCGGGCGCGGCGCTGGCCGAGCTCGCCGCCGCGGCCGGGTGCGGAGGTCTCGCCCGCGAGGTGGTCTCCGACGACCGGATGGCGGTCGAGGACGGGCTGCGCCGGCTGGCGGCCGGCGGCGTGTCACTGGTCTTCACGACGGGCGGCACGGGTTCACGCCACGATGACGTGACGCCGGAGGCAACCCGGGCGGTGATCGACCGCGAGGCGCCCGGGTTCGCGGAGGCGATGCGGGCCGAGGCGCTCGGTACACGCCGATGGGGATCATGACCCGCGGCGTCTGCGGGATCGCCGGCCGGACGCTGATCATCAACTTCCCGGGCAACCCGAAGGCGATCGGCGAGCTGTTTGGGGTCGTTGCGCCGACGCTCGAGCACGTGGTCGGACGCTGCACCGCGAGCGTGGAACCAGAACGCCCGGCCATTGAGCTGCGCGGGATCGTCCGCCACTTCGGCGAACGAACGGCGCTGCGGGGTGAGCCTGGAGGTCCCGGCCGGCGCGACGCTCGCCGTGCTCGGGCGCAACGGCGCCGGTAAGTCGACGCTGCTGCGGATCCTGGCCTCGCTCCTACGCCAGCACGAGGGCGAGGCGATCCTGTTCGGCGAGCCGCTGCCGCGCCGCGGGTTCACCGTGCGCGCCCGGCTCGGGTTCCTGCGCACGAGCCGCTGCTGTACCGCGAGCTGACCGGCCGCGAGAACCTCGAGTACCACGCGCGGCTGCACGGGTCGGGCGCGAGCGCGTCGACGAGCTGCTCGCCGCCGTCTCGATGGACCGCGCGCCGACGATCCCGTGCGCGCTCTCGCGCGGGATGGTGCAGCGGCCGGATCGGCGCGCCGTCCTGCACCGGCCCAGCTCCTGCTGCTCGACGAGCCGAGAGCGAACCTCGACCCGGCGGCGAGCGAGCTGGTGGAGCCGCTGATCGGCCGCGCGCCGGGCTCCACGCGCGTGCTCACCAGCCACGACCCCGGGCGGCGCTGGCGGAGGCCGATGTGGTCCTCGCGCTCAAGGATGGGGCCGCCGTGTTCGCGGGCGCGCCCGACCAGCTTGGCGACCGCCGGCTGCGGGAGCTTTACGCGTGAGGACCGCGCTCGTGGTGCTGCGCAAGGACCTGCGGCTCGAGCTGCGCACGCTCGAGACCGTTCCGGCGATGGTGCTGTTGGCGCTGGTGACGTTCGTGATCTTTCACTTCGGGCTCAACCGGAACACGATCAGCGGCCAGCTCGCCGCCGGGGTGCTCGACCGCGACGCTGCTGTTTGCGGCGATGCTCGGGATCAACCGCCTGTTCGTCGCCGAGCGCGAACAGGGCGGGTTCGACGCGTTCCTGCTGGCGCCCGTGGACCGCACGTCGATGCTGCTCGCCAAGGCCGCGGCGCTGTTCCTCTTTCTCGTCGTACTCGAGCTGATCGCGGTACCGGCGTTCGCGGTGCTACTGCTGGGCCCGCCCTGGGCCACGCGATTCCGGGACGATGCTGATTCTGATTCTCGCCAACCTGGCACTGGCGGTGATCGGCACAGTCGTCTCGGCGCTCGCGGTCCACACGCGGGCGCGGGACCTGATCGGGCCCGTGATCGCGCTGCCGCTCCTGATCCCGGCGCTGATCGCCACCGCCCGCGCGGCGGGGCCGGTGCTCGCGGCCCACGGCTCTGGTCGCCGCCTGGCAGATGGCTGGCGATCCTGGCTCTTTATGATCTTGTCTTCGCCCTCGTCGCCTACGGGGTGTTTGACTTTCTCCTCGAGGACTAGTTGACGTGTCTTCCACGACTTACGGGAAGGGGCTCCGAAGCCTCTCGCTCGCCACCGCGCTGACGATCACCGCCGCCCTGGCGCTGGTCTTCTTCTACGCGCCGCTTGACGCCAGCCAGGGGTTCGTGCAGAAGATCTTCTACGTCCACGTGCCGCTCGCGATCATCTCGCTGTGCGGGTTCGTGTTCGGCGGCCTGCTGGCGATCGGCTACCTGCGCACCGGCGACCGCCGCTGGGACATGCGCTCCTATGTCGCGATCCACCTGGCGCTGATCTTCGGCGTCGCCGGGCTGATCTCGGGCTCGATCTGGGCGAAGGCCTCGTGGGGCCACTGGTGGGTGTGGAACGAGCCGACGCTGGTCTCGTTTTTGATCGTGCTGCTGTTGTTCGCGACCTATCAGCCGCTGCGGTTCTCGATCGAGGACCCCGAGCGCCAGTCGCGCTACGCGAGCGTGTTCGCGATCGTCGCGGGGACGTTCGTACCGCTCAACTACCTCGCCGTGCAGCTGGCGACCTCGTACGTGCACCCTCGGGTGCTGACGCTGTCGAGCGCCAACCTGCCGCCTTCGATGGGCTTGACGTTCGCCGTCTCGCTGCTCGGCTTCGGCCTGCTGTATGTGACGATGTGGAAGTACGAGATGGCGGCCAAGAACCTCCCGAGCGCAGGTCCGCCGGCTGCGGCGGACGCTGCTCGGCGATGACCTTGTGCGGCCCGTCGGGCGCAGCGCGGCGCCGTCATGAGCTTCCTGTTCGCGATCGCGCCGGCGATTCCGCTCGGCAAGGCGGGCAAGTTCGTCGCGGGCGCATACATCGTCGTGATGGCGGTCTTCCTGATCTACTTCTCGATCATGGCGATCCGCGCGCAGCGGCTTGAGCAGGAGCTGGACCAGCTGCGGCGGGACGTCGAGGCGGCGCGGGCGGCAGAGCAGGAGCGCGCGCGGGAGGCCGTGCGGTGACCGGGCGCGGCCAAAGGACCTGCCGTGAGTGAGCTGCTCGCGATCGGCGTCTCGCACAAGACCGCCCCGGTGGAGGTTCGCGAGCGCCTCGCGCTGCCCGAGGCGCGCGCGGCCGAATTCACGCGCGACCTCCGCGGCGCGGCCGAGGTCCATGAGGCGGTCGCGGTCTCGACCTGCAACCGGACCGAGCTCTACCTGGTCGTGGGTGACCCGGTCGAAGCGGAGAGCACCGTGCTCGCGATGCTCGCTCGCCAAGCGGGGATCAGGCCGACCGGGCTGGCGACCGCGATCTACTCCGAGCACAACTGCGACGCGGCGCGTCACCTGTACCGGGTCGTTTCCGGACTCGAATCGATGATCGTGGGTGAAGCGGAGATCCAGGGGCAGGTCAAGCGGGCGTATGAGACCGCGCTCGCGCTCGAGACCACCGGACCGCTCACCAACCGGCTGTTCACGGCGGCGCTCGCGACCGGCAAGCGGGTCCGGACCGAGACCGCGATCGGCGAGCGCCAGCTGAGCCTCCCGGCGGTCGCGGTCGCGCTCGCGCGCGAGCAGCTGGGTGAGCTCGCGGGGCGCCAGGTGGTGATCATCGGCACCGGCGAGACGAGCGAGCTGACCGCTCGTGCGCTGGCCCACAGCGGTACCAGCACGGTGTTCGTCGCCAACCGCAGGCGCGACCGTGCGATCAGCCTCGCGCGCCGCTACGGCGGCACGACGCTGCCCTTCGACGAGCTCCCGGATGCGCTGCTGAAGGCGGACATCGTCGTCGCCGCGACCGCCTCCCCGCACCTGCTGCTCGAGGTCCGCGAGCTCGCCGACGTGATGGGGCAGCGGAAGGGCGGCCGATGCTGCTGATCGACCTCGCCGTCCCGCGTGACATCGACGCCGCATGCGCCGGGCTCGCCGGAGTCTCGCTCGCCGACATCGACGACCTGCAAGCGGTCGCCGACCGCAACCGTCGGGTTCGCCAGGCCGAGGCGCGCAAGGCCGAGGGGATCATCGAGCAGGAGATCCAGCAGTTCGCGGCCTGGCTGGGCTCGCTCGAGACGCTGCCGACGCTGGCGGCGCTGCGGACGCACGCGACGGCGATCGCCGACCAGGTCGTCGCCGAGAACGCCGCTCGGTGGGAGACCGCCTCGCCGCGCGACCTCGAGCGGGTCACCGCGCTCGCGCGGGCGGTCGTCAACCGGCTGCTGCACGAGCCGACAGCGCAGATGAAGGAGATGCGCGACGACCGCGTTCATGCCCGGATGGCGCTGGTCCGCGAGCTGTTCGGCCTCGACGTCGCCGACGGGATCGCGGACGCCGAGCCGGCGCCGGAGCTGGCCGAGGTCAGGGAGCTCAAGCGCCGCAGCCAGCGGCGCCCCTGATGCGGATCGGCACCCGCGGCAGCGCGCTCGCGCTAGCGCAGGCGCGGATCGTCGCCGGGCTGCTCGGCGAGCCCGTGGAGATCGTGGAGATCACGACCGGCGGCGACCGCGGTGCAGCCGCCAACGACAAATCGCGCTGGGTGTCCGCGCTCGAACGGGCGCTGCTGGACGGACGGATCGAGGTCGCCGTGCACTCTGCCAAGGACGTCCCCTCCGAGCTTGCCGACGGCCTCGAGCTGGTGGCCATCCCGCGGCGCGCGGACCCACGTGATGCGATCTGCGGCGCCCGCTCGCTGGCCGAGCTCAAACCCGGCGCGACCGTGGGCACGAGCAGCCTGCGGCGGATGGCGCAGATCAAGGCGGTGCGCGACGACATCGATGTGGCGCGCTGCGCGGAAACGTCGACACGCGCCTGCGCAAGCTCGCCGAGGGCGAGGTCGACGCGCTCGTGCTGGCGCTCGCCGGGCTCCAGCGGCTGGGACGCGAGTCCGAGGCCGGCGGCGCGCTCGACGAGCTGGTTCCGGCGCCAGGGCAGGGGGCGCTCGCGGTGGAGGCGCGCGCGGGCGCGCTCGGTGCCGAGGTCATTGCCAGGCTCACGGATCCGCCGTCGATGTGGTGCGTGACGGCCGAGCGCGCGCTCGTTAACGCGCTGGGTCGTGCGATACGCCTGTCGGCGCCCACGCGAGGCCGCTCGCCGGCGGTGGGGTCGAGCTGACCGGGTGGGCCGGCCTTCCCGACGGGTCGGCGTGGCTGCGCGACCGGGTGGTGGCGCCGGCGACCGAGGCCGGGCCGCTGTGCGCCGAGCGGATGCTCGCCGCCGGTGCGGCCGAGATCCTTGCAGCCGCGGCGGCACTGGGATGACCGTGTACCTGGTCGGTTCGGGTCCCGGCGATCCGGGGCTGATGACCGCTCGGGCGCTGGAGCTGATCGCGTCCGCCGACGTGATCGTCCACGACCGCCTGATCCCGGCCGGCGCGCTGGCCGGCGCGCAGCCGACGCCGAGCTGATCTACGCCGGCAAGGAGGGCGGCGGCCCTTCGGTCTCCCAGGACGAGATTCAGGCGCTGCTGGTCGAGCACGGGAACGCGGGGCGCAAGGTCGTGCGGCTCAAGGGCGGCGATCCGTTCGTGTTCGGGCGTGGCGGCGAGGAGGCCGAGGCGCTGCGCGAGGCCGGGATCGCGTTCGAGGTCGTGCCCGGGATCACTGCCGGCGTCGCGGCCGCCGCGTATGCCGGGATTCCGGTCACCCATCGCGACGTTGCCAGCGCGGTCGCGTTCGTGACCGGCCACGAGGACCCGACCAAGCCCGAGTCGGCGCTGAAATGGGATTCACTCGCCGCGTTCCCCGGCACGCTCGTCGTCTACATGGGAGTCCGGCAGCTCGGCTCGATCTCGCGGCGGCTGCTCGACGGCGGGCGCCCTGCGACCGAGCCGGCGGCAGTGATCGAGCGCGGCACGCTGCCCGAGCAGCGGGTCGTCACCGGGACGCTCGAGTCGATCGCGTCGATCGCCGAGCAGCAGGGCATCCGGGCGCCGGCGATCTCACTGTTCGGCCCGGTGGCGGCCCTGGCGCCCAACCTGTCCTGGTTCGAAGACCGTCCGCTCGCTGGGGCGACGGTCGCGGTGACTCGCGCCCGCGCCCAGGCAAGCGGTCTCGCTTCGCGATTGCGAGCGCTCGGGGCGGCGGTCGTGGAGGCGCCCGCGATCAGGATCGAGCCGCTGCCGGGTCCGGCGCCCGAGCTGGAGCGCTATGACCTCGTCTGCCTGACGAGCCCGAATGGCGTCTCGCTGCTGTTCGAGCGCCTCGCGGCGGCGGGCCGCGACGCCCGCGCCCTGGCGGGCGCGACGGTGGCGGCGATCGGGCCGGGCACCGCGGCGGCGCTGCGGGAACACGGCGTGATTGCCGACGTCGTGCCCGAGCGGTTCGTGGCCGAGGGGCTAATCGAGGAGCTGGCCGGGATCCCGTTCAGGCGGGCGCTTGTGGCGCGCGCCGAGCAGGCACGAGACGTGCTCCCCGACGCGCTGCGCGCGAGGGGTGCCGAGGTCGATGTGGTCGCGCTGTACGAGACTGTCGCCGAGCCGCTGACCGAACGCGAGCTCGAAGCAGTGCAGCGCGCCGACTACGTGACCTTCACCTCCTCGTCGACCGTCTCGTTCTTCTTTGACGCCGCCGGCGATCGGCTGCGCGACACGACGCGGCTGGTGAGTGTCGGCCCGGTCACCAGCGATGCGTTGCGCGCGCACGGGCGCGAGCCCGACGTAGAAGCCGGCCGCCACGACATCCGCGGACTGATCGAGGCGCTGCTCGCCGACGCGGGTCGGGCACGATAGCGCCGCCAATCCGACGAGCTCAGCGCAGGTAGACGGCGAAGAAGTCG
>CAVPFS010000062.1:0-70273 GCA_963703825.1 uncultured Solirubrobacterales bacterium | reverse complement strand
GCGATCGTCAGCACTCGGCGCCGGCGAAATCCGAGCCGCTCGTAGAGCGCGATCGCGTTCGTGTTGGCGGTGACGACGTGCAGCACGGCTCGTTCGGAGCGGCTGTGAATGCGTGCGACCAGGGTTCGGACGAGCGCCGAGGCGATGCCGTGCCCGCGCTCGGACGGCGCGGTGCAGACGGCGCTGATCTCGGCCCAGCCGGTCCAGTGCAGGCGCTCGCCGGCCATCGCGACCAGGTCGCCGTGGCGCCGGATCCCGACGTAGTCCCCGAGCTCGACCGTCCGATCGGCGAACGGCCCGGGTCTGGTCAGTGCCACCAGCTCGAGCATCTCGGGTACGTCGGCGGATCCCAGCGAGACCAGCCCCAGCGCCTCGATCCAGGCCACGCTCTCCTCGACCATCTGCACGATGTCGAACGCGGTCCTCCCGGTCCACGGGGGCGGCGGCGGCGGCGTGAGCGGCTCGCGAATGACCGCGACGACTTCGCCGGGCTTGACCAGGTCGGCGGCGTCGCGCCAGTCGTCGCCTGACGGCGACGGCGGCAACGCGATGAACCCGACGGTCTCGGGGAGGTATCGCAGCGCGCGCCCCGTTGCGAAGCGCGACCCGGGATTGCACGCTCGTCAGCGCCGCGTACCCCGGGTTATCGAGGTTGGCTTCATCTTGCGCGTCGGTGAGGGCGGTCACGATCGGCCGTCTCGACCCTTCTCGCGCGCGCCGGCGCCGAACGGCCTCGCAATTCATGGGTCAAATGACTCACGTCGGCCGCGTCAAGTGACCTGGCGGCCAGCGGCCGTGGTTGAGAACGTTTGCGAAGTCACCACGGTCCCAAGCCAGGGAGACAACCCCACTTCCAAGGAGCCACGCACCATGTGACCCAGACTCTCGCACCCAGCCAGCCGTTCTCCCAGGTTTCTCGCCGCACCGTCGCCACGATCGCCGCCGCAGTCGTCGCGCTCGCGGTCGCCGTGGCGATCCTGCTGGCTATCACGGGCGGCTCATCCTCCAGCGCGCCGAATGTCCTCACCGGAGCGACGAAGGGCAGCATCTCCCCCGCCGGCGTCGACGCGGTTCAGAATCCCAGGGCCATCCTGGTCCTGACCCATGGCTGCGGGCCCCCGCCCGTAGGCCAGTCAGTTTCTGACGGAAAGGGCGGGCTCTGACCGGGGCCCGCCCTCGAGGGTCCGGCTTCGATCGCCGCCCTCACGTCTCGCTCGAGCGGCGCGAGTCCTGAACCCGGTCAGCACCCAGGTGGCGCCGGCACGCTCCCACGGGCTGGCATCTTCTCCGGGCGCGATCTCGACAACGAGGTCAAAGCTGCCCGCCTCGCCGGCGCGAAGCTCCCGCGATCTCCCGATGCGAGCTCGGCGAGCGCCTCTGGCCCCGGTAGCTCGATCACGAACAGGCCGTCCCAGCGAGCGGCGCGCCGGACCGGGCGGCGGTTGGGCCAGCGCGCGGCTACCCAGACCGGGATCCGCGGCTGCTGCACCGGAGGCGGCTTGAACTCGCCACCCCAGAACGCGCGGAGGCGATCGAGACCCTGGTCGAGCAGCAGAGCGCGCTCGCGCGCGTCAGCCACCTTCGCCGAACGGCTCGAGCTCGCCGTTGTTCGAGCTTCCGAGGCCGACCCCGAGCGTCAGCCGGCCGCGGCTGAGGTGATCGAGCGTCAGCGTCTCGCGCGCGAGTTTGTGCACCCGGCGGCGCGAGAGCGGCGTCACCATCGGACCAATCCGCAGCCTCTCGGTCGCACACGCCACGGCCGCCAGCGCCACCCACGGATCCGCCACCGCCTGCACCGGCGCCCGGTAGACGATGTGATCCCAGAGGTAGAACCCGTCCCAGCCGCGCGATTCCGACAGCCCGGCCAGCTCGGCCAGCAGCCGCGGTTCGACGAGTTCGTCGAACGGCGCGACGAAGATCCCTCGCTTGGCGGCCGCGGGCCGACTCTATCCCGGCAGACCGACCCAGCGGCTCCGTGGTGGGAGCCGTTTAGAAGTTGTGCCTGATCGCCGCCAGCACGCTCACGTCGTCGACCTCGCCCAGATAGGCAGCCTCCACGCACGCCTTGTTAATCCAGCAGAGGTGACCGAGCGCCGCCTGCGGAAATCATACACGGCAGCGTCGGGTTCTCGTTCAGATACGGCCGCGAGTAGGCCGCGCGCTGCCCGGTGCTCGCCGCCGCCCACTGCGAGCAGGTGGCGGAGTCAGCCAGCGGGCCGGCGCTCGAACCCGAGACGGCGGTCACGATCGTCAGCACGCAGAACACCACCAGGATCGCGATCACGGCCGCGGAGCCGCGCTTGTGGGCGAGGATCGCCGCCGTCAGGCTGAATTGCTTGGGGGCGCTGGAACTGGAGTTGGCTGCTTGGCCGGGGGAGCCGTCGGAGGCCATCGGGCTCCGAGACTATCTGGCGCCGGCGCGGGCTTCGCCGGACGCTTCAGCTTCACGTTGGTTCAGCTCTGCCAGATGGGGTCAGGTTCGCCGAACAAGACCTGGGCCCTCGCGAGCTCACAGGCGCGCGAGACTCGCTGGCCCGGCGCCACCGCGCGCCCGCGCTCGGAGGACACGGCCGTCGCGGCCGGGCCGAGGCGCTGCGCGCGCCGCGAACAGGGCCTCCTGACCGACGAGATGAGACTGGGAGGCCTCCGGACCGCCGAGCTCCTGCACCAACTTCGCGCCCATCGCCGACACTTCCTGCAGACTCGTCGGCGCCGACCATGCCGAGCGCATTGGCGACCCCGAACAGGTCGAACATGACCTGGGCGTCGTTGCGTCGCAGCTCGGCCTCTTCGAGCGAATCGGCGTAGTGCTCGAGCGCCTCGAGCGGGCGGTCCGAGAGCGTGGCGAGATCGCCGAGCACTGTGTGCCGACGCCAGAGGAACGTCGCGTCGACCGGTTCTCCGCCCGCTGCGCCTCATCGAGCAGCTCGATCGCGCGGTCGAGCTCCCCCGCGAACTGGCGCGCCTGAGCTTCCAGCATCAACGATCCGCAGAGCATCGCGGGGCTCAGCGAGCGCGCGATCTCGGTCGATGCCGCGCTGTCTCGGACGCCCTCCGCGAACTCCCCGTTGAACGCGTGCGCGAGCCCGCGCATGCTGATTGCCATCGCCTGCGAGCTCGGGTCGGGGGCAACCTCGATCGCGAGGTTCGCGGGAGCCAGCGCTTCCTGCGGCCGGCCGGCCGAGTCAGCGCCCAGCTGTGAGCCCACAGGGCTTGGGCGTAGACCTCCTGATCCTCCGGCGGCTGTGCGACGAGCGGCGCCACCAGAACCAGCGCCTCTCGTAGCTGCCCGAGGTCCGCCAGCAACGTGGCCTGCGCCGCCGCGAGCGGCGCGGCGACCGGATCGCCCGACTCCCGTGCCCATCGAATTGCGGCGTCGATCTGGCCCGGCCGCGACCGCGTCGTCGTAGACCCGCGCGGTGACGCAGATCTCTCGCGCGGCCCGATCAGATCGCGCGCTCGCAGCGCGTGGGCCCGGCGCCAGGCCCGACCGTCGGGGTAGGCGTCCAGCCGCGCGGCGGCGCTTTGGCGAAGCGCCTCTGGTAGGCCGAAGCGAACGCGGCCATCTCCGGACTCGACTCGCCGGACGAGCGCCACATCGAGCAGCTGCGCGAGCTCTTCGAGCACGTCGAGGCCGTCGCTGCCGGCCACGCGTTCGATGTCCTCGAGCTCGACCGGCCCCGCGAACGCTCCCATCCGTACGAACAGTTCCCGCGCGTCCGGCCCGAGCAGGCCGAGGGTCCAGTCGATCGTCGCCTCCAGCGAACGGTGACGCTCGAGCCGATCAGAGCGGTTGTCCTTGAGCAGCTCGTGCGATGCGCAGCCGGTCGCGCAGCTGTGCCGGGGTCAGAAGCGCCAGACGGGCTGCAGCCAGCTCGAGCGCCAACGGCAGGCCGTCGAGCATGTGGACGACGTCGAGCAGCGCTTCGTGATCGCCGCCCCGGGCGGAGACCACGGCGGCTCGCCTGCGACCGACGCGCTCGAGCAATGCCAGCGCGGCATCGTCGTCCAGCGCGTCAAGCGAGACACAGAATTCATCCATCAGCCGCGTCGGCGCCTGCGAGGTGATCAGGACCTGGATGTTCGGCAGTGCCTGCACGAGCTCAGCGACCGCCGGAGCGGCACTCGCGAGGTGCTCGAAGTTGTCGAGCACGAGCAGCGTCGGGCCGCGCAGCCCGAGGCGGGTGATGATCGCGTCGGCCGGGGATCCCTCGCGGTCGTCGCCTCGACGGCCGAGGCCACGGCGCCGATCACGTCGTCCGGATCCTCGACGTTCGCCAGGCGGGTCAGCCAGACGCCGCCCGGATAGTCGTCGAGGAGCTGCGCTGCGGCGACCAGCGCCAAGCTTGTCTTACCCGCGCCGCCTCGGCCGGTGAGCGTCACGATCCGCTCACGATCGGACAGCAGCGCGGTCCGCACGCGCTCGAGGTCGTGGTCGCGGCCGATCAGGACCGGGGCGCCGGCCGGGAGGTTGGTGGGTCGGACCTCCTCGGTACGCGGCGAGGGGAACGCGGCCGCGCCGCGGCCGTCGACGACCGCGCAGTAGAGCGGCACGGCGCCCGGGAAGTCCTTCAGGCGATGGGAGCCGAGCGGCTCGATCGCGACCAGATCGCCGACCAGGTCGCGCGCGGTGCTGGTCATGATCAGCTGGCCGCCGTGTGCGGCGGCGCCAACTCGCGCCGCGCGATGCACCTCGAGCCCCACGTAGCCGGTCTCGGCACGCTCGACATAGCCGACGTGGAGCCCCATTCGCACCTTCAGTTCGCCTATCTGCGCCGGCCATTCGTGCGTCTGCAACGCTCGCAGCGCGCCGACCGCCGCCCGTGCGGCGGCACGGGCATCGACGAACGTCGCGAAGAACGCGTCGCCCTCGGTGCCGTCGACGAACCCGCCCTCGGCGCCGATCGCGCCACCTACGAGCGCATGATGCTCGGCGAGAACGTCCTTCCACTGCTCACCAAGCATCGTGGCCAGTCGCGTCGAGCCCTCGATGTCCGTGAACAGCATCGCGATCGTGCCCACGGGCGGTCGCGGAGCTGCCTCCATGCCTCGAGAGCGTACTTGCGGTCGCGCATCAGACCTGGTTGGCTCGCGCACGTGATCGTCAGCGAGTCGTTCGTGGTCGCCGATTGGACAGACCCCGGGACTCATCCGGGCCGCCCGATCGCCGGGTTGCACCTGCACCGCTCAGACGACGAGGCATGGATCGTGCTCGAGGGCCGGCTCGGGTTCCGGGTCGGCGATCAGGAGCGGGAGGTCGCCGCGGGCGAGTCACTGCTCGTAACCCGCGGGACGCCGCACTCGTTCTGGAACCCGGCGGCCGAGCCTGCGCGCTACCTGCTGGTGATGACTCCGCGCATCCATCGGCTCGTCGAGGCCCTCCACGCCGGGGATCGCACGGACTTCAAGCAGATTTTCGCGGAGCACGACTCAGAACTGCTGGCGTGAGCCGGCGGGGCCCGTCCCGCAGTGTCGCGCCGGCGGGGCCCGTCCCGCAGTGTCGCGCCGGCGGGGCCCGAAAGCGAAGCGACCCCCGGCCCGGAGGCCGGAGGTCGCCCGCTCGTCAAATCACGCCGCCGGGCGGCGCAGATGAGGTCAGCTGTGCTTCCAGGTGATGCTGAACGCCGTGCCGCTCGCCGACAGCGCCGAAGGCTGCGCGCGGACGGTGCCGTTGCCTTGGTCACCGCGAGGATCTCGTGCGGGCCCGAGTCGGCCGTGAACGAGCTGATCGGCGCCGCGGTACCGCCGCTGACGGCTGCTTCGGACGCGCTGAAGTTGACCGTGCCGAAGTCGGCCAGCTGGGCGATGCGTGCAGCGGCGGCTGCAGATCTCCGGCGACTCGGCGATCCACTCGGCCGACGATTGCGCCAGCCCCGGCGCCGCTCTGCGTGGTCTTGAAGCTCCAGCCCTCGGACGACGCGATCGAGAGCGTGAAGTTCGTTCCGCTCACCGTGACGCTCGCGCTGAGCGTGTCACCCGGCTTGACCGGATACTGGCTCGTCGAGAGCTCGACCGAGTTGGCCGGATACATCTCATACCAGGCGTAGTACGAGGGATGGCCGCGGCCCCGGCAGTCGGAGTCAGTGCCCAGCTGCTCGACCGAGTTGCTCGAGTAGCCGTCGATCCCGACCCAGAACGACGCGTACTGTGCCGAGCTGCTGTTGCAGGTCGCAGTGGGCTCCACCCACGATCCCTGGGCGAGCGTGAACTGGCTCGCGTCCTGGACCGCGTAGCCGGACCAGTTCGAGCTCGTGACGGTGTCGTTGTTGACCTTGCCCGCTGGGACCATCGGGTTGATGTGATCCGGAACGACACGCATCGTCTTCGCCGACGCGCTGCTGGCTACCGCTAGCGCGGCAGCTCCAACGATTGCGAGCGCAGCAGAGCGCGCCCCCAGCCTTTTAGACAATTTTGCCTCCCCTTTGAGAATCGGCCGCGGGCCATCATGTCGGGCGCGCTCGATGGTGTCAACGCACAACCGTCCGCCGGGTGAGCCGGTGTTAGCGAAATGACTTCTCCAGCGAGGCCTGTGCACTCGGTCCCTCGGCGACCTCCAGTCCTACGCCGAGCGCTCGGCTTTCAAGATCCGAACGTTATGAGGATCGACGCGGAGTCCGACGGTTGCTCCTTGCATGATGGATGGTTGACAGCGTTCGTCGGCCGCAACCTGGACCGTCACCCTCGTGAGGCGCACAATCAGCGCGCCGGCATCGCGGTGCACGCTGACAACCGTGTCCGTGAACGTTCCATTGGACCCGACGGTCAGCTGGAGCTGCCAGGGGTGAATCGCGATCTGAACTGGCCCGCTCGCGCGGTGTTCGCTCGTCAACTGCCCGCCACCGGCGACGTCAATCGTCGACCCCGAGTCGTGTGGCGTCGCGTTGCCCTCGAGGATGTTTGCGCCGCTGAGCGCGGCCACCAGTACGTTCGCCGGTGCGTGCAGGAGCTCGGACGGGGTCGCGATCTGAACCAGGTTTCCCTGGTCGAGCACGGCGACGCGATCGGCGAGCGCGCTTGTCTCCTCGAATGCGTGAGTGACGAGCAGCGTCGGGAGCCTGATTTCGCTCAGGACGTCGGCCAGCTCGTTCCGCACTTGGCTGCGCGTGATCGCGTCAAGCGCGCCAAACGGCTCGTCGAGCAACAGCAGGTGGGGGTCGCGTGCAAACGCGCGCGCGAGTGCAACCCGCTGACGCTCACCACCGGACAGATCGCGCGGCCTCGCCGTAGCCAGGTGCGCGATCCCGAAGCGCTCGAGCAGATCCGGCCGGTCGCGCTTGCCTGCAAAACGCACGTTGCCAGCCACCGTCAGGTGCGGGAACAGTCCGTAGTCCTGTGGCAGGTAGCCGATCCGGCGACGCTCCGGCTGCAAGTGAACGCCGCGCGTAGCGTCGAACCATACCTCCGTGTCGAGCGCGATCCGTCCGGCGGTCGGGCGCTCGAGTCCAGCCACGGCGAGCAGCAGCGAGGATTTGCCGGCGCCCGAGGGGCCGATCACCGCGACCGTTTCGTTTGCGACGGTCAGTGCGGCGCGAAGATCGAATGATCGCCGCGGGAGTTCGATGTCAATGTGGAGGTGGCCCACGAACGCACGAGCAGCTTTGACGTCAGCAGGATCGCAGCGCTGACGATAATCAGGAGCACGCCGATCGCCACGCCCTGGTCGAGATTGGAGTCGAACAACGAGTAGACGGCGAGCGGCAGTGTCTGCGTGCTGCCCTGAAAACTGCCGGCGAACAGGATCGTGGCGCCGAACTCGCCGACGCCGCGAGCGAAAGCCACGGCTGCCGCGGCACCGAGCCCGCCTGCCGCCAGTGGCACGGCCACGTGTACCAGCCTCCGAAGCGGTCCGGCGCCGAGCGTGCTGGCGACGTCGAGTAAACGCGAGTCGATCGCCGTGAACGCCGCGATCGCTCCACGCAAGTAGAACGGACTTGCGACAAAAAGGATCGCGATCACGACCGCGGCCTGCGTGAACGCGAGGTCGATCCCGAGAACGCTGAGCGTGTGGCCCAGCAGCCCGAAACGGCCGAATGCGACCAGCAGCGCGAGTCCGGCCACCGCCGGCGGCATCACGAGCGGGAGCTCGACGATCGTCACCAGGATGCTCCGGCCGCGGAATTGCATGCGCGCCACGATGTAGGCGAACGGGGTGCCGAACGCGATCATGATCGCGAACGCAATCGCGTTCGTCTTCAGCGACACCACAATCGCGTCGACGGCGGCGGTCGTGCCAAAGCCGCTGATCAGATCGTGCAGCGGCTGATAGGTCACCAGCGCGACGATCGGCAACAGAAGGAATCCGCCTACGATCGTGATCACGATCACCGCCGCAACCGCAAGCGCCAACCGTCGCCAGGTCACGATTTGCGGGCGGGCTTATTCGGTGCGTCGCTGCGGGGGACGGCGGCGCTCACGGTTTACCGAAGCCGGCCGCGCTGAGCTGCGCTTGGCCGGCGGGGGAGAGCACCGTGCTCACGAACGCTTTCGCCGCCGTCTGGTTCTTGCTCCCCTTTACGACGGCTATGAAGTCTTCGGTATGCGGTTTCGCCTTCGCTGGCAGCTCGACGACCGTGACCTTGCCCTTGGCCGCGTCGGCGTCCGTGATGTAAACGAAGCCGGCATCGGCCTGTCCGAGCGCCACATCCGCGACCGTCTGGGTGACGTCAGTCGTCTGGCTCACGACGTTCTTCATCGCATCAGTCGTGATCCCGAGGTTCGCGAAGGCTGTCCGGGCATAGTCGCCGCAGGGCACGCTGACGTTGCAGATCACGAGCTTGACACCGGGCTTGGTGATGTCGCCGACCGAGGTGATGTGGGCAGGGTTGTTCTTAGGGACGATCAACACGAGCCGGTTGGTCGCGAACTCGACCGGCTTGTCGATCAGCCTCTTCGCGAACAGCGCCGCCGGATCCTTGGGGCTCGCGGCGGCGTAGACATCGGCCGGAGCTCCCTGCTCGATATCCACTGCGAGGGCGCCCGAGCCACCGAACGTGAACTTCGCGTTGGGGTCGATCTTCGGAAATACGCTGGTTAAGGACGCGGCCGCAAGGACCGTCGGTTGTGCACCCGATGAGCTGGTCGAAGCGGAGCTCTGCGAAGCCGACGCGGCCGAATCCGAGGCGGTTGAGCTTGAGCTGGAGCTGCTGCTGCCGCAGCCGGCGCTGACCGTGGCCAGCGCGGCGGCGCTGACCACAGCAGCGAGACCTCGGGTGAGGATTGCGCCCCGCAGGAGGAAAGTCACGGCGGGCAGTCTAGCTACATATGCAGCACATATGCAATGATGCTTTGAACCTGTTGTTGGCAGCCGTCAGCGCTTGGGCTGCCAGAACGCGAGCTCGCCCGCCGACCGCCGTCGCGACCACGCTGCGCCAGCCCGCGGGCCCCTCGCGCGGCTCGAGCAGCACCCTGGGCCGCCGAGGCGCGCGCCCGTCGGTGGCCTCGTCGATGTCGGCGACCTCGACATAGGGGAGCCACATCGGCCTTCGACGGGGCACTCGACGATCCCGCCGCCGAGCTCCGCCGCCGAGGTCGATCGCCAGATAGCGAGCCGGACGGGCACCACGATCTGCTCGTGTCGCCAGCCGCACAGCTCCGTGTAGAGGCTCGCGCGCCCCGAGGTCGCCGGTGTGAAGCTCGAGGTGAACCACGGGATGGCGCGGACGGATCGATCATCTTCTGCCCGTTATGACCCGCGGCGGCACGCGAAACTAATCGGGGCCGATGATTTCGAGCGCCGCGGGGTCTAACCTCGACGAGCAGATGTCGACCCGCTGGACAGGCGGAGCGGTTCGCAGACCGCAGCTGCTCGACGGCGGCGCGGGCGGCGACGAGCGCGCCTTCGCCCGCCTGGTCGAGCCGCACCGCGGCGAGCTGCACGCGCACTGCTACCGGATGCTCGGCTCCGTCCACGACGCCGAGGACGCGCTGCAGGAGACGATGCTGCGGGCGTGGCGCGGGCTGCCCGGTTCGAAGGTCGCAGCTCGCTGCGCTCGTGGCTGTACACGATCGCCACCAACACGCTGCCTGCACCCGATCGCGCGCCGCCCCAAGCGGGTGCTGCCGATCGACTACGGGCCCGCCTCCGATCCCCACGCCGCGCCCGGGCGACCCGATCGTCGAGTCGGTCTGGCTCGAGCCCTACCCCGACGAGATGCTCGGGCTCGAGGACGGCCTCGCCGGCCCGGAGGCCCGCTACGAGCAGCGCGAGAGCGTCGAGCTCGCATTCATCGCCGCGCTCCAGCACCTGCCGCCCAACCAGCGCGCAGTCCTGATCCTGCGCGAGGTGCTCGGCTTCTCGGCCAAGGAGGTCGCGCGAACGCTGGACACGACCGTCGCCTCGGTCAACAGCGCCCTTCAGCGGGCGCGCGCGGCGGTCGCAGAGCGCATCGCCGAGCACAGCCAGCAGACGACGCTGCGCGCGCTCGGCGACGACGGGTCAGCGAGCTGGTCAGACGTTACGTGGACGCCTGGGAGCGCAACGACGTCGAGGCGTTCGCCGCGATGCTGACCGAGGACGCGACCTTCGCGATGCCGCCGCTGGCGAGCTGGTATCAGGGCCGCGAAGCGATCGCGGCTTGGGCCGCCAGCTGGCCGCTGTCCGGCGCCTGGCGCTGGCGCGGCGTGCTGACGCGAGCCAACGGCCAGCTCGCGCTCGGCTTCTACGCCTGGAACGACGACGAGCGAGCACTACCGCCCGTTCGCGCTCAACGTGCTGTCGCTTGCGTGGCGATCGGGTCAGTGACGTGACCGCGTTCATCGCGCGCTCATCGGCGCCCCGCGACGGCGAGGTCTTCGAGCGCTATCCGGACGAGCCGGTCGACGCCGACAAGGCGATGGCCGTGTTCGACCGCTTCGGGCTGCCAGAGCACCTCTCCTGAGCGCCGGGCGTTCGGCGGGCTCGGCTACTCAGGGCTGGTCGTTGGAGCCGTCGCCGCTGGGCTCGTCGGTCGGGGTGCTGTCGCCGTTTGCCGAAGGCGCGCCTGGGAAGCGAAACAGGGTCGCCAGCTTGGCCGCGACCATGATGTCGCCGCTGAGCTTGATCTGGCCCTTGAAGTAGGACTGCATCGGGTCCAGGTTGCCGGTCACCAGACGCAGGAGTCGACCCCGTCGACCGTGATCGTCAGCCGTGGCGGCTGCAGGTCGGCGCCGCGAGCCACCCAGCAGCGGCCGTTGTCCAGCTCGAGCTGGTAGGTGTCGACGCCACCGTCCGTCCGTCCGACGATCGCCCACCTGATCGACGTCTTCGTGTCACCGACCTGGCTGGCGTCGAGCTGCTTGGGCATCTGCCAGAAGATCCCGTCGAGGATCGGTTTGCGCGCCGGCGAGCGCATCACCTGCTCGAGCCGCTCGGGCGGAGCGTCGCGGATCAGCCGCGTGAAGCCGTCGGCCAGCTGGCTAGGCGCATCCGCTGCCAGCCGTTTGACCGCGTCCAGCGCCCGCTGTGGATCGAAACCGAACTCCGTCATCTTCAAGACGGTACTAGCTGGCTGTTGGCGTCCAGTTTGGGCGCCCGTGCGGCTCACCGGCCGTACGCTCGCGCGGCTCGCGGCCGCGGCTACCATCACCGGCGCTCGGGCGGTTAGCTCAGCTGGTAGAGCACGTGCCTTACAAGCACGGGGTCGGCGGTTCGAGCCCGTCACCGCCCATCTGGCCCCTGATCGCAGCTGTGACGCCAAAGGGGTGTGCGGCCTCATGGGGGCTATAGCCTCCACGAGGCCGCAAAGCCCCCCTCACGTGCGCGTGCGTAACGGCGGGGTAACAGCGTTACGAGGGTGTTATCCCCCGGCGCGTACAAAGGATCTGCCTTGCATGCGATCCGTTTGAACACGCTCCTGGCCGCGATCGGCTGCGCGGCGTTGATCGCCGCGTGCGGTTCCTCGAGCAAGCACAACTCGCAAGCTCCGAACCGCTCTCAGTTCCTGGCGTTCTCTGAGTGCATGCGATCGCACGGCTTGACCAACTTCCCGGACCCGAGCGGACAGGGCGGCATCAATCTCAGCGGCAGCTCGGGGATCAATCCGTTCTCGCCGGCGTTCAAGGCCGCCCAGGCGAGCTGCTCGAAGCTGCTCCCGGGGGGCGGTCCCGCGAATCACAAGCCGACCGAGCAGGACAAGGAGCAGATGCTGCAGATCTCGGAGTGCATGCGGCAGCACGGCGTGACCAACTTCCCCGACCCGACGCTCACTCCACCCGCGAGCCCAGCCGGCTACAGCCAGCTGCTCGATCGCGGCGGCGTGATCCTCGCGATCCCGAACGCGATCGACGCCCAGGCGCCGGGCTACCAGAGCGCCGCCAAGGCTTGCCACTTCCGCTGAACGCCGAGCAGGCGCGTGTGATGCGCGCTCAGGCTTTGCAGGCGACGGGACCGCTCGGCCTTGGAGCGCTGCCTCGCTCCTGTGGCGGCGGCGCCGAGTTGACCGTGACCGGGTAGCTCGCGACGGTCGTGTCCTCGATCTCGGCGTAGCTGTTGGTGTTGCTGGTGACGAGATCAATCGGTGTGCTGGTCGCGCAGGTGCTCATCGTGACCCTCGAGTCTGTCGCCGACGGTTGCGGCAGTGACGGCACCGAGGTGTTGACCTTGACGAAGTTGAAGGCGCTCGTCAGGTCGCCGGTGACCGACCGCCGCCAGGTCGACAGGTTCGGCACCTCGGCACCGAAACGGGTCTCCAGGAACCTCAGCGTCGAGGTGTGGTCGAACACGTCGCGACACACGAAGCCACCCCGCGCAAACGGCGACACGATCAGCATCGGCACGCGGAACCCGAGCCCGATCGGCCCCGCCACCCCGGAAGCGTCAGAAGGCAGTGGGCTGACCGTGAGGTACTCGCCGGCGGTGCCGGCCGGCGACACCGTCGGCGGCACGTGATCGAAGAAGCCGCCGTTCTCGTCGTAGGTGATGAACAACGCCGTGTTCGCCCACAGCGCGGGATTCGAGACCAGCGAGTTGAGGACGTTCGCGGTCACCACCTCGCCGTACTCGGTGGGTGCGGGCGGATGCTCGCTCGAGATCAGCGGCGCCAGTACCCAAGAGACCTGCGGCAGGGTGCCGGCCGCCACGTCGGCCTGAAAGTCGCCGGGATAGGTGGGCGTCAGCCCGTTCGCGGCCAGTGTCGGGTTGGTCTGGTACTGCTTGAAGTACGGCAGCACGTTGTCGCCGTAGTTGCCATCCGGGCTGCCGTAGACCTTCCAGCTGATGCCGCGGGCCTGGAGCTGCTCGGGCATCGTCGTCCAGGACAGCGTCCCAAATCGTTCGACCCGGGTAGAGCTCGTCGACAGGATCGGGCCGCCGGCGACGCCCCCCGGGTCAAGCCATGCGGACATCGTGTAGAGACGGTTGGGGTCCGTGGGTCCGATGACCGAGCACGAGTAGTGGTCGCAGATCGTGAACGCATCGGCCAGGGCGTAGTAGAACGAGAGGTCCGCGCGCGTGTAGTAACCCATTGTCAGGGGTGCGTTTGCGCTGCCGTCGACCGCCTCGTGGCCGCTGACGAACCCATCGATCTTGCCGGCGTCCCAGTACGTGTGCTGTGGACCCCAGCTGTGGTTGATGTCGTTCGTGCACTCGCCGTTGTGGTACGAGTCGAGATGGAACGGATACAGGTGATCACCGTCGTAACCACCCGGATAGCCGGGCTGCGCAAAGACCGTCAGGCCACTGCCGTCATCGAGTGGCAGCACCCCCGGATCGGCGAATCCAGTGACACCTCGGTAGGAGCCGAAGTAGTGATCGAATGAGCGGTTCTCCTGGATCAGGATCACCACGTGCTCGATGTCGCCGAGACTGCCACAGTGCGGCGGGTCGGCCAGCGCCCGCTCGATCAGAGCGTTGCCGGCGAGCGCGGTGGCGCCCAGACCCGCGACACCTGCGGCGCCTGCCCGCAGGGCTTCACGACGAGTCAGCGCACGAGTCACTGGGCGATACCGGTACCCCGGGTGCGGCCCGGCCAATCAGGTCGTTTGCAGGATCGTCACACTTACCGCGTGCTCGAGCTCGTGATCACCGACTCCGCGCGGCTGCGCCTGCTCGAGGAGTCCGACGCCGACGATCTCTACCGCGTGGTCGAGCGCAACCGGGCGCATCTTGTCCCCTGGATGCCGTGGGCGGCCGCTCAGACGCTCGCCGACACGCTCGAGTTCATCCGCGTCACGCGGCGCCAGCTGGCTGCCAACGACGGCATTCAGACGGCGATCGTCGTCGACGGCGCGCTCGGCGGGGTCGTGGGTGTCCACGGTATCGCGTGGGATTCCCGCACCACGAGCATCGGCTATTGGCTGGCGGAGGAGTACCAGGGGCGCGGCATCATGACCGCCGCCGTACGCGCCTACACCGACCACGCGTTCAAGCGCTGGGGGCTGAACCGGATGGAGCTCGAGGCCGCGACGGACAATCGCCGCAGCTGCGCCGTGGCCGAGCGGCTTGGGTTCGAGCGCGAGGGCGTTCGGCGCGGGGCCGAGATCGTGGGTGGCCATGCGATCGACGTCGCCCTCTACGCGATGCTCGCCCGCGACTGGCCCGCGGACGCGTAGCATTACGTCGATGGCCGAGAGCAACACGATCTCGCTCGAGGAAGCCGTCGGCATGACGGTCGGCGACGTGATGATCCGAAAGCCAAAGACGCTGCCCGGGAGCGCCCTGGTCAGGGACGTCCGGCTCGCGTTCGAGCGCCCCAAAACGCGGACGGTGCTGCTCGCCGACGACGAGCGGTTCGTCGGTGCGATCGAGCGCGGGGGCCTGCCGGGGGATGCTTCCGACGATGCCCCGGCGACCAGCTACATCGAGCCCAATCCACTGACCTCCGGTCCTCGGACACCGATGACCGACGCGATCGAGCTGCTCGAGAGCCGCGACGAGCCAAGGCTGATCGTGCTCGACGAGGACGGGGTGACACTGCGGGGCCTGCTATGTGCCAACCGCACGGCGACCGGGTTCTGCATCCGCTAGACGCTCATGGCCGCTTACATCATCGTCGAGACTGACATCCACGACCCCGAGCAGTACGAGCTCTACAAGCAGGCGGCTCCCGGGGCGGTCACGGCAGGCGGCGGCCGCTTCGTCGCCCGAGGCGGCGAGCTGGCTGTGCTCGAGGGCGACTGGCAGCCAAAGCGCCTGGTGCTGCTCGAGTTCGAGGACCTAGCCGCGGCGAAGAGGTTCTACGACTCGCCCGAGTATCAGCAGGCCAAGCGCCTGCGCGAGGGAGCAGCGGACCTCAAGATGGTCGCCGTGCAGGGTCTCGACTGAGCGCCCCGGTCATCGATCACCGGGCCGCAGGTGAGCGACCGCCACGTCGTGCTCGGCCGCCAAGCGCTCGGCGATGATCGATCGGTGACACGCCTCGGGATCGGCCTCGACGCAGAACAGGGCCGAGGCTCCGTTGGACGGCAGTTGCGACGCGACAAGCGCAAGATCGGCGCGGTCGAGGATCTCGTGGGTGTAGCGCTCGCGGTAAATGGCTGCGAGCCGTTTGCGCGAGCGCTTACCGACGCCCTGGCGGGCGTCCTCGGCGTATTGGAGCTGGCGCAGCTCGGTGGTCGGCGCAAGCTCGGGGTGATGGCGGTAGGCGATCCCGGCGCCGGAAAGCGCCTCCTGTAGCCGCACGGAGTTGGCCCATGAATACTGGGGCCCACGAACGCCGCGGCGCTGGCGCACGTCAAGCAGGATCCGCACGTCGGCGCCGGCCAGCGCCTCCAGGAAGCTGCGGCGATCCCACTCGTAGACGCCGATCGTGCAGACGCGCTTCACGCGTGCACTGTGGCATGCCCAATGCACAAGGGGCCCGCTTGACGCGAGCCCCTTGCCGAGCAAACAATGGAAGCTCCTCAGGCAAGACCCGACGGGCTCGGTGTCGCCGGGGACCGTGGCCGGTCAATCGAGATTCCTCGGGCGTAGAATCGCGACGGTTGCGCTACCTGATCGCAGCGATCGTCGCGGGTGCGCTGGCGCTGTTGCCGGTGCCGGCCGCGGTGGCCGGCCAAGCATCTCCGCACGGGCGCGATCGCGGAGGCACCGCTCGGGCCGAGGGCCCTCGTCTACCTGTTCGGGCTTGCCCCCGGACCTGACGGCAACCTGTGGTTCGACGACCTCGGCTGCATGGGGCTGGGGCGATGCGCGATTGTGCGCCTGACGCCCGAGGGCAAGCTCCGCGCGTTCTTCCACGGCCTCGACCACGGGTCAGTCCCGTTCACGATCACCCTGGGGCCCGACGGCAATCTTTGGTTCACGGACGAGGGCAGCACGCCCGCGATCGGCCGGATCACGCCGCACGGGAAGATCACCGAGTTCAGCGCCGGCCTGAACCCCGGCAGCGTCCCGTTCGACATCACCGCAGGCCCCGGCGGCGACCTGTGGTTCACGGACCAGGGAACGACGCCCGCGATCGGCCGCATCACCCCGAGCGGACGGATCACCGAGTTCACCGCAGGCCTGCGGCGCGGCAGCGTTCCGTTTGGGATCACGAGCGGACGCAACCACCGGCTCTGGTTCACCGATCACGGCTGCGCGACCGCTGGCACCTGCGCGATCGGACGCGCGTCGGCCGACGGGCGGATCACCGAGACGACCAGAGGCCTGCGCCGTCACAGCCAACCGCTCGGGATCGCCGCCGGGCCAGGCGGTTTCGTCTGGTTCGCGGACTCGTCTGGCGCGATCGGCCGGATCACGCCGCGCGGCCGGATCTCCGAGACGCGGCGCGGACTGAAGGCCGGCAGCTCACCGGTCGGGATCGCCGCCGGCCCCGATGGGGACATGTGGTTCGCCGACGAGGGCACCACCGCCGCGATCGGCCGGATCACGCCGCGGCTGCGGATCCACGAGTACGACGCCGGTCTGCAGCACGGCAGCGCGCCGGCTGTGCTGACGACGGGCGCCGACGGCAAGCTCTGGTTCACGGACGAGGGCACAAACGGCTCGGTCGGAGCGGCGGTCAGCAACGCCCCTGCGGCGGTGCTCGCCCGGCCATCGGTGACCGGCACGCCGCGCGTCGGCTCGACCGTCCGCTGCGAGGGGGCGCGGTGGGCGACGTGGACACACCTCCGGCCGTCACTGCGCGAGTTCGCGTTCGATGGCTACCGATGGTTGCGCGACGGCCAGCCGATCCCCGGCGCTCAGTCAGGCAGCTACCGCGTGCGCGGTGCCGATCGCGGCGCGCGGCTGTCTTGCCGGGTGACCGTGACCTATCCGGCACCGTTTCACGTGACCGCGACTGCGACCAGCAATCGCACGCCCGTCGGCTAGCCTCACTGGCCGATGGACGAGGCGGCACTCCTGCAGGAGCAGCAGGACTACTACCGGGCGCGAGCGCCAGAGTACGACCGCTGGTGGTTTCGCGAAGGCCGGTTCGACCACGGCCCTGAGGCCAACGCCCGCTGGTTTGCCGACGTCGAGACGGTCGAGCGGGCCCTCGAGCGGTTCGGGCCGGCCGGCGACGTGCTCGAGCTCGCGTGCGGAACCGGGCTCTGGACGCGCCACCTGGTTGGGACGGCTCGCCGGCTGGTGGCGGTCGACGCCTCGGCGGAAGTACTCGCGGTCAACCGGACACGGGTCAACCGGGCACGGGTTGCCGACGGGCGCGTGAATTACCTGCAGGCCGATCTGTTCGAATGGACGCCGCCCGCGGGGGCCTTCGACGTCTGCTTCTTCGGCTTCTGGCTCTCACATGTGCCCGAGAGCAAGTTCGATGGCTTCTGGCAGCGGGTCGCCGGCGCGCTCAAGCCTGCCGGGCGGGTGTTCTTCGTCGACAGCGCCCGCAGCGACTTCTCCGGCGCCCGCGATCACGTCGCCCCGGGCGGAGGCGAGGAGACGATGACCCGCCGGCTCGACGACGGCAGCGAGTTCCGGATCGTCAAGCGGTATTACGCGCCCGAAGAGCTCGAGCAGCGTCTGGCGGAGCTGGGGTGGACCGTCGAGGTCTCGCGGACCTGCGAGTTCTTCATCTACGGCTCTGGTTCCCCAGCGCGCTGAAGAACTTCGCGATCAGCGGCCCGTCGAGCGGCCCCGCCCGCCGCGGCGTCCGATCCGGCGCCGCTGCGGACCGTGCCGCCAGGTCCGCTCGAGCGGCGCACGGCCAGGCCCGCCAAAGCGCGCATCACTGGTGCGTGTCTTGACAAACCTATGAGGCGTAGCTATGGTCCTATTAGGCAAAAGCAACTGTTGGACTTGAACAAGTAAGGGAGTTCCAGATGAAGACCAAGCCGATCACTGAGACGCTGACCCAGTTGACCCGGTTGGGGTTTGTCAACGGGTATCTGGTCAAGGAGGAGGACGGGTTCACGCTCGTCGACACGATGATCGGAAAGAGCGGCGCCGCGATCAGGGCTGCGGCCGACGAGGCAGGTGTGCCGATCCGGCGGATCGCGCTGACGCACGGTCACGGGGATCATGTCGGTTCGGTGGACGAGCTCAAGGCGGACCTTGGGCCGGCCGTGCAGGTGCTGATGAGTGAGACCGACGCCCGCATCCACACCGGCGAGAAGGTCGTCGAGGGCAAACTGACCGGCAGCTGGCCGAAGCTGAAGACCGTTCCGGACGTCCGGCTCCAGCCCGGCGACCGGGTCGGCAGCCTCGAGGTCGTGGCGAGTCCGGGGCACACGCCGGGACACCTCGCTTTCCTGGACACGCGCGATCGGACGCTGATCGCGGGCGACGTGTTCACCACGTTCGGGCAGGTCGCGGTCTCTAACCATTTCTACTGGCGCTTCCCGCTGGCGGCGATGGCGACCTTCGACAAGGCGCAGGACCTCGAGTCGGCGCGGGCGCTGCGGGCGCTGGACCCAGCGCTGCTGGTCGTCGGTCACGGTCCCGCAGTCCGCTCACCTGCAGCCGCGATCGACGCGGCAATCAAGCGGGCGGAGTGATGCCGCGCGCGGGCCTCGGCTCCGAAGCGGTCGTCGATGCCGCCGCGGAGCTGGCCGACGAGGTCGGCTTCGAGGCGGTGACGCTGGCGGCGCTCGCCGATCGCCTGGGGATCCGCGCACCCTCGCTGTACGCGCACGTGGCGAGCCTGGCCGACCTGCGCCGGCGGCTCGGCGACCGTGGCGTCCGCGAGCTGACCGAAGCGATCGCGGTTGCCTGCGCCGGGCGGGCGCGCTCAGACGCGCTGACCGCGTTGGCCGAGACCTACCGCGAGTACGCCGCCGCACACCCGGGGCTCTACGCGGCGATGCAGCGCGCGCCCGACGAAGCGGCCGGCGTCAGCGCCGACGCAGCCCGCGAGCTGGTGGCGCTGATCGTCGCGATCCTCTCGGGCTACGGGCTCGAGGGCGACGACGCGATCCACGCGGTGCGGGTCGTGCGCGCAGCCCTGTACGGCTTCGTGTCACTCGAGCGGCTCGGCGGCTTCGCGATCGAGCTGTCGCTCGACGAGAGCTTCGAGCGGCTCGTGGCGATGCTCGATCTGGGGCTGAGCGAGCTCTACGATCGACCGTGATGGCGAACGTCCAGGTACGAGACGATCCGGCCACGCACCGCTACCTGCTCGAGGTCGACGGCGAGCCGGTCGGATTGCTCGCCTACCGGATCCACGGCAACAGGATCGCGCTCACGCACGCCGAGATCGACCCGGCGATGGAGCGGCGCGGGCTCGGCTCCCAGCTGGCCGCGTTCGCGCTTGACGACGCGCGCCGGCGGGGGCTCGATGTGCTGCCGCACTGCCCGTTCGTCAAGTACTACGTCGAGGAGCACCCGGAGTACCTGGAGCTGGTGCCCGAGGGTGAACGGGGGCGGCTCGGCCTCTGAGCGGGCGCCGGCGGCCGGGGGCGGCCAGGGATGGAGCCGGGCTCAGTCCGCGACGCCCGCAGCCACGGCCGCGACCGCCGGCTCGCAGTCGGCGGCAGCGTCGGGCGCGCCCGCCAGTTGGCCGCCCACGCAGCCGAGTGCTTGAACGGGGCTGCGGCGCTCCGTCCGCAGCGCCAGCCCCCCGAGGCCGGCAGCGACCAGCAGCACGGCACCGACCCCCATCGCGAGGTGGAACGCATCCTCGGACGCCTTGGCGGAGGCGGCCGCGGCGAACGCCCGGTCTGTGACCGGGATCGCGCTTGGCTTGATCGTGCCGAACGTCCGCCGTTTGGCTGCGCTGACCGCCGAGGCGGCCGCCGGCGGCAGGCGCTGCCCAAGCCGCTGCTCGAGCTGCGATGCGTAGTAGGACGAGACCAGCGCGCCGACCGCCGCGATCGCGATCAGTCCCGCCGTCCGCGCGATCGCGTTGTTGACCGCCGATGCGATGCCGGCCTCGGCCTCGCTGGCGTCGGCGAGCACGGTCGCGGTCAGAGGCGCGACGGTCATCGAGAGGCCGAGCGAGAAGACCAGCAGCGCCGGCAGCACTTCAGTCCAGAGCGAGACCCGGATCCCGTAGCGAAGCATCAGCGCGAACCCGCACGCCACCAGCATCGGGCCAAAGGTCAGGAACGGCCGCGCCCCGTAGCGGTCGGCGAGCTTCCCCATCCGCGCCGAGAGCAGGAACATGACGATTGTCGGGACCAGCCCGGTGACGCCGGACTTGAGCGCGCTGTAGCCGGCCACCTCCTGCAGGTAGATCGTGACGAAGAACCCGAGCAGCCCGATCCCGCCGTACATCACGAACGTCTGCGCGTTGGTGATCGCGAAGTTTCGACGCTCGAAGAGGTCCAGCGGAAGCATCGGGTGCTCGGCCCGCGACTCGTGGAAAATGAAGCCTGCGAACAGCAGTAGGCCGAGCGCGAGCGCGCCGCTGACCGCGAAATCGGACCATCCCAGGATCGGCTGCTCGATCAGCCCAAACGAGATTCCGGCCAGGCCCAGCGCCGCAAGTGCAGCCCCGAGCCAGTCAATCGAGGTGTCGCTGGCGGTCTGAGCGCGACCGGGGACCGCGATCCGCGACAGCGCGAGTGCGGCGATCACCAGCGGCAGGTTGATCACGAAGATCCCGCGCCACGAGAACGAGTCGACGATCTGGCCGCCGAGCAGCGGCCCGGCGAGGATCCCGATCCCGCCCCACGCGGTCCACTTGCCGATCGCCGCCCCGCGCTCCTCCTTGGGGAACACCGAGACGATGATCGCCAGCGCCGCCGGCGTCAGCAGCGCGCTCGCGACGCCCTGCAGCGCCCGCGCGACGATCAGTACGCCGATCGTCGGCGCTGCAGCGCAGAGCGCAGAGCCGACGCCGAAGCCGGCGACCCCGGCGACGAAGATCCGCCGCTCGCCGAGCTTGTCCGTCAGCGATCCGGCGAGCAGGATCAACGAGCTGAGCGTCAGCAAATAGGCATTTGAGACCCACTGCTGGGCGGCGAAGCCGCCGCCGAGGTCGCGGCCGATCGCAGGCAGGGCGACATTGACTGCGGTCGAGTCGACCGCGGCGATCGACGAGGCGACGATCGCGGCGATCAGCGCCAGGCGCTTGATCGAGTCCGGTCTCGCCTCGGTCATGCCCTCTGGGGCGGCCCGATCAGGACAGCATCGGCGACGGTGGGATCCGGGTCGTTCCGGTGACCTGCGGAATGATCATCGCCAGCTGATCCTTGAAACACCAGCTCCATTCCTCTCCCGGCTCCAGTGATCGGATCAGCGGATGGCCGCGCTCGCCGGCGTGCCGGCTGGCGTGGCGGTTTGGCGAGTCATCGCAGCAGCCTACGTGCCCGCACTCCAGGCAGATCCGCAGGTGCAGCCAGACGCCGCCGTCGCGCAGGCAGTCCTCGCAGCCAGCGACAGCCGCGGGCAGCTCGGTCACGGTGATCGAGTCGAGGTGGGTACACGATGCTCTGGGGCTCATAGCCCCAGCATCGCAAAGTCGTCAAGCGCGCTTACGCGGTGACGAGGTGCAGCAGCGTCTGGTTCGAGACCGCGCGTCCTGCGACCACGCACGTGTGGCCGGACTGGACCCAGGTCACGAGGTGCGTGGCGCCGATCGTCAAGAACGTGTACTGGACGCCACCGACGTCCTGGGCGGTGCCGCCGTTGACTGCGATCGGCGCTCCACCGACGATCGCGTAGCCGACCTTCGCACCCTCCGGGTTCTTGTAGAACACGGTCACGATCGTCCGGCCCCCGAGCTTGTCAACCCGGGCGCCGCTCGGCTTCCAGCCCGTCGGTCCCCAGTTCGGGAACGGGATCCCGGCCCCGGTGTCGGTGAGGACGGTTCGATTGCCGGGCGAGACGCTCGGCGCCGGTGCGGTCCTAGAGGCGAGCGCAAGGTTGGTCGTCTGCTGAAGGGTCGGTGCGTTCGAGCCGGCCGAGACGACGATTATCAGCGCGGCGATGGCGGCCGCCGCGACGGCCATCGCGGGTAGCGCGAAACTGATCCGCAGCCGGCGCCGCTGCCGGACCGGCGACGCCGCCCGGGTCTGCTCGTCGACCCAGCGCCGCAGCGAGTCGGGAGTCTGCGGCTCGGCGCTGCGGGCGAACGCGATCGCACGCTCCTGCTCGGCCAGCGCCTGCTGGAGCTGCGGTGACTTCGCCACCTCTGCGCGAAGTTCGGCTGCGCGCTGTTCGGGCAGCGACCCGTCGGCCAGTCGCGCCAGCTCGGCCTCCGGGAACTGCGGTTCGTTGGTCATTTGATCTTCCATCAGGCAAGACTCCGGTTCGGGCCCGATCCTTCCCGAACCTTCGGGGGGGTCGGCGGATCGCCCAGCTGGCGCGCGACTCGCTGGCGGGCCCGGTACAGGCGGGTCGTGATCGTCGCCTCGCGCGTCCCGAGCGCCTCGGCCGCTTCGCCGTAGGAGAGCCCGAGGATATCCACGGCCGCGAGTGTGAGCCGGAATTCGTCCGGTAGCTCGGAGATCGCGGCGAAGATCTCGTGCACCTCGAGCGCCCGGTCGGGCTGTACTGACGTGCGCGACTCGACCGCCTCGACGTCGTCGAGCGTGTGCGTCGTGCGCGGCCGGCGCGAGGCCGTGCGCAGGCGCGAGTAGAACGTGTTGCGCAGCGCGCTCATCAGGTAAGCACGGTCGCCGCCCGTCTTGACATTGCGCGGGCGCGCGAGCACGCGCGTGAAGGTGTCCTGGACGAGATCCTCCGCGTCCTCGCGCGAGCCGCACAACGCCCAGGCTGCTCGGTAGAGCGCGTCCAGGTGCTGGCCGAGTGAGGTCGGGTCCAGGCGAGGCACTCGCCTGTCAATGCTACGCGCGCTCGGCTCGGGAAGGAATCAGCTGCGGGGCCGTCTCTAGCAGAGAGGCCGTCTCAAGCGAGGGGCCGTGTCCCTATCCAGGAGGAAACGCATGTCCTTGACCCGCACAAAGCTGACCGCCGCGCTCGCGGTGCTCGCGGCCTTCGTCGGGGCCGCCGCTGCGGCGCCGACGTTCGCCGCGCCGTCGCGCCCGACCGCGCGGGCGGCGTCCGGTACGGCGACGATCAAACTGCGACGGACGAGCCGCGGGATGATCCTCACCGACGGACGGGGTTTCACTGTCTATGCGTTCAGCCACGACTCACGCAATCGCGACACGTGCGTCGCGATGAACGGCTGCGCGTCGGCATGGCCGCCGGTGCGCACCAGCGGCAAGCCGCGTCCGGAGCGCGGAGTCCGCGGCTCACTGCTGGGGACGACCCGCATCCACGGCGGGCTTCAGGTCACCTACAACGGCCACCCGCTGTACCGGTACATCGGCGATGGGTCGCCGGGCTCGACCAGCTACATCGGAGTCACTGCGTTCCACGGGGTCTGGAGCGCGCTGCGCTCCAGCGGCGCGTTGGTGCGCTGAGCGACCGGCGGGCGCACGCGCGCGGTGCGGCGGACCGCAAGCCGCATCCCGCCGCGCCCGACGAGCCGCCGTCGGGCAGAATCGCCGTATGAGGCGGACCCTGTTCGAGGCCGAGCACATCGACTACCGCGAATCCGTGCGGCGGTTCGTGGCCGAGGAGATCACCGCCAACCACGCGGAATGGGAGCGCGACGGGATCGTCCCGCGCGAGCTGTTCGTAAAGGCCGCCGCGAAGGGGATGCTCGCGATGCAGGTGCCCGAGCGGTTTGGCGGCGCGGGTACGGACGACTTTCGCTTCAACCAGATAGTCGCTGAGGAGGTGAGCCTCGCCGGCGACGCCGGCAGCGGACTCGGGATCACGCTCCACAACGACATCTGCCTGCCGTACTTCACGCACTTCTGCAACGAGGAGCAGAGGGAGCGCTGGATGCCCGGGATCGCGGACGGGAACCTGATCACGGCGGTCGCGATGACCGAGCCCGAGATGGGGTCAGACCTCGCCGGGCTGCGCACGACCGCGGTCCGCGATGGCGACGAGTACGTCGTCAACGGCTCGAAGACGTTCATCACCAACGGGATCAACTCCGATCTCGTGATCACCGCGGTCAAGACCGACCCGAGCCAGCGCCACGGTGGCATCTCACTGCTGATCATCGAGCGCGGGATGGAGGGGTTCGAGCGCGGGCGCAACCTCGAGAAGGTCGGCATGCATGCGCAGGACACCGCCGAGCTGTTCTTCAACGACGTTCGTGTCCCGGTCGAGAACCTGCTCGGCGAGGAGGGGCAGGGCTTTCGCCACATGACCTCAAACCTGCCCCAGGAGCGGCTCAGCATCGCGATCGCCGGCGTCGCCGCGGCGCGGGGGCGCTCGACGCGACGCTCGCCTACGTCAAGGAGCGCACAGGCGTTCGGCCAGCCGATCGGCTCGTTTCAGAACACCGCTTCGCGCTCGCCGAGATGGCGACCGAGATCGCGCTCGCGACCGCGTTCTGCGACCAGGCGGTGCTGGCGCTCAACGCCGGCGAGCTGTCTGCCGAGGACGCGGCGATGGCCAAGTGGTGGGCGACAGAGCTCCAGGGCCGGGTTGTCGACCGCTGCGTCCAGCTCCACGGCGGCTACGGCTACATGCTCGAGTACCCGATCGCGCGTGCGTTCGTCGACGCCCGGGTGACCCGGATCTACGGCGGCACGACCGAGATCATGAAGGAGATCATCGGCCGCTCGCTCGGGGTGTAGTCCGCTAGATCCGGCCTTGCAGGACGGGGCGGGTATCCCGCTGTGTGCTGCCCAAGACCGGGCGGTCGCCGGGTTTTCCACGGAATCGACCTACCGTTTGTGACAAATCCGCAGGACCGCCTTGGATTTGTCGCCAGGCGCAGGCTGGACGCCAAGTTCGTGACAGATCCAAAGCCGAATCCCGGATTTGTCGCGAACTGCATGCCGCAGCCGCCCCCTTCCCCAGCCAAAACCGTGCATATGAGGCTGTTGCGCAAAGGTCGCCGTCGACGGCCTTTGGCGTTTTGGTTCCGGCCTTTCAGTTCGCCGGGCAGGCCGAACGGGTCTAGTGGGGCTCCCGGAAACATTCCACCTGTAATGCCGGCCCGGATGGCCGCCAGGCTTTGTCCTCGGATCCTCGTGTAGCGCTGCTACACGTCGGATCCTGCATCCTCGCCTGGCGGCCCCCGGCCTCGGCCTTCCCGGCGAAACGTTTCCACTCGACCCACGGCGCGGCTTTCCGCCGCCGCGCCCGTCACACTTGCGTCGGGCTGATCCGGTCCATATCTGTACTAGTTCTGAGCCATTTTCTGACCTGAAAGCTGCAGCGAGCCGATTGAACGCCGATGGTTGTACCCGCACGCTCTCACGCTGCTGATTCAACGACGCCCCTCGAGGCGCTGCTCGACCTTGCGCGCTGCGCGGGCGAAGAGTCGCTGGCCGTCGTGCGAGCGGTCGCGGAGACGATTCGCGACGTGTCCGGCTTCAACGCGGTCGTGGTCAACATCTACCGCCCCGAGTGGGACGACTACGAGGTCGTGATGGTGGTCGGCAACGAGGAGAGCCGGGCGGCGCTCGAGGGCACTGCGGCGCCGAGCGAGACGCTGATGCACCTGTTCGCGTCCGAGCAGCAGCGGCTGCCCGGCGTGTTCTTCCTGACCCGCGAGACGGCCTTCTGGGACCAGATCGACAACATCTACACGCCCGACATCCCGCACTCGGACGACCCCGACGCGTGGCAGCCCGACGACGGCCTGCTCGTCTTCCTGCGCGACTCGAGCGGCGCTCCACTCGGCTTTCTGTCCGTGGACGAGCCCGCCAACGGCCGGCGCCCCACCGACGCCGAGCTGCGCCTGCTGCGCGCGATCTGCTCGCACGCCGAGCAGGCGCTGGCGAGCGCGCGGCGCAACGAGCGCGCGACCGAGAACGCGCGGACGCTGTCGCAGCTGCTCGGGATTTCGCCGGCGCTGTCGGCGTGCACGTCCGAGCGGGAGCTGCTCGAGGCAGCCTGCGAAACGGTCGTCCCGGATCTCGGCTTCGAGCGGATCGCCGCCTATAGCGTCTCGGGGGTCGACAAGCTGTCGCTGCTCGTCACCCGCGGGTGGGAGATGTCTGAGCAGCTGGTTTCCGAGACGCTGACGGTCAGCGCCGTCCAGTCGCTGCTGACGCCGGATCGCGAGTACGCGGGGTGCTGGCTGGTCGCGGCGAGCGAGCTGTACTCGCCTGCGGCGCCGGACGGCGGCTGCCGGTCACGGCGCAATGGGCGCGGGAGCGCCGCCTGGGACGACGGCTGCCTGATCGTCCCCTGCCGCGGCGACGACGGGACGATCCGCGGGCTGCTTGCGATCGAGGATCCGATCGACCGCCTGCTCCCCAGCGACGAGCGCCGCCGGGCGGTGCGGCTGCTGGTGGATCTCGTGTCGGCCGCCTGGAACGGCATTGACCATCGCGAGCAGCTCAGCCATCTCGCCACCCACGACCCGCTGACCGGCGTGCGGAACCGGCGCGGGCTGACGGACCTGCTTGTGGCTCACCCAGACGCGGCGCTGCTGGTCTGCGATCTGGACCACTTCAAGCAGGTCAACGACCGTTACGGCCACGACGTGGGCGACCGCGTGCTGGAGCGCTTCGGCGAGCTGCTGCGCGAGCTCTCGCGCGCCGACGACGTGCCGATGCGGCTCGGCGGTGAGGAGTTCTGCGTGGTCCTCCCTGGGACCGATCGCGCCGGCGCGATCCGCGCCGCGGAGCGCCTGCGGGTCGAGACCTCACTGCGGATGCAAGGCCTGATCACGGAGCGGATCACGGTCTCGATCGGGGTCGCCACCAACGTCGACGGCGTCCTCGACGCGCAGACGCTGCTCAACGCCGCCGACCGGGGGCTCTACGCCGCCAAGCAAGCGGGCCGCGACCGCAGCGTCGCACTGGCCTAGCGGCAGGCTGGCGCTCGGGCCGCCGCGGACTATCCGAACTCGTCGAGCAGCATGTCGACCCGACCACGGGCTCGAACCCGAGCCGCTCGAGGATCGGCCGTGACATCGATCCGCCCTGGGTCAGCAGCGCCGGCAGCCCGCGCTCGCGGGCCTCGGACCAGCGCGCGGAGATCAGCGCCCGGTAGGCACCGCGGCCGCGCATCGCGGGCAGGGTCGCACCGCCGAACAGCGCCAGGCCGTACGGAGTCGGTGCGCAGGTCCCAGCGCTGACGAGCTCGCCGTCGATCCAGACCGCGTGCGCCAGACGCGGGGCGGTCTCGTACTCGCGACGCCCGTTGCGGCGCTCCTCGGCGATCCGCTCGGCCGGGGCGTTGAACGCGGCCCACTGCACGGCCCTGGCCGCCTCGTACTCCTCGTAGCTCTGCACCCGGCGCGCGGTAATCCCCGGCGGCGGCGGCGGTGGTGCCCGGGTCAGAGCCAGCGCGACCGCGACCGGATCGTCGTCGAGGGTCAGGCCACGGTCGAGCAGCAGCGAGACGAGACCGGGCGGCTGCGCCTCGCTGCCCACCTCCCACTGGGTCTTGGTCCGCCCGCGCTCGCGCAGCAGGACCCGGACCTCGGCCAGGACCTCGTCAAGCTCGTCGGCGGCGAAGCGCTGACGCTGAACGGTGCTCGCCAGCTTCGAAGGCTCCATGCAGAGCGTGTAGCGATCGGTCTCGATCCGCTCCTGCCCGGGGCGCAACTCGATGTACGAGTTGGGGTACTCGGCTGCCTCGCGGAGCATCGACTGGGATATCTGGGACGTACGGCGGCCCGAATATCGCTACGCGGTCGCCAGCGCCTCGTCCGAATACGTGCCGCCACGCTCGGCGAGCGCGACCAACGACGCCGGCGGCTCGAAGCGCTCGCCATAGCGCTCGGCCAATTCGCGCGCGCGCGCGACGAACCCGGCCGGCCCTCCGGCATAGCCGTTTATGTATTGGAGCACGCCGCCGGTCCAGCCCGGGAAGCCAATCCCGGATCGAACCGATTTGGCGTCGGCGACCGTCTCGATCACGCCCTCGTCCACGCACCTGACGGACTCGAGCGCCTCGACGATCAGCATCCGCTCCTCGAGGTCCTTGAGAACGATCGAGGAGGGGTCGTCGACCGGCTTCAAAACTCCTGCTTGAGCCCCGGCCAGAGCCCCAGTGCGCTTGCCGTCGGTGTAGTCGTAGAAGCCCATCCCTTCCAGCCGGCCCGGGCGGCCGAGCTCGAGCATCCGGTCGATCACCCGCTCCGACGGATGGCCGCCCCAGCCGCTTGCGACCTCTTCCGGCGGCCTGCGCCGCGTCCCGGATCTTGCGCATCAGCTTCAGGTTGAGCTCGTCTGAGAGCTGCAACACCGGGGCGGGGTAGCCGGCCTGCGACGAGGCCTGCTCGATCGTCGCCGCCGGGATCCCCTCGAGCAGCATCGCGATGCCTTCGTTGATGAACGTGCCGATCACGCGGCTGGTGAAGAAGCCGCGGCTGTCGTTGACGACGATCGGGGTCTTCTTGATCAGCTTCGCTACGTCGAGCGCGCGGTACAGCGTCTCGTCGGAGGTCTGCTCGCCCTTGATGATCTCGAGCAGCGGCATCTTGTCCACGGGCGAGAAGAAGTGAAGGCCGATGAAGTCCGCCGGCCGGCTCACGTTCTCGGCCAGGCCGGTGATCGGCAAAGTCGAGGTATTGGAACCGAGGAGCGCGTCTGCCGCGAGGTGGGGCTCGATCTCCTTGAACACTTCGGCCTTGACCTTCGGGTCCTCGAACACTGCCTCGATCACGAGCTCGGCGCCGGCGGCGGCGGCTGGATCCGCGGTCGGGGTGATCCGCGCCAGCAGCTGATCGCCCTGCTCCTGAGTCGATCGTCCGCGCTCGATGGCCTTGGCGACGAGCTTCTGCGAGTAGCCCTTGCCGCGCACGGCCGCCTCCTCGGAGACGTCCTTGAGCACGACCTCGACGCCCGCCTTCGCGCACACGTACGCGATCGCGGCGCCCATCATGCCGGCGCCGAGGACCACGATCTTGGAAGGCTTGAACGGCTCGATTTCCGCGGGGCGGCCGCGGTCACCGGTCGCCTGCTGCAGATCGAAGAAGAACGCCTGGATCATGTTCTTGGCGACCTGTCCGGTGACCAAATCGACGAAGTAGCGGCCCTCGATCTCGGACGCGTTGTCGAAGTCGACCTGTGCGCCCTCGACCGCGGCGGCCATGATGTGGTGCGGCGCCGGGTAGTTGGCGCCCTTGATTTGCTTGCGCAGGTTGGCGGGGAAGGCGGGCAGGTTCTGTGCCAGCGCCGGGGTGCTCGGGGTGCCGCCCGGAATCTTGTACTTCTTGTCCGCATCCCACGGCTGCTGCGCGTCCTGATTGGCGGCGATCCACTTCTTCGCCGCCGGGATCAGGTCCTCCTTGGAGGCGACGAGCTCGTCGACGATCCCGATCTCCTTGCCCTTGTCGGGCCGCACCCGCTGGCCCTGGAGCAGCAGCTGCATCAGCGCGTTGACGATCCCCAGCATCCGCACCGTCCGCGTGACGCCGCCCTGACCCGGCAGCAGTCCGAGCTGGACCTCGGGGAAGCCGAGCTGGATCTTCGGATCGTCGACGACGACCCGGTGGTGGCAGGCGAGCGTGATCTCGAGTCCCCCGCCGAGCGCCGAGCCGTTGACGGCGGCGACGACCGGCCTGCCCAGCGTCTCCAGGCGGCGCAGCACAGCCTTGCCGTCGTGGACCCACTTGGCGATCTCGTCGGAGTGCTCACGGGTCACGGCCTTGAGGTCGTTGAGGTCGCCGCCGGCGAAGAACGTCTTCTTGGCCGAGGTGATGATCACGCCGCTGATCTCGGCACGTTCGGCCTCGAGCCGATCGACGGTCGCGGCGATCGACGCGCCGTAGGCGGCGTTCATCGTGTTGGCCGACTGGTTGGGGTCGTCGAGCGTCAGGATCACGACGCCGTCGCCGTCGCGCTCCCAGCGGATTGTGCCTTCCTGGACCGCCATCAGATGCGCTCCACGACGGTCGCGATGCCCATCCCGCCGCCGATGCAGAGGGTCGCGAGGCCATAGCGGCCATCGCGGCGCTCGAGCTCGTCGATCAGCGTGCCGAGGATCATCGCGCCAGTCGCGCCAAGTGGGTGGCCCATCGCGATCGCGCCGCCGTTGACGTTGACCTTGTCCATGTCGAGGCCCATGTCGCGGACGAACCGCAGCACGACCGCGGCGAACGCCTCATTGATCTCGACCAGGTCAAGGTCATCAACCGTCAGCCCAGCTTTGGCAAGCGCCTTGCGGCTGGCGGGGGCGGGACCGGTCAGCATGATCGTCGGGTCGGCCCCGGATACCGCTGTTGCGAGGATCTTGGCGCGCGCCCGGAGGCCGAGCTCAGCGCCGGTCTGCTCGTTGCCGACCGCCACCAGCGCCGCGCCGTCGACGATGCCGGACGAGTTGCCGGGCGTGTGGACGTGCTCGATCTTCTCGATCCAGTGGTACTTCTGAAGCGCGACCGCGTCGAAGCCTCCCATCTCGCCCATCGCGGCAAACGAGGGCTTGAGCGTGGCGAGCGTCTCGGCGGTCGTGCCCGGGCGGATGAACTCGTCGTTGTCGAGCACCACGTGGTCGTTGATGTCGAGCACCGGGATCACCGAGCCCGAGAAGCGACCCTCGGCCTGGGCGGTGGCGGCGCGCTGCTGCGAGCGAGCGGCGTAGGTGTCGACGTCGTCGCGGCTGAACTGCTCGATCGTCGCGATCAGATCAGCGCTGACGCCCTGCGGGACGAACGAGGTGTCGTAGTTGGTCTCGGGGTCCATCGCCCACGCGCCGCCGTCGGAGCCCATCGGGACTCGCGACATCGACTCGACGCCGCCGGCGAGCACCAGGTCCTCCCAGCCGGACGCGACCTTCTGAGCGGCGATGTTGACCGCCTCGAGCCCTGAGGCACAGAAGCGGTTGAGCTGGACGCCGGCGACCGTGTCAGGCAGGCCGGCCTTGACCGCGGCCGTCTTGGCGATGTCGGCGCCCTGGTCGCCGATCGGCGATACGCAGCCGAGCACAACGTCGTCGACCCGGTTGGGGTCGAAGTCGGGGTTGCGGCTGAGCATCTCGTGCATCAGCCCGACGACCAGATCCACGGGCTTGGTCGCGTGCAGCGAGCCGTTGACCTTGCCCTTCCCGCGCGGGGTGCGAATGGCGTCGAAGACGAGTGGTTCAGTGGCTGGCATGCGGTCGGCTCCTTGGGTATCTGGCGGCGCGATGTTCAGAAAAACCGTTGCTCAGATACTAGACGTGGGGATCGGAGCGACGCCGCGCGATGGCAGTGCGCGGCGCGTTCTAATCTGCGTCCGAGGTGACCGCCGGCGACATCCCGATTGACGCAGCGGACGAGGCTGTCGAGACGACGAGCGAGCCACTGAGCGGTCACACCGCGTGGGCGCGCAACCTCGAAACGCCGTTGCGCGAGTTCCTGCGAACCCAGTCGGGCAGCGCGGTGATCCTGCTCGCGGGCGCGATCGCGGCCATGCTGTGGGTCAACATCGACCAGGCTTCATACGAGCGCGTATGGACCACGACGCTGTCGGTGACGATCGGCGGCTCGGGGATCAGCCAGGACCTCCGCCACTGGGTCAACGACGGCCTGATGACGTTCTTCTTCTTCGTCGTCGGTCTCGAAGCGCGGCGCGAGTTCGACCTCGGCGAGCTGCGCGACCGCCGTCGCCTGTCGCTGCCGCTGCTGGCCGGGGTCGGCGGCATGATCGTCCCGGTCGCGATCTACCTGGCGTTCAACGCCGGACACTCGTCGAGCAACGGCTGGGGCACCGCGATGTCGACCGATACCGCGTTCGCACTCGGGATGCTGGCGCTGGTCGGCCGGCGCTTCCCCGACAGCCTGCGCGCGTTCATCCTCACGGTCGCGGTCGTCGACGACCTCGTCGCCCTGGTGGTGATCGTCGCCGTGTTCACGACCTCGGTCGACGTCGTCGCGCTGACGGTCGCGCTGGCGACCTTCGCCGTGATCCTCGTCGTCCGCGCCAACCGCGTACACAACGGTGCGGTCTACGGCGTCCTCGGCGTGACCGCCTGGGTCGCGCTCGAGCGCTCCGGGATCGACCCGGTGGTCGTCGGGCTGGTGATGGGGCTGCTGACGATCGCCTACCCGGCGGCGCGCTCCGACCTCGAGCGCGCGACTGACCTGTTCCGCATCTTCCGCGAGCAGCCGACGTCCGAGCTCGCGCAGTCGGCGCGGGCGGGGCTGCGGTCGGCGATCTCCCCGAACGAGCGCTATCAGCAGCTCTATCACCCGGTCACCAGCTACGTGATCGTGCCGCTGTTCGCGCTCGCCAACGCCGGCTTTGTGATCAGCGGCACGTTTCTCGCGCACGCGTACACGTCGACGATCACGCTCGGGATCATCGTCGCCTACCTGATCGGCAAGCCGGTCGGGATCACCGGCTCGACCTGGCTGGTGACGAGGATCAGCGGCGGCCGGATCCGTCCTCCGGTCGGCTGGGGCTCCGTGATCGGAGGTGGCGCGATCGCGGGAATCGGGTTCACGGTCTCGGTCCTGATCGCGACCCTCGCCTTCCACGGTCAGCAGCTTGACGAGGCAAAGCTCGGCGTGTTGACGACGCTCGTCGGCGGGCCGCTGATGAGCGCGCTCGTCCTGCGAGCGACTCGCAAGCTGCCGCGGACCGTCCGCCTACGGGCGCTGATCGGCAGCGCCGAGCAGATCGTCGATCTCGCCGAGCCGGTCGACCCCGAGCGCGACCACATCCGTGGTCCCGACGATGCGTCCGTGACGCTGGTCGAGTACGGAGATATCGAGTGCCCCTACTGCGGCCAGGCCGAGATGGTGATCCGCGAGCTGCTCGCCGACTTCGGCGAGCTTCGTTACGTGTGGCGACACCTGCCGCTAAACGACGTTCACCCGCAGGCCCAGATCGCCGCTGAGGCGACCGAGGCGGCGGCCGCGCAGGGCAAGTTCTGGGAGATGCACGACGAGTTGCTGTCACACCAGGATCGCCTCAAAGTGATGGACCTGGTCGACGACGCTCGCAAACTGGGACTCGATGTCGACACCTTCAAGGACGACCTGCGCAAGCGCACGGGCGCGGGGCGGATCGCCGAGGACGTCGAGTCGGCCGACCTGAGCGGCGTCTCGGGAACTCCGACCTTCTTCATCAACGGTCACCGCCACCAGGGCGCCTACGACATCGACACGCTGTCGCGGGCTGTGCGGCTCGCGCGTGCGAGGACCGCGTTCGGTTCCTGACACTGATGGAGCTCTTCACCAGTTCGTACGGCGCTCTTCGCGGACGGGTGCACAGTGACTGGCATGAAAGCCAAGCGATTGTTTGCAACGATGGTGGCTGCCGGCTGCGCGCTCGGCGTCGCTCCGGCGGTGGCGTCGGCGAGCGAGGTGCAGCAGGCGGCGAGCGGCAACTGGGCCGGCTACGTGGTCAAGGACTCGTCCGGCAAGGACTTCAAGAGCGTCTCGGCGAGTTGGACGCAACCGACGGCAAACTGCACGAATGCAGGAGAATACGCTGCGTTTTGGGTCGGGCTCGGAGGCTCGGGTCAGAGCGGGAAGCTCGAACAGGCAGGGACCGAGGCGGAGTGCGCGAGTGACGGCAGCCCGCGCTACTTCGCCTGGTATGAGCTCGTTCCGAGCATGCCGGTCACGCTCGGCCTGACCGTCAAGCCCGGCGACCACATCTACACGCGAGTTGTAGTCGCGGGCGACCACGTCGGGATCTCGGTCGCCGATCAGACGACCGGCCGGACCGCGACCAGGAACCTGACGATGCGCGGGCCTGACACCTCGAGCGCTGAGTGGATCGCCGAGGCGCCCTCGTCGTGTCAACAGGGGGTGACGAACTGTCAGGAGCTGCCACTCGCCGATTTCGGCACTGTCAAGTTCAACAACGCCTATGCGACTGACACCGCCGGTCACACCGGTACCGTGTCAGATTCGCAATGGACCCCGGTCGCTGTGACGCTCGACGGCGGGGCGACCTCACAGGGCTTCGGTGGCGCCGAGTTCACATCCTCGGACAGCTCAGCGGGCGCGACGCCCTCGAGCCTGTCCACAGACGGCGCGTCGTTCACGGTCGCCTACGCGGCCGACGGTTCGGGCGGCGGCGGTTACGCCGGGTACGGCGGCGGCGGCGATACGGGCGGTTATGGCGGCGGCTATCCGGGCACCGGCGGTGGTGGCTACGGCGGCGGCTATCCGGGCTACGGCGGTGGCGGCTACAGCGGCGGCTACGGCGGTGGTGGCTACGGTTACTACGGCGGCGGCTACGGCTACTACGGCAGCGGCTACTCCGGCAGCGGCTACTAGCGCGGCGAGGGCTGGGGAGCCGGCTACGCGGCTACCCAGCCCGCCGCATTCTGATCTGGAGGTCTGAACTCAGGGAACGATCCCGGGGGGCTGGTGGTCCTGGCCCTCGCTGAAGCGTCGCTCTTCGTGCTTCTCGGGGTCTTCCTCTCCGAGTTCCTCCTGGCCCTCGCTGAAGCGTCCGTGATGGTGCTTCTGGGGGTCTTCCTCTCCGAGTTCCTCCTGGCCCTTGCTGAACCGGCCTATGGCCTCCTCCTCGGGGAAGGCCTCGGGATCGGACTCACCCGCGGCGAATCCGCCGCCCGGCTGCTCGGGATCCGCGGGCCGTCTGGGATCGGTTGGCATGGCTGCCGCTACCTCCTGTAAGTCGGGGCTTGCCTAGCCGAGGTTACAGCGGGGGGGCAAGTCCGCATAAGGAATCTGTAACGGTTGTCACGCACTGGGGTACGGTCGGCGGTGCTGCCATTCAGAAGAAAGCGTTCGTGGAAGCGGCGGATGACGGCCGCGGCGAAGAGCGCACCGGAAAAAGGACGAGAGCTACGCGCCGCGGCGGCGCAGCTTGACATCCCGTGGGCCCGCTCCTGGCTCGCCGGCCAGGTGCGCGAGAACTTCCAGAGTTTCATCCTCAACCCGACGATGGACTACTACACGCGGCGACGAACGACCGGCCGCGAGAAGCTCACGGCGCTCAAGGGGCCGGTGATCCTGGTCGCCAACCACGCCAGCCACATTGACACGCCCGTGATCCTGGCGGCGCTGCCGAGGCGGCTGCGCAAGCGCACCGCGGTCGCGGCCGCCGCCGACTACTTCTACCGCAACCGGCTGGTCGCAGCGCTTGTCTCGCTGCTGTTCAACACGGTCCCGATCGAGCGCAAGGGCGGCGCCGGGATCGCCAAGGACGGCAGCCATCTCGACACGCTGCTGGACCAGGGCTGGAGCCTGCTGCTGTATCCGGAGGGCACCCGCTCCCGAAGCGGCGGCACCGGCCGGGTCAAGCGCGGGGCGGCGGTGCTGGCGGCGGCCCACAAGCTGTCGATCGTGCCGATCCGCGTCACCGGCACCGCCCAGGCGATGCCGCCGGGACGGCTATGGCCAAAGCGCCTGCACGGGGCGGTGATCCCAAAGCGCCACCGGATCGAAGTGTCGTTCGGCGAGCCAATCGCGCCGACCGAGGACACGGCGCTCCTGATCGAGCGCGTGCAGCGTTACTTCGAGAACGGCGATGGTGGCCCGTCAGCGGCGGTCTATCGGCGCCCGCGCCTGACCGGCGCCCAGAAGTCAGATTCCTCCAACGGATCGCACTAGTACTCGTCGTCCTCGTCGACCCAGTCGACGGTTCGCTGCACCGCCTTGCGCCACTTGCGATAGCCGCGCTGGCGATCGGCGTCCGCCATCCGCGGCAGCCACTCGGCGGCCTTGTGCCAGTTCGCACTCAGCGCGTCGTGGTCAGGCCAGAAGCCGACCGCCAGCCCAGCCGCATACGCGGCGCCGAGTGACACCGTCTCGGCGACCAGGGGGCGCACCACCTGCACGTCGAGCACGTCGGCGAGGAACTGCATCAGCAGGTTGTTGGCGGTCATGCCCCCATCGACTCGCAGCACGCTCATCGCCATCGAAGCGTCCTGATCCATCGCCTCGATCACCTCGCGCGTCTGCCAGGCGGTCGCCTCGAGCACCGCGCGAGCGAGGTGGCCCTTGGTGATGTAGCTCGTAAGCCCGGTGATCACGCCGCGGGCGTCGCTGCGCCAGTGGGGCGCGAACAGCCCCGAGAAGGCCGGGACGAAGTAGCAGCCGCCGTTGTCGTCGACGGTCCGCGCGAGCGTCTCGATCTCGGGCGCCGAGCCGATCAGCGTCAGGTTGTCGCGGAACCACTGGACGAGCGCGCCGGTGACGGCGATCGAACCTTCGAGCGCGTAGGTGGGGGTCTCGTCGCCGATCCTGGCCGCGACGGTCGTGATCAGGCCGCTGGTCGACGGCACCGGGCGCTCGCCGGTGTTGAACAGCAAAAAGCTCCCGGTGCCGTAGGTGCACTTGACGTCGCCGGGGGAGAAGCAGGCCTGGCCGAACAGCGCCGCCTGCTGATCACCGATCGCCGCCGCGAGCGGGACGCCCGCGAGCTTGCCCTTCGTCTCGCCGTAGACCTCGCCCGACGAGCGGATCTCGGGGAGCATCGCGCGCGGGACGCCGACGGCGTCGAGCAGCACGTCGTCCCAGTCAAGCGTCTCGAGGCTCATCAGCATCGTGCGACTGGCGTTCGTGACGTCAGTCAGGTGGCGGCCGGTGAGCCGCCAGATCAGCCACGAGTCGATCGTCCCGAACAGCACCTCGCCGGAATCCGCGCGCTCGCGCAGGCCTGGGATCGTGTCAAGCAGCCAGCGGACCTTCGGCCCCGAGAAGTAGGCTGCCAGCGGCAGGCCTGCGCGGTCGCGGAAGCGGTCGCCGCCACCGTCGAGCGCCAGGTCGCGGATCAGGTGATCGGTCCGCATGTCCTGCCAGTTGATCGCGTTGTGGACCGGGGAGCCGGTCTCGCGATCCCAGATCAGCGTCGTCTCGCGCTGGTTGGCGATCCCGAGCGCGACCAGATCGGACGGCTGCAGGCTCGCCTCCGCGAGCGCCTCAGACACGACGTGCTCGACGTTGCGCCAGATCTCCTCCGGGTCGTGCTCGACCCAGCCGGGCCGGGGGAAGATCTGACGGTGCTCCTTCTGCGCGACCGAGACGATCCGCCCCGAGCGATCGAACACCAGGCAGCGCGATGATGCTGTGCCCTGGTCGATCGCGGCTACGTAACGCTCGCTCATCGCTACCAGGGGATCGCGCCCAGCTCTCGTGAGACAGCCCGGGCGGCCTCACGCACGGCGGCGAGCAGAGTCGTGTTCGGACGGTGAACGAGCGTCAGCCGCTCCGGTGGCCCAAAGATCCCCATCGCGCCGGCGATCGTCCCGCGGCGGTCGTGGATCGGCGCGGCGAGTGCGACCTGGTCGGCGACCAGCTCGCCGAGATCCGCGGCCCAGCCCTGCGATCGAACCCGCTCGAGCTCGCGTTCGAGCCGCTCGGGATCCGTGATCGTTGCGTCTGTGTAGGCGGGCAACTCTGAGTTGAGCAGTTCGGCGGCTACGAACGGATGGTGGGCAAGCAGCACCTTGCCGAGTGCGCTGGCATGCAATGGCAGCAACGACCCGACGTCCAGCGTCTGCAAGCTGTTGTCGGGGCGGAACACATGATGCACGATCAACACCTGCTGCTCGTGCAACGTTCCGATCCGGACCGCCTCGTTGGTGCGGCCGGCGAGCGAGTCAGACCAGTTCAGTGCGCGGGTGCGCAGCTCGTTGCCATCGAGGTAGCTCGAGCCCATGTGCAGCAGCGCCGGGCCGAGCCGGTACTTGCTGGTGTCGGCGTCCTGTTCGACGAACCCGACCTGCTGAAGCGTTCGCAGCAAGCCGTGGACGGTCCCCTTGGCCAGATCGACCTGCTCGGCGATCTCGACCACGCCGAGCCTGCGGTTGCCCCCGGACAGGGCCCGCAGGATCGCCGCCGCGCGCTCAATCGACTGGATGTTGCGTTGCACAGCCAAGTCACGCTTCCCTAATCACCGCAAACCATGCTCGGAGCCGCTCGTGAAACGTGAGCGGTCCGTTGTCTAGTTGAACCGAGTAACGGTCTATAGAACTCCGTTTGACATTGTCGAACAGCCGCGGATAGTATCGCGACAATCCGCACGTTCGTTTCAGGAGGGAGAGTCGAAATTGGGCGCAATATCGGCAGTAGTGGTGGCGGTGCATTTCCCAACGCTGGGCATAATCCCGTCAGAGATCATCGGGACAGCGATGCTGATTCTGCTCGGCGACGGCGTGGTGGCAGCGGTGCTGCTGTCCAAGTCGAAGGCCGAGAACTCTGGCTGGATCGTGATCACCTTCGGGTGGGGCATGGCGGTCATGGTCGCCGTCTACGCCGTCGGGTTCTTCGACGGCGCGCACCTCAACCCGGCCGTGACACTGGGAATCTGGATCCACGGTGGGATCGACGGTTCTCAGGCGATCAAGTACTTCATCGGGGAGTTCATCGGGGCGATGGTCGGCGCGGTGCTGGTGTTCATCGCGTACTTCCTCCACTGGTCTGAGACTGACGATCCAGGGTTGAAGCTGGCGGTCTTCTCGACCGGCCCGGCGATCCGCAACTACGGGTGGAACCTGATCACCGAGATCATCGGTACGTTCGTGCTGGTGTTCGGGGTCCTGACGATCACGGGCCCGTGGAACACGTTCAGCGGGGCGGACCTGGCCCCATTGCTGATCGGCCTGTTGGTGTTCGCGATCGGCCTCTCACTCGGCGGGCCGACTGGATACGCGATCAACCCTGCTCGTGATCTGGGGCCGCGGATCATCCACGCGATCCTGCCGATTCCCGGAAAGGGCCCGTCGGACTGGTCCTACTCGTGGGTGCCTGTCCTCGGCCCGCTGATCGGCGGGGCACTCGGCGCGATCTTCTTCGATGCTGTGTTCGGCAGCGCCCCGTTCTGAGGTCACTGCGATGAAAAAACTGATCAATTCGCCGGACGCAGTTCTGCACGATGCGCTACGCGGTGTCGAGGCCGCACACGGAGATCGCGTCCGTGTCTCATATGACCCGGCGTTAGTCGTCAGAATCGACGCGCCGGTAAGTGGAAAGGTCGGGCTGGTGTCGGGCGGTGGGTCCGGCCACGAGCCGATGCACGGTGGCTTCGTGGGTCCCGGGATGCTCGACGCGGCGTGTCCGGGCGAGGTGTTCACCTCGCCGACCCCGGACCAGATGCTCGCCGCGACCCAGGCTGTCAACGGCGGCGCCGGGGTGATTCACATCGTCAAGAACTACACGGGCGACGTGATGAACTTCGACATGGCCGCCGAGATGGGCAAGGGCGAGGACATCGAGGTCGAGACGATCCTGACCAACGACGACGTGGCGGTGGAGGATTCGCTCTACACCGCCGGGCGCCGTGGCGTCGGGGTGACGGTGTTGGTCGAGAAGATCTGCGGCGGCGCGGCCGACGACGGGCGCTCGCTGCAGGAGGTCACCGAGCTCGGCCGTCGCGTCAACGCAAACGGCCGCTCGATGGGCATGGCCCTGAGCCCGTGCATCACTCCCGCCTCTGGCGAGCCGAGCTTCGAGCTCGCAGAGGACGAGGTGGAGATCGGGATCGGAATCCATGGCGAGCCGGGCCGCTTCCGCGAGAAGATCGGCCCCGCCTCGCAGATCACCGAGCGGTTGATGACGCCGATCGTCGAGGATCTGCCGTTCTCGTCGGGCGACCGCGTACTCGCGTTCGTCAACGGGATGGGCGGCACCCCGCTGATCGAGCTGTATGTCGTCTATGCGGAGGTGGCGAGGATCGCTCAGGAGCGCGGCCTGACGATCGAGCGCAACCTGATCGGCAACTACATCACCTCACTGGAGATGCAGGGCTGCTCGATCACGTTGCTCAAGCTCGACGACGAGATGGTCCGCTACTGGGACGCGCCAGTGAATACCCCTGGGTTGCGCTGGGGCGCATAGCGCGGTGGCAATCACCCGAGACGGCGCTGTCGATTGGATGCGCCGGTTCGCCGCCGAGGTGGGCGAGCACCGTCAGGAGCTCGTCCGCCTCGACACGGCGATCGGTGACGGCGACCACGGAACCAACATGGATCGGGGGATGCGAAAGGCGATCGAGAAGCTCGACGCGTCCGAGCCAGACGATCCCGGAGCCGTGCTGAAGACCGTCGCGATGTCGCTCGTGTCGAGCGTCGGCGGGGCGGCCGGACCGTTGTACGGCACGTTGTTCTTGCAGATGGGTACCTCGATGTCCGGTGCCGACGAGGTAGATCTCGCCGGCTTTGCCGCGGCGGCTCACAAGGGCCTCGACGGCGTCCAGGCGCGAGGCAAGGCCCGACCGGGCGACAAGACGATGGTCGACGCGCTGATTCCGGCGGTCGATGCACTAGACGCCGCCCCGGACCTCGATTCGGGGCTCCGGGCGGCGGCACAGGCGGCCAACGACGGGATGCTCGCGACGATCCCGATGGTCGCCCTAAAAGGACGGGCTAGCTACCTCGGCGAGCGCAGCAAGGATCACCAGGATCCGGGCGCGACTTCCACCTACTACCTCTTCAAAAGCGCCGCCGAGGCGCTGGGTGGCTGAAAGGAGACAACGGATGGCGAAGTACGCAATAGCACTGGATCAGGGGACCACGAGTTCGCGGGCGATGATCTTCAACCACGAAGGACGGGTCGTCTCGGTATCGCAGAAGGAGCACGAGCAGATCTATCCCAAGCCGGGCTGGGTGGAGCACGACCCGAAGGAGATCTGGGCGCGCTGCTCGGAGGTGCTCGACGAAGCGATGGAGAAGGCGGGCGCGACCCGCGACGACATCGCTGCGCTGGGGATCACCAATCAGCGTGAGACCGCGGTTGTCTGGGACCGCAACACCGGCGAGCCGGTGATGAACGCGCTGGTGTGGCAGGACACCCGGACTGACAAGCTCGTCGACGAGCTCAGTCAGGACGGTGGTCAGGATCGCTTCCGGCTCAAGGTCGGCCTGCCGCTGGCGACCTATTTCTCGGGCCCGAAGGTTCGTTGGGTCTTGGACAACGTCGACGGCGCCCGGGCAAAGGCCGAGGCCGGCGACCTGATCTTCGGCAACATCGACACCTGGTGCATCTGGAATCTGACCGGCGGCACCAACGGCGGAATTCACGTCACTGACGTGACCAACGCCAGCCGGACGATGCTGATGGATCTCTCGACGCTGGCGTGGGACGAGGAGATCGCCGCGACGATTGGCGTTCCGATGTCGATGCTTCCCGAGATCCGCTCCTCGAGCGAGGTCTACGGCGAGGTGCGCGGCGGCAGCCTGACCGGTATCCCGATCGCCGGTGACCTGGGCGACCAGCAGGCGGCGACGTTCGGCCAGGCGTGCTTTGACACCGGCGACGCGAAGAACACCTACGGCACGGGCAACTTCATGCTGCTCAACACGAGCACCGAGGCCGTGCAGTCCAAGTCAGGCCTGCTGACCACCGTGTGCTACCGGATCGGCGACAAGCCGGCCGTGTACGCGCTCGAGGGGTCGATCGCGATCACCGGGGCGCTCGTGCAGTGGCTGCGAGACAACCTGAAGATGATCCAGGCAGCGCCGCAGGTCGAGGAGCTCGCCAAGTCAGTCGATGACAACGGTGGCCTGTACATCGTGCCGGCGTTCTCGGGCCTGTTCGCGCCGTACTGGAAGTCCAATGCCCGCGGCGTGTTCGCGGGCCTGACGCGCTATGTCAACGCGGGCCACATCGCTCGCGCGACGCTCGAAGCGACGGCGTTCCAGACCCGTGAGGTGATGGACGCGATGAACTCCGACTCGGGCGTCGATCTGAAGGAGCTCAAGGTCGACGGCGGCATGGTCCAAAACGACCTGCTGATGCAGTTCCAGGCCGACATCCTCGGCGTGCCGGTGATCCGTCCGGAGGTCGCCGAGACGACAGCGCTCGGCGCCGCCTACGCGGCCGGGATGGCGACTGGGTTCTGGTCCACCGAGCAGGAGATCCGCGACAACTGGGCCGAAGACAAGCGCTGGGAGCCCCAGATGGACGCGGGCAAGCGCGACGCGTACTACAAGGAGTGGAAGAAGGCCGTCACCCGCACCTTCGACTGGGTCGATTAGGGGGAGCAGTTTCTGAGACGGCGCGGAGGCGGCCATCGCGGGCCGCCTCCTCCCGTCTACAGATCGGGAGGGGTACGCTGATCTGATGGTGTCTCTCAGCACCGAGGTGCTCGTGATCGGCGGCGGGGCCACCGGTGCCGGTGTGGCCTGGGACGCCGCGTTGCGCGGCTTTGACGTGGTGCTCGTCGACCGCCGGGATCTCGCCGAAGGGACCAGCGGCCGCTTCCACGGACTGTTGCACTCAGGCGGGCGTTACGCGGTCAAGGACCCGCGCGCTGCGCGGGAGTGCATCGCCGAGAACCGGATCCTGCGGCGAGTCGCGGCCGACTGCATCGAGGACACCGGCGGTTTCTTCGTCACGACGCCGTTCGACGATCCCGCCTACGCGGACACGTTCGCGCAGGGCTGTCGCGAGACTGACGTCGACTGCGAGGAGATTGGCGCCGCGCAGGCGCTCGCCGCGGAGCCGCGGCTGAACCCGGGCATCTCGCGCGCGTTCCGGGTCCCGGACGCGAACATCGACGTCTGGAAGACGGTCTGGGCGATGGGCCACGGCGCCCAGCAGCGTGGCGCCCGCGTGCTCCCCTACCACGCCGTAATCGCGATCCACCGCGACGGCGACGAGGTCACGGGCGCCCGCGTGCGCGACAGCCGCAGCGGCGAGGAGGTCGACATCGAGGCGCGCGTCACGGTCAATGCCGCCGGCGCGTGGGCGGGCCAGATCGCGGACCTGGCGGGGATCGAGGGCGTCCGCGTGCTCCCCGGCCGGGGGATCATGATCGCGATGAACCACCGGCTCGTGAACACCGTCATCAACCGCTGCCAGATGCCGACTGACGGCGACATCCTCGTGCCGATCCGCACGGTCTCGGTGATCGGCACCACTGACCAGCACACTGACGACCCCGACGACCACACGATTGACGAGTCTGAAATCGATGCAATGCTCGACGACGGGGAGAAGCTGGTGCCGGGCTTCCGTCAAGCGCGCGCACTGCGCGTCTGGACCGGCGTGCGGCCGCTGTTCGAGGACACCAAGGCCTCGGACACCGAAACGCGCGACGTGACCCGTGCCCACGCGCTGCTGGACCATTCCAAGCGCGACGGCATCGGGCGGTTCGTGACGATCACCGGCGGCAAGCTGACGACCTTCAGGATGATGGCCGAGGAGACCGTTGACGCGGTCTGCGCGCAGCTGGGCGAGCAGCGGCCGTGCTCGACCGCGAGCGAGTCGCTCCCCGGGTCCGAGAGCGGCGAGCACTACACGCTGTCCGAGCGCTTGCATCGCAAGGAGAACAGGCTCGCCGACGAGCAGCTGATCTGCGAATGCGAAATGGTCCCGCGCGCGAAACTGGTGGAGGCGATCACCCGCACCGGCTCGACCAACCTCGACGACATCCGCCGCCAGTTGCGGCTCGGGATGGGCCCCTGCCAGGGGGGCTTCTGCATCTACCGCGCCGCCGGGGTGATGCACGAGCTCGACGGCCTAACCGCCGAGCCAGACCGACCGTTCGCTTCAACGACTTCCTCCAGGAGCGGTGGAAGGGCGTCTGGCCGGTGCTCTACGGCGACCAGCTGCGCCAGGCGCGTCTGGACGAGTGGATCTTCCAGGGCGTGCTCGACGTGGAGCACCTACCTACGTGAGAGACGAGCTTCACTTTGACGCCGTAGTCATCGGCGCCGGGACGGCCGGTCTGGTCGCCGCGACTCGCCTGGCGCAGGGCGGTGCGCGCGTCTGCGTGCTCGCAAAGGGGGTGGGTTCGACGCACCTCGCGCCGGCGACGATCGATCTCCTCGGCTACTCCCCGGAGCTCGTCCGCGAGCCGCTGCCGGCCATCAAGAAGCTCGCCGCCGATCATCCCTATGGGCTGCTGGGGCCAGACGTGGTCGCGGAGGCGGTCCACTGGTTCTCCGAGTGCGTCGATGCCGGACCGCTGCCCGGCTACTCCTACGCGGGCGGTGTCGAGCGCAACATGCTGCTGCCGACCGCGGTCGGCGCGCTGCGCCCGTCGGCGCTCGTCCCCGAGACGATGGCCGCCGGGGAGCGTGACGGGCTCGATCGAGTCTGCATCGTCGGCACACCGGCGCTGCGCGACTTCCATCCCAGCCTGTGCGCTGGGAACCTGCGCCAGGCGGACATCGAGGCGCGCTCGGTGTCGCTCGAGCTCAAGCTCGAGCGCGCCGACATGAGCGCGCTCGGGGTCGCGCGGCATTTCGAGGACGCCGGCTGGAGGGCGCGGTTCTGCGCCGAGCTGGCGCTCGCGCTGCGGTCCGAGGAGCACGTCGGGCTGCCGGCGATGCTCGGGGTCAGCGACCCGCACGGGGTCTGGTCAGACGTCGAGCACCGGCTCGGACGGAGCGTGTTCGAGATCCCGACGCTGCCACCGTCGGTCCCGGGCATGCGGCTGTTCGAGATCCTGCGCGCCGCGCTGCGGGCAGCGGCAGGGCGGCTGATCCTCGGCGGTGAAGTCGTGGGTGCAGACCGCGACGGCGACCGGATCTCGACCGTCCACGCCCGCGCCGCCGGACACGACGTGCGCTACAGCGCCGATTGGTTCGTGCTTGCGACCGGCGGGTTTGCGTCAGGCGGGATCGAGCTCGACTCACACTGGGTCACCCACGAGCGCGTGCTCGGGCTCGAGCTGCACGGCGTGCCGCCCGCCGGTGAGCCCCGGTTCGTGAACGCGTACTTCGACGAGCAGCCGATAGCGAGGGCCGGGGTTGCGGTCGGTGCCGACCTGGTGGCGAGCGGGACCGAGAACGTGCTGGTCGCCGGTGCGGCGCTGCCGGGGGCGGTGCCATGGCGCGAGGGCTCGGGCGAGGGGATCGCGCTCGCGAGCGGCTATCGGGCAGCCCAGGTGGCACTGGCCAAGTCGGGTGCGGGGGTGGCGGTCACGTGAGCGAGGGAGTCCTGCACGAGCTGCTGCGTGGCTCGCTTGACCACTGCGTCAAGTGCACGATCTGCGAGACCCAGTGCCCGGTCTCGAACGTGACGCCGCTGTTCCCGGGCCCGAAGTACGCCGGGCCGCAGGCCGAGCGCTACCGGGTCGCCGACGAGCCGTCGGCCGAGTGGTCAGTCGACTACTGCTCGGGCTGCGGGATCTGCTCGATGGTCTGCCCGCAGGGGGTGAAGATCGCCGAGATCAACGCGCAGGCTCGCAACAAGCTCAAGCTCGAGAAGGGCGTCCCGATCCGCGACCGGCTGATCACCCGGCCGACGTGGCTCGGGAGGCTTGGGACGCCGACGGCCGCGGTCGCCAACTGGTCACTGGAGTCGCGGCCGGCGCGGATCCTCGGCGAGAAGCTGCTTCGTGTCCACCGCGACGCGCCGGCGCCGAAGTTCGCCGGCCGGCGGTTCTCGCGCTGGGCGCGCGGGCGCAAGAGCCCCTCGACCGGCCGCAAGGTCGTCTACTTCCACGGCTGCGGGACCGAGTACTACGAGCCCTGGGAGGGCGAGAAGGTCGTCGCGATCCTCGAGCACAACGGGTTTGAGGTCGACGTGCCCAAGCAGGACTGCTGTGGACTGCCGCTGCAGTCGAGCGGTCTGTTTGACGACGCGCGCCGGGTCGTGCTGAAGCTCGCGCGGGCGCTCGCCTCTGAGCTGCACGATGACGACACGATCATCGTCGGTAATGCGACCAGCTGCACACTGATGCTCAAGCGCGAGGCGCGCGAGATCCTGAGCCTCGAAGAAGACCCGACGCTGAAGCTCGTGTCCGAGCGCACCTATGACATCTGCGAGCTGCTGCTCGAGCTCCATGACCGCGGCGAGCTGCGCACCGATTTCGAGCCGGTCAACGAGACCGTCGCCTACCACGCGCCCTGCCAGCAGCAGGGCCACTGGATGGGCAAGCCGGCGCTCGAGCTGCTGGCGCTGGTTCCCGGGCTCGAGGTTCGCGAGATGAACGCCCGCTGTTGCGGGATCGCGGGCACGTACGGGATGAAGGCCGAGAAGTACGAGATCGCGATGGCGGTCGGCGCTGACCTCTTCGAGCAGGTGGGTGCTTCGGGGGCGACGACCGTCGTCTGCGACAGCGAGACTTGTCGCTGGCAGATCGCGGCCGCCACCAAGCGTCCCTCCGTGCACCCGATCGACTACCTCTACCGCGCGTACGGGCTGGACCGGAAGTAGCGGGGGGGCAGCGGTGGTCGGGATCGTCGTCGTCTCCCACAGCGAGGCGCTGGCCGAAGGCGTGGTCCGACTGGCGCGGGAGATGGGCGGCGATGAGCTCGCGCTCGAGGCCGCCGGCGGGATGGACGAGCCCGGCGTGCTGGGCACCGATGCCGAACGGGTGCGCGCGGCGATCGAGCGCGCGATGTCCGATGACGGCGTGCTCGTGCTGATGGACCTCGGCAGCGCCCTGATGAGCACCGAGTTCGCGATCGAGATGCTCGCTGACGCTCCTGGCCCGGTGAAGATGAGCGAGGCGCCGCTGGTCGAGGGGACGGTCGCGGCGGCGGTCGCGGCGCGCGGCGGAGCTTCGCTCGACGAGGTGGCTGAGGAGGCGCGTGGGGCGATCGCGATGAAGGCGTCGCAGTTGGGGGTCTCGGCTCCGGCTGCCGGTGTGGACGCGCCTGGTGTTGCCGTGGCTCCCGACGCGTCGGCGACGCTCTCCGTGCGCAACAAGATCGGCCTGCACGCTCGCCCGGCCGCGCGGCTGATCGAGGCGGTGCGCGGCCACGACGCCGACGTGCGGATCGCGAAGGCGGGCGGCGGGCGCGCGCCGGTCAGCGCCCGGAGCCTGACCGCGGTCGTCTCGCTGGGCGCGCGGATGGGCGATGCGCTCGAGGTGAGCGCCTCGGGCCCCGACGCGGATGCCGCGATCGCGGCGCTGGTCGCGCTCGCCGACGATGGGTTCGGCGATGGGGTCGACGCGCCGGATGCGCCGTCGCCGGCGACGGTCGCCGCTGCGGCGGTGGTCGAGGCCGCCCCCGAACCGCCGGCGGCGGGCGAGGTCCTGGCGGGCGTCCCCGCTTCGCCCGGGCTGGTGATCGGTCCCGTCTGGCACCTCGACGGCATCGCGGCGGCGCCGCCACCGGAGCGCGAGGCCGACGATCCGGCCCGCGAGCGCGAGCGCCTCGAGGACGCATTGACGGCCGCCGCCGAAGCGGTCGCCGCCGACCGCGAGCTGATCGCGGCGCGCGCGGGCAAAGCTGAGGCAGAGATCTTCGACGCCCACCTGGCGCTACTGGGAGACGAGGCGATGCTGGGGCCCGCCCGGGCGGCGATCGACGGCGGGGCCAGCGCCGAGCGAGCCTTCTACGACGCGGCGGCCGAGGTCGCCGGCCAGTACCGGGCTCTGAGTGACCCGCTGCTCGCCGAGCGCGCGACCGATGTGCTCGATGTCGGCGCGCGGGTCGTGGCTCTGCTGACCGGTGGCGCCGGCGAGACGGACCAGCGCGCGGGAATCGTGATCGCCGACGAGCTCACCCCGGCGCAGGCCGCGAGGCTCGATCCGGCGGTGATCACCGGGATCGCGACAGCGGGCGGCTCGACGACCGCGCACGCGGCGATCCTCGCCCGGGCGCTCGGGCTGCCCGCGGTCGTGGGGCTGGGCCCGAGCCTGCTCGCGGTCGCCGACGGGACCTCGGTGCTGCTCGACGGCCGCGCCGGAACGTTGCAGGCCCAGCCATCGCCCGAGGTGCAACGGGAGGCGATGACGCGCCGTGAGCGTGACGAGCGCCGCCGGGCCGCCGCGCGCGAGCGAGCACACGAGCCGGGCGCCATGCGCGACGGCACGCGCGTCGAGGTGTTCGCCAACCTCGGCGCGGTCGGCGAGGCAGCCCGAGCGGTAGAGCTCGGCGCCGAGGGCGTGGGACTGCTGCGGACCGAGTTCCTGTTCCTCGACCGCGCCTCGCTGCCCGACGAGGACGAGCAGGCCGACACGCTGCGCCGGATCGCCTCCGACCTCGACGGCCGCCCGCTGGTCGTGCGCACCCTGGACGCCGGCGCCGACAAACCGCTGCCGGCGCTGCCGATGCCGCCCGAGGCCAACCCCTTCCTCGGCGTCCGCGGAATCCGCCTGGCACTCGCGCGCGAGGAGGTGCTCGAGACGCAGCTGCGGGCGATCGTGCGCGTCGCGGCCGAGTACCCGCTGAAGGTGATGCTGCCGATGGTCGCGACCCTCGGCGAGGTGCTGGCGGCCCGTGCCGTGCTCTCGCGCGCGCGGGAATCGGTGGGTAACGGCGTCGAGCTCGAGCTCGGGATCATGGTCGAGGTCCCCGCGGCGGCACTGACCGCGCGGGTGCTCGCCGAGCACGTCGACTTCTTCTCGCTCGGGACCAATGACCTGACCCAGTACACGATGGCCGCCGAGCGAGGCGATCCGCGGCTCGCGGCGCTGCTTGACGGAACCCAGCCCGCGGTCCTGCGGCTCGTCAAGGAGACCGTGAATGCCGCGGCCGCGCGCGGCCGTTGGGTCGGCGTCTGCGGCGAGCTCGCCGGGGACCCGGAGGCGGCAGTGCTGCTCGCGGGTTTCGGGGTCGGCGAGCTAAGCATGGCGCCGCCGTTGATCGCTGAGGCCAAGGCTGCGCTGCGGGCGGTGACGCTCAGCGACGCCGCGGCGGCGGCCCAGCGGGCGCTCGAGGCGCCCGACGCGGCATCGGCACGCGCGTTTGCGGCAAGCCTGCTGTCAGGGTGAGATCATTGGCCCCGTGGAGGCCGGCACTCTGAGCGCGCTGCGCTCCTCGCGCATGCTCGCCGTAGGCACCGGCCTACGGATCGTGCTCGCGCCGGCCGTGATGGCGCTGGTGCTCAGCCGATCATTCACGGCCGCCACGATCGTGTTCCTGATCGCGGCCGCGACTGACTGGGTCGACGGCCGCCTGGCGAGGCGCTGGGGGGTCACCACCAGGCTCGGCTCGTTCCTGGACACGACCGCCGACAAGCTGCTGGTGACGACGGCGCTGATCGCGCTGGTCGCCGTCCAGCGGGCGTCGCCGTGGGTCGCGCTGATCATCGTCGCGCGCGAGTTCGTGATCCTCGGCCTGCGGGCTGCGGTCGCGTCCGGGGGCCGGCAGATGGAGACCTCGCTGCTGGGCAAGTGGAAGGCGACGGTGCAGTTCGTCGCGATTGCGCTGGCGATGATCCGGCCTGATGTGATCGTGGCGGGCGTCTACCTCGACCAGTGGGCAATGGTGATCGCAGCGGTCGTCACCGCCTGGTCGGGGATTGACTACCTCGCGCGCTCCACTGACGCCCTGCGCACGCCTGCGTCGTGAGCCGCGTGTTCGTCACCGGCGGGACCGGCGTGATCGGGACCGCGCTCGTCGGCCGGCTGCTGGAACGGGACGATCAGGTGATCGGCCTGGCTCGCAGCCCCGAGGCGGCGCTGGCGCTCGAGGCCCGCCGCGTCGCGGTGGTGCGCGGCGATATCGACGACGAGCGGGCGCTGCGCGAGGGGATGGACGGCTGCGACCTCGCGTTCCACGTCGCCGGGATCAACAGCCTGTGCGTCGAGGATCCGGGTCCGATGGAGCGGGTCAATGTCGACGGAGCGGTGGCTGTCGTGCGCGCGGCGGCCGCTGCCGGCGTGCCGCGGCTCGTGCTGACGTCGTCGGCGGCGACGCTTGGGGAGGCCCCTGGGACGGTCGGCAACGAATCGACGGTTCACCGGGGTTGGTACCTGTCGACCTATGAGCGGACCAAGACCGAGGGCGAGCACGCGGCGCTGGCAGCCGCCCGCGCCGTGGGCCAGGACGTCGTGTGCGTCAATCCCTCGTCGGTGCAGGGGCCCGGTCGCGCCGGGGGCACCGGCCGCTTCCTGCTCGCGTTCCTCGACGGTCGGCTGAAGGTGTTCGTCAACACCAACGTCAGCCTGGTCGACATCTCCGACTGCGTCGAAGGCCACCTGCTGGCGGCGGCGCACGGCCAGGTCGGCGAGCGCTACCTGCTCAGCGGGATCAGCCTCACGATCACCGAGGCGCTGGCGCTGGCGGCCGACGTGGCAGGCGTCAAGCGGCGCCCACGGCTGGTTCCGCGGGCGCTTGCCGAGGTCGCGGCGACCGTCGTCGAGCGCGGTGCGCGACTGGTCGGCCGCGAGCCGCCGGTCTGCCGCGAGATGGTTCGTACGCTGCTGCACGGCCATCGCTACGACGGTTCGCGCGCGACTCGAGAGCTGGGTCTTCAGTACAGCGATCCCCGAGACACCCTACGGCGCACGATCGAGTGGGCGAGGTCCGAGGGCCTGCTCCGCAACGTCTAGCCGATACTACTTTCGGGTAGGTTCCGGCTGTCGTGTGTAATTGCTTATGCGGTGGGTGAGGATGCTTATGCGGGTGGGTGAGGACAAATGATCGGTGATCTGCCAGATGTGAAGGGCCTTCTCGGCGGCGGTCTGAAGCTCGCCGAGCGGTTCGGCGACGAGGCGTATTTCGTCGCGGTCTGCATTCGCAGCGGCATGGTCCGGCCCGAGCTGCCACACCGGCTCGCGAAGATCCTGCTCGCGTTCGAGCATTTCGGGATTGCTTGGCCGGCACAGTGTCGATCGGCGCGATCCGCCACGGCGACCGGGTCGCGGTTCGCGCGGCTCGGCGACGTCACCTACACCGAGCTCGACCAGCGCTCCAACGCGCTCGCCAACGCTTGGCGCGAGCACGGGCTCGAGCCGGGCGACGGCGTCGCGATCCTGGTGCGCAACCACCGCGGCTTCTTCGACGCGGTGTTCGCCGGCGGCCAAGTGCGGCGCCCGGATCGTGCTGCTCAACACCTCGTTCGCCGGGCCGCAGATCCGCGAGGTCGCCGAGCCGCGAGGGCACCGATCTGCTCGTCTACGACGACGAGTACGGCGAGATGCTCGAGGGCATCGAGCCCCCACACGGACGCTGGCGCGCGTGGACTGACGAAGACGGTGCCGACGCCGCCGACACGATCGAAGGGCTGATCAAGGGTGGCTCACACGAGCGCGCCCCCGAAGCCCGAAGACCGGGCCGAAGATCGTGATCCTGACCAGCGGCACCACCGGTACGCCGAAGGGGGCGCCGCGCTCGGAGCCGCGGTCGCTGTCGATGGTCGGTGGCCTGCTGAGCAAGGTGCCGTTCCGCGCCCGCCAGGTGACCGAGCTGTGCGTGCCGATGTTCCACGCGCTCGGGCTGGCGCACATGGCGCTCGGACTGGGGCTCGGTTCAACGCTCGTCGTGCGCCGGCGCTTCGACCCCGAGGAGACGCTCGACAGCCTCGAGCGCAACAGGGCGACGGCGCTGATCGTCGTGCCGGTGATGCTGCAGCGGATCCTCGACCTCGGCGAGGACGTGGTCGCCGAGCATGACCTCGAGGCACTGAAGGTGATCTTCGTCGGTGGCTCGCAGTTCGGCACCGAGCTCTGCAAGCGAGCGCTGAAGGCGTTCGGGCCGATCGTCTACAACCTTTACGGCTCGACCGAGGTCTCCTACGCGACGATCGCGACGCCGAGCGACCTCGCGGAGGAGCCCGGCACCGTCGGCGGGGTCGTGCGCGGCTCGATCGTGAAGATCGTCGACGACGATGGCAACGAGGTGCAGCAGGGCGAGAGCGGTCGGATCTTCGTCGGTAATGCGGGCCAGTTCGAGGGCTACACGGGCGGCGAGACCAAGGAGCAGATCGACGGCCTGATGTCCTCCGGCGACGTCGGCCACTTCGACGCCAAGGGCCGGCTGTTCATCGACGGGCGCGACGACGACATGATCGTCTCCGGCGGTGAGAACGTGTTCCCGGGCGAGATCGAGGAGCTGCTCGCCGGCCACGAGGCCGTGGAGGAGGCCGCCGCGATCGGCGTCGACGATGAGAAGTTCGGTCAGCGGCTGAAGGCGTTCGTGGTGCTGCGCGACGGCAAGCAGCTGAGCGAGGACGACGTCAAGGCCTACGTCAAGGACAACCTCGCCGGCTACAAGACACCGCGTGAGGTGATGTTCATCGACGAGCTGCCGCGCAACTCGACCGGCAAGGTCCTCAAGCGCGAGCTGTCCGAGCTCGGCGACGACGAGGGGGTCGATGTCGCGGAGGCCGAGTCTGAGTCTGAGTCTAAGTCTGCGTCTCCGGAGGACGAGACGGCCGCCGCGGCGGTCTCCGACGACGGCGGCTCGAAGTAGGCAGCCCCACCGCCGGCGCACGCCTTCCGGCAGTCAGCGTCGGCCACATCTAGACTCGGCGGCCGATGCTGATCCTTCCGCAGGGACACGCGCAGACCGTGCAGACGATGCGACCGCTGCGGTCCCGCGAGAAGGCGATGATCGGCGGCGTGTTGGGCGTGCTCGCGCTGCTTGCGGCGACGCTCGTTGTCTCGTTCGCGAGCGTGGGCCACAAGTCCGGGCACGGCTGCATCTCGGTCGGGCTCGCCTACTCGGTTGGTGGGGCCCAGATCTATCGCTGCGGGGCTTCGGCGCGGTCGATGTGTGCGAGCGTCAACCAGCCCGGCGGCAGCACCGGCGCCACCGCGCGGGCGTTGACCACCGAGTGTCGCAAGGCGGGGTTGGCGGTCGGATGACTGACGCGGCCGCCTTCCGCGCGCAGTTCCCGGTGTTGGAGCGGACCGCATATCTGAACGCGGGCACCGAGGGGCCGCTGCCGCGACAGGCCGCCGAGGCGGTCAGGGCGCGGGTCGAGCTCGAGCTCACGCAGGGACGGTCCGGCAAGGTCTACGGCACGGCGATCTTCGAGCTCGCGGACCAGCTGCGGGCCGGCTACGCGAACGTGCTCGGCTGTGACCCCAACAGCGTCGCGCTGACCGGCTCGACGACGGACGGGGTCAACACCGTGCTCTCGGGCCTGGACCTGCGCCGCGGCGATCGGATCGTCACCAGCGACGAGGAACACCCGGGGCTCCTGGGCCCACTGGCCCGCGCCCGCGATCTGCACGGCGTCGAGCTCGTGATAGTGCCGTTCACCGAACTCGCCGGCGCGGTTACCCCCGGCACGCGACTGGTCGCCTGCTCGCACGTCTCGTGGGTCAGCGGCCTGGTCGTCGACCACGAGGCGCTGGCGCAGACCGGCGTGCCGGTGCTGCTCGACGCCGCCCAGGGGATCGGCGCCGTGCCGGTGAACGTGCAGGCGCTCGGCTGCGCGTTCTACGCCGGCTCGGGCCAGAAGTGGCTCTGCGGCCCGGAGGGCAGCGGCTCCCTCTACGTCCACCCGGACCACCTCGACGAGCTGACGACACCCTGGCCCGGGTTCAAGTCACTCGCGGACCCGCACGACCCGCTGTCATCGCCCCCGGCCGAGCACGCCGTCCGCCTCGATCACGGCTTCCCGCCCGGGATGCGCAGCGCCTGGGCGCTCGCCTCGTTGGGCGTGTTCGAGCAGGCGGGCTGGGATTGGGTGCACGCGCGCGCCACGCGGCTCGCCGCGCGTCTGGCCGAGCGGCTCGCCGAGCGCGGCCTCGAAGTGGGGCCGCGCGGACGCTCGACGCTCGTCTCCTACAGGGCCGCCGGGGACCTCGACGAGGAGGTTGTCCGCCTCGCCGCCGCCGGCTTCGTCGTGCGCAGCATCGGGTCGCGCGGATACATCCGGGCCTCGGTGGGCGCCTGGTCGTCCGAGGCGGAGCTCGACGCGTTCGTCGGCGCGGCGGCGGTCTAGCTAGCTAAGCGAGCGCCGGCGCCGGCTCGGCCCGCAGCTCGACCTCGAACGGCTGCGACTCTCGCTCGAGCTCGCCGGTCGGCCCGACACGGTAGGCGCCGGTGCGGCGCAGCGGTGGTGAGTAGGCGTGGATCGTGACCGCGGGTGCGACGCCGGCGTGAAGGACGCGATGGATCGCGACTGGCGGCACCGTGAATGTCTCACCCGCTCCGAGCTCGCGCGAGGCCGGCTCGCCGGCGAGGGTCAAGCGGTCCTCGCGGACGCGGCCCGAGACGACCGAGATCGCGGCGGCCGACACGTCGTGGTCGTGAAAGCCGGTGTCCTGATCCTCGTTCCAGCAGATCACCCAGGCGTTGACGTCGTCGTCATCGTGGATCTGCTCGTACACGCGAACGTCGCCGGTATGGCGAACGAGATGGGCCCAGCGCTCGGGCGCGGCGGCGAGGTCGGCTGCGAACACTTGGAGTTGGTCAGCGGTCATTTAGAGAGAGTAAGTCTATCGAATTCGTCTAGAAGCATGCAAGGCTGACCGGCTGCGCGCGAGGCGTGCGGCTTCGAGGGGGCTATAGCCCCCGCGAGATCGCACGCCCTAGCCCTTCGGCGACTGCCAGGGCTCGCGCAGCCGCCGCTGCAGGTCCGCCGCGAGGTCGGCGATCGCGACCCGGGCCTGGGCGAGGCTGTCGCGGTCGCGCACCGTGACCGTCTGGTCCTCGAGCGACTGGTGGTCGATCGTCACCGCCCACGGGGTGCCGATCTCGTCCTGGCGGCGGTAGCGGCGGCCGATCGACGGCCTCAGCTCTTGCTGTGCTGGACCCCGAGCGCGCCTGTGATCGCGAGATCGGCCGCCTTGACCCTGGTCGCGTCGGCGACCAGCGCCCGGGTGGCGGAGCTGGCCGCCTGCGCGTCGTTGGCAGACGCGGCGTTCGCGATCTGCTTTAGGTCGCGGGAGATCGCGTTGAAGCCGGCGACGAGCTTGGCGACGTTGGCCTTGTAGCTCGCGGGCGGGTTCAGGTGGGCGAGCTGTGACGCCTGCGCGCGTGCGCGGGTAGCCAGTGGGCGGAGCTCGGCCGCGAGCTCGGCGTCAGTCTTGGTGCGCGCACCTCCGATCGCCGACTCGAGCGCCAGCCCGAGCTGACGGAACTGCGACCTGTCGGCCTCGAAGCCGCTTTTGAACGCGCTCGTGCTCGGGGCGCTCGAGCCGCAGGCGGCGATCGCGACCGCGGCAAGTCCCGTGGCAAGCGCTCTGCCTGCCCAGCCAGCTCGTGTCACGGCCGGGCACTCTACAAACCGCGGCGGTAGTAGCGTCTCCGAGATGACCGGCGAAGACCCCGAGCTGGAGACGCTCAAGGAGCGCCAGCTCGCGCAGGAGCAGGTGGCCCGCCAGGCGCTCGACCAGGCCGACACCGAGGCTGACGCCACCAAGCAGGAGCGGCGTGTCGACAAGGCGCGTTATCTGCGCGAGAAGCTCCAGCAGCGCGAGCAGGCAGATCGAGACGCAGCGCGCAAGGACCGATAGCCCACTTAGGTGGGCAACGTCACATCGCTTTTGTGAGTGTCTTCACAGCGTGCCTCTTAGGTCGCTCCTACGCTGATGCCACATTGGTCTTGCACTCGCGGGGGAAGGTGTGAGGGCATCGAACAAAGGAGCCACGCAATGACCTTCGTAGTGATCAACATCGCCCTCATGTCAGTCGTCGTCGTCGCAATCGTCGCGATGCTCGCGGCGGCCATCCACACCTCTCGCTCTGAGTCCGCGGCGGTCGCCGCGCGGGCCCGCGCGCCCCGTCAGCGCCCGCCACGCGCGCGCGCCTACGGGTCCTACGAGAGCGTCAACGCGTAACGGTCCTCAACACCGTCAACGCGTCACCGAGCCGAACCCCGGCCGGACTCGGCCCGCACCCTGCAATCCGGGGTGCGGGCCTTTTTCTTGCTTGACGCTCATGCGAACATGTGTTCGTGACGAGCGACGGCAGCCCCTATGCCCGCTTCCGCCGGGCGCTCGAGACCGGCAACGAGCTGCTCGTCCTCAGCACGGCTCGCGAGCTGCCGCAGATCGCGCTCGATGATGCGCTGCGGATCTGCCTCGTGCTCCGCGACGGTGACCGTCGACGCTATGACCGCGCGGCGGTTCGCTGGCTGGGCCGGTTCGCGCTCGAGGCCAGAGCGGTGACGATTCGTGACCTGCGCGCCGCGGCGTCGGCGCTCGACGCGCTGCCGACGCGCTCCGGCGAGGCGATGGAGCAGCTGCAGCAGCTGTGCGTGTCCTGCGGCGTCTATTAGTGGGGCTCCTGGAAATAGGGGTGGGGCCTGATGGTGGCTATAGCAACCACGAGATCCCACACCGCTCCTCTCCAGCCGGACGGGGTGGCGGCCACGAATCATGCGAGCTCGCTGGCGCCGCGCACCCAGCGGGTGCCCTCTCGCTCAGCGCGACAGACCCATACAGACCCATATAGTCTCGCGCGATGTCGGCGGTCAACCATCAGATCCGCCTCGCCGCCCGCCCGGCGGCCGGGCTGCCGACTGAGTCCGACTGGGAGCTGACCACCGAGCCGGTGCCCGACCCCGCCGAGGGCGAGTTTGTGGTCGCGGTCTCGCACCTCTCGATCGATCCCGCGATGCGCGGGTGGATGAACGCCGCCGCCTCGTACATCGCGCCGGTCGAGGTGGGCGACGTGATGCGCGCCGCCGGGGTGGGGCAGATCAGCGCATCCCGTCATCCCGAGTTCGAGGTCGGCGACCACGTCTACGGCATCTTTGGCGTCCAGAAGTATGGGAGCTCCGATGGCAGCGGCGTGTTCAAGGTCGATCCGTCGCTGGCGCCGCTGCCGACGTATCTCGGCGCGCTCGGGCTGACCGGGTTGACCGCGTACTTCGGTCTGCTCGACGTGGGGCGGCTGGCGGATGGCGAGACGGTGCTGGTGTCCGGCGCGGCGGGCGCAGTCGGCAGCGTCGCCGGCCAGATCGCGAAGCTCAAGGGCTGCACGGTGATCGGAATCGCGGGTGGGCCGGAGAAGTGCGCCTGGATCCGCGACGAGCTCGGCTTTGACGTGGCGATCGACTACAAGAGCGAGGACGTCCGCCGCGCGCTCCGTGAGCACCCGCGGATCGACGTCTACTTCGACAACGTCGGCGGGGAGATCCTCGACGCCGCGCTTACCCGGCTCGCGCGTGGGGCGCGGATCGTGATCTGCGGCGGGATCTCGCAGTACAACGCGGCGCAGGTCCGCGGGCCAGCCAACTACCTGGCGCTGATCGCGGCCCGTGGCTCGATGACCGGGATGGTGGTCTTCGACTACGCCGACCGATATCAGGAGGGGATCGCCCGGCTCGCCGGCTGGATGCGCGAGGGCAAGCTGATCGCGCGCGAGCAGGTGGTCGGCGGCGGCGTGCGCGCGTTCCCCGACACGCTGTTGAAGCTGTTCGCCGGCGAGAACACCGGCAAGCTCGTGCTCGAGCTCTAAGAGGCGGTCTGCCAGGAGACGCGCTGGGGTGACCCGCCGAGGACGTGCTCGACCGCCTCGGCGAACCGCCGCCAGTCGGCCGAGCGCTGACCGAGCTCGGCGCGCCCGCGCTTGGTGAGCTCGTACTGGCGACGCTTACGGCCGTTGCCGACGGTCCAGCTGCTCTTCAGCAGGCCGTCGGCCTCGAGCCTGTGGAGCGCCGGGTAGACGGTCCCTTCGGGAAGGTCGAACTGGCCGTCGCTGCGGGTCCGCAGGCGCTCGACGACCGCGTAGCCGTGCACGGGACCGTCAGCGACAACCGCCAGCAGCAGCGCGTCGAGGTGCCCTTTGATCGCTTCGCCGGCCATGGGTAGCGATTCTAAGCATAGGTAGCCTAGGCGTCAATCGCACAACGCCTTGGCGAGCGGCGCTCGCGGCGCCGCCCACCTCAGGCGTTGTTACCGGTCCCTTCCCGGTTACCCGTCTGACCACCCCGAGCCCTGTTGCCCCCAGTGGCTCGGGTTGGCGATGGGCGATGTGCGCCGCTGCCTCGTCGAAGATCCGCCCCTCACGATCGCCCCTGAGTCCCGCCCCGGACTCGGGTGAGACGATCCTGCTGCGCTCTTCGTTGATCGGGTCATGTTGTAACTCGTTCTTACGGCTTGGCACACACGGCGTATCGGTCAGAGTTGCCGCGTACTGCTTAGTTTGCGTAGCCCCCGGTTGGCTACGCACCGAAAAAATGTCACTGCGCCGTTGGTGAGACGTTTCCAAAACGTTTCAGAACTTCACCATCTGGTCCGAGATGGCGGATCGAGCCCGGCCGCTCTGGACATTGCGGCCAAAGCGATCATCAGTTCGCGCCGAGTTCGGTTCGTGCGACGATGTCGCGATGGCCAACCAAGCCATCGCCGGAACGCTCGCTGCTGCGGTGACGCCACTTCGCGACGGCGGTGCGCTGCTCGACGAGGACGCATTCGCGCCGCTGTGCGAGTTCTACGAAGCGAGCGCGATCGAGGGCCTGCTCGTACTCGGCACGACCGGCGAGGGGATCCTATTGACGGTCGACGAGCGGCGACGGGTTGCCGAACTGGCGGTCGACTGTGCCGGTGGCCTGCGGATCATCGTTCATTGCGGGGCGCAGACGACCGCCGAGACCGCGGCGCTCGCGCAGCACGCGGCGCAGGCCGGCGCCGACGGGGTGGCTGTGATCGCGCCACCGTATTTCGGGTTCGACGCCGGCGAGCTGACCGAACATTTCGCGGCGGCTGCAGCGGCCTGCGCGCCGCTGCCGTTCTACATCTACGAGTACGCCGACCGCAGTGGCTACGCGGTCCCGCCCTCGGTTGTGGAGCGGGTGCGCGAACGGGCCCCCAACCTCGTCGGGATGAAGGTCTCCGACGCTCCGTTTGACCGGGTCAAGCCGTATCTCGAGACGGGCCTCGATGTGTTCATCGGAGCGGAGGCCGTGATCCCGGAGGACTTCGCAGCGGCGCGGTCGGCGCCGTCTCGGGCGTCGCGGCGGCGTTCCCCGAGCTCGTGTCGGCGCTCGTGCGCGAACCCACAGCAGAGCGCGCCGCGCTTGTGCAAGCAGTGCGCGAGGCGCTCTCGGAGCGTCCATTTCAGGCGTCAGTCAAGGTGGCACTCGGCTTGCGCGGCGTCCCAATGAGCGCCGATGTCCGTGCGCCGCTGCAGCCGTTGCCAAGCACGGCGGCCGAGGAACTGCGCGCGGAGCTCGAGCGCCTGCTTGGCCCCGAGGCGCTTTCGCATCCGGTTCCCGCCTGAGCTCAGCCGGTCGACTGCTGGAGCGCCGTCCAGAGTCCGTAGAGCGCCAGCGCGCTGGCGACGATCGTCAGCGTCCAGGCGGGCAGCGCCGGCTGGCGGAGCTTGGCAGCGAAGCGGGGGTAGACGGCGAACACGATCAGCTGGCTCAGCCACAGGGCGACCAGCGAAGGCTGCGCGAGCGAGTTGTAGAAGCCGAGCGGGTCGATCAGCGTGAACGGTGCGACCGCGACGATCATGACGCCGATCACGACCGCGAGCGTCCTGACCGGAATCGCGGTGATCGCTGTCAGCAGGCGAGTGAGCGCCAGGTACTCGCAGAGGATCACGCCGGCGGTGCTGACCGCGATCCCGATCCCGATCACCCGCGCGAGGTTGGCGCTGGCGAACTGTTGCACGACACTGACGCCAGGTATGTCAGTGCTCAACAGCCCCGGCGCGCTCGCGAGCGGGGCGACCGCGAGCACAATCACGAGCGCGGTCACCACAAACGCGGCGATCAGGCCTCGTCTGATCGTTCGCACCGGCGTCGCGAGCTCGCCGCCGAGGAACAGCGGCAGGCTGCCGCAGATGTACAGCAGTGACGTCTGCGCGCTTGCCTTCGCCAGCGATCTGGCGGGACCGTTCACGCCGAAGCTCGAAGCGGACAACGGCAGGTGGGCGAGCGTGACCCGTCCAGCACGCCCGCGAGCACGACCTGACCGGCAGCGAACGAGGCCGAGAACGAGCAGCGTCACGCCCCGTCCGGCGATCATCACCGCCGACCAGCGTGACCGGGATCCGCGGCGCCAGCCGCCGTCTGGTAGCCGCGCTCGCCCGGGCACCACCTGGGGCAGCAGCTCGTAAACGATCTGGACGGTCGTGTAGCTGAGGTACAGGAAGTAGCTGAAGATCCAGATCGCCGCCTGCGCGAGCGCGACGCGGCGGCCGGCGGCGGCCTCCACGAACGAGTACAGGCCGCCCGAGGTGTTGATGTGCTCGGCGTAGCGCAGCCAGATCGCGATCGGTGCCACGAACACAGCCGCGGCGGCCAGCATCGCGAAGCCAGCCGAGTCGGCCGACGTCGGCTGCGAGCGCCGGCGCGCTCAGCGCGGCCAGCGCCAGCGGGCCGCCGAATGAGGCAATCGCGACGCCGGTGAACCCCCACGGCCCGATCGGGCGCGTCCGCTGTGCCGAACGTCGTCCCGGGACGCCACCAAACGCGGTGGTGCCCGCGCGGACGCGGGCACCGAAAGACTGCTTAGCCACTGAGTCTGCGGATCAGCCCCAGCCGCTGCCGCCCGAGCCGCTCGACGAGGAGCTCGATGCCGCGCCGGACGTGGACTTGGATGCCACGGTGATCGCCGTGCCTGACGGAGCGACCAGCCACCACTTGGCACCAAAGCTGTCACTCCCCTCGCCGTGCACGGTTCCGGAGCTCGGGTCGCCGGCGAAGTAGTAGAGCGGGTGACCCATGTAGGTCACCTGCTTGGAACCGTCGGAGCGGGTGATCGTGCCCAGATTCGAGGACTTGACGCCCGCCGCGGCGGTCGGGGCGCCCTTGGTCAACAGCGGGGGCCACGCCTGGGCACAGGCGCCTGAGCAGCTCGAGGTCCCGTGGGTGTCGGCCACCCACAGATAAAGGGCGCGGCCCGAAGGGCCGGTCAGGTAGACCCCGTGCGCGCCTTTCGTGCTACCCACTGACACTCCGGCGACGGATGTGTTCGCGGCTGGCACCGCCGAGGTCGCGGCCGAGGATGAGCTCGAGCTGCTGCTGCTCCCGCATCCCGCGACGACCAAACCAACAGCGACCAGCGCGCCGCCAATGCCGGCGCGCAACTTTGCTCTGCTCATACTCGCCATCTGTGTGCTCCGATTCCCAGTTTTTGCACTTATTCCGGCGGTGAGGCCGGTTCGTCGATAAAGACACCGTCGCGGCGGGATCCTTCCCGGCGCCGTGATACACACAGTCGATGTCAACGATCCACCTCTCGGCGCAGCGGACGATCGAAGCGCCCGCTGAGCTTCGTCTACAGCTGCATCGCCGACATGAGCAAGCATCCGCAGTTCCTGCCGCCGGCGTTCTCGGACTTCGAGGTTGAGTCCGGCGGGGTGGGTGCCGGGACCGTGACCCGCTTCAAGGTCACCGCTGGTGGCCGCACCCGCGACTACCGGATGGAGGTCTCGGAGCCCGAGCCCGGCAGTGTGCTGACCGAGTCCGACACCGGCTCGAGCCTCGTGACCACGTTCACGGTTGCGCCTGCCGGCGAGGCCGAGTCGAGCGTCGAGATCTCGACCACGTGGCAGGGCGCGGGCGGTGTCGGCGGCTTCTTCGAGCGGCTGTTCGCGCCGCGCGTGATGCGCGGCATCTACGTCGACGAGCTCGAACGCCTCAACGAGTACGCGCGCGGGCAGCAGGCGAGCTAGCCGAGCTCTCGCGGCCTGACGAACGCGCTGAGTCGCGCTGTGCCAGCGCCGAGCGTTCGCCACGGCCCCGTGAACGTGAACGTCGCGAGCGCGGCGGTCGGGAACTTGCTCGTCGCGAGTTCGCCGGGGTCGGCGGCGAGCTCGAGCGCCAGCTGGTGCATCGCCGGGTTGTGCCCGATCAGCAGCACGCTGTGGGCGTCGTCTCCGAGCTTGCGCAGGCGCTCAAGGAGCTCACCGGCCGACGCGCCGTAGAGCCCGCGCTCGATCTCCACCGCTCCCGGCGGCGTCACGAGCTCGAGCGTCTCGCGGGCACGACGGGCGGCCGAGCAGAGGATCAACGAGACCTCCAGCTGCTCCTCTCGAAGGTGGGCTGCGATCAGCTTCGACGCCCTGCGCCCACGCTCGGCGAGCGGGCGATCGAAATCGGCGAGCGTAGGATCGTCCCAGCTCGACTTCGCGTGTCGAAGCAGGAGCAGACGTCGGGCGTCATCCATCGCCGGCGATTCTCGCCGATCGGACTCGCTCTGCCTACGCGCTGCGAGGGAGCTTCGCGGCCACGAACCCCCCGATCAGGAAGCTGTACGGGGTGTCGGGGCTGACGGTTCCGGCTGTGGAGATCTGCCACATCATCGGGCGGGCGACGCTGCGCCGGTCCTCGCAGATCAGGCTGCCGTCTGCTCGCACGTGCGCGACGATCGCGCTGCCGACGGCACGGCGCAGCCGGGCGTAGCCGCCGATCGCGGCGGCGCTGATCTCGAGCTCGTCGTCGGCGGGTGTGACGACCCACTGAGCGTGCAGCGTCTTCATGCGCGCTACATCGGCGCGGCGGCGGAGTTTCTGGAGCGATCGGCCGATCTCTGGCCCGCACAAACCGATGCGCGTTTACGAGCTGGTCACCCGGTCGCCGGCGCCCCGACTTACGCTCCCCGCGCCGCCGCCGACTCAACCTCGCAAGGAGAAACACACTCGATGCCAGCCAAGCTCGCACGCGCGCGCCGTCAGACCGTGAGAGGCGCCGCGCTGGCGGCGTCGGCCGCCGCCGTACTCGCCGCCGCCCCCGCCGCGGGCGCAGCGGCTTTCCCGACCCACCCGTTTTTGCCCGGGAGCGTCGTGATCGCCGACAGCAGCTACCCGGCGGCCGGCGACCCGGCGGTCAAGGTCGGGCAGCCCCTGCCCGAGGGCGGAAACGCAATCGCCGACGGCAAGTATCCCCAGGTGTTCAACAACGACACGGTCGACGGCAGCTTCGCAGTCTCCACCCCGATTGACCTGCTCGACGTCGATGCGTTCGGCAACCAGCTGCTGCAGGACAAAGTTCCGACCAATCAGATCACAACGAGCTTTTCGTCCAAGTCCGAGCTCTCAATCAACTTCTCGACTGATGGTCAGGACCTCAGCTTCCTCGGCTACAACGCCGCGCCGAACACACTCGACGCGTCGAACTCCAACACCCCGGGCGTGATCGACCCGACCAACCCCGACACCGGCGCGTTCTACCGAGTCGCTGCCGACCTCGACTCGGACGGCCAATGGACGTTCACGGACACGAACACCTACAGCGGTGACAACGGCCGGGCGGTGGAGCTCGACAACACCGGCGGCCTCTACTACGCCGCCGGCAACTCCAACAACGGCAGCGCCCCAAAGGGCAGCGCCCTGCTTTCCGAGCTCGCCGAGACCGGCGGCGCGCAGGTGTTCGCGCCGTCGACCCTGCCGCAGTCCCAGCAGGACCCCGGGTACCCGACCCAGCTCGGGAGCTTCAGCGTCACGTCGCTTGGTGACACGGCCGACAAGCTCGGCAAGGACACCAACTTCCGCGGCCTGACGGTCTACAACAACGTCGTCTACGAGACCAAGGGGTCCGGCAGCAACGGCGTCAACACCGTCTACTTCGTCGACACGACCGGCAACGCATGCCCGAACGGCGTCGGCCTCCCGGCAACGGATGCGCCGCTGCCGAAGATCAGCGGCTCGCCCTACCCGATGTGCATCCTAAGTGGGTTCAATACGACGCTCGCGAAGACGACCACGAACATCTTCCCGTTCGGGATCTGGTTCGCGAACCCGGAAACGATGTACGTGGCCGACGAGGGTGACGGGATCATGACCAGCGACCCCAACCCCTACGACGACGCCGCTTCGCAGACGCTGGCAGGCCTGCAGAAGTGGGTGTTCAACGGAACCCAATGGAACCTCGCCTACACGATGCAGAACGGCCTTCACCTCGGTCGGCCGTACACGGTGCCGGGGTACCCAAGAGGGACGAACTCGGTGACCGGGCTGCCGTGGGCCCCGGCGACCGATGGCCTACGCAACATTTCCGGCCAGGTGAACTCGGAGGGGACGGCGACGATCTATGCCGCCACCTCGACGGTCAGCGGCTCAGGGGATCAGGGCGCAGACCCGAACGCGGTTGTGAAGATCACTGACGATCCCGGCGCGACCTCGCCCGGCGCCGAGAAGTTCACGACGATCGCGTCGCCGAAGTCGCGGGTCGTCTACCGCGGCGTCGCGGTCGTCCCGGGCGGCTAACCAACGCGTCAGTCGTTGATGTCGATCACCGGGGTGATCTCGGGCAGCTGCTGCCCCGGTTCGGCGTGCTCGTTGGGAACCACGGCCGTGCCGAGGGCGAAGAACTCGATCACGTGGCTGCCCCAGCCGTGGTTGTTCTCCTTCAGCTTCACCTCGACGATCCCGAGCACGCCGTCGCCGATCTCCTCGGCCTCTTTCTGCATGCGCTCCATCGCGAGCTCGCGGGCGTCGTAGAGGGCTTGGGTGTACTGCTCGAGCTCAACGTTCTGACCGGTCTGGCGCATCGATTGCAACATCCCCCGATGGGCGACGTGGTAGACGCAATTCCCCATCACCAAACCCACCGGCCGCTTGCCCGTCTGCATCAGAGTCCAGAAGGCCTGACCTGACAGGTCACTCGTGAAGGGTCGTCCGTTGGGAGCGCGGTGCACCTTGCCGCCCTTGTGCTTGATCGCCGTGCCGATGGCGATGAACTCCGCCATGTCCGCGCCCCACTCATAGCGTCCAACGTCGAGGCGGACGCCGACGATTCCGTCGGCACCGAGCTGGTCGGCCTCCTCCTCCATCCGCGTCATCGCGAGCTCGCGGGCCGAGTACATCGCCTGGGTGAGGACGCCCATCTCCTGGCTCGCCTTCCAGTTGGACTGCTGAAAACCGATGTGGTAAATGCTCGAGCCGACCACCAGTCCGACCGGCTCGAAGCCGGCCTTCTCCACGCACAGGTACTCGTTCACGGACAGGTCGGACGTGAACAGTCCGCGCGCGTTCATCTTCAGTCGCTCGCTGGCGTGCTCGGCGAGGCCTTCAGTACTTGTCGGGTCGTAGGTCGACATCGATGCTCTCCTAGAGTTGGTCGCCGAGGTTGATCGACATGACCGGCACGCCGAGCGGGGCGGGATGGGGCTCATGCGCGCCGAGGGCGATCGCGGTGCCGAGCACGTGCATGGAGACGATGAAGGTGTGCTGCCGGAAGCCGCCGCGCTCGTACTCCTGGTGATCGATCTGATGCGTCAGGTCCGCAATCACCATCTCGTTCGCGCCGGCAGCGTTGGCCTGACGGATGACCTCGTCCATTGCGAGCCGGCGGGCGGCGTAGACGCCTTGCGTGACCTCGACCAGCTCCTGGTTTCCCCACCAGGTCCCCATCATCTGATTGGCCATGCCGCTGAGGGCTACGCAGACGACGGAGGTGTGGCCGATCACGCCGACCGTCTCGGCGCCGATCCGGCGCAGATTGGCGACATCCTGGCCCGACATCGCGCACATCCGCGGTTCGGAACCGCCGTGTGGGCCGGGCGTGTTTTCACGAACCGCCGTTCCGAACACGGCGAACTCGACGTTGCCGGGCTCTCCGAGGAAGGCCTTGGTGGTCATCTCGATGCCGATGACCGCGTCCGCGCCGGCGAACTGTGCCTCCTGGCGCAGCCGGTCAAACGAGCGCTGGCGCGAGAGGTTCCACGGCTCGGCGAAGGACGGCATCTCGGAGACCCCTCCTTGATATCCCGCCCAGCCGTAGTTCTGCCACCCATGCTGGACCACCGAAGAACCCATGATCTGCGCGATCGGCGTCAGACCAGTCGTCTGCGCCACGGCATACTCCTTGGCGCTCAGATCGCTCGAGAAGACGGTCGACTCTCCGGCGGCGATCCGCTTCAGACGCTCCTCTGCACCGAGCGGGATCCCGCCGCGTCCGATGCGCTCGAGATCAACGGCCGCCGACTCGCGTTCTTCGTCACTGAGTGGCGTGGGTCGCTTTCCGAACAGTGGCAAGGCCTCTCGATGGTGGCACACGCACATAAGGGGAATCCGTTGGAATCGGCGTTTCCGCTGCTTCCCGCAGTTGACTCGATTCCAGGGAGGGAGAGGACGGCGTCGCGGTCGGCACCTGCGCGCGGTCGGCGATCAGCTGCGCGAACACTTCGACGATCGCCGGGTCGAACTGTGTTCCGGCGCAGCGTCGGAGCTCGGCCACGGCCTCGTCGATCGTCTTCGAGGGCGAATAGGGACGCCTCGAGATCATCGCGTCGAAGGCGTCGCAGACGGCGATCACCCGGGATCCGAGCGCGATCGCGCCGCCGGCGAGCCGGTCGGGGTAGCCGCTCCCGTCGAACGCCTCGTGCGACGAGCGCACGAGTTGCGCAGCGCGGTGGAGGGCCGGCGCGGCGCCGATGATCCGCTCGCCGATCAGGGTGTGGCGGCGCATGAAGGCCCATTCGTACTCGTTCAGCTTGCCTGGCTTGTTGACGATCGTGTCCGGGATCGCGATCTTGCCAATGTCATGGAGGATCGCGGCGTGCCGTAGCTGCTGCAGTTCCTCGCCATCGACGCCCAGGCGCTTGGCGACCGCAACCGCGAGTTCCTGGACGCCGCTGATGTGGTCTCCGAGGTCGGGGTGGTGCTCGGCCAGCGCGCGCAGCAGCACGTCAGTGATCTGGCGCCCCGCGGTGGCTCGGTCCGAGCGCTTTTGCGCGTACATGGCGTCGTCGGCCTGGCGCATCGCTTCGATGGCATCGCCGGCGTCGTTGGGGATCACGACGCTCCCAAACGCGGCCGAGATCGTGAAGCCTTTGCCGGACTCGCGGAGTGCCTGACTGGCCGCGTGCTCGACGGCGTTGCGTCGCGATCCGTCGGCGGCGATGACGCAGAACTCGTCGCCTCCGGGTCGGTAGGCCCGGCCACCGAAGTCCGCGACGGCCTCCGTCAGCGTGACGCCGAGTCGCACGAGCAGGGCGTCGCCGGCCGGATGTCCGAACGTGTCGTTGTAGTTCTTGAAGCCGTTGAGGTCCAACAGCACAAGCAGTGCGGGCTGAGCGGGGCTGACCGTCTTGATGTGACGCTCCAGGTCGGCCAGCAGTAGGCGGCGGTTGCCGAGACCGGTCAGCGCGTCAGTGGTCGCCCGGGTCTCCAGCTCGCTCTGGGCGGCGACCAGCTCGCGCTGACCGACCAGCTGCCGAGCCGACACGAGAACCGCCAGCGCCGTCACCGCGAGGGCGATGACCAGCGTGCCTGGCGTGTGCGACACGTGGGAGACCAGGAGCACGGCGAAGCCGGCGGCCACCGCGAGGTAGGGCATCCAGCTGACCCGTCGAGGTCTGACGAGCTGTAGAGCGGCGGCGGTCACCGGGCCTTGGCAGCGGGCGGCGAGGACGAACAGTGCCAGCGCCACTGCGTACGTTAGGTTCAACGCGTCGCTGTTCACGAACACCCCGTGCAGGGTGACGTATGCATACATCGCGTCGCCGATCACGAATAGGCACAGGGCGGCCGTCACCAGCCACAGTGCTCGCCGTGTACCTTCCGCCACGCCCCGCAGCAAAACCGAGGCGACGCCCACGATCAGGATCACGTCCCCGACCGGATACGCGAGCGAGAACATCATCTGCAGCATGTCCTGGCCCCCGGCACGCGCGGTCGGCGCTATCAGCACATACCACACGACCGTCGCCGCGCCGAGCGCCGTGGTCGTCAGGTCCAGGGCCAGACGCACGTTCTGGGATCGCGTCTGGCGCCCGTGCGGCAGGACGAGCAGCGCCGCCAGCATCAGCGGATAGAAGCTGAGGTAGAGAGGATCCGCCAGCGACGGATAGGTGCTCTGTCCGAGCAGGGAGTAGATGCTCGCGGCGATCGCGCCGGCAAGCTGGCCGAATAGGCCCAGTGACGCCAGCCGCCACGCCAAGGCGACGCGTCGCGACCCACGGGTCGTCCGCGACGCCTGCCAAGCCATCAGCGCTGCCGCCGCATTGACCGGGTCCAGGATCACCTGACCGACCAGGTTCTGGTTGAGTGGGATCCAGCTCCAGAGCAACCAGCTGACGTAGATCAGCAGGAACGCCCCCAGGACCAAGAACCACGCACGGCCGGGCCAGCGCGCGGAAACGGGCGCCGGCGTGCTGGGGTCCAGCGTTCCGCTGATTGACATTTGTTCCTGTTCCCCGCGGTCAGCGGCAAGAGGCTATGAAGCAGCCAAGTCCCCTTATGTACTGAGAGAGGTCTGGCTGGTGATGGGACAAGCGGATCGCGTGTGCGAGACCGCACGAAAGGCCATCGATCCGTTTTCCCGGTATCTCCATCGGACCGTGCCCGGATAATCCTGAGGTTTCGCGCTCAACTGGACGATTCGCGGAGGTACGAGCGCGCCCGCGATGCGGCTGGGCGCGGGCGGCTCGCTTGTCGTCCGCCGGCGTTTCGGAGAGACTCACCTGCATGGGCTCAGTGAGCGCGCTTGACCGGGCAGAGGTTCGGCTTGGCCAGGCCCGGGGGCGCTACTTCCGCGAGAACTTTGCACAGGGCGGGGTCGATCTCGTGCAGATCATCCCGGAACTGGTCACCAACGCCGACGCAGCGGTTGCTGCCTCGGGCCGAGCCCGGGGCCGGATCGTGCTCGAGCTCGCCACGCCCGAGAAGCAGTTCCTTGACCTATGGCGTGCACAGATGCGCCGCTTGCGGTCGCCAGCCCTGGTCTCGTGGCGACACGAGCTGCGCTGCACTGACGATGGCGAGGGCGTTGATGCCGAGTTGGTCGACATGCGACTCGGGGCATTGGGTGTCTCGCCGCCGCAGGCAGGCCAGCGGGGACTGTTCGGGCGGGGTCTGCGGGACGTGTGGCTGGCGCAGGGCGCCGGGCGGATCGAGGGCGTCCGCGATTGGAGCGCGCAGTGGAGTCGTGGTTCTTCCCCGCCCCGGGCGATGAGCCCTACGCGTTCCTGCACGTCCGGGACGAGCTGGCCACGGCGCGAGATCGGCTGGCACTCGGCGTGGCCGTCTCCGGGACGCGTGTCACGGTGCCGCTGGCCGCGCCGCGGCTGCCGGCGGCGGGCCGCCTCCGGACGCTGGTTTCCCAGCTCGTCCAGCTGCGCCCGGTGCTCGAGGATCCGACACGCGATCTGTATCTGCAGCTGCCCGGGCAGACAGCTGAGCTGATCACGTATCCGGCGCCCGAGCCAGATCCCGATCACGCAGTCCTGTTCGATGAGGAGGTGCCGGTGGCGGCAGGCGTGACGGCGCGGATCGTCGTGCGCCGCGCCAAGGAGCCCTTTACGCAGGGTTTCTCTCGCGCCACCCGCCGCGGCGGGCTCGTGATCCGGTCTGCGCCGCGCAGCGCACGAGACCACGCTGGCTGGGTTCGAGGGCCGGCCCGGTACGCGGCACCTCTATGGGGAGGTCGTGTGCGAGGCGATCGAGCGGCTCCAGCGTGGCGGCTCGGACCGCCCGCGGCCCGAGCTTGTTGTCAAGGTCGACCGCTCGGGTCTGAACGAGCACCACCCGATGGTCGAACGCCTATATCAGGCGCAATCGACCGGGCGCTCAAGCCGATCGTCGCCGCCGAGGAGCGCCGGGCCGGCGCCCACCTGATCGGCGCGCCCGAAGGCGTTGACCGCCCGCGACCAGGTCGGCTTGCGTGCGCTCAACGACCTTCTCAGGACGGCCTTTGACCAGCCCGGGCAGCCGCTGCTGAGCGGGGTGACGTTCCCGCTGACAAGCCTCCCGTCCAGGCAGCCCCCCGACGAAGCCGAGCCACGAGAGGAAGAGCCGCCGAGAAGACGTCGAGGCCAGCGAGGAATCGAGCGCCGGACGACGGCGGCGCGGCGCAGCCGCGGGCGCTGTGGTTCAAACAGTCCCCCATCCGGCTTCACCCCGGGGAGAAGCGCACGGTCACGCTGATCGCAGCTCCCGCGCTGGTGCCGCGCCCGGCACCACTGTCGAGATCGAGGCCGATCCGGGTCTGAGCGTTGTGTTGCGCTCAAACCAGGTCCCGACGCCCGGCGCCCGTGGCACAGCACGGTTCAGGCGCACGTGCGCGCGCGGGTGACCGTCGAGCCGGGTCGCGGCTGACGGTGCTCGCTGCCGCGGGCGAGCACACCGCCGACTCGAGATCGTCATCGTCCGCCACCGCGCGTCGGGCTGGGTGCGCGAGATCGCGCGCAAGAGCGAGGATCAGCCGATCGAGGCCGAGTTCGACCCGGAGACCGGCATCGTCACCGTTTACGAGGGCCGGCGCGAGTTCCGCGCGCTCGAACGCGCCGCCAAGCGCGCGCGGCTACTAGCAAGAAACGCGCCCCCGAATACGTCCCCTACCGGATGCTCGAGGTCGAAGCCGCCGCGAACGCCGTCTACTCCTGGGCGGCCAAGCAGATCCTCGCCCGCCGCTTACCCGAGGAACGCCCTCAGATCCCGCCGATTACGCCGCGGCTGTCCACTATGAGCACCAGGCCCTGCGCTACCGGGCCCACCACAAGCTCATGCAGGCGTTTCTCGAACCCGAGATATTCGATGGCGCCGTCGGCATTGTCGTGCCGCCGTCAACCAGACCCGGCCCGTCGGCGCCAATTGCGCCTGGTCAACGACAGGTCCGAATAGGCTCGCTGACCTCACGGCATTGGGCCGTTCCTACTGGTTCGTGGTCAGGGCCTCCAGACGATGACCGCAGCCGTGCGTGTGTGACACGAACGCGCC
>CAVPFS010000061.1:0-11222 GCA_963703825.1 uncultured Solirubrobacterales bacterium | reverse complement strand
GCCCAGAACGCCCTGCTGGCCGTCACGCTCTGGAAGGGCCTCGCGACCACGGGCGCGGACGGACGGCTGGTCTGGGAAATCGAGACCAGCGGCGGGCCACGTCCACCGTCAACGGATCGCCGCTGCCGACCGGCCCGTAGCCCTTCTCCCGCCAAAGCCCGTCGTAGACGGGCGTCTTTCGACGCCCTATCGGCGCCACCTTCTCCCGCGAGAGCGGGAGAAGGGTTTCGTCGCACGTTGACAGCGGGGTCGGCGTTTTTCATGAAGGGCCTTCTCCCTCACCCAATGCGAGCGCCTTTACCGATGACGAAGCTGACCGCGGACACCAAATCGCGCGCCACTTCGGGCTGCCCTGGCGGGGCGGCGGCGCGCTCAACGCGCGCCAGACCGTCGACGCCCAGGCGGCCTATGAGTCGCTGATGACGTTCCTGCCGACGTTCCTCGCCGGCGCCAACTTCGTCATGCACTCGGCGGGCTGGCTCGAGGGCGGCCTCGTCTCCTGCTACGAGAAGTTCATCGTCGACATCGAGCTGCTGCGCGAGCTGCGCCACATGTTCGCGCCGCTCGAGATCGACGAGGCCGAGCCTGGCCTTCAGCGCCCACGAGGAGGTCGGCGCCGGCGGCCACTTCCTCGGCGCCGTGCACACGCTCGAGCGCTTCCGCGAGTGCTTCTACCGGCCGCTGCTGTCCTCGACCGAGAACTTCGACCGCTGGACCGAGAAGCGGCGGCGCGACGCGACCGCGCGGGCGGCCGAGCTCTGGCGCTCGACCCTCGAGAGCTACGAGCAGCCGCCGCTCGACGACGGCATCCGCGCCGAGCTCGAGGAGTTCGTCATGCGCCGTCGCGCCGAGCTCGGCGACTGAGCCGGCAGGGACGGGCGCGGCGGTGGCCGTCGGTCATCTACGATTCGACCTAGTCCAGGATAACTCATATATCAGTTGCGTGTGCCAGCACGGAACTGTTCGCTGATCGGTCTCACGGGAGGCGCAGTGGCCAACGGCCGCAGGCACAGCGGGGAACACGGGAGCTGCTGGCCGACCGCGCCTACGCGGAGCTGCGTGACCGGATCGTGACGCTGCGGATCGCGCCGGGCGCCCCGATCGACGAGGACGCGCTCGGACGGCGAGCTAGAGATCGGGCGCACGCCGGTTCGCGAGGCGATCAAGCGGCTGGCGCTGGAGAACCTGGTCACGGTCTTCCCGCGCCGCGGCACGTTCGCCTCTGAGATCAACATCACCGACCTGGCCGACATCTCCGACGTCGCGACCCAGCTCGAGGGCCACGCCGCCTACCGCGCGGCGCAGCGGATCACGCCGGCCCAGCGCGAGCCGAGCTCGAGCAGCTGCTCGCCGAGCTCGCGCGCGGCCAGGGCAGCGACGACGTCGAGGCCTTGATGGCGCTCGACACCCGGGTGCACCGCTTCGTGCACCGCTGTGCCGGCAACCCGTACCTCGAGGAGACGCTCGGCCGCTACTTCAACCTCTCGCTGCGGATCTGGTTTCTGGTGCTCGATCGCCTCCCGCACCTGTTCACGCGCGTGCACGAGCACGACGACCTGCTGCGGGCGATCGCGGCCGGCGATGCCGACGGCGCGCGCGACGTTCTCGCCGAGCACATCGAGATCTTCGAGCGCGAGATCCGCTCGGTCCTCTAGCCGGCTCGGTCCTCGAGCTGGCTCGGTGCTCTAGCCGGCTCGGTCCTCTAGCCGGCTCGCTCGGCCTCGTAGCCGAGCCGGCCCGGATCTCGTTCGCCTGCTCGACCGCGACCCTCCCGAGCAGTGCCAGCCGTTGGGGGGCGAGCCGCAGCGTCGCGCCCGACACGCAGAGGACGGCCACGACCGCACCGCCGCGGTCGTGGATCGGGCGCCCCGACGGCCGCCAGGCCGGTCTCGAGCTCGTCGGCGATCGTCGCGTAGCCGCGCTCTCGCACCTGCTCGAGCTCGGCGTCGAGCCGCGTGCGGTCAGTGATCGTCGCCGGCGTCAGTGACTCGAGCTCCCCGTCGGGCAGCGTCGAGGTGCCGAACGCGAGGAACACCTTGCCCGCCGCGGTGGCGTGCAGTCCCAGCGGCCGGCCGACCCAGTTCGTGACGCCGAGCAGGTGCGATCCGTCGACCTGCGCGATCGCCTCGCTACCCCCGGAGCGGGGCATCATCAGGTTTGCGGTCTCGCCGCTCTCGGCCGCCAGGCGGCGCATCGCCGGGCGGCGCGAGTTCGACCAGGTCGGCGACCCCGAGGTCCGATCGCGCGAATCGAAGCGCCGCCGGTCCGGGGCGGACGTTCGCGCGGTCGGCGTCTACGACCACCAGCCCATGGCGTTCGAGGGCCTCGAGCAGCGGCTCCGCGTCGGCCGCTTGCAGACCGTCGGTCAGCTCGTCGAGCCGGCGCGGCGAGCGCTCGAGCACGTCAGCGAGGATCCGCGCGACGCGGTCGGCGACCTGCCCGGCGGTCATCGTGGCCGGCGGTCAGGCGTGATCACGATCGTCTGCAGCTCGGTGAACGAGTGCATCACGTGCGCGCCGCCCACCTTGCCGATGCCGCTGTCGGTCCCGGCCCGGCCGCCGAACGGGAGGTGGGCCTCCCAGTAGTTGCTCGACTCGTTGATGTTGACCCAGCCGGTCTGCACCCGTCGGCGAACTCGCAGCCCGCGGCCGATGTCGGCGGTGAAGATCGCCGCCAGCAGGCCATAGGGCGAGCGTTGGCGAGCTGATCGCCTCCTCGAGCGAGCTGATCTCGACCACCGGCGCCACCGGCCCGAAGGTCTCCTCCGTGGAGACCCGCGCATCGTCGGGACGCCGGCGAGCACCGTCGGCTCCCAGTAAAGGTCGGTCGGGAAGCCGGCGCTGCGCGCGCCTCCGGTCAGCGCCCTCGGCGCCGCGCGTCCAGCGCGTCAGCGACATGCTCGTCCATCTTCGCCGCGACGGGCTCGTTGTTGAGCGGACCCATCGTCGTGCGCTCGTCGAACGGGTCGCCGAGCACGATCCGCTTGGTGACCGCGCGCGCGAGCCGCTCGACGTACTGGTCATAGACGGCGCGGTGCACGAGGATCCGCTCGCCCGCCGTGCAGCTCTGTCCGGCGCACAGAAAGCAGGCCGTCAACGTCGCCTCGACGGCGGCGTCGACGTCGCCATCGTCGAGCACCACGATCGGGCCGTTGCCGCCCATCTCGAGCAGCGTCGCCTTGCCGGCCGCGGCCTGGCCGACGAGCCGCCCGGTCGCCGTCGAGCCGATGAACGCGACCCCGTCGGTCCCGGGGTTGCGGGCGATCTCGTCGCCGACCACGGGACCCGGGCCGGTCACGAGGTTGAAGACGCCCGGCGGCAGGTCGGCGTCGACGATGCAGCGCGCGAGCGCCACCGCGCAGATCGCGGTCGATGGCGCGGGCGTCCAGACGACCGCGTTGCCGCACGCGAGCGCCGGCGCGATCAGCTCGGCCGGCATCGTGTAGGGCCAGTTCCAGGGGCTGATCACGCCACCACCCCGCGCGCCCGCCGGGCGAGCAGCACGCGCTTGCCCGGCGAGAACGAGTTCGGCAGTTCACCACCCAGGCGCTTGGCGTCCTCGGCCGCCATCCGCCAGTACTCGACAAGCTCGTCGACCTCGTCAAGCGCCTCGGCCTTCATCGGCTTGCCCTGATCGAGCGTTAGCGTTCGGGCGAGCTCGTCACGGCGCGACTCGATTATCTCGCCGACCGCGTGCATCTTTGCGGCCCGCTCAAACGCGGTCAGCCGCGCCCAGCCGTCGGCGGCCTTGCGCGCCGCGTCAATTGCCGCACGCGCATCCTCGCGGTCTCCCTGGGGGACCTTGCCGATCTGCTCGCCGGTCGAGGGGCTGCTCGCGCTGAACGTCTCGCCGCTCGCGCTCGGCGCGCCAATCGCCGCCGACGAACATCTGCTCCGCGATACCCGTGGCCATCGCTCGCCTCCAGCTCTTTCGGCGCGGGGGCACGCCGCCTCAAGCGTCGTTGACACGTTTCGACAACTGATATATAACAGCCCGATCAGGACTGGGTCAATTGCTTTGAGGGCGACCGGTACGCCGGTTGTCGGACCATGCCGTGGCAACACGAACCGCGTTGAGATACCCGCGGACGGGGAGGTCGATTGATGGCAACCGCAGAGGCGCCGCCGACGCGAGCGTGCGTCTGAAGGACAGCCAGGAGCTCGCGGGCTTCGGCTACAAGCAAGAGCTCGACCGTTCGCTCGGGAGCTTCTCGGCATTCGCTGCCGGCTTCAGCTACATCTCGATCCTGACCGGCGTCACGGCGCTGTACGGGTTCGGCTTCTCAACGCCGGACCCGGCGTGTGGTGGACATGGCCGGTGGTCGTTCGGTGGCCAGATCCGGTGGCTCTGTGCTTCATGGAGCTCGCGGCTCAGTACCCGATCGCCGGCTCGGTCTACCAGTGGTCAAAGCAGCTCACGACCGGTTTCACTTCCTGGATGACCGGCTGGATCTACATCGTCGGCGCGATCGTCACAATCGCCGCAGTGGCCGTCGACTGGCAGGTCGTGCTGCCCCAGATCACGACCAAGCTCCAGTTCTTCGGCACTTCCGCCGACGCCGGTACGTACCTAACGAAGGGCGGGGCGCAAAACGCGCTCTTGCTCGGGGCGATCCTGATCGCGATCACGACGACATCAACATGCTCGGCGTCAAGCTGATGTCGCGCATCAACAACGTTGGCGTTGCCGCCGAGCTGATCGGCTCGACCCTGCTGATCATCCTGCTGCTATTCCACCTTCACCATGGACCGCAGATCGTCTTCCACTCCTCGGCTACGGTGCCGGCCATCCGTGGGGCTACTTCGGGGCGCTTCTGGTGGGCGGGCTGCTGAGCGCGTACGTGATGTACGGGTTCGACACCGCTGGGACGCTGGCCGAGGAGACCAACGACCCACGTAAGCGCGGCGCCGCCGGCGATCATCCGGGCGATCGCAGCCGCCGCTCTGGTCGGCGGCCTGGTGATCCTGCTCGGGAGGATGTCCAACAAGAACCTTTTTGACAAGAACATTGGACTGCTGGGACTGCCGTACGTGATCAAGCAGGCGTTCGGTAACACGACCGGGAACGTGTTCCTGGCGGACACGGCGCTCGCCATCTTCGTCTGCTGGCTGGCGGTGCAGACCGCAACGATCCGGATGCTGTTTTCGATGGCGCGCGACAACCGGCTTCCCTTCGGCTCCGCGGTCGCCCGCGTCTCGGGCCGCCGTAAGGTGCCGATCGTCCCGGCACTCGTCACCGGGATTCTGGCGCTCGGCGCTGATGGCGATCAACGTAGGCAACCAGAACGCATTCCTGGTCATCACGTCGATCGCGATCATCATGTTCTACCTGGCCTATCTCGGTGTGACGGCGCCGATGCTGCGCGGCGCCTTCGCGGCGACTGGCCAAGGCCCGACCATGGCCCGTACTTCAGCCTCGGGCGGTGGGGATTGCTGGTCAACGCCTGCGCCGTCGTCTACGGCACGGTCGTCGCGTTCAACATCGCCTGGCCGCGCAACGCGGTCTACAACCCCTCGGCACTCCGCATTGGTACTGGCCAGTTCGGTCGCCGGTACCTGTTCATCGGCGGTCGTCCTGATCATCGGCACGCTGTACTACTTCCTCGTCCAGAGGCAAGAAGTCCGATCGACGTGCTCGCCGAGCATCGTGCCGACCTGCCGCCGCTCCCGGCGCGCGCCGCTGGGGAGAGCGCGCCATGATCGACGCGCGGCGAGTTCGACTATGTGATCGCTGGCGGCGGAACCGCCGGCTGCGTCGTCGCGGCGCGGCTGTCCGAGGACCCGTCGGTCAGCGTGCTGCTGCTGGAGGCCGGGCCGTCGGACGTCGACGACCCGGCGGTCCTGCGGCTCGAGGACTGGATGTATCTGCTCGACTCCGGCTATGACTGGGACTACCCGATCGAGCCCCAGGAGCGCGGCAACAGCTTCATGCGCCACGCGCGCGCGAAGGTGCTGGGTGGCTGTTCGTCGCACAACTCGTGCATCGCCTTCTGGACGCCGAAGGAGGACCTCGACGAGTGGGCGGCGATGGGCTGCGAGGGCTGGAGCTCAGCCGAGTGCTGGCCGCTGATAACGCGGCTGGAGACCAATGACGGCCCCGGCGACCACCACGGTCGAAGCGGCCCGGTCAACATCCGCACGGTGCCGCCCGAGGACCCGTGCGGGGTCGCGATCCTCCAAGCTGCGGCCGAGGCCGGGCTCCCGACCAGCCGCTACAACGAGGGCCACACGGTCACGAACGGCGCCGGCTGGTTTCAGATCAACTCGTCGGCGGACAACACGCGGCAGTCGTCCTCGCACGCCTACCTGCACCCGATCTTCGGCTCGCGCAGCAACCTCGAGATCCGGACCGGCTGCTGGGCCAATCGGATCGCGATCGAGGACGGCCGCGCGACCGCGGTCGAGTACCTGACGCCGGATCTGCTGACGCATGGGTCGGCCCGGGCGAGGCGCGAGGTGATCCTCAGCTCGGGTGCGATCGACACACCAAAGCTGCTGATGCTGTCCGGCGTCGGCCCCGGCGATCACCTGCAGGAGTTCGGGATCGATGTGCTCGTCGACTCGCCCGGCGTCGGTTCCAACCTCGACGACCACGTCGAGGGGATCGTGCAGTGGGACGCCAAGCAGCCGATGATCCGCCACTCGACCCAGTGGTGGGAGATCGGCGTCTTCTCGACCTCCGAAGAGGGGCTTGACCGCCCGGACTTGATGATGCACTACGGGTCGGTGCCGTTCGACATGAACACCGCCCGCTGGGGATACCCGACGACCGAGAACGGCTTCTGCCTGACGCCGAACGTCTGCCGCGGACGCTCGCGGGGCACGGTCCGCCTGCGGACGCGCGACTATCGCGACCGCGCGCGCGTCGATCCGCGCTACTTCACCGATCCCGAGGGCCATGACGAGCGCGTGATGGCCTGGGGGATGCGCCTCGCGCGCAAGATCGTCTCCCAGCCGCCGATGGCCGAATGGGCCGGCCAGGAGCTTGCGCCGGGGCCGGACGCGCAGACCGACGACGAGCTCGTCGACTACATGCACAAGACCCACAACACGGTGTACCACCCGGCCTGCACGGCGAAGATGGGCCCCGCCTCAGACCCGATGGCGGTCGTCGACCCGAGGCTCCGCGTCCGGGGGGTGAGGGGGCTGCGGATCGCCGACGGCTCGATCCTTCCGTTCCTGCCGGCGATCAATCCCTGCATCACGACGATGATGGTGGGCGAGAAATGCGCGGACATGGTCAAGCAGGACGCCCGCTGCGGAGGCGCACGCCGCGACTGCCTGAGGGCGGTACGGTGAACGCCGAGGAGGCGCTTGAGGCCGCACGCTTCCTGCGCGCACCACTCGCCGTTCTCCGAGCTGCCCGAGGATGACGTGCTGCGGGTCGCGCCCGCCGCCGAGCTCGAGCAGCTTCTCGCCGGGGCGACGATCTTCTCGCAGGGCGAGGGCCCGATCGAGTACCTGCGGGTCGTTCGCAGCGGCGCGGTCGAGATCGTGTCCGACGGCAAGCTTCTGGACATGCTCGGCGAGGGCGAGCTGTTCGGCCAGGCGTCAATGCTGTCGGGGTTCCCGCCCGGGTTCTCAGCCCGCGCGGCCGAGGACACCCTCTGCTACCGGATCCCGGCCGATGTCGCCGAGGACCTGCTCGCCAAGCCCGAAGGTCTGCGGTTCGTCGCGCGCTCGCTGCTCGAGCCGCCGACCGAGCTGCACCTGATCGATCGCGACCCGGTCCGCAACCTCGCCGATCAGCCGGTCGGGACCCTGCTGCGAAGCGAGGCCGTGGTCTGCGACCCGGACACGGCGATCCGCGACGCGGCCGCGCTGATGACCGCGGCCCAGGCGACCTCGGTGGTGGTGAAACTCGGCAACGGCGGCTTCGGGATCATGACTGACCGCGACCTCCGCAGCCGCGTGATGGCCGGTGGGGTGCCGTCCGACGCTCCAGTGTCGGCCGTGATGTCGGCGCCCGCCTACACCTGTACCGCCGACCGTCCGGCCGGCGAGATCCTGCTCGAGATGCTCGACCGTGGCTTCAGGCACTTCCCGGTGCTGTCGGCCGGCGGCGCGCTGCTCGGGGTGATCGAGGACATGGATCTCGTCGCGCTGCGGACACGATCGTCGTTCTACCTGCGACAGCGGATCTCGGCCGCGCGCACCGTCTCGGAGCTGGCGGCGGTTGCGTCGGAGCTGCGGCCGATGGTCGTCTCGCTGGTCGAGGCGCGCGTCGCGGCGGCCAACGTGATGGCCGTCTACTCGGTTCCGTCGACGCGCTGACGCGCAGGCTGCTCGAGCTGGAGCTCGAGCGCCTCGGCGACCCCGGCACCGAGTTCGCGTGGCTGGCGCTCGGAAGCCAGGCGCGGCGCGAGGCGCTCCCGAGCTCCGACGTCGACAGCGCGATCGTCTGGTTCGGGGGCAGGACCGAGCCGTTGGCGAACCGTTGATCGAGCTCGGCGCCGCGGTCCTCGATGGCCTGCGCCGGTGCGGGCTGCGACCCGACGAGCACGGCGCGGCCGCCTCGGACCCGATGTTCGTACGCTCGCTGGAGTCCTGGCAGCGGCTGGCGCGCAGCTGGATCTCTGACCCGACCCAGGAGCAGGCGCTGATCCTCTCGTCAGTGCTGGTCGATTCGCGGCCGGTGTGGGGCGTCCATACCGGGCACCCCGGTCTCGGACACCTTCCGGCTCGCGCCGAGCTCGCCGGCCCTGCTGCGGATGCTCGCCCAGTTCGCGCTCTCGCACCGGACGCCGACCGGCTTCCTGCGCGGGCTGGTGGTCGAGCACGGCGGCGAGCATCGCGGCCGGCTTGACCTCAAGCACGGCGGCGTGATTCCGATCGCCGATCTCGCCCGCTGGGGCGCGATGGCCGCGGGCGTCACCAACGCCTCGACGGTCGAGCGGCTGCGCGCCGCCGGCGAGGCCGGCAAGCTGGCGGCGGCCGACGCGCACACGCTTCAGGACGCCTTCGAGCTGATCTGCAACCTCCGCGCCGAGAGCCAGGCTGAGCAGCTGCGCGCCGGCGAGGAACCCGACGACTACGTCAACCCGGCAGACTTGAGCCCGCTGATGCGCACGCAGCTCAAAGATGCCTTCCGGGCGGTGACCTCGATCCAGAAGCGGCTGGCGACCGAGCTGCGGGTGGCGCGGGCCGGGGTCACGGTGGACGTCTGATGGCTCGCGACCGGCGCCCGGCGCCAGCCTCGGCCAGGCCAAACGACTGGCGCGTCTATCGGCCGGCGATCTGGCTGGCGATGCTCGGAATAGCGGTCGCGCTGCTCGTCACTCCCGCCTACCTCTGCGCGGTGCCGCTCGGCGGGGCGCTCGGGATCGGGATCAAGATCAGGCGCGGGCGCACGGGGCGGCTGCGGCGCTGAGCGCGTCAGGGCGCCGTGCATGTTGTGACAAATCCGAATTTTCGGTTTGGATCTGTCGCGTTCGGCATCCAGGGCAGCGCGATTGCAACAAATCCAAGCGGCCACCGCGGGTTTGTCACAACCCGCAGGTCCGCGGAGCGGCGCCGTTGAGCTCGCCGCGGTCCGCGGTCAGTTGAGCTCGCCGCGCGCGACCGCGGTCAGTTGAGCTCGCCGCGCGCGACCGCGAGGCACGCCTCGCACCGCGGCCACGGAGGATTCCACGGGTAGCCGCTCACGTCCTTGCCGCACAGGGCCGTGTCCGGGTCAGTCTCGGTGACCAGGTGGCAGAGCTCCTCGAACCCCTGGTCGTTGATCGATGGGACGTTCTTGCAGGCGGGGTGGACGTTAGGCGTCCTGACTGGCGGAGGTGCGCTCGCCATCGATCCGAGCATACCGCCGTTTCAGCTGCCGACGAGCTCGGCGCGATCCGCGGGCAAAGGGCTGCTGGATGGCTCGCCTTCGGGCGGCTCGCGGAACAGCTCCGCGGTGTCGCGGGCGGTCTTCAGGGCCCACTCGCTCGTGGTGACGAAGCTGAGCACGAGCACCACGACGCCCAGGGCGACCATGATCCACCAACTGACGTGCGTCGCCGCCGCGAACGAGGGGCCGATCGCGCCGGCCGCCGCCCCGCCCGCGAGCGCACCGAGGACGGCGACGCCGAGTGTCTGCCCGACCTGACGGCTGGTCGATGCGACCGCGGCCGCGACGCCTGCCTGCGATGGGGGCATCCCGGACACGGCCGTGTTGGTGATCGGCGGGTTGACGAGCCCGAACCCGATCCCGAACAGCAGGTAACTGATAACCAGCAGCCAGAACGGCGTCGTGGCGCTCAGCTGGGTGAGGATCAGGGCGCTCGCGATCAGGCCGACGCTCCCGCCGACGAGCGACGGCCGGCTACCGCGGCTGCCGACCAGACGCCCGGACAGCGGTGCGATCACGAGCGTCATCAACGCCAGCGGCAGCATGTAGAGCCCGGCATGAAACGCTGACAGGCCGCGCACGTCCTGGAGGTAGAGCGTGTTGAGGAACAGAAAGCCGCCCAGCCCCGCAAACGCACAGACGGCGATCGCGCTCGCGCCCGAGAAGGGCGCGCTGCGGAAGAATCGGACTTCGATCAGCGGTTGGTAGCGCCGCAGCTCGTAGACGACCAGGACGCGAACGCGACAAGCGAGACGCCAAACAGGATCAGAGTCTCCGCCGACAGCCAGCCGTTGCCGGGTCCTTCGATGATTGCGTAGGTCAATGTCGACAGAGCGACGATCACGGCCAGCTGGCCGAGCGCGTCAAAGCGCCGCGGATGAGCGGCGCGTGACTCCGGAACGAACAGCGCCGTCAGCACGAACGCGGTGATGCCGACCGGGATGTTGACAAGGAACACCGCCGGCCAGCCGACCGAGTCGACCAACGCGCCGCCGACGACCGGCCCGAGCGCCATGCTGAGCCCGATCACGCCGCCCCAGACGCCGATCGCCCGCGCACGCTCGCGCGGATCCGTGAACACGTTGCGGATGATCGACATCGCCACTGGGTTGAGCATCGAGCCGCCGATCGCCTGCAGCACGCGCGACGCGATCAGGAGCTCCTGGCTGGGCGCCACCGCGCAAAGCAGCGAGCCGAGCGAGAACACGGTCAGTCCGAGTTGGAAGATGCGCCGCCGGCCTACCCGATCGGCGGTCGACCCCGACAGCATCAGCAGGCTCGCGAGCACCAGTGTGTAGGCGCCGATCGTCCACTGAAGCTCTGGCAGCGACGAGTGGAATGAGCGGTGGATCGCCGGTAGCGCGACATTGACGATCGTCGTATCGAGCCCGACG
>CAVPFS010000060.1:0-132030 GCA_963703825.1 uncultured Solirubrobacterales bacterium | reverse complement strand
GATCAGCAGGCTCATCGAGCAGATGCCGAACATCAGCAGGCGCCGGCGGCGATCCGGGACGGCCTGCTGGTGAGCTGGTTGGCGGTCGGCCACTGCGTTCGATCCTAGCCAGGGCAGCCCGCGGGTCTGGGGCGTGCGTGCGGGTCTGGGGCGCGCTCGCGGGTCAGCCGAGCTCGGACTCCCAGCCGGCGATCAGCAGCCGGGCCGCCTCGACATCCGGGTGTAGCGGCCGGTCCTCGAGGCTGGGATCCAGGCGCTCGGTCGCGGCGCGCCACAGCGCGCGCGTGCCCGCGCCGGTTGGCTCCTGCCCGGCGATTCGCATCGCGCGCACGGCGACCACGAGCTCGGTCGCGACCGCGACCCGCAGCGCGTCGAGCGTCTCGTGGGCGCGGCGCGCGGCGATCGGTGCCAGGCTGGAATGCGACTCCACGCCTCTGGACACGGCGACCGTCTGCGCGGCGACCGGCGTGACCAGCGAGCGCACCTCGGCGACCGCGGCGTGCGCCGTGTACTCGAGCACCAGCGCACCGGTCTCGGGCCCGGGGCGGCGGGCGAGGAACGGCGGCAGGCCGGTGAGCCCCGAGTCCAGCAGCGTGCTGACGCGAGCGGCGATCAGGGCAGCTGACTGGGCGAGCGCCGTGCGCAGCCCGTCAATCGCGTTGGCGAGCGGCGCGGCGTGGGGGTTGCCGTTCGGCAGCGCGACGTCCTCGTCGGCGATGATCAGCGCGTTCTCGCCGGCGAAGTTGAGCTCGTGGATCACGGTCTCCTCGAGCGCGCTGAGTGCGTCGTGCACGGTGCCGTCGACTTGCGGCTGTGCGCGGAACGGGTATGGGTCCTGGACGCCGAGGGGGCCGGGATCCCTGGTCCGCTGGTCGAGCCCCTCCAGCAGCTGGCGCATCCGCGCCGCGACCGCCGCCTGCCCGGGGCGGTGACGCCAGGAGTGGATCCGCTGGTCGAGCACGCCGGGGTCGGCGGCCGCGGCCTCGAACGACAGCGCCGCGACCGAAAGCCAGGCATCGAGCAGCCGGCGCGCGTCGACGACCAGCAGCGCCGCCCGGCCGATGCTGACCGCATTGGAGCTCATCAGCGCGAGCCCGTCGCGCGCGCCGAGCCGGACCGGCTCCAGTCCCGCCTCCGCCAGTGCCTCGCCCGCGTCGACGAGCTGCTCGCCCCGCCACATCTGGCCCTCGCCGAGCAGCGCCAGGCCGATGTCGGCGAGGTTCGTCAGGTCGCCGGTGCCCAGTGACCCGAGCTCGCGGGTAAACGGCGACAGGCCGGCGTTCAGCGTGGCCACCAGCCCCTGCAGCAGCTCGGCGGCGACCCCGGCGCCGCCGACGCCGATCTGATTGGCGCGAGTCGCCATCGCGGCGCGGACCACGGTGGCCGGCAGCGGGTCGCCCGCACCGCAGGCGTGGCTTCGCAGCAGGCTGACCGAGTACTGCTCGCGGCGGTTCTTGGGCACGCGGTAGGCGCGCAGGGCGCCGACCCCGGTCGTCACGCCGTACAGCTCGCCGCCGCGCGCGAGCAGCGCCGCGATCGCCTCGCGCGCACGGTCGTTGCGCTCACCCGCTTCGCGGGAGAGCTGGGCCGTGGCCCCGGCGCGCGCGATCAGCGCCACGCGTCTGGGTGTCAGCGTCGCGCCGTCGAGGATCACCGGCGCCAGGTGCGCGCTCGCTGCCGTATGAACCGCCATCGCCGTCGGACTCTAATGTGGCCCGCAAGGGCTCCAGTATCGTCGCGACGATGGTCGCACTCACCGGACGCGATCTCGACCCGGTGTCGCTCGCGGCGATCGCTCGCGGCGATGAGCGCGTGGAGATCGCCCCCGAAGCGCGGCGGCGGATCGAGCGAGCCGCGGCCGTCGTCGCTCGGGCCGCGGCCGACGGCACGCCCGTCTACGGGGTCACGACCGGGCTCGGCTCGCGGGTCGTCGACGCCGTCGACTCCGACGACGCGGCCGCGTACTCGCTGCGAACGCTGCGCGGCCGCGCGATGGCAGTCGGCGAGCCGCTGGACCGCGAGCTTACGAGGGCGGCGGTCGCGGTCCGCCTCAACGGCCTCTGCGCGGGCGGCGCGGGCGCCGGCGTCGCGGTCGCCGAGGGGCTCGCCCGGCTGCTGAACGCCCGCGTGCACCCGCGGGTGCCGCGCAGCGGCTCGGTCGGCGCCGCCGATCTGTGCATGCTCGCGCACGTCGGGCTGGTGCTGGTCGGCGAGGGCGAAGCCGAGCTCGAGGGGGAGACGCTCCCTGCCGGCGAAGCGCTTCGGCGGGCCGGCCTCGAGCCGATCAGCCTCGGGCCCAAGGACGGTCTCGCGATCTGCTCGAGCTCGGCGGTCTCGGTGGGTGCCGCGGCGCTGGCGCTGCTCGACAGCGAGGCGTGCCTGGCCGCCGCCCAGGTCTCGGTGGCGCTCGCGATGGAGGGCTTTCGGGCGAACCTGAGCCCGATCGACGAGCGCGTCGTGCAGGCTAGGCCGGCGCCGGGTCAGGAGTGGGCCGCGGCGGCTTGCGGGCGCTGCTCGAGGGCGGGGCGCTGACCGAGCCCGGCGCTGCGCGGCGGCTGCAGGACCCGCTCAGCTTCCGCTGCGCGAGCCAGATCCATGGTTCGCTGCGCTGTCGCGCTGGATCTGCTCGCGGCCGCGCTTGCAACCGAGCTCAACGGTGCCGCCGACAACCCGCTCGTGCTCGCCGCCGGTGACGAGATCGTCAGCACCGGCAACTTCCACGTGCCGGCGCTCGCGATGGCACTCGACGCGACCGCGATCGCGATCGCGCAGGTGGGGTCGGCGCTTGCCGAGCGGCCGGCGCGCCTGCGGACGCCGCGGCTCAGCGGGTTGCCGCGTGGGCTCGGCGCCGAGGGACCGTCGCACTCGGGCGTGGCGGCGTTGCAGAAGACCGCGCAGGCGCTGAGGCTCGAGATCCGCCATCTCGCCGCGCCGCTCGCGATCCACTCGACCGTCGGCGCCGACGGCGTCGAGGACGACTCGACCGGGGCCACGCAGGGCGCGCTGCGAGTCCGCGAGCAGCTCGAGAAGCTGCGCCTGCTGGTGGCGATCGAGCTGCTGGTGGCCGCCCAGGCGGTCGAGCTCGCCGCGCCGGTACGGCTGGGCCGCGGCACCGGCGCGGCGCAGCGGTGCGTACGCGAGTGGTCGCCCCGCTGGCCGACGACCGGCCGCTCGGGCGAGAGGTCGAGCTGCTGGCAGGTGAAGCGCTCCGCAGCGGCGAGCTCTTGCGGAGGGTCTCGCAGCCCTGATCGAGCTCACTTATTTAGGTGGCGCCGACGTGCAGGCGCTGGCGCTGACAGACGAGGAGATCCTCGCCGCGGTCCGCGGCGCACTCGGCGAGCAGGGCCGCGGCGAGGCGGTGCTCGAGCCGCGGGTGCACCTGTTCCCGCGCGGCGCCGAGGGCCACTTCAACGTCCTGCGTGGGGTCGCCGGGCGCTACGCGGGCGTCAAGGTCGTCGGCGACTTCGTCGACAACCACCGGCTCGGGCTCCCGTCCGAGCTGGCGATGCTGCTGTTGATGGACCCGTTGACCGGCGTCCCGGCGGCGGTCATCGACGCGACCGCGATCACCGAGATGCGGACCGGCGCCGTGACCGCGGTCGGCGCCGAGCTGCTCGCGCGGCGCGACGCACGGGTCCTCGGGCAGATCGGCGCCCGCGGGACCGCCTACTGGAACGTGCGCCTGCTCTGCAGCGTGCTGCCGCGGCTGGAGGAGATACGGGTCCACTCACGCCGGCCCGAGAGCCGTGACGCATTCGCTCGGCGGCTGACTCGCGAGCTCGGGCGCGACGTCCGCGCCGTGGCCAGCTGGGAGGAGTGTGCGCGCGGCGCCGATGTGATCGTGGAAGCCTCGCGGCTGACGGTGCCCGAGCCGCTGCTGAAGACCGAGTGGATCGCTCGCGGCGCGCTCGTGATCCCGTACGGCACCGTCAGCGCGGTCGAGCTCGAGCTGACCGAGATCATGGACAAGATCGTCGTCGACGACTGGCGTCAGGCCGGCGCCGGACCGCTCGGGGCGCTGCGCGCGCACGTCGACTCGGGCCGCCTCAGCGAGCGCAACCTGCACGCCGAACTCGGGCAGATCGTCTGCGGCGCTCGCCCCGGTCGAGAGCACGAGGACGAGACGATCCTGTTCTGGCACCGGGGTCTTTCGACGACTGACGTCGCGCTCGGACAGGCACTGCTCGACAAGGCCGCGGCGGCCGGGATCGGGGCTCGTCTGCCGTATCGCTAGGTGACCAGGAGCGGCCACCAGGAGCGGCCAGGAGGCTAACGAACGCCGATCTGGGTGCTCTGAACCATCTCGCGGACCCGGTCAGCGATCTCGGCCACCAGCTGGGCGCGCTCGTCCTCGACGCCCGGGTCCAGAGACCAACCGGCGATCGTCGGCGTCTCGAGCTCGTCGAGGAAGGCCGCGACGACCGCCGGGTCGAACTGGCCGCCGGCGTAGCGCTCGAGCTCGGAGCGGGCGACGGCGTTCGAGCGGCCAGTGCGATAGCAGCGGTCGGTCGTCATCGCCTCGTAGGTGTCGCAGACCGCGATGATCCGCGCGCCGAGCGGGATCTCCTCGCCGCGGAGGCCGTCCGGGTAGCCGCCGCCGTCCCAGCGCTCGTGGCTGGCGCGGACGAGCGTGCGCGACCGGCCGCAGCGCCGGCGCGCCCTCAGGATCCGCTCGCCGAGCATCGTGTGGCTGCGGATGAACTCCCACTCCTCGGCGTTCAGCGGCGCCGGGCTTGTTGAGGATCGCGTCGGGGATCCCGACCTTGCCGACGTCGTGCAGTTCGAGCGGCGCGGGCGAGCTCGTCGAGCTCCTCGCCGTCATCCCGAGCCGGCGGCCGACTCGGCGGCGAGCTCGGCGACGCTGGCTGGAGTGCTCGGTCGAGCCCGGGCTGCTTGGCGCGCATCATGCGGAGCAGGACGTCGGCGGCCTGCTCGCCAGCGACCGATGGAGCGCCCGCGCTTGCGCGCGTACATGCGCTTGTCGGCGAGTTGCAGCGCGTGGTCGCCGTTGTCGCCTCCTGGGGGAGGATCACGGCGCCGAGGACGCATCGATCGTGAACGTCGGCCCCGTCTCGATCAGCGCGCCGGCGGCGGCCGAGATACGCCTCCGGATCGGCGCCGGCCTGGTCGAGATGAGCGCAGAACTCGTCGCCGCCGAGCCGGAAGGCACGCCGGCCGGCGCGACCGCCGCGGCGAGCTTGCTGCCAAGCCGCGCCAGCAGCGCGTCGCCCGCGAGGTGACCGAATGTGTCGTTGTATGCCTTGAAGCCGTCGAGGTCGAACAGCAGCAGCACCAGCGGCTGGTCGGCAGACGCTTCGCGCGAGGCGCTCGCGAAGCTCGTCGGCGAGCTTGCGCCGATTGCCGAGGCGCGTCAGCGGGTCGGTCATCGCCTGCTCGCGCAGCATGTCGTGGGCGACGATCTCGGCCGCCGCGCCCTGCGCGCGCTCGACCAGGTCGGCCATCAGCGACTGCTCGTCCTCGCGGAACGCGCGTTCGCGGCGGGCGACGACCAGCGCCCCGTGTCCCGCGTCGCCGAGGATGATCGGCAGTGCCAGCGCCCAGGCGCCGTCACGCTCGAACTGGCTGCGGCGGCGATCGGTCTGGACGGCGCGAGCCGCGGACTCGAGCAGCGGCTCGAGCTCGGGCATGCCCGAGGTCTCGCTGATCGGCGCTGCTCCGGCGGTTTGGAGAATCAGATGCCCGGCGTCGCCGCCGAGCGCGTCCATCGATCCGTGCAGGACCACGTTGCCGAGCGCGCCGAGGTCGAGCTTGGCGGCGAACGCCTCGCCGAGCCGCTTGACGGCCGCCTGCAGGCGCGTGCGTTCGAGCGCCACCAACCCGAGCCGGTGCTGAGCCTCGGTGATTCTCGCGCTGCGGTCACGGTCGACGAGCACCACCAGTGCGGTCAGCGGGAGCAGCAGCAGCAGCTGGGCGGGCGCGTTGCGGGCCGCGTGGGCGACCAGCAGGCCGAGCGGCGCGATGCAGGCGTCGATCAGCCAGACGATCACGATCACCCGTAGCTGGATTCGCGGCGCTACCCCGAGCGCCGCCGATTCGCGGACCGTCGCGGCGAGCAGGTCAAGCACGCAGCCGGCCATGAACGCGGCCACGTAGACCCCGGCGAGTGCCCAGTTGCCGTGCACGCTGACCGCGAGCGTCAGGACCAGCGCCGGGCCGAGCGTGTGGATCGCATCGGGGATCGAGAACAGTGCCTGCTCGGGTTCGGCTCGCCGCGCAGCTACGCGCACGAGGGTCCCGCCGACGAGCCCGGCGGCCGCCAGCAGTGGCACCACGCCGGGCGGCAGCAGGATCAGCATCGGCACCAGAACGAGGTAGGACGGGACCACGTAGCCGGCGCCGATCGGGAACTTGATCGCGCGCGAAACGACCGCGTAGAGCGCGACCAGCAGCACCGCGACGCCCACATTGAAGCTCTGCGTCGCCAGCGCCGAGACCGCGAGCGGGATCGCGACCGCCAAGAACAGGAGCGCCGCGCCGGTCTCGACGACGAGCTCACGCCGTCCCGCATGGCGCGAGCGCGCCTCCCACGAGTCCTCGAGCAGTCGCTCGACGGGCCCCGTCGCGCGCGCATCGTCTACCGCCGAGCCGTAGATCATCGCTTCACCCCGCCCTCGTTACCGCCGTTGCCCCGCACGCCGACCGCTATCCGCGGCTGTAGGGGTCGACGTAGAAGTCATACAGCTGGAAGTCGCCGTTCTGGTTGCTCGACGGCGCGATGAAGAAGAACCTCGCCATCACCCAGTTGCCGCTTCCGGGCGGGTTGAGCTGGACCTGGTTCGACGGGGCGAAGCCGCCTCCCTGGCTGGCGCCCCCCAGCCAGCCGTTGTCGCTGGCCCCGGTGCCCAGGTAGGAGACGCGATAGTTGACGCCGTTGGCGCCGCTGACATCGCTGACCATCGCTCGCATTGCGACATAGGTGACGTTGACGCATGTCAGGGGGCTGATCGCCACCGAGCCGGAGGGCAGATCGAGCACGTTGCCGGTGCTCCCGTCGGCCAGCGTCTGGCTCTGGATGTTGGCGCCCCCGAACAGCATCCAGCCGGTCCCGTTGAAGCTGTCGACGCTCTCGCCGGGCGCGAGCATGTAGTAATTCTGATCGCCGATCGACGCGAACGGCTGCGTCAGCACCGGGTTCGAGCAGGAGCCGGAGCCGGAGTTGGTCCATGACTCGGCCAGCGCCGGCGAAGCGCTCAGGGCCGACGCGCCGAGACACGTGAGGACGGCCGCGGTCGCGGTCGCCAGCGAACGAAGTCTTTTCGTGGGACGCTGGATTTCGTATGGCATGAACAGACCTCCATGTCTGTGGTTTGCTGTGGAGGTCGGCAGCTAGGCCATCTCAGAGAGACCCCTGGCTTTGCGCCCCCGCCTCGCGACGGGTATGCCGATACGACCCTGATCTTCTTTACTGTTCTTTGTCATCGGCTCGCAAAGCGGCGTCTGTTGCGTACCGACTACTGAAATTCTGTCCGTAGTTACTACTTAACCGCTCTCTTTTCCGGCTGTTCAGCGCGGAGGCTGGCGCCGCTCTGGGTGCTGCGGTAGCGTGCGGCGGGGATGCGGATCGGTGCGACGACTTGATGCAGTGCCGGGGCTGGCAGCAGGAAGCGGCGTTGCGGATGCTGCGCAACAACCTCCATCCCGACGTCGCTGAGCGCCCCGAGGAACTGGTCGTCTACGGCGGCATCGGCAAGGCCGCCCGCAACTGGTCCAGCTACCACACGATCGAGCGCGAGCTCCAGCGCCTGGGCGACGGCGAGACGCTGCTGGTCCAGTCAGGCAAGCCGGTGGCGGTGTTCGAGACCCACCCGGACGCACCGCGGGTCCTGATCGCCAACTCCAACCTCGTTCCGCAGTGGGCGACCTGGGAGAAGTTCCGCGAGCTCGACGCGGCAGGACTGATGATGTACGGGCAGATGACCGCCGGCTCCTGGATCTACATCGGGAGCCAGGGGATCCTGCAGGGCACCTACGAGACGTTCGCCGCCGCCGCGCGCCAGCGCTTCGACGGCACGCTCGCGGGCCGGCTGGTGGTCACCGCCGGACTCGGCGGGATGGGGGGCGCGCAGCCGCTCGCGATCACGATGCTCGGCGGCGCGGCGCTGTGCGTGGAGGTTGACCTGCACCGGATCGAGCGGCGAATCCAGACCGGCTATCTCGACGAGCGCGCCGGCGACCTCGACGACGCGCTGGCGCGCCTGGACGCCGCGCGCCGCGAACGGCGCGGGCTGTCGATCGGGCTCGCCGGCAACGCCGCCGAGGTCCTGCCAGAGCTCGTCCGCCGTGGGGTCGCGATCGACGTCGTCACTGATCAGACCAGCGCCCACGATCCGCTCAACGGCTACGTTCCGGTCGGGGTGACGGTCGAGCAGGCCGAGGTTCTGCGCCGCACCGACCCTGACGACTACATGCGCCGAGTGGGGGAGAGCGCGGTCAACCACGTGAGTGCGATCCGGGCCCTACAGGAGGCCGGCGCGGACGCGTTCGACTACGGCAACGCGCTGCGTGGGCTCGCATTCGAGCACGGCGACCGCGACGCGTTCTCCTACCCCGGGTTCGTCCCGGCCTACATCCGGCCGCTGTTCTGCGAGGGTAAGGGCCCGTTTCGCTGGGTGGCGCTATCAGGCGATCCGGCCGACATCCAGGCGACCGACCGCGCGATCCTCGACCTGTTCGGTGATCAGGAGCACATCGCGCGGTGGATCACGCTCGCGCAGGAGCGGGTCCATTTCCAGGGCCTGCCGGCCAGGATCTGTTGGCTTGGCTACGGCGAGCGCGACCGCGCCGGGGTGCGCTTCAACGAGATGGTCGCAAGCGGCGAGCTGCGCGGCCCGATCGTGATCGGGCGAGACCACCTCGACGCGGGCTCGGTCGCGTCTCCCGAGCGCGAGACCGAGGCGATGCGCGACGGCTCCGACGCCGTCGCCGACTGGCCGCTGCTGAACGCGATGCTGATGACCGCCTGTGGCGCGAGCTGGGTCTCGATCCATCACGGTGGCGGGGTCGGGATGGGCAAGTCGATCCACGCCGGGCAGGTGGTGGTCGCCGATGGCACCCCGGCCGCGGGCGAGCGCGTACGTCGGACGTTGACGGCAGACCCCGGGCTCGGAGTTGTGCGCCACGCGGACGCGGGCTATCCGGCGGCGCTCGACGCGGCGCGCGAGCGCGGCGTGCGGATGCCGATGCTCGACCCCGAGCCAGACGTGCGTTGAGCACGGTCTCGTTCGCCGGCGCCGAGCAGGTGCTGCGCCCGCCGCGCGACGGGCTCGCTGCGCTGCGCGGCGACGACGTCGCTGCGCAGACGATCGAGCCCGGCGGGTTGACGATCGTCGACGACACGATCGACTCGCTCGGCGCGTCTCGGGGCGCCGAGATCGAGATCGACGCCGGCGGCTGCGCGCTCGTTCCCGGGTTCGTTGACTGCCACACACACCTCCCGTTCGCGGGCTGGCGGGCCGGCGAGTATGAGCAGAAGCTCCGCGGCGTGCCCTATCAGGAGATCTCGCGCGGGGGCGGCGGGATCGCGGCCTCGGCGCGGGCGCTGGCGCACAGCACCGACGAGCAGGTGCTCGAGCAATCGCAGGCGCTGGCGGCCGAGATGCTCGCCTTGGGAACGACGACGTTCGAGTGCAAGTCCGGCTACGGACTGTCGCGCGACGGGGAGTTGCGCGCGCTGGCACTGGCGCGGGCTCTAGGTGGGCGCGTCGCGCAGACGACGGTCTCGACCGCACTGCTGGCGCACGCGGTCCCGAGCGGCTACACGGCCGACGGCTGGATGGGTGAGGTGCAGGCGATGATGCCGGAGGTGATCGAAGCCGGCGGGGTCAGCGCGCTTGACATCTTCGTCGAGTCGATCGCGTTCTCCAACGAGCACCTGACCCAGATGGGATCGCTGGCCGCCGCGGCGGGTTTCGCGCTGCGAAGCCACGTCGAGCAGTTTGGTGGATACCGGTCCGTGCCGGTCGCGCTGGCGGCCGGCGCGCGGTCAGTCGACCACCTTTCGACGCTGCACCCCGAGGACATCGAGCCGCTGGCCGCGGCCGACTGCGCCGCGGTGCTGCTGCCGGCGGCCGAGTTCCTCGGCGCCGAGCACCGCGCGCCCGGGCGGGCACTGCTCGACGCCGGGGCGCTGGTCGTACTCGCCACGGACGCCAACCCGGGCACTGCGCCGGTGGTCTCGATGCCGCTCGTGATCGGGCTCGGCGCGCGGATGTACGCGATGAGTGTCCTGGAGACGCTCGCCGCGTCGACGCTCAACGCCGCCTGGGTGCTGGGGCTGGAACGGACGCTCGGCTCGATCGAGGTGGGCAAGCGGGCCGACCTGCTGCTGCTGGACGGGCCGGTGGATCGGATCGCGTATCGGCTCGGCCATAACCCGGTGCTGATCGCGGTCGTCGGGGGGGAGCTCGCGTACGTCCGGGAGGACGCCCGCTCGCGAGTCACGTCATGAGGACGAGTCTTATCCCCGGAATGGCGAACGCGCACAGCCACGCGTTCCAACTCGACCTGCGCGGGATCGGCGAGCGGCCTCACCCGGGTGACGACTTCTGGAGCTGGCGGACCGAGATGTACCGGCTCGCGTCGAGCCACGACCCGGACTCGATGCGTGCGGTGGGAGAGCGCGTCTACTCCCAGATGGCCGCCGCCGGGTACCGCGCCGTGGGCGAGTTTCACTACGTCGTCCACCGGCCCGACGGGACGCCGTACGAGCAGCCGAACGCGATCGCGATCGCGCTGGCAGAGGCCGCCGTCGCGGCCGGGCTCGAGATCGTCCTGCTGCCGGCCGCCTATCACCGCGCCGGCGCCGGGCGCGAGCCCGACCCCGGCCAGCGCCGCTTCTGCGACCCCGACGTGGAGACGTTCCTCGCGCGGACCGAGCTGCTGCGCGCGTGGGCGGCGGATCGTGAGGGCGTCCACGTCGGCGTCGCCGTGCACAGCGTCCGTGCCGTCCCGGCTGGCTGGATCGAGGCGGTCGCCGATTACGCGGAGCGCGAGCGCCTCGTCCGCCACGTGCACGCCTCCGAGCAACGACGCGAGCTCGCCGAGTGCGACGCAGAGCACGGCTGCTCGCCGATTGAGCTGCTCGATCGCTGCGGCTTCCTCGGCCCGCGGACGAGCGTCGTGCACGCGATCCACGTCAGTGACCGCGACGTCGAGCTGCTCGCTGAATCCGGCTCGATCGTCGTCACCTGCCCGACCACCGAGGGCAACCTCGGCGACGGCCACCTGCCGGGGATGCGCTATCGCGACGCGGCCGTGCGGCTCGCGATCGGGACCGACTCCCAGGTCCGGATTGACCCATTCGAGGAGCTGCGCGAGATGGAGACGCTGGCGCGTCGTGAACGTCAGACGAGGTTCGCGCTGCTGGCCGCGGCCGGCGGCGACCTCTGGGCCCAGACGGTCGCCAACGGACGCGCGAGCCTCGGTCTTCAAGGCCCCGGCGCTGAGATCGAGATCGACCTCGATCACCCGGAGCTGGCCGCCGTCTCTGATGCCGATCTGCCGTTGGCGCTCGCGACCTGCGCGTCGGCGGCGGTCGTGCACCGATGACCGTCACGCTCGCGCGTCGCGCCGACATCTGCCTGTCGAGCTTCAAGCGCGTGGCGTGGGAGGAGGAGGCGGTTTCGGTGTCGGTCGACGCGAGGGCCGCGGTGACCGCCTCGCGCGAGCGGTTTATCGAGTTCGTCGCCGCGCACCCGCAGCGGAAGTTCTACGGCGTCAACGTCCACGCCGGCGAGGGCTCGGACCGGCGGCTGAGCGAGTCCGAGCAGCGCGACTACGCGCGCGGGCTCCACGCGGGCACGTCGTTCGGGGAGCCGCTGCCCAAGCGGGTCGTGCGCGGGATCGCGTTCGCGCGGCTGGCGAACTTCATCGAGGGGCACTCGGCCGTTTCGGCCGAGCTGGTCGAGTTCGTCGCGGAGATGCTCGATGGACGTCCGCTGCCGCCGGTCCCGCGCTATGGCAACGGTGGCGCGGGGGAGATCCAGGCGCTCGGCTGGCTCTATGGCGATGTCGGCGAGCACCTGTCGCTCGGTCTCAAGGAGGGGATGGCGCTGATCAACGGCTCTCCGTGCGCGCCGGCGCTGCTCGCCGACGCGGCGCTGTCGGCCGAGCTGATGATCGGCCTGTTCGAGGCCGTCGCGTGCATGGCGGCCGCCGCGCTCGGCGTTCCCGCGATCACCTACGACGCGCGGCTCGAGCAGCTGTGGGGCGACCCATTCCAGTCGCGCGCGCTGGCCGACATCCGCAGCGCGCTCGCCGGTGCCGACACGCTCGACGACCACGAGCACCCCCAGCCGCCGGTCTGCTTCCGGATCCTGCCACGGGTCGTCGGCAACGCCCTGCGAGTCCTGGCGGCGGCGTGCGATGCGGCCGAGATCGCGTTGCCGGCGGTCAGCGACAACCCGGTCTTCCTGACCGACGAGATCGTCTCCAACGGCGGCTTTCACAACGCCGCCGCGCCGGCCTGCATCGATTCGCTGACGTTCGCGCTCGCCGACTTCGCGCAGCTCGCCCAGCACATGGTCCAGCGCCTGCAGACCGATCCCCGGGCGCTGCCCGGCCTGGACTCGCTCGCGCTCGGGACGATGCAGATGGTCGCCGGCGGCTACGCCGAAGAGGCGCGGGCGGCCGCGGTGCCGTCGCTGCTGCCGCTGTCGGGATACGGGCAGACGGACGTGCCCGCGCCGGGATTCTTCGCGTTCAACCGCTTCGAGCGCGTCCGCGGCTTCCTCGTCGGCTCGCTGACCTGCCTCGCCGCGCTTGCCGGTCACGCGCTCGCCGAGCCGGGCCGGGTGGTGCCGCCCGCGCTCGAGGTGCTCCACCGCAAGGTGATCGTCGCGGTGCCGCCGGCGCAGCAGCGGCGTACGCTGGGGCCAGAGCTCGACCGCCTTGCCGCCATCCTGACCCCCGAGATCCCGGACTGAGCGATGCCGCACCGTCACCCATCGCTGCTCGCTGCGCCGCCCGCCGCCGAGGGACGTCTGTGGCTGACCGGGGGCCGGTTGTTCGACGGGACGGGTTCGGATCTGCGCGACGGGGTCGCCGTGCTGCTGCAGGATGGGGCGGTGCAGCGGGTGGCTGCTGCGTCGGATCCCGTGCCAGAGGGCGCTCGCGTCCTGGATCTGGTTGGGCGGACGCTGATGCCCGGCTTGATCAACGCCCACGTCCACGTTCAGGGCCGGCGGCCGGAGATCGAGCCCGGCGCCGAGCCGGAGCTGCCTGGAACCAGCGCCCACTTCCTGCAGGCCAGCCTGCGTGACTGCCTGCGGATGGGCGTGACGACGCTTCGCAACGTCGGTTCGCAGGCGCGCCAGCCCCAGGAGGCCCGCCAGGCGATGCGCTACGGCGCCTTCCGCGGCCCGCGGCTGCTGACCTGCGGGCTGATCATCTCCGCGACCGCGCCCGGCGGGCGCTTCTACGGCGCGATGTACCGCGAGGCCGACGGCCCGGACGAGATTCGCAAGGCGGTCCGCGAGCAGCTGCGCGACGGGGCCGACTTCATCAAGGTGATGACCTGCGGCGCGCGCTCGAACGAGCTCGAGGACCCCGACCCGCTGCAGCTCACCGATGAGGAGCTCGCGGCGGTCGTCGACGAGGCGCACCGGATGGGCGTCAGGGTCGCCGCCCACGTGGAGGGGCTCGACGGCACGACCGCCGCGATCGAGCATGGGATGGACACGATCGAGCACGGGATGTACCTCTGCCAGCGCCCGGCGCTGCTCGAGCGGATGGCCGCCAACGGGCAGACGCTGGTGCCGACGCTGGGCGGTTACTACTGGATGGGCGGCTTCGGGACCGCGATCGATCCCGACAGCGCCGAACTCGACCCCGAGATGCTGCCGAGCATCGTCGAGCTGGCGCACTACAACCTCGCCCAGGGCACCGAGTCGCTTCGCGCGGCGGCGTCCGCGGGTGTCCCGATCGCGCTCGGCTCAGACCGCAACGGGGTTTCCGGCGAGGACACGGCGCTCGAGCTCGTGCGGATGGTCCACCACGGGCTGAGTCCGGCGCAGGCGCTGCACGCGGCGACGGGCGCGGCCGCGCGGGCGCTCGGGCTCGACGGGTTCGTCGGTACGGTCGCGCCGGGACAGCTCGCGGATCTGGTGGTGGTCGACGGCAATCCGCTCGAGGAGCCAGCGCTGCTGCTCGATCCGGCGCGGGTCTGGCTGGTGCTTCAGCTTGGAGCTGCGGTCGCCGGTTTCGCGCTCGAGTCGCCGTCGTCCGTTTAACGGCGGCTTTGGAGGATCGTGTGCAGGCGGGCTGCTTCGCGGTCCGGGTGCTTCGTGAAGCGCTCCCAGGTGAGGCGGATCGTGGCGTGGTCGACGGCCAGCGCTGCGGCGTCGCGGTTGCGGTCGCGCTCGAACGAGCCACGATCGTGGTGAAACTCCCAACTGTCGAGCTCGACGATCACCCGCTCGGCCGCGAACAGCGCGTCGACCTCGAAGCCGGCGACGCGGGCGTTCATCCTCGGTACGGGGAGCCCGTAGCGCTTGCAGAAGGGCGGGAACCGGCGCTCGAACTCGGACCGCGTCGGGCCGGTCGGGTGCTCGACGATCGGCCTCAGCAGCGGGACGCCGCGGTGGTATGGGTAGCGGGCGAGCACCGGCTCAAGCTGGTCGGGGCGCATCAGCTTGCGAAGCTCGGCCTCGCTGACCGAGCGTGCTCGCCCGTTCTCGGTCTGGCGTGGCGCGATGTCGATCAGCGTCCGAGCGGGGCTCGTGACGCGGATGCCCTGGCGCTTGCGGATGTCGCTGCTTTGAAGGGTGGGGTGGACGTGGACGCGGACCCCTTTCGGCCTGCGCTTGGCCGGCACGGTCACCTCGTGGACGGTCGGCCAGCTCGTCGTCAGGCCCCAGAGGGCGGCCGCCGAGAAGTGGCTGAGCACGGCGTCGGGGCCGCACGCGAGGACGGCCGCGGCGGCGCGGGCGATCGGTTCGGGGCGGGGATGGCCGACCGCGTAGACGCCTCGTATGGACGCGGAATCAGCAGACCCCTCGCGACCCTCACCGCGATCGCGGAGCGGCTCAGCCCGAGATCGAGCAGCTGTTGGTACGTGACGTGGCCGTGCTGCTTGGCCGCGAGGAGGGCGATCAGGCGATCTCTCGGAACGTTATGCACCGTATGGGTACATAGCGTTCCGAGACCCTCATTTCGCCCCCTTCGAAAGCCGCAGTTGGACCCCCGCGGCCTCCTCGTACAGGCGCAGGACGCTCATCTCGCCCGCGGAGTCGCCGAACGTGGCGCGCGTGCGGGCGTGCAGCTGCTCGACGACCGCCGCGAGCTCGACCGGCACGCCGACGTCTCGCGCGAGGTCGACCGCGAGCCCGAGGTCCTTGGACACGAGCTTCATCGCAAAGCCCTCGTCGTAGTCGCCGTCGTCGAGCACCATCCGGACGTCGCGCTCGATGAAGACGGAGTTCGCCTGCGAGTGCACGAGCGCGTCGTGGAACTTGTCCAGCGCGACGCCGGCCTTGACGCCGACGGTCAGCACCTCCGCCGTCGCGGCGGCGTGGACGAACCACATCAGGTTCAACAGCAGCTTGACCGTGTAACCGCTGCCAGAAGCGCCGAGGTGGAAGATCCGATCCGGGTCGCCCATCGCCTCGAGCAGGGGCCGCGCGCGCGTGAACGCCTTGCGCGACCCGCCGGCGAAGATCGCGAGCGTCCCGGCGCGAGCGCCGATCGTCTGCCCGGCCACCGGGGCGTCGACGAAGTCGATCTTGCGCGAGCGGGCGACGCGGGCAGCGTCGCGGCCGACCGCCAGCGAGCTGGTGCTCATCTCGATTGCGAGCGACCCGGGGCCGAGCAACAAAAGGGCCTCGGCTAGCACCGCCCGTACCTGCGGCGGGCCGGGCAAGCTCGTGATCAGCACCTGCGCGCCCTCGAGGCAGTCGGGCAGCGAGCGTGCGCCGCGCGCCCCCGCCCGCACGGCTCGGCGCACCGCGGCGCCGTCGAGGTCGTAGGCCGACACTTCATACCCGCCGGCGACGACGTGGCGGCACATGTGCGAGCCCATGTGACCGAGGCCGATGAACGCGACCCGCGTCACGTCAAAGAGATCCAGGTCGTCTTCAGCTGCGTGTAGGAGTCCAGCGCGTGCAGCGAGCGGTCGCGGCCGTGGCCGGAGTCCTTAAAGCCGCCGAACGGCGTCGCCAGCGACGAGGCGTCGAAGGTGTTGACCCACACGGTCCCGGCACGCAGCCTCCGCGCGAGGCGGCCTGCGGTGGACAGATCCGACGTCCAGACCGCGGCCGCGAGTCCGTACGGCGTGTCGTTGGCGAGTGCGAGCGCGTGATCGACGCCGTCAGCCTCCTGGATCACCAGCACCGGGCCGAACACCTCCTGCTGGACAACCGCCAGGTCCGACGAGTCGACCTCGATCAGCGTCGGCTCCATGTAGGCGCCACCTGGCACCGGCGAAACCGCGGAACCGCCGGCCAGCACGCGGGCGCCGTCCGAGACGGCGCCCTGAACCCGGTCCAAAACGCCCGCGAGGTGCTCGGTGCTGATCATCGCCCCGAGCACGGTCGAGTCCAGTGCCGGATCGGCCGGGACGAAACCCCGCACCGCGTCACCAAGCCGGAACAGCAGCTCCTCGCGGACCGAGCGCTCGACCACGACGCGGGATCCGGCGTGACAGGTCTGGCCGGCGTTGTAGAAGATCCCCCAAGCGATCGACTCGGCCGCCGCCTCGAGGTCGGGAGCGTCGGCGAGCACAACCTGCGGGCTCTTGCCGCCCAGCTCGAGCGAGACCTGCTTGCCGTTTGACTCGCCCGCATAGCGCTGGAACATCCGGCCCACTGGCACCGAGCCGGTGAACGCGACCTTGTCGACGTCCATGTGGCGGCCGAGCGCCTGCCCCGCCTCCTCGCCGTACCCCGGCACGACGTTGAGAACACCCTCGGGGACGCCGGCCTCAGCGGCCAGCTCGGCCAGCGCCAAGGCGCTCAGCGGCGACTGCTCGGCGGGCTTGAGAACGACCGAGTTGCCCGCCGCGAGCGCCGGGGCCAGCTTCCACGCCGAAATGATCAGCGGGTAGTTCCAGGGCACGACGGCACCCACGACGCCCAGCGGTTCGCGGCTGATCAGCGCCAGCGCGTCGGCGGCCGTCGGAGCGATCTGGCCGTAGACCTTGTCGATCGCCTCGCCGTACCAGGCAAAGCAGCGGGCAGCGCCTGGCACGTCGACGCCGCGGGCGTCGCCGATCGGATGGCCGGCGTCGCGCGACTCGATCTGCGCGAGCTCCTCGAGCCGGCCGAGCATCAGCTCGCTCAGGGTCACCAGCACGCGCCCGCGCACCGCGGGGTCTTCCAGCGCCCAGTCACCGCGCTCGAACGCGCCCCGAGCGGCCCGCACGGCGCGGTGGACGTCGAGCGCGTCGCAGCGCGCGACGCTCGCGAGAACGCTGCCGTCCCGTGGGGAAACGGTGTCAAACGTCCGTCCGTCGACAGCGGCCACGAAGTGGCCGTCGATGAACGCCTCAGAGCGCATGGTGCGCCACCGCCTCGTCGTCGAGCTCGACCCCGAGGCCCGGGGCGTCGGGGACGCGTAGGCACCCGTCGTGGTCGATTGACAGCGGCGAGGCGAGCATGAAGTCGCGTCGCGCCGGAGTCCAGCCCGGCGGGTCGTACGGGAACTCGAGATACGGGCCGCCGCCGACGCCGCAGCAGACGTGCAGGTTGGCGAGCACGCCGATCCCGTTGGTCCAGGTGTGCGGCGTGAACCAGCGGTTGCGGCGCAGAACCACGTCGGCCAGTGTCCGGGCGCCGGAGATTCCCAGCGAGAGCACGACATCGGGCTGGTAGACGTCGAGCGCGTCAGCCGCCAGCACCTCCCACAGCTCCTCGAACGTGCGCGCCATCTCGCCGCCGGCGATCCGCGCTCCGGCCCGCGCCCGCAGCCCCGCCATCCCGCGCAGGTCCGCGCCCGACAAGGGCTCCTCGACCCAGAGGACGCCGTGCTCGTCGAGTTGCGCGATCACGCGCGCGGCGTCAGACGGGCCGAGCCCCGGCTCGATGTCGCCGGCCATCCGCCACCACTGGTTGAGGTCGACCATGATCTCGAGCGCCTCGCCGACCTCGTGGCGAATCGCGGCGACCGTCGCGACGCCCTCGGCGACGCGGTCGCGCGCGATCCTCACCTTGACCGCGCGAAAGCCCTCCTGTACCAGCGCCCTGGCGTCCTGCGCGCGCTGCGCGGGCGGGCGCAGCTCGCCGAGCGACGCGTAGACCGGAAGACGAACCAGCGAGCCACCGAGCAGCGAGCAGACCGAGGTACCCAGCGCCTTGCCGAACAGGTCCCAGAGCGCCGCCTCCACCGGCCAGTAGCGTCCGGCGTGAAACGAGACAGTCTCGAGCGTGCGCGCGTGCGCAGACAGACGGAGCGGGTCGCGGCCGACGAACAGGTGCTCGAACTCCTCGAAGCCCGCCATCGTGTCTCCGGAGGCGATCCCGGTCAGCCCCTCGTCAGTGTCGACGAACACCAGCGTGGCGTCGAATGAGCGCCGCGGAGAAGGATCCCAGGCGGCGTAGAAGGGTGGCTCAAGCGGCAGCCGCAGCCGCTGGCACCGGATGCCGGTGATCTTCACGAGCCGCTGTAGAACGGGTTGCGCACGGAGTCGCGCTGCTCCACGAGCGCCCGAGCAGCGGCGGCGTCGCGACCCCACACGGCCGTCCGGATCCCCTTCAGCGTCGCGGCCCGGCTCGCCTCGCGCACCGCGGTCTCATCGGTCGCTCCCGGGTCGATATAGATCGCGACGAACACGATCAGGTCGCCGCTCGCCTCGATCAGGCCCTCGGCGACCGCGTCGAGCACCCCCTGCGCGATCCCCAGCTGGCCCGCGCCCCAGGTGATCTTCTGGTGCGTGGGCTCGAGCGCGGTCTCCTTGTTGATCATGATCGTCGGCGGCCAGACCGGTTCGTAGCGGTCCTTGGTCTCACCGACGACGACCAGGATCGGTGCGTGGCCCGGAGCGGGGGAGGTGAAGGTGCCGATCAGGGACGCCGCGGTCGCGGTGCCACGCGCCGCGAGCACGACGTTGACGTGAGCGCCGTCGGGGTCGACCCCGCTCCAGCCCTCCCCGATCAGCCCGTCGAGACCATCGATACCGTCGCTCATCGCTCTCCTCCCGCTTGCACGCCGGCCAAACCTGAGTCCATCACCACGACCGATCGGTCGCCCTCGCCGCGGCGCAGGCGATCGAACGCCTCCTCGAGCTGGTGAAGCTCGATCAGATCGGAGACGACGTCGGCGAGCTCCAACCGCCCCGACAGCACCAGCTCAATCAGCCCCGGAAATGTCTGCGCCGGGTCGGCCGAGCCGTAGTAGCTGCCGATGATCGCCTTCTCGGATAGGAACTGGATCGCCGGCAGCGAGACCTCGACGCCGGCCGGCGCTAGCCCGACGACGATCGCACGGCCTCCGGGCGCCAGCGCGTCCCACGCGGTCCTGATCGTCGCCGCTGAGCCCACGACCTCGAACGCGTAGTCGACCCCGCCGCCGGTCAGCGCCCGGACCTCGCGCGCCGCGTCGCCGGCGCTGGCGTTCACCGCATGCGTGGCGCCGCGGCGGATCGCGTGCTCGAGCTTCTCCTCGCGCCGGTCGACGGCGATGATCTGCGCCGCGCCCGCGAGGCGCGCAGCGGCGATCACTTGCAGCCCGACGCCGCCGCAGCCGATCACGCAGACCCGCTCGCCGATCCGGACGCGGGCCGCATGGGTGACGGCACCGAAGCCGGTCACCACTCCGCAGCCGAGCAGCGCCGCTTGCCAGAGCGGGATCTGATCGGGGATCCGGATCGCGCCCCGCGCCGAGACGACCGCGTATTGGGCAAAGCAGGCGACGGTGAGTCCGTGCTGGAGCACGGTTTCGTCCAGGGCCCGCAGCCGTGAGGTCCCGTCCAGCAGCGTGCCCGCGAATGAGCTGCGGCCGGCGGGCTTACACAGCGTCCGGCGCCCGGCGCGGCAGGCCGAACAGACGCCGCACGACGGCACCATGCAGAAGACGACGTGGTCTCCGAGCGCGAGTTCGTCGACGTCCTCGCCGACCGCCTGGACCACGCCCGCGCCCTCGTGGCCGAGCACGATCGGCCAGCGGCCATCGCCGAGCACACCGTCGGCGAGATGGACGTCTGAGTGGCAGACGCCGGCGGCGGCGACCCGCACCAGGACCTCGTCGCGACGCGGTGGGTCGAGCAGGACCTCCTCGACCGCGACCGGGCGGCCGGGCTCGCGCAGGACGGCTGCGCGCATCTGCAGGTGGGAGCGCGGCGCATCGATCACTATCTCAGGCGCGTCCCCGGTCATCAGGCGGCCGTTGTGCCACAGGCGGGCATCGCTGTCAAGGTCAGCTTCCGAACTGGGTCCGTACGGCGTCCATCAACATCAGCGCCGAGCCGCTCAGGTCGCGACGGCGCGGCAGGCAGAGGGCGATCATCCGCGGGATCAGGATCTCGGCCGGCTCGACCCAGGTCAGCGACGGCTCGACGGCGCTCGCGGCACTGAGCCGGTCCAGGAACGCGTGGCCGTAGCCCGCCGCGACGAGGCGCTGCAGAGCGAGGTTGTCGTCAGTCCGGTAGACGACCCGCGGGCTGATCGCCCGCTGGCGCCAGACCTCCTCGAGTTGCAGCTGCGTGCGCCAGCGCCTCGTCCAGGCGACGACATCGACGCCGTCGAGCATGTCGAACGACGGCGCCTGCTCGGCCGCCAGCTCGCTGTCGCGGCGCGTCAGAATCACCCAGCGGTCCTCGAGCAGCGGGATCGACCGGATCCGCTCGTCGGGCTCGGGGTTGACGATGAACGCCATGTCGAGCCGACCGTCGGCGAGCCGGTCGAAGGTCTGCGCCGAGTCGCGGACCTCGGACAGCACGACCTCGACGTCGGGGCGGTTCTCGCGCAGCGTCCGCAGCGCGCTCGGCAGCAGCTCGTTGGTGGCGGTCTGGAAGACGCCGATCCGCAGCGTCGGGTGCTCGCCGCGCTGCATCGAGGCGATGTCGGCGCCGAGGGTCTCGATCTCGCCCAAGACTCGGCGCGCACGGCGGTAGGCGGCGTCGCCGGCCGCGGTCAGCGTGACCGCGCCGCGCCCGCCCGGCCGGGTGAACATCGGCGCCGCGAGCGCGCGCTCGAGCGCCGCGATCTGATGCGAGATCGCCGACTGCGTGTACCCCAGCGAGCGGGCCGCGCCGCGGAACGAGCCCTGGTCGGCGACTGACACCAGCGCCCGAAGCGCCCGGAGCTCAACCGCGTTGTGATCTATGGGATCGATCAAAAGAGTGCAAAATCATCAAGTTACAACTCGCAATCAGAATCGTACTGTCTATACACGATGTTGTCCACGCTCTCAATCGAACGGGTGCCGCGCCTGCGCCAGCGCTCGTATGCGCCGCGCCGCGGGCCGCAGCTGCCCCCACGGCAGCTGCTGTTGCTGATCTACGCGCTGTTCTTCGTCTCCGGGATCGCCCAGGCCGTGATCGTCCCGCTGCTGCCGCGCCTGGAGAGCACCTACGGCCTCTCCCCGGCGACGACCGCGCTGCTGCTGGCGCTGCCCGGCCTCGCGACGCTCGCGGTATCGGTGCCGGCCGGCCTGGTCGCTGACCGCTTCGGATCTCGCCGCGCGACGCTCGCCGCCGGCGCCCTGATGTTCGCCGCCTGCCTGCTGCAGGCGGCGCCATCGCTGCCCGTGCTGCTGGCCGGCCGGATCGCGTTCGGGATCGCGTTCGGGGTCGTGTGGACGACCGGTATGGCATGGCTTTCTGAGATCGACACCGGCACCAAGGGCGGACGGCTGGGCCCCTCGGTGACGTGCTCGTCGGTCGGGGTGATGGCAGGGCCGGCGGTCGGGGGAATCCTCGCCGAGCGCGCCGGCGTCGCGGCGCCGTTTCTGCTGATCGCGGCAGTCGCGCTGCTGGTCGTCGTGCCGCTCGCGATCGGCTCGGGCAACCCGCCGGAGCGGGCGCCGGTCGATCCACAGCCGCTGGCACCGCGGACGTCGATCGCGTCGCTGGTGACGCTGCTCCGCCGTCCGGGCGTCGGCGCGGCCGCCGGCGGGCTGATCGTCTCGGGCGCGGTGTCGGGCGTCAGCCAGCTGCTGATCACGATCGGCCTTCACAACTACGGTCTCTCGACCGGACGGATCGGGCTCGCGTTCACCGCCGGTGCGGTCTGCTACATCGCGGTCAGCGCCTGGATCGTGCGGCTCGGGGAGCGAGCGCGGACGCTGCGCTTGAACGCGATCGCGACGCTCGCGCTGTCGCTGGCGCTGGTCCCGGCGCTGATGGGCGGCGGCCCGCCGGCGCTGGTGATCGCGCTGCTGCTGACGGCCGTGCCGCGAGCTGTGATCGGCACCGTCGCCTACTCGCTCGCGGCCCAAGATGGGGAGGACGAGAGTGGCGGCGAGGGGTTTGTGTTCGGGATGCTCAACGGCGCCTGGGCGGCGGCGATGGTGCTGATGCCGCTGCTGGCCGGCGCGCTCGATCAGCGCGGCGGCGCGCAGGCGGGCTTTCTCGCGGTGATCATCCCCTCGTGTGCGATCGCCTGCTGGCTGATCGCACGCTCGAGCCCGGCGACGCGCCGGCGGCTCGCGCTCAGGACCCGCTGGTAGCGAGCTAGTCGCTCGACGAACTCGACGAGCTCGGCGCGGCCGGCGCAGCGGGCGCCTCGACCGGCCCTCGCTGCCCTGAAGCTGGCGAAGCTCCGCCAGCGGGATGTGGCAGCGGATCCCATGCCCGGCCTGCTCCTGGCGCAGCTCGGGCTCCGTCGTCTCGCAGATGGCGCCGATCTTGCGCTGACAGCGGGTGTGGAACACGCACCCGCTGGGCGGATCGGCGGCGCTCGGGATGTCGCCGTCGAGCTGGATCCGCTCGGTGCCGGAGTCGGCGAGCGTTGGCACCGCCGATAGGAGAGCCTCGGTGTAGGGGTGGTGGGGCGCATTGAAGACCTGGTCGGCCGGCCCGAGCTCCATCACCCGACCCAGGTACAGCACGGCGATCCGGTCCGACAGGTAGCGCACGACGCCGAGGTCGTGACTGATGAACAGATACGTCACGTCCTCGCGCTGCTGGAGGTCGGTCAGCAGATTGAGGATCGCGGCCTGGACCGAGACGTCAAGGGCCGAGGTCGGCTCGTCGCAGACCACGACCTCCGGATCGCCGGCGAACGCGCGCGCGATCGCCACGCGCTGCTTGAGGCCACCCGAAAGCTGGGCCGGCTTCATCGCCAGGTGGCGCTCGGACAACCGCACGTCGGAGATCAGCTTCTTCAGCCGCGCCAGCATCTCGTCGCCGTGGTAGCCGCCGAGCTTGGTGAGCGCGCGCGACAAAAGGCGCCTGACCGAGTGACGCCGGTTGAGCGCCGAGTCCGGGTTCTGGAACACGATCTGAAGCGCCTTCTTCTGTTCGCGTGAGCGCTTCGGGGCCGTGCCCGGCAGCGCCTTGCCGTCGAACGTGATCGTCGCTCCGTCATCGGCGTCGGTCAGGCCCAGCAGCACCCGAGCAAACGTCGTCTTGCCGCTCCCGGACTCGCCCACGAGCCCAAGCGTCTCGCCCTTGCGCAGCTCGAGGTCGATGCCGACCAGGCCGTGGATCTCCTGGCCGGCCATGTGGAAGGTCTTCGAGACGTCAGTCGCCGAGATCAGTGTCGTTCCGTTGCTCGCGCGCCCCGCGGTCGGCAGCCGCTCGGCCTTGAAAACGCGCGGAAGCGTCTGAGCGCGCGCGTGGAAGTGGCAGCGCGACGTGCGGCCCGGTCCCGCGTCGTACGGAGGCGGCTCCTCCTCGCGACAGCGCTCCTCCGCCAGTCCGCATCGGTCGGCGAAGATGCACCCCTTCGGGACCGATCCCGGGGTCGGCAGAAAGCCAGGGATCGTGTCGAGCGTTTGCCGCGCTTTGAGCATGTCGCGGCGCGGGATGCACCGCAGCAGCCCGACCGTGTAGGGATGCCGGGGGTCGTTGAACACCTGGCGCGCCGGACCCTCCTCGATCATCTCGCCCGCGTACAGGACGCCGACGCGATCGCACATCTTCGCGATCACGCCGAGGTTGTGGCTGATGAACATCAACGAGGTCCCGAATTCATCACGCAGCGCCGAGATCAGGTCCAGCACCTCGGCCTCGACGGTCGCGTCGAGCGCGGTCGTCGGCTCGTCGAGGATCAGCAGTGCCGGCTCGGCGGCGAGCGCCATCGCGATCACGACCCGCTGCAGCATGCCCCCCGAAAGCTGGTGCGGATAGCGGTTCATCACCCCGGCCGGGTCTGAGATCCGCACCTTCTCGAGCATCTCCCGGCTGCGGTCGAGTGCCTGCTCGCGCTTGACGCCGGCGATCTCGTAGACCTCGGCGACTTGGCGCCCGACCTTGAGCGTCGGGTTCAGCGCCCGCCCGGGCTCCTGGTAGACCATCGACACCGTGCTCTGGCGCAGCTCGCGCAGGTCGCCGCTCTTGAGAGCGAGGACATCACGGCCGTCGATCGAGATCCCACCGCTGCTCACCTTGCCGTTGCGCGCCAGATAGCGGACGACCGCCAGCGCGATCGTCGACTTGCCGCATCCCGACTCGCCGACGAGCCCGTAGGACTCGCCGCGACCGATCCGGAACGAGACATCGCGTACGACGGGGACCTGCTTGCCGCGCACGCGGTAGGTGACGTCGATGTGCTCGACCGCGAGCGCGTCCGGCTGCGCGGTGGTGGCGGGCGGGCCGGCCGGCGTGTCGGCGACGGTGCTCACCGCTCGAGCACCCCCTGGACCGCGTCGGAGATCAAGGACACGGAAACGACCAGCGTGGCGATCGCGATCGCGTCGAACAGCACCTCCCACCAGTAACCGGCCGGCACGACACCATAGTTTGTCGCAATGTCGAGTCCCCAGTCAGGCGACGGCGGCTGGACGCCGAGCCCGAGGAAGGTGAGGGTCAGGATCGTGAAGATCGCGTACGCGAGGCGAACGGTGAACTCGACCAGGATCGGCCCCGACACGTTTGGGAGGATCTCGACGAACATGATGTAGAGGCTGCCCTCGCCGCGAAGTCGCGCCGCGGAGACGTAGTCGAGCTCGCGCTCCAAAAGCACCGCGGCGCGTACGGTGCGCGCGATCAGCGGCGTGAACACCAGCCCGATGACGATGATGATCACGAGGTTCGAGCGACCCAGGGCGGCGAGCGCGATCACGCCGGTGACGACCAACGGCAGGGCCAGGAAGGCCTCGACAAAGCGCCCGAGCACGTCGTCGACAACGCCGCGGAAATAGCCCATCACCAATCCGATCACCGTCCCACACACGGTGCCGAGAAGCGTCGCGAGCGGGGCGATGACCAGGATGTCGCGCGCGCCGACGATCACGCGCGAGAACATGTCGCGGCCGAGCTGGTCAGTTCCGAACAAGTGTGCGCTGGACGGCGCCTTGTTGATCCCGAGGAGGTTTTGCGTATACGGGCTGTGGGGCGCGATCTCCGAGCCGAAGATCGCGCAGATGATCCAGATCAGGAGGATCGTCGATCCGACGAGGAAAGTCTTGGAGTGCCGCAGCTCGCGCAGCAGCTCGCGGCGTACCTCCGTGCGCCCGGCCTCGAGCGCGCCGGCATCCTCGACGGGGATGTCGGCAATGCTCATTCGGCGGCCCGCAACCTGATCCGCGGGTTCAGAAGCGAGAAGCCGATATCCGCGATCAGCGTTACGACCATGTACACGATTCCGATCGTCAACACGCACGCTTCAAGCATTGGGATGTCGTGCTGGTTGGCCGCGTTGTAGGTCAGCATTCCGATCCCGTTGTAACGGAACAGCACCTCGACAACCACCAGCCCGCCGATCAGGTAGCCCGTCTGCGTCGCGATCACCGTGATCGTCGGCAGCAGCGAGTTACGCAGGACGTGGCGTCGGATCATCACGCCGCGCGGTAGGCCCTTGAGGGTCGCGGTCCGCGCGTAGTCGGACTCGAGCGCCTCGACGGTTCCGGCGCGGGCCATCCGGGCGATGTAGCCGAATAGGACCAGCACGAGCGGGATCACCGGCAGGATCAAGTACTTCAGCTGCGTGAAGAACCCGGAGCCCGGTGGCGCCGTCGCGGTGACCGGCAGCCAGCCGAGCGCGATCGAGAAGATCAGGATCAGAACGATCCCCGACACGAACTCGGGCACCGTCAGCGCCGACTGGCCGACGATGCTGATCGTCCGATCGATCGGCCTGCCGAAGTTCAACGCCGAGACGATGCCGCCGATGATCCCGAGCGGGACCACGAGCACGAACGCGAACACCGCAAGCTTCAGCGACTCCCCGAGGGCGGTCTTCAGAATCGGGCCGATCGGGGCCTGATACTGGGTTGAGGTTCCGGGGAAGTGCGTGATCCAGTTCCAGTACTGGGTCAGCAGTGGCTTGTCGACGCCGAGCTGGTGATCGAGCGCCCGCACCGCGCTCGGCGCCGCCAGCGGCCCGAGGACGGAGCGCCCCGGGTCGCTGGGCAACACCTGGCCGAGCACGAATACGATCACGCTCAACAGCCACAGCGTGATCAGCGCCAGGCCGAGTCGCTTGAGGATGAACGTGACCATCTCGGGCTCGGCTAGCTCATGACTTGTAGGCCGCGTTCAGGTACAGCTGCGCGATCGAGGTCGGGTTCAGGCCGCCGACCTGCGGTGTCGACGCCGTCAGGCCGTCGATCCAGTACGGGATCACGATCGGCGTCTCGGCCAGCAGCAGCTGTTCGATCTGGGTCGCGATTGACTTTTGGGTCGGGAGGTCGAGCGCCGCCACGTACTGCTTGACCAGCTTGTCGTACTGCTTGTTCTTGAAGTGCGCCGCGTTCCACGGCCCGGCCGAGGTGAGCGGGGCCTCGAGATACACGTTCGGGACGCCGCGGTCGCCGTAGTCGACGAGGCTCGTCGCCCCATCAAGCCAATCGGAGTTCCCGTACGTCGCCTTGCCGTAGTAGAGCGACTGGCTCTCGATCTTGAGGTCGAAGGTGATCCCCGCCAAGGCGGCGTTCTCCTTGATCACCGTGGCCAACTGCGGAATCTCCTGATAGACCTCGGTGAACAGCGGCGCGCTGATCCCGCTCGAGTGTCCGGCCGCCGCAAGCAGCTGCTTGGCCTTGGCGATGTCCTGCTCGCGCTGTGGGAGGGTCAGGTTGGACGACGGGAACCGCGGTCCGAACGGAGTGTCGTTGGCGACCGTGCCGTAGCCGCTCAGCAGAGCGTTGACCATGCCCTTGCGGTCCAGCGTGTAGGCGACCGCCTGCCGGACCCGTGCGTCGGTGAACGGCGCCTGGTCATTGCGCATCGACAGCTCGCGGTGGTTGGCCGACGGGAGCTTGATGATCTTGTAGAGGCTGGGCTGGCTGAGAATTGCCGCCGCGCCGGCGGGCACGAACTGCGCGACCACGTCGACCGATTTGCCCTGCAGCGCGAGGAGCATCGGCGTCTGGCTTGAGAAGAACTGGAACGATGTCCCGGCCAGCAGGGGCTTAGTCCCCCAGTAGTTCGGATTAGGAACAAACGTCGCCCCGTGACCTTGGGTGTAGTTCTCGAGCTTGAAGGCGCCCGTGCCGACGAACGTGCTCTGCCACTTGCCGAAGTCGGTTCCCTTGGGAACGATGATCGCGTTGTAGTTGTCGGACGAGACCAGGTACGGGAAGTTGCCGTTCGGCGACTCGAGGGTGAACTGGACCGTCGTTGGGTCCACCGCCTTGACCCCGGACGGGGTCAGCACTCCGGTGAACGTCGACAGCGCGTTGGAGGCGTTCTTCGGGTCCGACAGCTGCTGGAATGTGTAGACGACATCGTCGGCGGTCATCGGTGCGCCGGTGCTGAACTTGACCCCGGGCCGGAGCTTGAAGGTCCAGACGCTGCCGTCGCCGTTGTGGCTCCAGCTGAGCGCCAGCATCGGCTGCAGCGCCAGCTTCAGGTTCGAGTCGAAGACCAGGAACTCGCCGGTCTGGTTGAGCATCAGCAGCCCGCCCGCGTCAGAGACGGTGAGCGGGTTGACGGCAGCTGCAGGCATGACCCCGGCAACAGAGAGCGTCCCGCCCGCCTTCGGAGCGGGCCCGCTGGTGGAGGCAGAGCTCGCGGCCGACGACGAGGACGAGGACGAGCTCCCGCACGCGGCCAGGATCGTGCCGAGAAGCGTGGCCGACATTCCCATCATGCTGCCCCGGCGCAGGAACTGGCGGCGGTCGATGTGACCGGCAAGCAGCTCGTCGATGTAGTGATTCTCGAGCGGAGTGCGCTCGGCGCGGATCGCGTCGAGCTTGCGAACGTCAGGCTTATCCATGGAGTGACTTCCTTTCTACGGCGATCGATCCTGCGTCGGCCGCTGACGCGGAATCGACGCTGAAGTCAGGCGATTGATGCATTTGGAGGGTCGAGGGAGGGGGCGAATCGGCCAGCGGTACAAGCGAGCGTGCGGCGCTGAGAAGGTCTGGCAGCATTTCAGCTGCACGGCCGGACGTCATCCGACCGCTCGGCACGCATAGCGTCAGCGCCGCGACCACATGTCCGGGCGGTCCGACCGCAACGGCGATGCAATGCAGCCCGAGCGCGGTCTCGTCGATGTTCTCGCCGTACCCGAGCCCGCGGGTCCGGGTGAGAATCCGATGAAGCTCGTTCAGACCGCCGAGCCGCCGGCCGGTGGGCGTCACGAGCGCCGAGCCCGCGTACATCGCGTCGACGCGCTCGCGTGGCAGGTCGGCCAGCAGGACGCGGCCGGAGGCGGAGGCGAAGGCGGGGAGCCGGCTGCCGACGGAGGTCACCAATCGCACCAGGTGGGTCGTCTCGACCTTGGCGACGAACAGGCTGTCAAGACCGTCGAGCACGACGAGACAGGTGGTCTCGTTGTGGCGCGAGACCAGCCGCCCCGCGACCGAATGAAAGCCGTTGCTAAGCGCGGCCGCCGGTGTTGTCCGCGCCAGCCAGGCGGTCCGGGGGCCGAGCCCGAGCGTCGCGGTGTTCTCGTCCCGCGCGATCCACCCCCGCTCGAGCATCATCGAGCAGACGCGGTGCAGCGTGCTCTTCGGTGCCCCCGTTTCGCGCGCCAGCTCGGACAGGCTCAGGGTCCCGTGACCGTCGAGTGCGTCGAGCACGTCGAGCACGGTCGCGACACCTGCTGAGCGAACACGTGGCCTCGGTGTGGCCTCAGGCTTCAGGGCGACCCTCATCTCTCCTCGACCCACCGGCGGAACGGCGTTCAGCGGATGGACCCTCATCTTCCCTCAGATTCGGAGCCGATGTCAAGACGAGCCGGGTCCGTAATCAGCGGCTAATAGAACTAATTAGATCGAAATACTACTGGGAGGAGAGCACGTCGCTGACCACCAGCGAGGCGTGCTCGATGTCCGAGGCGTCGGCGCCCTCGTCGGGCGTATGGCTCTCGCCGCGCTCCAGCGGCACGAACACAAGCAGCGTCCCAAACAGGGCCGCGAGATGCTGGGCGTCGTGTCCCGAGCCCGACCACGTCTCAGTCGCCGCGAAGCCGCGGGCCTCGGCGGCGTGCAGCGCTGCGTCCGCGAGGGCACGGTCGAGCTCCACCGGCTCGCCGGCGCGGACCAGCTCGACCTTGATGTCGACTGCGCGTCGCGCGGCAATTACGGCGGCGTCGGCCCGGATCGCGGCGTCGAGGCGCGCGAGTGACTGCGCCGAGATTCCGCGCGCATCGATCCCGAGCCGCGCGCGGGCCGGGATCACGCTGATCGCGCCGGGGGCGATCTCGATCGTCCCCACAGTCGCGACCGTCTGCGGCGGCTCGGCGCGCGCGGCAGCCTCGACCGCCAGGATCAGCTCGGCCGCGCCGGCGAGCGCGTCGTGGCGCTCCGACATCGCGACCTCGCCCGAATGGCCGGGCTGTCCGGCGATCGTCACCCGCAACCGGCGGGGAGACGCGACCCGGGTCACGACCCCCAGCGCGCGTAGCGCGCGGCGCTGAGCTACGTGGATCTCGGCGTGGACCCGGACGCGCTCGGTCGCCGGTCGCACGCGCGGCAACTCGGCGAGCGCCTCCAGGTACTCGTCGCGGGCCTGCGCCGCTGTCGTGCCGGACGCGTCGACCAGCGTCTGGAGCGCGCTGACCGGCAGCGTGCCGACCAGCAGCCGCGAGCCGACGGTACCGGCGCCGAACCGGGGCGCCTCCTCGGCGGCACATACCAGCAGGCCCGAGCCGATCTCGTGCGCGAGCTCGAGCCCGAGCACGGTGCCGAGCGCGCCGTCGTAGCGACCGCCGTCGGGCACCGTGTCGACGTGCGAGCCGGACGTCGCGACGCGGTCAGAGCCGGCTGGGAGCGCCCACAGGTTGCCGAACTCGTCGATCCCCGGCTCGAGCCCCGCCTCGCGGGCCCAGCCCGCGACCAGCAGCATTGCCTGCGCCTCGGCGGCCGAGAACGCCGGCCGGTCGGCGCCGCCGCCGGGGCCGAGTGCGATCTCCCACAGGGCCTGGAGGCGACGCTCGATCCTCGCGCGGTCAGGCATGGCGGCGCTCGAGCCTCGCGCGGTCAGGCAGGCGGCGCTCGAGCCTCGCGCGGTCAGGCAAGCGCGTACTCGGCCAGCGGCTTTCCGAGCATCGCCTCGACCTCGGGGTAGACGCTTGGCTCCTTGACGCCATCGCCGAGCGGCACGTTGGCCTTTGGCACGTGCAGCACCGCGACCTCGTCGCCCTCGCGCAGGTTGGCGATTGAGATGATCCGGCCGGTCTGCACGCTGAGCGTCGCGAGCACGTCCGGGAAGGTCGCCAGACGCTCGCCGCCGGACTCCGCGGTCAGGTACTCGTTGACGAACCCGAGCTCGAGGTCCCCAACCACGATCATGCCGATGTCAAACGCGTTCTCGGTCCGCAGTTCGCGCGAGCGGACCGGGCCCTCCGCGATCACGGCGCCGCCGAGGTGCTCGGCGGTCACCTCGATCATGCGCCCGGGGCCATCCTCCTCGACCGCCAGGATCGCCTCGCCGAGCGACAGCGCGAAGCTGATCGCACCGACGGCCGCGTGGCGGGCGACGAACGACGCCGGCAGCGGGTTGCGCGCGCAGGAGATGAAGCCGCCCGACTGGTGCGCGGCGGTGCGCAGGACGTTCGCGGTGTGTCTCACGGTGCCCCTGGTGACGACCTCGAGGTAGCGGTCCTGCGCGCGGTTGCCGCCTGCGACCGCCTGGACGGTCCGGTAGTCGTCGTCGGCGGCGAGCCCGAACGAACCCATCTTGCCGGTCGGGTGAGCGCGGCCGTCGCCGGCGGCGTCGATCACCAGCGTCCCCAGCACGGCCGAGGCGACCCAGCCGTTGCAGGTCGTCGAGGAGCCGTTCTGGGCCGTGACCGTGCCGACGATCGGCTCGTCGACGGCCTCGATCAGCAGCTGCAGCGCCCGCACGTAGTCGCCCGGGCGCATCTCCCAGCCGACCGCGGCTGGAGCGCCGATCGCGCTCACGGTCGCGAGCATCGCGTCGGGGTCGACCTCGTCTAGCGTCGCCAGACGCGGGGTCCCGTAATTGACCGCGGTGGTGCCGACCAGCAGGCCGTGATCGACCCAGCCGCCGCCGCCCGCGGCGAGCACCGAGCCGCCGGCGACCGCGGCGTGGACGGCGTGCAGGTCGAGCTCCCTCACGGCGCTGACCCTATCGGCGTGACGCCGAGGCCGAGGCCGAGGTGATGCTCGCGGGCGCTCTCGATCGCCTCCTCGCAGCCGGCGTCGGCGTGGCGCAGAACTCCGAGCGCGGTGTCGACGTTGAGCGCCGCCTGCAGCCGGCCGGCGGCGTCCGCGGTCCCGGTCGCGACAACGGTCATGCCGGCGCTCTGCGAGTAGCCGGCGTAACCGCCACCACCGGCGTGCAGCGCCACCAGGTCAGCGCCGGCGGCGGTGGTCAGCATCGCGTCCAGCAGCGGCCAGTCGCTGACCGCGTCAGAGCCGTCGGGCATCGCCTCGGTGATGATGTTCGGGTGCGTCATCGCGCCGGCGTCCATGTGGTCGCGCGTGAACGCGACCGGCGCCCGCAGCCGGCCGTCGCCGACGGCTTCGTTGACGGCCAGCGCGAGCCGCGCCCGCTCACCGTGGCCGAGCCACGCGATCCGCGCCGGCAGCCCCTGGCGCACGACGTGGCGACGGGCGAGCTCGATCCAGTTGGTGATCCGCGGGACGTCGGCGAACAGCTCCATGCAGAGCTCGTCGACGAGCGCCAGGTCGCGGTCGTCGCCGGACAGGCAGATCCAGCGAAATGGGCCGATCCCGCGGGCGAACAGGGGCCGCAGGTAGCGCGCGGTGAAAATGTCGATCGTCATCGCGCCGTCGACGCCGGCGCCGTCTGCGTGAGGGCGGATGTTGTTGCCGTAGTCGAATACGACCGCGCCGCGGTCACGAAGCTCGAGCATCGCCAAGACGTGGCGGGCGAGCGTCGCAAGCGCCAGCGCCTCGAGCTTGCCGGGGTCGCCGCGCCGCAGCGCCGCAGCCTCCTCGAGACTCATCTGCGCCGGCATGTAGCCGCTGCGCAGGTCGTGGGCGGCGGTCAAGTCCGTGACCACGTCAGGCACCACGTCGCGTTCCAGCAGCGCCTCGAGCAGCTCGGCGCCGTTGGCTACCAGCCCGACCGCCAGCGGCCGTCCGTCGGCGCGGGCCGCCAGCGCGGCGTCGAGCGCCTCGTCGAGGTCGGCGGTCACGAGGTCGAGCGAGCCGGCGCGCAGTCGCAGCGTCGCCTTGTCGCCGTCGACCTCCGCGATCAGGCTGACGCCGCCGAGCATCCGCGTGATCGCGATCGGCTGCGCCGTGCCCATGCCGCCGAGGCCGGCGCTGACGACCAGCCGGCCGGCGAGCGAGCCGTCGAAGTGCTCGCGGGCGACCTGCGCGAAGGTCTCGTAGGTGCCCTGCAGGACGCCCTGGGAGCCGATGTACTGCCAGCAGCCGGCGGTCAGCCCGCCCCAGGCGATCAGGCCCCGGCGCTCGAGCTCGTAGAACACCTCCGGCGTCGCCCAGCGGCCGACGAGGTTGCCGTTGGCGAGCAGCACCGCGGGCGCGCGGGGGCCGGTCTCGAGCACCGCGATCGGCTTACCGGATTGGACGACCAGCGTCTCGCCGTCACGGAGCTGCGTCAGCGCCGCGACGATTCCGTCGAGGCTCGCGCGGTCCCGCGCGACCTTCGCATGCGCCGCGTAGACGACCAGGTTCTCGGGGTCCTCGGCGATCGCGAGGTTGTTCTCGAGCAGCCGCAGGATCGCCTCCTGGCGCCAGCCCCGGCAGCGCAGCGGCGCCTCAGGCACGCGCCGGCTCGCGGGCGGTGTTGGCGGCGACGAAGCGGCCGTGACCCGGAGCGGCTCCCGCTCGGCGGCCGTCCCAGACCTGGACGCCGCGTGAGAACGCCGCGATCACGCGCCCGCGCAGTCGCCTGCCCGCGTACGGGCTCCAGCCGGCGGCCGTCACCAGCTGGGTCGGGTCGACGGTCCACTCGAGCTCCGGGTCGAGCACTAGCACGTCGGCGTCGGCGCCCGGCATCAGGTTCCCCTTGCGCGGCCAGAGCCCGAAGCGCCGCGCCGGTGCTTCGCTCACGAGCCGGACCAGCTCGCGGGGGCCGAGTGCGTCGTGGACGAGCGGCACGATCAGCTCGACGCCGGGGGCGCCGGACGCGAGCGCGAAGATGTCGGGCCCGCGTTTGCGCTCCAGCGGCCAACCGACGTGATCGGACGAGATCAGATCGAGCCCGTCCGACGGCAAGGGCGCCGCGCGCAGCGGCGGATTGATCTTCGCCTCGCCGCCGCGGGCAAGCAGCTCGCTCTCGTCGAGCAGTAGGTAATGCGGGCAGGTCTCGGCACTGACATCGAGCCCGTCGTGGCGCGCCGCGTTGACGAGCGCGACGCCGCGCAGGGTCGAGACGTGGCAGACGTGCAGGCGGACCCCGGTCGCTCGCGCGAACTCGAGCACCCGCGCGATCGCCTCGTGCTCGGCGACCGGCGGTCGCGAACGGGCATGCGCCAGTGGATCGGCGCCGCCGGTTGCGGCCCGCTCGGCGGCGATCCCGGCGCGGACGATCTCGTCGTTCTCGGCGTGCACACCTGCGAGCCCGCGAGCGGCTGCGATCTTGGCGAACGCGTCGACGAGCTGCGGGTCGGGGATCCTCGGGAAGCGCTGCGGGTGGGTCTCGAACGTCGACAGCTTGAACGCGGCCGCGCCCGCGTCGACGAGCGCCTGGACGTCGGTGATCGGCCCGCGCGGTGGGACGGTCGCCCACAGCGCAACGTCGATGTGCGCCTCGCGCTGCACCTCGCCGACCTTCGCCTCGAACGCGCGGAGGCTGTCGACCGGGCCGCTCGCGTCGTAGGGCATGTCGACGATCGTCGTCACGCCCCCGGCCGCGGCCGCCAGCGTGCAACGCTCGATCCCTTCGCCGTCGAAGCTGCGCGTGTGGACATGGACGTCGACAGCGCCCGGCAGCAGCAGCGCGTCGCCGTAGTCCAGTCCGGCGCCCCCCGGCTCGGCGAGCGCCTGGATCGTCCCGTCGGAGATCTCGAGCCCGGCCCGGACCGCCGGCCCTCCCGGAGTCAGGATGCGACCCGAGATTTTATCGCTGGTTGAGATCCAGATAGGATATACCACCGGATTAGATGGCAGTAATCTCAACAAGCGAGAACATCATCCTCAGCGGCGATGGCCTGACGGTGGATGATGTGCTCGCAGTCGCGCGCGCTCACACGCGGGTCGGGCTCGATCCCGAGGCGCTGGTCCGGGTACGCGCCGCGCGTGAGGTGGTCGACCGTGTGCTGGCCAGCGGCGAGTCCGTCTACGGGCTCAACACCGGGCTCGGGTCGCTTTCGCGACACCGCATCCCGCTCGACGAGATCGGCGCGTTCTCGTTCGCGACCGTCGCCGACCAGGTTTCCTCCTACGGCCGCCCGCTCCCGACTGCCGTCGTCCGCGCGATGATGGTCTCGCGCATCAACGGGATGCTGAAGGCCGGGGTCGGGGTCACGCGCGAGCTGATCGAGCTGCTGGTCGCGCTGCTCAACGCCGAGGTGCACCCGGTCGTGCGGATGCTCGGCTCAGTCGGGCAGGGGGACCTGTCGGAGATGGCCGACATCGGCAAGGTGCTGATCGGACGCGGATGGGCCGAGTATCAAGGGGAGACACTCGCCGGCGCCGAAGCGCTACGCCGGGCCCAGATCGAGCCGATCACGCTCGGGCCCAAAGAGGCGCTGGGGCTGATCAGCTCGAACGGGGTCACGATGGGCCGTGGCTCGCTGGTGCTGGTCGACACCGCCGACCTGATCGAGAGCATGCAGATCGCCGCCGCACTGAGCTTCGAAGCGTTCGCGGCCAACCTCTCGGTGATCCACCCGGCGGCCGACCAGGTCCGGCCCCACAGCGGTCAGGCGACCGCCAGCTCGCGTCTGCGCGAGCTGCTCGACGAGTCCGAGCTGTGGCGCCCGGGCGCGGCGCGCAACCTCCAGGACCCGCTCTCGATCCGCTGCGTCCCGCAGACCCACGGCGCCGTCTACGACGCGCTGTCGGTCGCCCGCGGGATGATGGAGATCGAGCTCAACTCGGCCAGCGACAACCCGCTCGTGCTCGTCGACGAGGGCGCGATCGTGTCCGTTGGAAACTTCGACGTGACCTCGCTGGCGATGGCGTTCGACTACGTCCGGCTCGGAATCGCACACGCCGCGCAGGTCGCCAACGAGCGCGTCCAGAAGCTGCTCTGGCACCACTTCAGTGGCCTGCCGACGGGGCTCGCGCGCCAGGAGGGGTCGACCGGCGGACTGCGGCCGCTTGGCCGCTCGTTCGCGGCCGGTGCCTCCGAGGCCCGCTTCCTCGCAAACCCGGTGTCGCTCGACTACCACGGCCAGCTCGCCGAAGGGGTCGAGGACCACGCGTCGATGGCGCCGCTGGCGGTCAGCGCGACCTCGTCGCTAGTCAGCCTCGTGCACCGGCTGGTCGCGCTTGAGCTGATCGTCGCCGCGCAGGCGGTCGACCTACGCGGCGGCCCGGAGCGGCTCGGGGCCGGTACCGCGCGCGCCTACGCGGTCGTGCGCGAGTTCGCCGGCAGCCTGACTGACGAGACCGAGTGGAACGCCGACGTCGAAGGTCTCGCGATGCTGGTCGGCGACGGCCAGCTCGCGCACCGCGTCGCGCGGGTTGCGGGCGGGCGCGCGCCGCTGTCGGAGTACGAGCCACCCGGGATCTGAGTTGCCCGAGGGAGCGCTACAGCGGGCGGTCGAGCTGCTTGGGCGGATTGGCGAGCAGCCGGAGGAGCTGACGGTCGCCGAGCTCGCCTCCGACGCCGGGATGCCGACCAGCACCGCCTATCGGCTGCTGGCCGAGCTCCAGCAGCACGGGCTGGTGGAGCGGCGCGCCGACCGGACGGTGACGCTCGGGACGCGGCTCGTGGCGCTCGGCCGCGACGCCGAGGAGGCGCTCCGTGAGCGCCTCGTCGAGCCCGCGCGCGGGGTCATGCGGGAACTGTCAGAGCAGGTGGGGGAGACCGCGATCCTGACCGCGCCATGCGGGCTGGAGGGAATCGTGCTGCACGTCGTCGAGGCCGACCGTCATTCGGTCCGGCTGTCGTACGCGCTCTACCGCCGCGCGCCGATCCACCGCGGCGCGTCGGGCAAGATCCTCGCCGCCTACCTCGAGCCGGCCGAGCGCAAGCGGCTGCTGCAGGCCGTCGGCTCCGGACGCCTGGGCCGCGAGCTGGACCGCATCCGCCGGGCCGGCTTCGTGGTCACCGACGGCGAGCTTGACGCCGGGGCGGCAGCGATCGCGGCGCCGATCCTCGATCGTCGCGGGCGGATCGCAGCCGGAGTCTCGATCGCCGGCCCCACTGAGCGCGTGATGGCCGCACGCGAGCGTCTGAAGCCGGCGGTGATCGCGGCGGCGAAGGCGATCGAGCGCGCCTACCAGAGCTGACGGCTCGCTTCTAGTCGGGCTCACGTGTAAGAGTTCGGCACGGCGCCGCGTGAGCGAAACGACCTCCGACCCAACCCCGGACCGAGCCACAGCCGAGCCCGCGAGCGCGGCGCGCGCGCGGCGACGGGGCCCGGCCAGCCGGATCGGTCACCGCCCGCGGGTGGGCAAGCACGCCGACAAGGGCCACGACCTCGACGTCCCGCGCGGACTGGCGGCGCTGAGCCTCGACGCGATGTCGAGCGTCGCCTACGGGCCCGAGGCGATCATGGTCGTGCTGGTCGCAGCCGGAGCCTCGGCGCTCAGTTACACGCTGCCGATCATCCTCGTGATCACCGGGATGTTGGTCCTGCTGGTGATCTCGTACTCGCAGGTGATCGTCGCCTACCCGGACGGCGGCGGCGCCTACGCGGTCTCGAAGGCCAACCTGGGTCGCTGGCCGGCGATGCTGGCGGCCGCCGCGCTGGTCGTCGACTACGTGCTGACGGTCGCGGTCAGCCTCGCCGCCGGTGCAGCGAGCCTCGGGAGCGTGTTCCCGGCCCTGGCCAACCATCTGCTGGCGGTGGCGCTCGTCGGGCTCGCGCTGCTGACCGCGATCAACATGTTCGGGATCACCGAGTCGGCGAAGCTGCTGATCGGGCCCGCATTCCTGTTCATCTTCAGCGTCATGGCTGTGATCGTGGTCGGCCTCGTGCATCCGCACCTCGAGGCGGTGATCGGCACTCACGAGACCCCGACGATCACCGCGTCGCTCGGGATCGTGCTGATTCTGAAGGCCTTCGCGTCGGGCTGCTCGGCGGTGACGGGGGTGGAGGCGATCGCCAACGGCGTCCCGGCGTTTCGCACGCCCCGATCGCGCACCGCACAGCGGACCGAGATCACGCTCGGGGCCGTGCTCGGCGTGATGCTGGTGGGGCTGGGGGTCCTGATCCACGTCCACCACATCGAGCCCCGTGGCGGCGTCACCGTTCTCGCGCAGCTGACCGCGGGCTCCTTTGGCACCGGCTGGCCGTTTTACGTCTCCAACCTCGCCGTAACCGCGGTGCTCGCCTTCGCGGCGAACACGAGCTTCGGCGGTCTGCCGGTGCTGATGAGCCTGCTCGCGAAGGACCATCGCCTCCCGCACGCGTTCTACCTGCGGGCGGAGCGGCCGGTCTACCGGATCGGGATCTTCGCGCTCGCGCTCCTGGCACTGGTGCTGCTGCTGGCCTCCGACGCCCAGGTCAACAGCCTGATCCCGCTGTACGCGATCGGCGTGTTCATCGGCTTCACGCTCAGCCAGGTGGGGCTGGTCCGCCACTGGCGCGGCGAGCGTCCGAAGCGCTGGCAGTTGCGGGTGGCCGTCAACGGCGCCGGGGCGGTGATGACCGCGATCACGGTCGTCGTCCTGCTGACCTCGAAGTTTCTCGAGGGAGCATGGGTCGTGGTGCTCGCGGTGCCGCTGCTGATCACGCTGTTCGCGCGGATCGAGACCTACTACGAGCAGGTGGGGCGGGCGCTCAAGCTCGGCAAGACGCCGCCGCTGCCGGTCAAGCGCGACACGATCGTCGTCGTCCCGACCTCGACGGTCAACCTGCTGACCCAACGCGCGGTCAGCGCCGCGGTCTCGTTCGGCGACACGGTCGTCGCGGTCGCGGTGGCGGCCGACGAGGAGGAGCGCGAGCAGATCATCCGCAGCTGGTCGGAGTGGGAGTGCGGTCCATCAATCGAGGTCATCATCGACAGCCACCGGTCGCTGATCCGCAGCGTGCTCAAGTACGTGAACTCGATCGACGCCGAGCAGCCCGACGAGCTGGTGATGGTGCTGATCCCGGAGATCATCCCGCGCAAGCGCCGGCACGACATCCTGCACAACCAGCGCGGGCGGCTGCTGGCGACGGTGTTGAAACTACGCACGGACGTGATCGTCGCGACGCTGCCGTTCAAGCTCGACGACTGAAGGCCGCCGGCAGCGAGTGGCCCGCGGGCGCGCGAGGCGTGGGGTGGCTCGCGCCGGCGCGCGGCCGCCGACCGCGGTTGCCGCCGGTGGCAGGCAACTCGAAGCGATCGTCGCTGCCCGGACGCAGGACGACGATCTCGCCCTCGGCGTGGTCGAGCAGCCACGCGACGTCATCAGGATCAAACCCGCCGCCGCCGTGCGCGGCGCCCGCGATCACGATCCGGTCGTAGCGCTCGTGGTCGATCGTCTGGCGCAGCCCGTGGCGGAAGGTCCGGCCGCGCTCGATCCGCGCGTCGACCGGAACCCCGAACTCGGCCGCGCGCTGCTCGATCGCCTCCTGCAGCGCGTTGGCGACCTCGGCCTGTCGCGGTAGCGGCGCGTCGAGCGGCATGTGCAGCGGGACGCGCGCCAGGAACACCGGCACCAGCATCGCGTCCTCGGCGCGGGCGAGCCGCAGCGCGGCGTCGAGCGCACGCCTGGAGAGCGCTGAGCCGGCGAACGGGAACAGGATCCGCTGCGTCGCTTGGCCCGGCGGCTTGACCGGCCGTCGCCGCGCGTAAAAGCGATAGCGCACACCCAGCGCCGCGAGCGCGACCGCGAGCACGACGATCAGCGCGATCAGGAGCGCGGTCATCTGTCCTTCGGGGGGCGCATGGCGCGGTCGGCGACGATCCGCAGATCGAGCCCCGGCAGCACCTCCATGAGGCGCGCCGGAAGAGCCTGCGAGGTCAACCGCCGCAGCGCGCCGCGCGGCTGCGGGGTTCCGATCAGGACGTAGGTCGTGCCGCGATCGCGCGCGACCTGCTGGGCCACGAGCGCGATGTCGTCACCATGCTCGACCAGCAGGTGCGCTCCGAGTACGCTGGCGAGCCGCCGCAGGGCGTCGAGCTGCTCTCGCTCGTCGTCGCTTGGGTCGTGGTCGGCGACCCAGAGGATGTCGAGCTCGGCACCGAGCCGTTGCGCAGAGCGCCAAGCGCGTCGGACGACGCGCTGCGAGTGCGGCTGCGGCGTCACCAGCGCGAGCAGGCGCTCGCCGATCGCCTGCGGCCCCGCCGCGTGGATCAGGCTCTCCTCGCGTCGGCCTGGCGACGGGTCAGACGGGATCCGCTTTGCCTCGATCTCCTCGGCGACCTGGCGTAACGCCACCTCGCGTAGCGCCGACAGGTTCTCGATCTTGAAGAAATTGTTGAGCGCCCCCTGGACCCGCTCGGGCGGGTAGACCTTGCCTTCCACGAGCCGCTGTACGAGCGACTGGGGCGTGATGTCGATCAGGACCACGTCGTCGGCCGAGGCGATCACCGCGTCGGGAACCGTCTCCCGGACGCGAGTTCCGGTTAGCTCGGCTATCTGGTCGTTGAGGCTCTCGAGGTGTTGAATGTTGACCGTCGAGTAGACATCGATCCCGGTCGCGAGCACGTCGGCGATGTCCTCGTACCGTTTCTCGTGCTCACCGCCTGGGGCGTTGGAGTGAGCGAGCTCGTCGATCAGGCAGAGCTCGGGCGCCCGGCGCAGGACCGCCGGTAGGTCCATCTCCTCGAGCGTCGTCCCCCGGTATTCGACCACCCGTCGCGGAACTGTCTCCAGCCGTTGTGCCTGGGCGATCGTCTCGGCTCGGCCATGTGGCTCGAGGTAGCCGATCACTACATCGCGGCCCGCCTCGGCCTCGGCCTGTCCCTCCTGCAGCATCCGGTAGGTCTTGCCGACGCCCGCCGCCATCCCGAGGAAGATCCGGTAGCGGCCCCGCGCCGCGCCCCCCGCGAGCAGTGGATCATCGGTGGCCGGCAACGGACGGGAGACGATCATCGCTTTGCCCGGCGCTCACGCCCCGAGCAGGTTGTGGACGATCAGGTCGATCAGCTTGATGCCGATAAACGGGGCGATGATCCCGCCGAGTCCGTAGATCCACAGGTTCCGCCGCAGCAGCGCGCTGGCGCCGATCGGGCGGTAGCGCACGCCGTGCAGCGCCACGGGGATCAACAGCGGGATCACGATTGCATTGAAGATAATCGCCGAGATCACGGCGGAACGCGGGTCGCCGAGGTTCATGATGTTGAGCACGTTCAGGGGCCCCTCCTTGCCCGGCGACGCCGCCCAGGTGAAGAGGAAGATCGCGGGCAGGATCGCGAAGTACTTGGCAACGTCGTTGGCGATCGAGAACGTCGTCAGGGCACCACGTGTGATCAGCAGCTGCTTGCCGACTTCGACGATCTCGATCAGCTTCGTCGGGTTGGAGTCGAGGTCGACCATGTTTCCCGCCTCGCGCGCGGCCTGGGTGCCGGTGTTCATCGCCACGCCGACGTCGGCCTGAGCAAGTGCGGGGGCGTCGTTGGTGCCGTCGCCGGTCATCGCAACCAGGCGTCCGGATGCCTGCTGGTCCTTGATCAGCGCCAGCTTGGCCTCGGGGGTGGCCTCGGCGAGAAAGTCGTCGACGCCCGATTCCTCGGCGATCTTGGCCGCTGTGAGGCGGTTGTCGCCGGTGATCATGATCGTTCGGATACCCATCGCGCGCAGGTGGTCAAAGCGCTGGCGCATCCCCTCCTTGATCGTGTCCTTGAGGTAGATGACGCCCATCACCTGCGAGTCGCGAGCGACCGCGAGCGGGGTCCCGCCCTCGCGGCCGATCCGGTCGAGCGCAGGCTGCAGCTCGGCGGGGGGCTTGCCGCCCTCTGCCTTGACGAACGCGATTACGGCGTCGCCGGCCCCCTTGCGCAGCATGCGGCCGTCGAGGTCGACGCCGCTCATCCGGGTCTGGGCGGTGAACGGGACGAAGGTGGCGTGCAGCGAGACCATGTCGTGCTCGCGGATCCCGTACTGCTTGGCGAGCACGACGATCGAGCGGCCCTCGGGAGTCTCGTCGGCGAGCGATGACAACTGGGCGACCTCGGCCAGCTCAGCCTCGGAAACGCCGGGCATCGGGATGAACTCGCTCGCGAGCCGGTTGCCGATCGTGATCGTGCCGGTCTTGTCGAGCAGCAGCACGTCGACATCGCCCGATGCTTCGACCGCGCGGCCGGACAGCGCCAGCACGTTGCGTCGCACGAGGCGATCGATGCCAGCGATCCCGATCGCCGACAGCAGTGCACCAATCGTCGTCGGGATCAGCGCCACCAGCAGCGAGATCAGCGTCGTTTCCGAGATCGGGGTGTGCGCGAACAGTCCGAACGGACGCAGCGTCGCGACGACGATCATGAAGATCAGCGTCAGTCCGGCGAGCAGAATGTTGAGCGCGATCTCGTTCGGCGTCTTGCGCCGCTCGGCGCCTTCCACGAGGGTGATCATCCGGTCCAGGAACGAGTGACCGGGCTCCTGCGTGATCTCGACCACGATCTGGTCAGACAGCACGCGGGTGCCGCCGGTGACGGCGCTGCGGTCGCCGCCGGATTCGCGGATCACCGGGGCGGACTCGCCGGTGATCGCCGACTCGTCAACCGATGCGATTCCCTGAATCACGGTGCCGTCACCGGGGATCAGCTCGCCGGCGTCGACGACCACGACATCGCCCTTGGTCAGCTCCGACGCCTGCCTGGTCGATCCGTCGCGCAGCTTGGCGACCGTTTCCTGGCGCATCGCGCGCAGCGATTCAGCCTGGGCGCGCCCGCGTCCCTCGGCGAACGCCTCGGCCATGTTCGCGAACACGACCGTCAGCCAGAGCCAGAACGAGATCGTCGCCGTGTACCAGGCCGGCTCGTGGCCGCCACCGAGCGGCCCGCCGCCGAACACCTGGATCAGCCAGGTGACGGTCGTGATCGTCGCCCCGATCTCGACCACGAACATGACCGGGTTGCGGATCTGCACGCGCGGGTCGAGCTTGATCAAGCTGTCGAGCAGCGCCCGAGTGACGATGTCCTTGCGGAACAGCGAGATCGCGCGGCGCTCGTGGGGAGTGGCGGGCACCTGGGGCTCCGACGGCGGGGCCGGGGTGTTCACGGACATCAGTGGCCTCCCGACCACGCGCTTTGCGCGCGGTGCCCTCGGTTGAGGGCTAGGTTGAGCTGCAGCACGTTGACGCCCGGCTCACCGGAGAACCCGAGCCCACGCCCATGCGTGTACTGCGAGATCAGCGCCGTGACCTGACTCAGCGACAGGTGCCTGACGGCGGCGATCCGGTGCGCTTGGATGTCGGCGTTGGCGGACGAGATGTCAGGGTCGATCCCGGACGCCGAGCTGTTGGCGGCGTCGACCGGGACCTTCGCCACGGTCAGGCCGGGGTCATAGGGCTTTTCGAGCGCGAGGTAGGCCTGGATGTTGGACGAGATCTCCTGCTCGGTCGCGACGCTGTTGGGGCCGAGGTTGGAGAACGTGGTCGCGGCTGCGTTGTAGGGCGGCACGGTCGCCGACGGCCGGCTCTGGAAGTAGCGTGGATCGGGGACCGTGACCGGGTTGCCGTTCTTGTCGACCTCGGGCTTGCCGGTCTTCTTGTTGATCACCTGGTCGGCGAACTGCTGGCCGATGATCTTTGAGCCGACGAGCTTGCCGTCGATGTAGAGCTTCTGGCCGTTGGCGTTGCCCGGGAAGACGACCTGCGAGACGCCGGTGATGAACAGCGGATACAGGATCCCGCACAGCAGCGTGATCACGACGATGCCGATTGCAGAGCTGATGATGTCGCGCTTCATCCGTAAAGGTGTCCGGTAAGGCCCTGGACGATCGGTCCGAGCAGCAGGGCGGGGAAGAACGTGAGCGCGCCGATCAGCACGATCACGCCGATCAGGAGCACGACGAACGTCGGGTTGTCGGTCCGCATCGTGCCGAGCCCGGCGGGGCTGACGCGCTTGCCGGCCAGCGAGCCGGCGACCGCCAGCGCGAACAGGATCGGCGCATAGCGCGCAAAGGTCATGTCAAAGCCACCCAGCAGGTCGGCGAACGTGATCCCGTGCGAGCCGAGATTGCCGGCGTTCGGCTGTACGAAGCCGCCGTAGCCGGCGAACGCCGAGCCGTTGTTGTTGGCCTGGCTGAGGTAGGCGTAGAAGGTCTCGGAGAAGCCTTGCGGAGCGCCCGCGGCGGCGGTGGAGATCGAGGCGCGTCCGGCGCTGCTCGCGGTCGCCAGCGCCGTGCAGAATAGTGCCGCCAGGGGCGTGATCAGGATCCCGAGCGAGACCAGCTTGATCTCCCGCGCCTCGATCTTCTTACCGAGGTACTCGGGCGTACGACCGACCATCAGCCCGCCGATGAAGACGGCCAGAATGACGTACAGCAGGATCGAGTACAGGCCGGTGCCGACGCCTCCGAAGATCACCTCGCTGGCGCTCAGGTTCGCGAACGGCACCGCGCCGCCGATCCCGGTGAACGACTCGATCGCGCTGTTGACGGCGCCACACGAAGTGACGGTGGTGATGACGTCGAACAGAGCAGAGCCGGCGATCCCGAACCGCTGTTCCTTGCCCTCCATGTTGCCGCCGGTCGATCCGGATCACCCCGGTGTGGAGGCCCGCCGCGTGCTGGGCGGGGCTCCCGTGCGCCTCGGCGATGTAGGCGACGCAGACCGCGCCGAGGAACATGATCATCATCGTCGCGTAGATCGCGTAGCCCTGGCGGCGGTTGCCGGTCATCCGCCCGTACATGAACACCAGCGCCGCTGGGATGACCAGCACCGCGAGCATCTCGAAGAAGTTGGTGAACCCGGTCGGGTTCTCGAACGGGTGCGCGGAGTTCGTGTTGAAGAAGCCGCCGCCGTTGGTGCCCAGTTCCTTGATCGCTTCCTGGGAGGCGACGGGCCCGACCGCGATCGACTGGTGCAGGCCCGTGATCCCGTGAACCATCAGGTAACCCGCGAACGACTGGATCGCGCCCTGGGAGACGAGGACCAGAGCGATGATGATCGACAGCGGCAGCAGGACGTACAAGATCGTGCGCACGATGTCCTGCCAGAAGTTGCCGATGCTCTTGCCGCTACGGCCGATGATTCCTCTGACCAGCGCGACTGCGACCACGATGCCCACCCCGGCCGAGAGGAAATTCTGAACCGTCAGCCCGGCCATCTGGCTGAAGTAGCTCATCGTCGTCTCGCCGCCGTAGTACTGCCAGTTCGTGTTCGTCATGAACGACGAAGTGGTGTTGAACGTCACGTTCCAAGGCGCCGAGTGGAAGTGCTCGGGGTTGAGCCCGGTCCAGTTCCACAGCGTCTGCGTGCGCAGGATGAAATACAGCAGCAGCCAGCCGGCGAGCGAGAAGATGATCAGGCTCTTGGCGTACGCCTTCCAGTCCTGTCCGCGCTTGGGGTCGACGCGCAGGATCCGGTACAGCAGCCGCTCCGGGACGCCAACGACGCGGTCCATGAACGTGCGCTCACCCGTGTAGACGGCCGCCAGGTAGCGGCCCAGCGGCAACGCGAGGGCCGTCAGAATCGTGACGAACAGGAAGATCGTCAGCCAGCCGAGGAACGTCATCGGCGAGTGCCCACTTAGAACTTCTCCCCGCGCAGCAGCGCGTAGAGCAGGTAGATGCAGACCAGGGCGGAGACGATCAGCCCGAACAGGTCGCTCGCGCTCATGGCCGCCGCTCGCCTTCCGGGCTCGCCTGTAAGGCGGCCGCGCGAGTCATCCGGCTGCTCATATCCGCTCGATCCCGTAGATCAGCGCGATCAGGATGCCGAACATCACCAGGGCCAACAGCACGGAGACGAAATCCATGCCCGACAGCGTCGCTCGCGGCCCGTGAAGGCCGCGTGCAGAATCAGCTGTGGCTCATACAGATATTGTGAAGAGCGGCGCCGTTGTGAAGCCCGGCGCCGTGGCCAGGACAGGCGGCGCTTCGGTCGGCAGCATCAGCTCGAGCAGTTCGAGCGCCGCCTGGCGCAGCCGCGCGAGCGTTGGCTCGAGCGCCCCGCGTGCCGCGTCGCGGGCCGCCGCCCGACCGCCGGCGAGCTCGCGCGCCGGGAGCGCCCTCCGTGCGGCGGCCGTCGCCGCGTCGGCCGCCGCCGCCCGCGCCGCCGCCCGTGCCCGGTCGCCGGCGATGTCACCCACGGCGACCCGCGCGGCCGCCCAGGCCGCAGCCGCCGCACACCCCCAGGCGGTCTCGCGCGCGGCTGCACGGGCCGCAGCCCAGGGCGCGGCTCGCTCCTCGCAGCGGGCGCGATGGGCCTCGCGCCGCGCCTGCTCGAGCACCGGCAAAGCTGCCTGCAGCGCGTGCTCGTCGAGCACCGGCTCGAGCGCTGCCAGCGAGGCCGCGATCCGGTGCAGCTCGGCGGCCAGCAGCCACTCGGTCGGATAGACGCGGATCAGCCAGTCCATCGCCAGCCACGAGCGTGCCCGATCGAGCCCGTCGTCGGCGGTCCCGATCGTCCGCGCCAGATAGGGGCGAAGGCGCTGACGGGGCTCGTCCTCGAGCCCGTCGTTGAGCGCGATGCAGAGCGCCCGCAGCACCGGGCTCACACACCGCGGCTGATCGGAATGGGGCTCACCGGCGAGATGGCTGACCCACTCCATCGCGCACCGTCCATCATCTGGGTTGGCGTGGGTCCCGTATGCGAGTGTGTAGTCGCTGCTCATCGAGCCTCCCTGGTGCGATCGATCGCCGTCTGGATTGTCGCGCCGCGGGCCCAGAACTTCCACCGCGACCCTAAGCTACGCCCAGATGACAGACCCGCAACAGCTTCGCCAGTCCTCGACGCGCTTTATGTCCGTCGTGATGATCCTGATCGGCATCGCGCTGCTGGCGCGGACGATCGCGGCCGGCGGCGGCCTCGTGGCCGCCGGCGTGCTGCTCGGAGTGCTGTTCATCGCCGCCGGTGCCGGGCGGCTCTACCTGCAGAATCGGGGCGGGCAGCGGCCGCCGCGTTGAGTTGAACGAACACCCCCTCAGCTACCGCGCGCTGTTCGCGGTCGTCTACACCGCGTCAGTCAGCGGGGTCTACTTCGCGCTCGGCGTGGTCGCCCACCGCGCCAACGGGCTGACGCCCGTGGTGTTCCTTGCCGCCGGGATCTTCTTCGCGCTGACCGCGATGACATTCGGCGAGGGCGCATCGCTGCACCGCGAGCGCGGCGGCTCGGCGGTGTTCGCCCGCTACGCGTTCAACGAGCTCGTGAGCTTCATCGCCGGCTGGGCGATCGTGCTCGACTACACGATCCTGATCGCGGTCACGGCGCTGATCGTGCCGGCCTACCTGGCCGCGTTCTGGGCCCCGATCGACCACGGTGCGCTCGAGCTGGTGGTCGCGTTCGGCGTGATCGCGTTCGTGCTCGTCGACAACATCGCCGGGGTCAGCGCACGCCGGCTGCGGCGCCGGGTGCTGGTCACCGGAGCCGATCTCGCGCTACAGGCGATCGTGATCGTGCTCGGGCTGCTGCTGGTCTTTCACCCGGAGCGGCTGTCGCAGACGATCCACCTCTGGACCGCGCCGACGGTCCGCGACTTGGCCTTCGCGCTGCCGATCGCGATCATCGCGTTCACCGGCCTGGAGGCCGCGTCGAGCCTCGCCGGCGACGTCTCGACCAGCGGCCGAGAGCTGAAGCGGCTCCTGCTCCCGGGCTCCTCGATCATCGTCCTGGTGTACGTGGGCATCTCGCTGGTCGGGGTCGGCGCGCTGGGGGTCAGCCACGGGATGACCGAGCTCGGCCTCAAGCACATAAACGCGCCCGTGCTCGGGGTCGTCGAGGCTTTCAAGCCGCACTGGCTGGCGGTCGTGTTGAAGTACGCGGTCGCGGTCGGCGGCGCGCTGGGGCTGACCGCCGCCGCGGGGTCGGCGATGCTCGGTGTCTCGCGGGTGGGTTACTCGCTCGCGACCAACCGCCAGATCCCGAGCGCGATCGGCCGCCTGCATCCGCGCTTCGGAACCCCGTTCGTGATCATGACCTCGGCCGCCCTGGTCGCGGCCGCGCTCGTGCTGCCGACGAACCTCGAGCTGCTGGTCGGCATCTTCGCGTTCGGCGCGCTGCTCTCGTTCACGATCGCCCACCTGTCAGTGATCGTGCTGCGCTTCCGCGAGCCGGCGCGCCCCCGGGCCTATAGCGTGCCGCTGTCAGTGCCGATTGGCCGCGGCAGCATCCCGCTGCCGGCCGTGCTCGGTGCGGTGCTGTCGTTCGCCGGCTGGCTGTCAGTCCTGATCCTGCACTCGGGCGCGCGGTACGTGGGGATCGGCTGGATGCTCGCGGGCGTGACTCTTTATGTCACCTACCGCAAGAGCGAGTCAAAGCCGCTGCTGCGGCGGGTGACGATCCCCGAGCGGGCGCTGCGCCACGAGACGCTGGAGCCCGAGTTCGGCTCGATCCTGGTCCCGATCTTCGGCGAGGCGCTCGACGACGACATCGTCCAGACAGCCGGCCGGCTCTCCGCCGACAACGGCAACGGCGGGTCCGACAGCTCCGTGATCGAGGTGATCTGGGTCGCCGAAGTGCCGCTCTCGCTGCCGATTGACGCGCCGCTGCCAGAACCCCAGGTCCGCCGCGGCCGCGAGGCGCTCGCCCGCGCCAAGGCGGTCGGCGAGGAGTACGGCGGCGTGCGGGTGGTGACGACGTTCGTGCGTGCGCGCCGGACGGGACCGGCGATCGTCGCCGAGGCCCGCGACCGCGATGTCGAGGCGATCGTGCTCGCTGCCGAGGAGCCGTCCCGGATCCGCGGCGGCTCGCTGCTGGGGGGCTCGGGCGGACCGCTCGACAACTACGTCGGCGAAGTGACCAAGTACGTGCTGCGCAAGGCGCCGTGCCGGGTGATCCTGACCGCGCCGCCGGCCGAGGCGGACCCTGGTCGCGACGGCGTCGCCCAGCCACCCGCCGAGCGCGAACCGATGGGAAGCGGCTGATGGCCGAACGCCGCCTGGAAGGACTCCAGCGCGTCCTCGACGTCTATCCGCTTGCCTCGAGCGCATACGGCAACGTCGGCTCGTCGATCTACTACGCGCTCGGACTGGTGGCGTCGCTGGCCCTTGGGCTGACGCCGGTCGTGTTCGTGATCTCGGGCTTCGTCTTCTTCTTGACCGCGTCCACCTACGCCGAGGCGACGGCGATGTTCCCTGAGGCTGGCGGGTCGTCGAGCTTCGCGCGCCGGGCGTTCAACGAGTTCTGGTCGTTCTTCGCCGCCTGGGGCCAGATGCTCAACTACATGCTGACGATCGCGATCTCGGCGTTCTTCGTCCCGCACTACATCGGCGGCCTGTTCTTCCCGGCGCTTGGCCACCCGCCCGGCGACGTGATCGGCGGAATCGTCGTGATCGTCGTCCTCGCCCTGATCAATGTGCGCGGGGTCAAGGAGTCGATCGGCGTCAATCTGATCCTGGCGGTGATCGACTTCTGCACCCAGGTGGTGATCGTCGGCGTGGGTCTGGTGCTCGTCTTCTCACCCCAGACGCTGGTCAACAACGTCGTGCTCGGGGTGGCCCCGAAGTGGAGCGACTTCCTGGTCGCGATCCCGCTCTGCATGCTTGCCTACACCGGCATCGAGACGATCTCGAATATGTCCGAGGAGGCCAAGAATCCCGGCAAGACCGTCCCACAGGCGATCAACCGGGTCGTCGTCGCGGTGTTCACGATCTATGCACTGCTGCCGGCGATCGCCCTCTCAGCGCTGCCGGTCCGCCACGTCGGCAACCACTACGTCACGCTCCTGGGCGTCGACGAGCAGCACGGAGGCTTTGCGGGTGACCCCGTGCTCGGCGTTGTCCGCGCTCTGCATCTGGGCCCGCTACAGCACACCGCCGAGATCTACGTCGGTCTGCTCGCGGCGACGATCCTGTTCATCGCCACCAACGCAGGCATCCTCGGCGTGTCTCGGCTGACGTACTCAATGGGGATCCACCGTCAGGTGCCCGACCGCCTGCGCCAGCTCCACCCGCGGTACGGGACGCCGTGGATCGGCATTCTCCTGTTCAGCGCGATCGCCGCGCTGACGCTGATCCCAGGCCAGGCGACATTCCTCGGCAACCTGTACGCATTCGGCGCGATGCTCTCGTTCACGATCGCGCACGTGTCCGTGACCAAGCTGCGGATCGCTCGCCCAGACGTGCCACGTCCCTACCGGCCGCCCGGCAACCTGCGCTTTCGCGGCGCCGACCTGCCGCTGTTCGCGATCGTCGGCGGCGTCTGTACGTTCGCGTCGCTGATCGTCGTCGCGGCCCTGCACACGAGCGTCGCGATCGCCGGGATCGGCTGGCTCGCGGTCGGGATGGTGGTCTACCCGGTCTACCGCCGCCGCCACGGGCTGGACCTGACGACGACCGTCAGCGTGTCGATCGCCAAGCCGGTGGTCGAGCACGAGGCCGAGTATGCGTCCGTGCTGGTGGCGTTCGATGCCGGTGGCTTTGACCGTGAGGTGCTGGCGACAGCGACCAGGATGGCGGCCCGCAAGCGTCGCGGCATCCACGTCCTGGTGACGATCCCGGTGCCCGCCAACATCCCGATCGACGCGGCGCTGCCCGAGCAGGAGGCCGCCGCCCAGTCGATCATCGAGGAGGCCAAGGTGCAGGCCGGCCGTCGCGTCTCGGGCGACTGGCAGAAGGTCCGCGCCGGGCAGACGGGACGCCGGATCGTCGACGAAGCACGAGTGCTCCACGCTGAGGCGATCGTGATGCCGATGTCGAGAGGGGGCGGCTTCGGCCGGACCCTGGAGACAGTGCTGCGCGAGCGCCCGTGCCGGGTGATCATCGAGTCTTCGCCCGAGCCGCAGCGCGACCGCCGGCCGGCCGTCGCGGCGTAGCCTGAGAGTTGCATGAGCACACAGTGGCAGGCACGTTGGCCGGTGATCGAGCGCCCCACCGTCCGCGAGGTGATCGCGGCCGGATTCGAGGTCCTGCTCGCGACGGCGATCGCGACGGCGGTCGTCGCGGCTCTCCAGCACGCTGCGCCGCCGGCCGGGCTCGGCGCGATCTACCTGCTGGCGGTGCTCGAGGTCGCGATCCGGCGCGGCGAGCTGGCGGCGCTGGCGACCGCGGTGCTCGGCGTGTTGACGCTCAACTACCTGTTCATCACCCCCCGCCATCGGTTCGCGATCGCCCACACGCAGGACCTGATCGAGCTGATCGTGTTCCTGATCGCGGCGGTCGTCGTCGGTCGGCTGGCCGCCAAGGGCCGCCAGCGCGCCGCCGAGGCCGAGCGCCGCGCCCGGATCGCTACCGCCCGCGAGCGCGAGGCGACGCTGCTGGCCGAAGCGGCGTCGGCGATCCTCGCCGGGACCAGCCTGCGGGCGCAGCTGGAGAGCATCGGCGCCCGCGTCGCGCTCGCGACCGGTGCCTCCCGGGCGCGAGTGGCGGTCGAGCCAGTCCCGTCGCCGAATGACTCAGAGCTCGCCTTCCGGCTCGTTTCGACGACCCGCGTGTGGCTCTACGTCGCCGACGACGCGGCCTGGGAGCAGGCGGAGATCGAGCGGCTCGCCGAGCCGCTCGGCCGGCTGATCGACGTCGCGGTCGAGCGCGAGCGAGTCGCCGAGCAGGCGGCGGAGACCGAGGCCGCCCAGCGTGCGGAGGCGGCACGGACGGCGATCCTGCACGCGATCTCGCACGACCTGCGCTCGCCGCTGACGGCGATCACGACCGCCGCCGCGGCGCTGCGCTCGCCGGCGATCACGGACGCCGAGCGGGCCGAGCTGATCGATGTGGTCGACAGTCAGGGGGTCCGGCTGGCCAAGCTGGTCGACGACCTGCTCGACCTCTCAAAGATCCAGGCGGGGGCGGTGCTGCCGCGCGCGGACTGGTGCGACCTGCACGATGTGGTCGCCTCGGCAGCCGCCCACGTCGGCCCCGATCATCAGATCGAGTTCGAGCTTCCGGTCGACCTGCCGCTTGTGCGGGCCGACGCCTCGCAGCTCGAGCGGGTGTTCTCGAACCTGCTCGAGAACGCGATCAAGTTCTCGCCGGTGCAGTCGCCGGTCCGGGTCAGCGGTGGCGCCGGCGCGGGGCGGGTCACGGTCCGCGTCACTGACAAGGGGCGCGGGATCCCTAACCAGCAACGGCCGCACGTGTTCGAGCCGTTCTTCCGCGGGCGCGGCGACGGCGGCGCAGGCTCAGGGCTCGGGCTCGCGATCTGCCGCGGCTTCGTCGAGGCGAACGGCGGCCGGATCCTGCTGCAGTCGGGAATTGACGGGGGAACGTCGTTCGCGGTCAGCTTCCCGATCGTCCCGCAGCCGTCCCCGTCACCGCTATGAGCGCCACCTCGCCCCGCGTGCTGGTCGTCGACGACGAGCCGCAGATCGTTCGCGGGCTGAAGATCATCCTGCGCGAAGCCGGCTACACGGTCGAGTCGGCCGAGACCAAGGCGCAGGCGCTGGCGCTGCTCGGGTCGCGACCACCGGACGCGCTGGTCCTCGATCTCGTGCTCCCCGACGGCGAGGGGGTCGAGGTCTGCCGCGAGGTGAGGCGCTTCAGCGGCCTGCCGATCCTCGTCCTGTCGGCGGTCGGCGACGAACGAGAGAAGGTCCGCGCGCTCGACGCCGGGGCCGACGACTACGTCACCAAGCCGTTTGGGAGCGACGAGCTGCTCGCCCGGCTGCGCGCGGTCATGCGCCGCTCGGCCGATCCCGGCGCCGGCTCGGAGCTGACCGTCGGCGAGCTCGTGATTGACGTGCTCGATCGCCGCGTCCTGCGCGCCGGCGAGGAGGTCCACCTGACCCCGATCGAGTTCGACCTCGTCCGGGTGCTCGCCCAGCACCAAGGACGGCTCGTCACCCACCGCCAGCTGTTGCAGGAGGTTTGGGGTCCGGAGTACGGACAGGAGACCCACTACCTACGGGTCCACGTCGCCCACATCCGCGCCAAGCTCGAACCCGACCCGTCGCGGCCGCGGTACCTGGTCACAGAGCCCGGCGTCGGCTACCGCCTGCGCGACGCGGCCGGCTGAGCGGGGCTTCAGCCCGCGAACCGGTAGCCGACCCCAGGATCGGTGCGGATGTAGCTCGGTCCGATCTTGCGCCGCAGGTTCGCGATGTGCGCGCGCAGCACCTGCGTGTCGTCGCCGTAGCCCGCTCCCCAGACGGCCACCAGCAGGTCCCGGTGGGTCAGCAGCCGGCCGCGGTTGCGCGCCAGCTGCGCGAGCAGCAAGAACTCGGTCGGCGTCAGGTGGACCTCTTCGCGATCGCGATGCACGGTCCGCGCAGCGAGGTCGATTTCGAGCTCGCCGCTGGTGATCAGTGACTCGCCAGGGTCGGGCTCGATCCGCCGCAGGTTGGCCTGCAGGCGCGCGATCAACTCCCTGGGGCCGAACGGCTTGGTCACGTAGTCGTCGGCGCCGGCCGCCAGGGCGCGGACCTTGGCGTCCTCGTCGCCGACCGCCGAGAGGACGATCAGCGGCATGTCCGTCCATTCGCGCAGCCGGCGGCAGACCTCGATCCCGTCGATGTCGGGCAGCACGAGGTCGATGATCGCGGCGGTTGGGCGCGCGGCCGCGGCCTCGTCGAGCGCCTCCTCGCCAGTCGACGCCGGGACCGCCTCGTAGCCGGCATCGCGGAGGATCACCCGCAGCGCGCGCAGGATCTGCTGCTCGTCGTCGCAGACGAGCACCTTGGTCCGCGCCTGGCCCGCCCGGCTCACGTGTGGGTCCCGACGGTTGCGCGCTCGGATAGGGGCAACGAGATCTGAAAGCTCGTCCCCTGGCCGGGCAGCGACTGGACCTCGATCGTGCCGCCGTTGGCCTCGACGAACCCCTTCGCGATCGACAGGCCGAGCCCGGAGCCGGTCCAGATCTGATCGGTCGCGCTGCGGCCCCGATAGAAGGGCTCGAAGATCCGCTCCTGGTCGGCGGGCTCGATTCCCGGCCCCTGGTCGACGAAGCTGATCAGCACGCGCGGGCCGGCGCGACGCGCATGGACCGAGACCGGCAGGCCGCCGGAGTAGCGGCCGGCGTTCTCGAGCAGGTTCGCGAACGCGCGCTCGAGCTGGGCGGCGTCGGCGCGCAGCTCGGGCACGCCCGCGTCGACGGTCAGCCGGAGTTGCACAGTGTCGCCTCGCAGCCCTTCGGCGGCTGCGGTCACGAGCTCCTCGACCGAGACCCAGTCGGAGCGCGGCTCGGCGACGCCGGCTTGCAGGCGCGAGAGCGCCAGCAGGTTGTCGACCATCCCCGCCAGGCGGGTGCCCTCCTCGACCACGGCGTCGCTCAGCTCGCGACGCTCCTGCTCGGTCAGCGAGGCGGTCCCGAGGGCATGGCCGGCGGCGACGACCGAGGTCAGCGGCGTGCGGAGGTCGTGCGACACCGCGCGCAGCAGCGCGGTCTTGATGTCGTCACTGCGACGCAGGGCAGCGGTCTCGACGGCCTCGGCGTGCATCGCGTCTCGGCGCTGGGCGATCGCCACCAGCGCCTCGAGCGTCGGTACGACCCGCTCGCGCAGCTGCTGGTCGGCAGCCGCCGGGAGATCGCTCGACACCAGCAGCGTCGCGATCTGGCGGCCGTCGGCATCGCGCAGCGCCAGCGCGGTCCGCCGCTCGTCACCCGCCGCGACCCCGATCTCGATCGCCGCCGAGCGAAGCCCGAGCGCCTCGGCCACGCGCCGCGCGGTCGTCGCCAGCGCGCTGCCGGTGTCCTCGCCGAGCAGCAGCTCCCGCGCGAGCGCCGCCGCCAGATCGGCCTCGGCCTCGCGGCGCTCGGCCTCGACGGTCCGCGCCCGGGCCAGCTCGGCGATCGTCCCGGCGACCAGCGCGACGATCACGAACGCGGCCAGCGAGACCCAGTTGCGGCTGTCAGCGATCGTGAACTTGCCTACCGGGGGCAGGTGGAAGAAGTTGAACTCGGCGGCGCTCAGGACGCTCGTGAAGACGCCGAGCGCCAGCCCCCAGTAGGTCGCCGCGAGCAGTACCGCCGGGAGGTAGACGACGCTCAGGGAGACGACCGGCGCGATGTGCTTGAGCGGGTAGATCGCGAGCGTCGCGGCAGCCGTGGTGGCGACGGCGACCCCGACGCCCAGCCAGGTGTTGGGCCGCGCCCCGCGCAGGCCGCTCACCCCGTTGAGGACCCTCCGTAGGAGGACGGCGGTGGCCCGGCGCCCCGGGTCGAGGCGATCTGCTCGAGCAGCGCCGAGGGACTGGTCCCGCCCAGGACGCGCAGGCGCGGCAGCGTGTAGCTGTCGCTCGACGGGCTAGCCCAGCCGGGCACGACGGTCGTCGAGCCGACGAACCCTGCCGCCTTGACGGCCGCCACCACGGTTGCGTCGTAGTGGCCGGACGGGTAGCAGAACCAGTTGACCGGAACCCCGTAGCGGCGTTGAAGCATCGCCCGTGCGGTCGCGACCTGGTAGTGCAGCTGGGAAGCGTCGAGCGTGATCAGATCCGCGTGGCTGATTCCCTGGGTATCGAGCTCCCAGCCGGCGTCGATCAGCGCCTTGACCTCGGGCGTCGTGAGGCCGCCCTGGGAAGGCGGCAAACCGCTGAGCTGGATGTTCTCGTCGGCCACCCAGCCGAGCCGCTTGAGTACCGGCAGCGCCTCTGAGTACTGCGAGTGGTAGCCGTTATCGAACGTCAGCACGACAGGCTTTCCAGCCGGCAGGCGCGAACCGTGCTCCCAGTACGCGCGGAGCTGATCGAGCGTGACCGGGTGCCAGCCGGCCGCCTTCAGCGCCTGCATCTGAGCGGCGAACTCGCTCGGATCCACGTACAGGCCGGGGAATGGGGCTCCCGCCGGCGGCGGCGCGATCACGTGGTACATGAGGATCGGCACGGTGGCCGTGCCGGGCTTGCCCGTCGCCGGGCCGAGCGATGCGGCGGTCGAGCCGCCGTGGCTGACGCGCGCGTGCCTGGCGCCGTGGTGGCTGCCGGACCGGGCGCGGGCCGCCGACTTTGCGCTGTTGGCACCGCCCACCGACGAGCCGCTCGAGGAGGCGACCACCACGACGGCGACGATCAGGACCAGCGCCAGCGCCCCGGCGGCCGCCAGCCGCCGGCGGACGATCGTTCGCTGGCGCTCCTGCGCACGCGCAGCGCGCCGTCTGGCCAGTTGCTCAGCGTCCATCTTGCAACGAGCGTATAGATTGCCACGGCGGTGATGAGCGGCTCGGTCAACCGGTCTGTGGCGGGCGACGGCGTCGAGCTCGCGGTGATCGAGGCCGGGGACCCGTCGGCACCGACGGTCGTGCTCGTGCACGGCTATCCGGACACCAAGGAGGTCTGGGCGCCGGTGATCGAGCGGCTCGCCACTGACTTCCACGTGGTCGCCTACGACGTGCGCGGCGCTGGAGGCTCGAGCGCGCCGCGCGGCCCGGCGGCGTACCGGATCCGGCGGCTGGCGGCGGACTTCGAGGCCGTCTGCGAGGCGGTCGCCCCAGGTCGCCGCGTGCACCTCGTGGGTCACGACTGGGGCGGCGTCCAGGGCTGGGAGTTCGTCACCGACGCGGCGGTCGCGCGGCGGATCGCGTCATTTACGACGATCGCGGGGCCGGCGCTCGGGCACGCGCTGCGCGCGACGCGCAGACCCCACTGGCGGGCGTTCGGCAGGGCGCGGCGCTCGTGGTACATCGTGCCGATGCTGACGCCCGGCGGACCGACCCTGGCTTGGCGGCTGCTGTTCTCCCCACAGCGGTGGCGCTGGATCCTCGCGACGCGCGAGCGGCTGGCCGTCGACGAGGCGTTTCCCGCCGCGACCATCGCGCAGGACGGGCTGCACGGCGCCAACCTCTACCGCGCCAATATCCCGCCGCGGCTGCTGCGCTCGGCGATGCTCGGCCGCACCGCGATCCCTGTCCAAGTCGTCGTGCCCTCGGGCGACCGCTTCATCTCCGAGTCCTACTACGAGTCCGCCGAGCAGGTCGCGCCCGGTGTCCGCTGGCGCCGAGTGGCGGGCTCGCACTGGGCCCAGCGCAGCCGGCCCGAGCTGGTAGCCCGCTGGGTGGCGGAGTTCGCCCGCGAGCACGAATCCGGCGCCCCGCAGCCCGCGCGGGCCGGCTGGCGACGGGGCGGCGGCACTGAGCAAATGCGCGGACGGCTGGCGCTCGTCACCGGAGCCGGCAGCGGCATCGGGCGCGCGACCGCGGCGGCGCTCGCCGACCAGGGCGCCCGCGTGCTGCTCGTGGATCTCGACGACGAGGCGCTCGCCCGCGCGCGCGAATCGATCCCAGGTTCGCGGGCGCTGCAGTGCGACGTCAGTGACGTCGACGAGATGCAGCGGCTGCTCGACGGCGTGCTCGACAGCGACGGCGTGCCCGACGTGGTCGTCAACAACGCCGGGATCGGGATCGCCGGGCCGTTTCTCGACACCGGCGCGGCTCAGTGGCGACGGATCGTCGACGTCAACCTGTTCGGCGTCGTCCACGGCTGCCGGCTGTTCGGGCGCGCCATGGTGGAGCGCGGGCAGGGTGGCCAGATCGTCAACACGGCGTCGGCGGCGGCGTTCATGCCGAGCACGGCGCTGCCCGCTTACGCGACCACCAAGGCCGCGGTGCTGATGCTGAGCGAGTGCGTACGAGCCGAGCTCGCGCCGTACGGGATCGGGGTGACGGCGGTCTGCCCGGGGCTGATCGCCACGAACATAACTCGCGCGACCGAGTACGTCGGCCGTGCGCCCGCCGATCAGGAGCGCCTGCGCGAGCGCGTCTCGCAGCTCTATGCGCGGCGCAACTTCACCCCCGAGCAGGTGGCGTCCGAGATTGTCGAGGCGATCGGCGCCGACCGGCCGATCGCGATCGTGACGCCGGAGGCGAAGCTGATGCGGGCGATCTCGCGGCTCTCGCCGCGGCTGATGCGTCGGCTGGCCGGGCTCGACGCGATCCCGGCCTAGATCCCGGCCGGGCCGTTAAGGCAGGACTCGGCTGTCAGTGGGCGAACGCAGCACCATGCTGCTCAAACACCGCCCGCCCCACATTGAATCCGAGCCCGCGAAGCTGCGCGAGGGGCTCGAGCACATCGACCAGAGCTCGATTGCCGTGCTGCGATGGCTGAACGCCAACCGCGTCGATTACGTGCTCGTCGGTGCCGTTGCGCGCCGGATTCGCGGCGAGGTGCAGACGGCCGGACCGGTCGCGATCGTCGCCGCGCCCTACGGCCGCAACTACGAGCGCCTCTGCAACGCGCTGGTCGCTGAGCACGCCGGTCTGCGCGCCGAGGCTGGGCCGCGCGGCTTGACAGAGCGCACGGCAGCCGTGCCGGTCAAGCTGACCCCGGACAAGCTCGCCCGCGGCCGGCGCTGGCTGCTGCGTTTCGGAGACTACGACCTCGACATTGAAGGCGAGGGGTCCCAGGACGACGGCCGCGAGGGCAGCGCCCCGCGCTACCAGGAGCTGCTCTACGAGTCCAGCCGGATCGAGCTCGCCGAGGGCTTGACGGTCGAGGTCGCGTCGCCCGAGGACCTCGAGCACTACTCGCACGTCCGTCGCACCGGCGCGGCGCCGGAGTTCCGGATCACGCGCAAGCCGACGGCCGAACGCGCCACCTAGTCTCGGCGGGCGCTCGCGCGCCCCGGTCTTGACGAAATCTCTACGCCGGCGGGGCGATTCTTAGTGTCGCCTTGACGGCGGCTGCCCCAGCATGTGGGGTGCAGATGTCCGTCGCCAGCGACCGCTTCGAGTCAGACCGCCCCGCGAGTCCGCGCTGGGGCGCGCCGGGTGGGTCGCGGAGCGCCGCAGCCGCTCGCGCTGGGACCGCGCGCCGGCCTGGCCGGGGCCGGCTGAGCGCCTCCGTGCTGGCGTGGTTTGACGCCTGCGCGCTCGACCGGCGACTCGCCGACGGCGCCAGCCCCGAAGAGAGCGCTGTCCTCGCCGCGCGGGCGCGACGCGTCACCAGCCGCCGCAACCGCAAGCGGCTCGCGGCCGGTTTGGACCGGGCGCTGAGCAGCGCGCGCGGCGCCAAGCCCGGGTTCACGGCCGCGATCGCGCCCAACGGCCGGGAGGCCGAGGCGGCGCGGACTGTGCTGATCGCGCTCCAGCGCCGGCTGCGAGAAGCCACGCCGGTCGCACCCCGGGGCGCGGCGATGCTGATGGTCCTGCTGACCGACGGTTCAAGCCCGCTTTACCGTCCCGTCGCCCCCGGGATGCTCGGCAGCAGCCTGCGCGCCGCGGCCGCGGCGCTCGAGCCGGCAGCGCAGGCGCGGGCTGGATCCGATCGTCTGACCGCGCCGACCGTCGAGGAGCAGTTGAGGTGAGCGAGCCGCCGGGACGATCGCGCCGTCGCGTGGCGATGCTCGAGCCAAAGGGCAAGGCCCGCGGCGAGGGCGCAACGGCGGCCGACGGCTCAACGGCGGACCAGGGCTCAGCGGCGAAGCGGAGCTTCAACGAGGCCGCCCACAAGCTTGGCTACTGGCCGGTGCGCGACGAGCCCCGGCCCGAGCAGGGACCGTCGGCCGCGCTGCAAGCCGCCGACGACGACTCGCGCGACGTGATCGCCCACGCGAGCCGGATGGTGCTGGCGCTGGGCGCGCTCGGGGTCGTGTTCGGCGACATCGGTACGAGCCCGCTGTACACCGAGCAGTTCATCTTCACCGCGCACCGCAACGCGGCCCACCCCGACGTCGCCGGCGTCTACGGGATCGCGTCGCTGATCTTCTGGACGCTGATGATCGAGGTCTCGATCAAGTACGCGGGCTTCATCATGCGCGCCCACAACCGCGGCGATGGCGGGATCATGGCGCTGACGGCGCTCGTCGAACGCCGGCGCCTGCCGCACATGGCGGTGCTGGTGGTGCTGGGGATCTTCGGCGCGGGGCTGTTCTTCGGCGACGGCATGATCACGCCGGCGATCTCGGTCACCTCGGCGGTCGGTGGCCTGAACGTCGTCAGCCCCAGCCTCTCGCACCTGATCGTGCCGCTGTCGCTGGCGATCCTGATCGGGCTGTTCGCGGTGCAGCGGTTCGGGACCGGCGCGGTCGGCTGGCTGTTCGGGCCCGTGATCCTGTTGTTCTTCATCGTGATCGCGATCTTCGGGCTGAATCAGGTCCTGATGCACCCCGGCGTGCTGCAGGGGCTGTCGCCGACCTGGGGTGCGCGCTTCATGGTCGACCACGGCGTCTACGCCTGGCTGACGCTCGGCGGCGTCGTACTCTGCTGCACCGGCGCCGAGGCGCTGTACGCCGACCGCGGCCACTTCGGCTCGACGCCGATCCGGATGACGTGGTTCGGGATCGTGTTCCCGGCGGTGATGCTCTCCTACCTCGGCCAGGCGGCGTGGATCAAGGCCCACCCGGCGAGCGTCCTGAAGTCGAACTTCAACCCGTTCTTTCAGATCATGCCCCACGGGCTGCTGGTACCGATGGTCCTGCTCGCGACGGCGGCGACGATCATCGCCTCGCAAGCGGCGCTGACCGGCTCGTTCAGCGTCGCCAAGCAGGCCGTCCAGCTCGGCTTCTTGCCGCGGCTGCGGATCATCCACACCTCGAACCTCGAGGGCCAGATCTACGTGCCGCTGATCAACTGGTTCCTCGGCCTCGGCGTCGCGACGCTGGTGCTCGTGTTCAAGAGCTCCAACCGCCTCGGCGACATCTACGGCGTCGCCGTGACCGGCACCTTCATCCTCAACACGATCCTGTTCCTGTCCGTGGCGCGCGCCCTCTGGCGCACGCCGAAGTGGCGGCTGGCGCTGCTGGGGACGCTGTTCCTGGTCGTCGAGGTGGCGTTCTTCACCTCCAACCTGGCCAAGATCGCAGACGGGGCGTACCTGTCGCTGGCGGTCGGGCTGGTGATCGCGACCGTGATGATCACCTGGCGCCGCGGGCGCGAGATCGTGACCCGCAACCGGACCGAGAAGGAGGGCCCGCTGCGCGAGTTCCTCGATGCGCTGCCGGAGTCCGACCCGCCGCTCGTGCGCGTGCCCGGGACGGCGATCTTCCTCAACCCCGGCGAAAAGACCACGCCGCTCGCGCTGCGAGCCGTCGTCGCCCACAGCCACGCCCTGCACGAGAAGGTCGTGATCGTCTCGGTCGACACCGTCAGCATCCCGCGGATCGACCGCTCCGATCAGTTCGAGGTCAAGCTGCTCGGCCACGGGCTCTACAAGGTCGTCCACGTCAAGATGCGCTGCGGCTACCGCAGTCGCCAGAACGTCCCCGAGGCGCTGGCGCAGGCGCGCAAGCTGGGGCTGCTGGAGCGCAACCTCGACCTCGAGCACGCCTCCTACTTCCTCTCCCACATCACGATCCGGCCCAACAACGAGCGCGGGATGCGGCAATGGCGCAAGAAGCTGTTCGTGATGATGGCGCGCAACTCCGCCAGCCCGATCGAGCACTTCGGGCTGCCGAGCGACCGGACCGTGATCCTCGGCTCGCAGGTGGCGGTCTGAGCTCAGCTCGCCCTTCCCGCGGCGCCGGGCCTCTTTAGCGCTGCGCCGGCCGCGGGGCGGTTTTTGGCTTGGGAAGGGAGACTGCGGCATGCGGCTCGTGACAAATCCGCACCCGCCCTCCGGATCTGTCGCAAAGTTGGGGTGGGGCCTGCGCGTGGCGGCAAATCCGGCCCCGGCGTGTGGATTTGTCGCAAACTGCAGGTGGTTTGCGCGATCCGCGGTGGGGGGCGCTGTCAGCGGTAGCGGCCGGGCTCCCAGAGCGGCTCGTCGCCCCGGTTGGCGCCGCGGCTGAGGATGAACAGCAGATCCGAGAGCCGGTTGAGGTAGCGGACCACCTCGGGGCTGACCTGCTCGCCGCAGGCGATCGCGCGCCGCTCGGCGCGGCGGCATACGGTCCGGCAGACGTGCAGGTGGGCGGCGGCCCGCGTGCCGCCGGGCAGCACGAACGACTTCAGCGGCGCGAGGTCGGCGTTGACCTCGTCGCAGCGCTGCTCGAGCCACGCGGTCTGCTCCGGCGATCACGCGCAGGCGCTCGCGATCGGGGTCCTCCGGCGCCGCGATGTCCGCACCGACGTCGAACAGATCGTTCTGGATGCGCCGCAGCCACTCGCCGTAGCGCTCGTCGAGACCCGTCGATCGTCAGCGCGACGCCGAGCTGCGCGTTGAGCTCGTCGACGGTCCCGTAGGCCTCGATCCGCGGATCGGTCTTCGGGACGCGGCTCATGTCGCCCAGGTGCGTTTCGCCGCCGTCGCCGAGCCGCGTGTAGATGCGCGTCAGGTTGACGGTCACAGCATCAGGAGTCTAAGGCGCCCGCGGGCGCGCTCTTCCGGCGCGCTACGATCCCGGTCGTTCAAGGTCGGTGGTGATGGGAAGCCGGTGCGAATCCGGCGCGGTCCCGCCACTGTGATCGGGGATGTCAACCGCAGTCAGTGCCACTGGCCGGCGCCAAAGCCGGCCGGGAAGGCGCGGCTGATAGGCCCGTAAGCCAGGAGACCAGCCTCCGACCCACAAGCCAACAAGCCCTCGTGGAAAGGGGTGGCCCTCATGAATCGCAACACCATCGTCGCTCTGCGTCGGAGCAATCGTGCTCGCCATCGCGGCAACCGGCGCCGCGCTGGCAGCGAGCACGGGACCGGCAGTGACCGTGCAGGTCAAGACGCTGTCCAAGACGCTGCGGAAAGCGGCCGTTCACGGCCAGACGGGCTGGATCACCAAGGACGGGGCGCCGAGAGGCAAGTGCTCGGGCGACAGCGGCGCCGGGGCGCTGAACGCCGCGACCCACGGCAAGTGGGCGGGGAAGTACTACTCCTCCTACAGTGACTACCTCGTCACGTCGATCCTGGGCGTGAAGCCGAAGGGCAGCGACTTCTGGGAGTTGTCCGTCAACGGCAAGGCGGCGAGCTCAGGGATCTGCCACGTCAAGCTGCGGGCGCACGAGACGATCCTGTTCAAGATCGCCAAGTAACTGACCCGCAGGGCTGCAATCTGCGGCGATCGCGATCGCGCTGGCGGTCGCTGATCGCCGGTTGCGGCCTCGGCGCAGGGCCCGGCACCGGGGACGTTTCGCTGACCGTGACCGAGAACTTCGGCGCCAACCGGCTCGGGGTCGTCGACGCGGCGCACCTGCCTGGCTCTGAGACCGTGATGCGGATGCTGGAGCGCCACTTCAGCGTCGCCACCCGCTACGGCGGCGGCTTCGTGGAGTCGATCGCCGGCAACAGCGGCAGCTCGGCGGAGCGCGACTGGTTCTACTACGTCAACGGCGTACAGGCGGCCCAGGGCGCGGCGACGACCGCGGTGCACCGCAACGACCGGATCTGGTTTGACCTTCACGACTGGCGCGCAACCGATTCGATCCCGGCGGTCGTCGGGTTCCTATCCCGAGCCGTTCACCAACGGATTCGGCGGCAAGCGCTATCCGGTGACCGTCGAGTGCGGGTCCGACGTCAACGCCGCATGCAAGCAGGTGACCGCCTCGCTATCGGCCGCCGGCGTCCCGGTCGCGAGCCAGCTGATCGGCACCGGCTCCGGTCCTGACACGCTCGGGGTCGTGGTCGGGACCTGGCGGGAGGTCGCCCCCGAAGTCGCCGCCGAGCTGATCGCCCATGGACCCGGCGCCAGCGGTGTGTACGCGAAGTTCAGCGGCCCCGCGGGCAACTCGCTGGAGCTGCTGGACCCGGACGGCCAGGTGGCGCGCACGCTCGGCGCCGGCGCCGGGCTGATCGCCGCGACGGCCGACAGCTCGTCAGCGCCGACCTGGCTGATCACCGGTACAAACGTGGCCGGAGTCACGGCCGCCGCCTCGGCGCTCAACGAGCGCTCGCTGCACGACCGGTTCGCGCTCGCGGTCGACGGCGCAACCCAGCTGCCGGTTCCGGTACAGGGCGGGAAATGAGCTACCGCCGGCGCGCGAGCCCGCTGCACGCGGCGCGTGCGGCGGCCGGCTGCGCCTACTGCCTTGCGCTGGCGCTGGCGGCGCTGATGATCTCCAATCCGGTCGTGTTGGGGGCGCTCGCGCTGTGCGTGCTGGGCGCCGCGGTCGGGGCGTCGGTTGGTCGCGAGGTCCGCCGCGCGGCACTGTTCGCGCTGCCGCTCGCGCTCGCGATCATGGTGGTCAACGCACTCGTCTCGCGTGATGGGCTGACGGTGATCTTCAGGATCGGCGATCTGCCGATCCTCGGCCAGACCGACATAACGCTCGAGGCCACCGTCTACGGCGCGATCCTCGGCTTGCGGGCGATGACGGTGATCATGTGCGGTGCGCTCTACACCGCCGCGATTGACCCCGATCAGGTGCTGGCGCTGTTTCGCCGGCTCTCATTTCGCTCGGCGCTGACCGCGACGCTCGCGACGCGGATGGTGCCGATCCTCGTCCGCGACTCGCGGCGGCTGGCCGACGCCCAGCGCTGCCGCCCCGGGCGACCGCCGTCGCGGATGACCTTGATGCGCGCGGCCAGCAGCGGCGTGCTGGACCGCGCGCTCGACGTCGCGGCGGCGCTCGAGGTGCGCGGTTACGGCACCGCGCGGCGCCCCGCGCCCCACCGCCGTGCCTACTCGCGTCACGATCTCCAGTTCGCGCGGCCGCGGCCGCGATCGTCGCGATCTCGTGCGGGGTCCGGATCGCCGGCCTGGCTCCGTTCAACGCCTACCCGGCGCTGAGCTCGCCGGCCCGCCCGGTGGTGCTGGCGGTCAGCGCCGCGCTGGCGGTCTGCGCCCTGGCGCCGTTCTGGACCGGCGGGGGATCGAGCGGTGAGCGTGCTCGAGCTCGACGGGGTGTCCTACTCCTACCCGGGCGCCGCCGAGCCGGCGCTCGACGACGTCACGCTCGAGATCGCGCCCGGAGAGCTGGTGATCGTCGCCGGGATCTCGGGCTCGGGGAAGTCGACCCTGCTGCGGGCGGCCAACGGGCTCGTGCCCCACTTCCACGGCGGCTCGTTCGCGGGGCGGGTGACGGTCGCGGGCCTCGACACCCGCGAGCACGGGCCGGGGAGCTCGCGCAGGTGGTCGGGACGCTGTTCCAGGACCCCGAGACCCAGGTCGTGATGACCACCGTTCGCGCCGAGCTCGGGTTCGCGCTCGAGAACCGCGGCGAGTCGCAGGCGGTGATCGCGCGCGCGGTCGAGGAGGTCGCGCTCGCGCTCGGGATTGGGCACCTGCTCGACCGCCCGACTGACGAGCTGTCCGGCGGCGAGCTGCAGCGGGTCGCGCTCGGGGCGGCACTCGCGGGGCGACCCCAGCTGGTCGTGCTCGACGAGCCGACCTCGCAGCTGGACCCGGTCGCCGGCGACGAGCTGATCGGGCTACTGCGCCGCTGCAACGAGGACTTCGATACGACGATCGTGCTGTCAGAGCACCGGCTCGAGCGCTGCCTCGCGACCGCCGATCGAGTGATCGCGCTTGACCACGGGAGGGTCGTCTGCGACGGCGGTCCGACCGAGTTCCTCGACTGGGCGCAGCGCGCCGCGCCGGCGCTCGCGACTCCGGGAGCGCGGCTGCTCGGCGCGCTCGGGCTCGAGCCGCTGCCGGGGGTCAAGCGGGCTCGCGCGGCGCTGCGCGAGCGCCGGCTGCTGCCCGAGCCCGGCCGCGCGCCTGCGGTGCGACCGCCGCGACGGGCGCGGGCTCGACGCGCCCGCGCCCGGCGCTCGCGTTCGACGGCGTCTGGTACGAGCTGCGTTCGGGCCCGGTGATCCTGCGCGACGTCTCGTTGCGGCTCGCACCGGGCGAGCGCGTCGCGCTGATGGGCCGCAACGGCGCCGGCAAGTCGACCCTGCTGCGCCACGCGGCCGGGCTCTCGAAGCCGACCCGTGGACGGGTGCGCGCGACCGGGCGGGTGGCGCTGCTGCTGCAGAATCCCAACGACTACCTCGTCCATGAGCGCGTCGAGCTGGAGGCGAGCCCCGCCGGGCTGGCTCGGGCGGGCCTCGATCCGGCGCGTTCGGCGCCCGCCACCCGCGCGAGCTCTCGGGCGGCGAGCGTCAGCGGCTGGCGCTCGCGGTAGTGCTCGGCGATCGGCCGGACGACGCTGCGGCGATTTGCCTCGACGAGCCGACCAGGGGGATGGACCGCGAGCGCAAGCAGGAGCTCGCGGCGCTGCTGTTGGAGCTCGACGCCGCGGTGCTGGTTGCTACCCACGACCCGGAGTTCGTCGCCGCCTTCGCGCAGCGCGTGATCCTCGTCGCCGAGGGCGCCGTGATCGCGGACGCGACGGCGCGCGAGGTGCTTGCCGGCGGCAGCTACTTCGCGACCGAGACGGCGCGGATCCTGGGCGGCTGGGGCGGTGCACTGACGGCGGCCGAGGGAGCGGCGGCGGTCCGCGAGCGCGAGACCGAGGCGATCGCGTGAGCTGGCAGCTGGGTGCGTTCGGGCTGCTGGCGGTCGCACTGCTGGGCGGGTTTGCCTGGTATGAGCGAGAGCGGCCAGACGCTCGGATCGTCGCCCTGGTCGGCACCCTGGCGGCGTTCGCGGCGCTCGGCCGGATCGCTTTTGCGGCGGTCCCGAACGTCAAGCCGACGACCGACATCGTGCTGATCTCCGGCTACGCGATCGGCGGCGGCCCGGGGTTCGCGGTCGGCGCGCTGGCCGGGCTGACATCGAACTTCTTCTTCGGCCAGGGGCCGTGGACTCCGTGGCAGATGGCCGCGTGGGGGGCGACCGGGGTGATCGGCGCGCTGCTGGCGTGGCTGACCTCGCCGGCTATGCGCGCGCGGTTGAGCCTCGGCCGCTCGCGGTCTGTGCCCGAGGCGGCCGGCGAGCAGCCGTGGATCGGACGCTGGCCGCTGGCGATCGTCTGCTGCGTGGTCGGGTTCGCATTCACCGCCGTCCAGGACGTCGGCGATTGGGTCAACTACAGTGACCACAGCGCCGCGGCACTCGGGGTTTATGTCGGTAAGGGGCTCGGGTTCGACGCGATCCACGCCGCCGGCTGCTTCGCGTTCGCACTCGCGCTCGGCCCGGCGCTGACGCATTCGATCCAGCGCTTCGCGCGAAGGCTGCAGGTGACCTGGTTGCCGTCGGGGACGACCGCGTTGCTGGTCGCGGTTGCGATCGCAGGCTCGCTTGCCGTGGGGCTGCGCGGGGCGTCGCCGGCGCGCGCCGCGAACGGTGCGACGGGGCCGGTCTCGTACCTGCTGCATGCCCAGAACCGCGACGGGGGGTTCGGCGCCGCCGCCGGCCAGCCGTCAAACCAGCTCTACAGCGGCTGGGCGGCACTCGGCCTGGCGTCGGCCGGTTACCGGCTCGCCGACGTCGCCGCGGGGCCGCGGAGCGTGATTTCGTACGTGGGCTCGGGAGCCGCCGGCAATGAGGACGTCGGCTCGCTCGAGCGCACGATCCTGGTCGTCAGCGCCGCCGGGCTGCGGGCCGCGAGCTTCGACGGGCATGACCTGACGGCGGCGCTCGAGCGCCGGATCGGAGCCGACGGCTCGGTCTCGGGCCAGGTCAACCACACCACGTTCGCGGTCTTGGCCCTGCGCAGCGCGGGGGTCGCCGTGCGGGCGCGCACGTTGCACTGGCTGCTGGCTGACCAGAATTCAGACGGCGGCTTCGGTTTTGCGGCTGGCGCGCAGAGCGACGTCGACGACACCGGCGCGACGCTCGAGGCGCTGGCCGGCGTCGTCGGCTCGCGCGCCGTGACGATGCGGGAGCGAGCGGTCGCCTACCTGCGCCGCCGCCAGGACTCAGACGGCGGGTTTCCGTCCCAACCCGGAGAGGACTCGAATGCCCAGTCGACCGCCTGGGCGGTGCAGGGGCTGCTCGCAGCGGGGACGGATCCGGCAGCGCTCCATCGCCGTGGCGCGATTTCGCCGCTCGCCTATCTGCGGGGACTGATCGGGGCCCACGGAAGCGTCAGCTACGCGCGCGGCAACCACGAGACGCCGGTCTGGGTGACCGGTGAAGTGCTGATGGCGCTCGAGCTCAAGCCGCTTCCGCTGCGGGCACCGGCCATCCGCCCAGCCCAGCACGCGGCGCGGCGGCGGCGGCCGCGTCAGCCGATGCCAGAGCTGCACCGGCCGGCTGTTCGAGGCCCCGAGCGGCGGGTTGTCGGGGCGATCAGCGGCGGATCGCTCTCTCGGCTGGCGGCCGGCGTCGGCTTGGTCACGGCCGTCGTGCTGGCGCCGCTAGGGCTGGGTTGAGGCGTCGCCCGGCCCGCTGCCCGGCGTTTGAAGGCGCCAATCGATAGCCTGCAACGCCGCATGAAGATCGGCGTCCCGAAGGAGACCGCGGACGGCGAGCGCCGCGTCGCGCTCGTACCAGAGGTGGTCAAGCGGCTCTCCGGCGACGGCGAAGGCGGTCAGGAGGTGTTCGTCCAGCGCGCGGCCGGCGAAGGGGCTGTGATCCCCGACGCGGCCTTCGAGGAGGCGGGCGCCAAGCTGGTCGACGACCCCGCCCAGGCGCTGCGATGTGACCTGGTGCTGAAGGTAGCCGCGCCCAACGAGGCTGAGATCGCAGAGTTCGGCGTCCAGACCGTCCTGATCGGCTTCCTCGGCCCGCTGACCAACGGCGAGGGGATCAAGGCGATCGCGCGGACCGGGGCCACGAGCTTTGCGCTCGAGGCGATCCCCCGGATCAGCCGCGCGCAGTCGATGGACGCGCTCTCGAGCCAGGCGAACATCGCCGGCTACCGCGCGGCGCTGATCGGCGCCCAGGAGCTTGGCCGTTACTACCCGATGCTGATGACCGCCGCGGGCACGATCCGCCCCGCGACCGTGCTCGTGCTCGGCGCCGGCGTCGCCGGCCTCCAGGCGATCGCGACCGCGCGCCGGCTCGGCGCGGTCGTCCAGGGCTTCGACGTCCGTGCCGCGGTCAAGGAGCAGGTCGAGTCCCTCGGGGCGAAGTTCCTCGAGTTCGACCTCGGCGGCGACCTCGAGGGTGCCGGCGGCTACGCCAAGGAGCTGACTCCCGAGCAGCAGGCCCGCCAGCAGGAGCTGATGGCAGAGGCGATCGGCAAGGTCGACGTTGTGATCACGACCGCGCTGGTCCCCGGGCGGCGCGCGCCGATCCTCGTCACCGAGGAGGCCGTCAAGCTAATGAAGCCCGGCTCGGTGATCGTCGACCTGGCCGGCGAGGCGGGCGGCAACTGTGAGCTGTCGGAGCCCGGCGAGAGCATCGTGCGCCACAACGTCAAGATCCTCGCGCCGCTCAACGTGCCAAGCACGATGGCCGAGCACGCCTCGCAGCTGTACGCGCGCAACATCCAGGCGCTGCTCGGCCTGATGATCAACGACGAGGGCGCGCTGGAGCTCGACTACGACGACGAGGTGATCGCCGGCGCCTGCATCACGCGCGACGGCGAGATCGTGCACGAGGGCGCCCGCAAGGCGGCGGGACTCTAGGAGGAAGATGCGATGAGCACGATCACCGAGATCGCGATCCTCGTGCTGGCCGGCTTCGTCGGCTTCGCGGTGATCTCGAAGGTTCCCAACACCCTGCACACGCCGCTGATGTCGGGCACCAACGCGATCCACGGATCGTGCTGCTCGGCGGGCTGCTGCTGATGCACGAGGCGAGCGGGATCCTCGAGCACCTGCTGCTGGTGATCGCGATCGCGTTCGGGACGATCAACATCATCGGCGGCTTTCTGGTCACTGACCGGATGCTCGAGATGTTCAAGTCAAAGCCCGAGCTGCCCAAGGCCGACGAGGCCGGCGACGAGGAGGGCGGGGCCTGATGGCGATCGGGACGATCTTCCTTCAGAGCCAGAACTTCATCGACGCGCTGTACATCGTCGCCTTCTCGATGTTCATCCTCGGCCTGATGGGGCTGACGGGACCGCGGACGGCGGTCCGCGGCAACAAGATCGCGGCGACGGGCATGGCGATCGCGTTCATCGCGACGCTGCTGACGCCCCACGTGCTGAGCGGCCCGAGCACGGTGCCGCTGATGCTGCTCGGCCTCGCGATCGGGATCGCGGTCGGGATCCCGGCGGCGCTGCGGGTGCACATGACCGCGATTCCGCAGATGGTCGCGCTGTTCAACGGCGTCGGCGGCGGCGCGGTGGCGCTGATCGCGTGGGTCGAGTACCGCAAGCACTTCGGCGGCGACTTCGCGCTCAAGGTCGAGATCCCGTCGTTGTTTGCGGCGATCATCGGTTCGATCTCGTTCTGGGGCTCGAACATCGCGTTCGGCAAGCTGCAGGAGATCCTCCCCGGACGGCCGATCAAGCTCCCGGGCCAGCGGTTCATCAACCTCGGGCTGCTGCTGGTGGCCGTCGGTTCGGCGGTCGTGCTCGTCGCTGGCACCCACTCGCAGGCGCTGTTCTTCTTCGGGATCCTGGTCTGTGCAGGCGTGCTCGGAAACATGCTCGTGCTGCCGATTGGCGGCGCCGACATGCCGGTCGTGATCTCGCTGCTGAACGCGTTCACGGGCCTGTCGGCGGCCGCGACCGGAATCGCGCTCAACAACACGGCGCTGATCGTCGCCGGGATGATCGTCGGTGCCTCGGGCTCGATCCTCACCAACCTGATGGCCAAGGCGATGAACCGAAGCGTGCCGGCGATCGTCGCCGGCGGCTTCGGCGGCGCCGTCGCCGCGCCGGCGGCTGGCGCGGTCGAGGGTGGCACGGTCCGCTCGACCAGCGCCCAGGACGTCGCGATCCAGCTCTCATACGCGCGCCAGGTCGTGATCGCGCCCGGCTACGGGCTCGCCGTCGCCCAGGCCCAGCACGCGGTCCGCGAGCTCGAGGTGGCGCTCGAGGCAAAGGGGGTCGAGGTCAAGTACGCGATCCACCCCGTGGCCGGGCGGATGCCCGGTCACATGAACGTGCTGCTTGCGGAAGCCAACGTCCCCTACGACCTGCTGCGCGAGATGGACGACATCAATCCCGAGTTCTCGCGGACCGATGTGACGCTCGTGATCGGCGCCAACGACGTCACTAATCCGGCCGCCAAGAACGAGCCCGGCAGCCCGATCTATGGGATGCCGATCCTCGAGGTCGACAAGTCCGCAGCGGTGGTGGTGCTCAAGCGCTCGATGGCGTCAGGATTTGCGGGAATCGACAACCCGCTGTTCTACGAGCCCAAAACGTCAATGTTGTTCGGCGACGCGAAGGCTTCTGTGAGCGAGATCACGGCCGAGGTGCAAGCCCTTTAGTCAAACTTCTGGCTTAATCGATGCGCACGCGGCGTAGAGTCGCGGCGCCAGAACCAGCAAGCGAGGATCGAAACGATGGACACCAACCGCCTGACCGCGATACCGATCTTCTCGGAGCTTTCGCCCGAGGAGGCCAAGCGGCTGGCAGCGTTCGCGACGGAGACGAGTGCGGCCGAGGGCCAGATCCTGATGAAGGAGGGCGACTACTCGGTCGAGCTGATCGCGATCGAGGAGGGAACCGCGGACGTGATCAAGGGCGGCAAGAAGATCGCCTCTCTGAAGGCGGGCGACGTGATCGGCGAGATCGGACTGCTCGAGCACCGGCCGCGCAGCGCCGACGTCATCGCGACCTCACCGATGCGGCTGATCAAGCTCACCCACTGGGAGATCCGGCGGATGTCCGACGACACCGTCGCTCGGATCAAGGAGCTGGTCAACGAGCGCCAGCAGGCGGGCGTCGCCGACCCCGCGAACAGCGCGAACTGAGCGCTGCACAAGCTTCAGTAGGCGCCGCTCGACCCCAGAGGCGGCCGGGCCCGGGACGGTGCAGATCGCTGCCCACGGCGTCTGCGGATTCTGATAGGTTCCCGCTCGCCTAATCCCCGGACAGCCGCCCCGGGGAGCGGGGAGCCCAGGTAGTACGGGGCGAATCCCGCGGTGCTCCGCGAGAAGCGCTCACAAGCCCCAGAGCGCTAGCCCGTCAGCTAACCCCGCAGGCCAATCAGGCATCGCCGTCTGCAAGAACCCGCCCAGCGGGTCCCGTTCTACGTGCCCATTTTTCGCAGCTTCTCGAACCGGAACGTATGCATGCCCAAGCGGGGCAGGACCGCTGCTGCCCGGAGTGTCGAACGGTTTCGCGGCATGAGCCCCCTACGACGAGTCGTGATCCTTGTGGCGCTTGTGACGCTCGCTCCGGCGGCCGTCGCGACCGCCGGCTCCGGCGGCGCCGGCCTTGCCGGGCCATCGAACCCGACCGGGATCGTCGATCCCAGCCACGGGTCGCAGGTGTTCGCCCGCGTGCTGCGCAAGGGCGATCGCGGAGTGGACGTCAAGACGCTGCAGTCGTGGCTCACCGACGTCGGCGACACAGTCCCGCAGACCGGCTACTTCGGCCCGATCACGAAGCGCGCGGTGACCCGCTTCCAGCGCGTCAAGGCGCTGTCGCCAGCCAGCGGCACGGTCGGGATCCGGACCGCCGCCGCACTGCAGGCCGCGGTCCAGAACACCGTCGACGGACTCGGCGTCGTCGCCGGCCAGAGCACGGCGCCGACCTCGAGTGGGCTCGTGTTCCCGCTCCAACCGCTGTCGCGCGTTCTGCCCGCAAGCGACTGGACTCTCGACCAGGGGATCGACATCGGCACCGTCAACAACGCCTGCGGAGCCGAGGTGGTCGAGGTGGCGATGGCGCCTGGGACGATCGTCCAGGAGGGCATCGACGGCTTCGGTCCCTACGCTCCGGTCCTGAAGGTCTCAAGCGGTGCCTACGAGGGCCGCTACATCTACTACGGTCACGCCGCGCCGGCGCTGGTGCCGGTCGGAGCGACCGTCACCGCCGGCGAGCCGATCGCTGAGGTCGGCTGCGGCGACGTCGGGCTGTCGTCAGGCCCGCACATCGAGATCGGGATCAGCGCCCCGGGCGGGCCGCCGTGCTGCCCCGGCTATCAGGAGACCTCGCCGGCCTGGTACCAGGTCGTGCTGGGGCTCTACAAGAGGCCGGCAGCTAGCCCACCCGGCCGCCGCCTGCGCCCTGGCGCCGGGCGGCTATGTTGCCCGCATGTTGCGCCGTGACCGCGCGCTTGATGCGCTCGCCGACGAGCAGTTCGACGTGCTCGTGATCGGTGGCGGGATCACCGGCGCCGGCGTCGCGCTCGATGCGTCCTCGCGCGGATACAGCGTCGCACTCGTGGAGCAGGCTGACTTCGCGTCCGGGACCAGCAGCCGCTCCTCGAAGCTCGTCCACGGCGGGCTTCGCTACCTGCAGCGGTTCGATCTCGGCCTCGTCCGCGAGGCGCTGCTCGAGCGCCAGCTGATGGTCAAGCTGGCCCCGCACCTCGTGCGGCCGGTGCCGATCGTGGTCGCGGCGTTCGACGGCGCGAGACCCGACCGGATGCTGGGCATCGGTCTCAACATGTACGACGTGATGGCCGCCCCGTCGTTGCGTGGCCGCCGTCGAGCTCGCTCGGAGGCCGACGACAGCGACTGGAGCCCCGCGCGCCACCGCGTGATCGGCGGCGACGAGGTCGCAGAACTGCTGCCGGCGCTCGCCGCGCGCAAGCCGACGGGCGGCTATCTGTTCTACGACTGCCAGACCGACGACGCGCGCCTGGTCCTGACCGTCCTCGGCGAGGCCGAGCGTTTCGGCGCGATCTGCGCCAACCGGCTCGAGGTCACCGGACTCTCGGGCGACGGCCTGCGATCCGGCGTCACCGCACTTGACCGCGAGACCGGCGGCTCGCTGTCGATTCGCGCCGCCAACGTCGTCAACGCGACCGGCGTTTGGGCCGACCGGATCTGGCCCGACGAGCTGCATGTGGAGGCCGAGGTCCCCCGGATCGTCCCCAGCCGCGGCAGCCACATCACGATCGGGCAGCGATCGCTGCCGGTCAACGGCGGCGCGATCGTGCCGGTGGGGGACGGGCGTTCGATCTTCGCGCTGCCGTGGCTCGGTCGGACGCTCGTCGGTACCACTGACGACAACTACGACGGCGAGCTCGAACACGTCAGGCCCTCGCCGCAGGACACCGGCTATCTGCTGAGCGCGGTCAACGAGTTCTTCGGCCTCGAGCTCGACGAGCGCCAGGTGACCGGCGCCTACGCCGGGGTGCGGCCGCTGATCTCGAGCGGCGACAGCCGCAAATCGGTCGACATCTCGCGCAAGGCCGAGCTGTATGAGACCTCGAGCGGGCTGATCACGATCACCGGCGGCAAGCTGACGACCTGGCGGCGGATGGCGAAGCTGGTCGTCGACAGGATCGTCGAGCGAGATGGTCGCCAGGCGCCATGCAGGACCGAGGAGATCCCGCTCGGAGCGCCGGTGGATTCCGGCGAGCTGCGCCGTGTCGCCGGGATCGAGGACCGGTCCTATACGCAGCTTGCGGGCCGCTATGGATACGCCGCCGAGCGGGTGCTCGAGCTGGCCGCGAGTAACGCCGAGCTCGCTGGGCGGATCGTCGCCGAGCTTCCCGACCTGCTCGCCGAAGCTCCGTTCGCGGCGCGCAACGAGCAGGCGCGGAGCGTCGGCGACGTGTTGCTGCGGCGCACGCGCCTGGGGCTGCTCGCGGCGCCCGAGCTCTGCTCGCCAGGCGGCGAGGTTCCGCGCCGCGTCGCGCGGGCGCTCGCGGCCGAGCTCGGCTGGGATCCGATCCGCACGCAAGCCGAGGTGCGGCGCTTCTCAGAGGAGGCAGAGATGGAAGGACTCGTCGCGGCGCCCGGCGGCGGCGCCGAGATCGCTCAAACGCCGGCAGATAAGCTCAGCTGACGATGGACGAGCTGCTGGAGTTCTGCGCCCGGATCGTCGGCGACCGCGACGCCGCAGCGGCAGTCGCGAGTTCCGTCCGCGCCGCCGGCGGCGAGGACCGGATCGCGGACCTGGCCCAGGCGGTCAGGGAGTGCCGAGCGGTGGGCGATGGCGCGGGCGAGCGTCGCGGTGGGAACGAGTCGGCGCCGACCGGCGAGCTCGCGGCGGCGGTCGCGTCTGAGGTCGCGGCGGCCTCCGGCAGGCTTCCGCCAGCGCCAGCGCGATGCGCTCGCATTGCGCGAGCTGCTGGGCCTCTCGCACGCGCAGGTCGCGGCCGCGCTCGGGATCGACCCGGCGGCGGTCGCGTCACTGCTGTCACGCTCACGACTGCGGCTGCGAGCGGAGCTGCGGGGGGCCCAGACCGAGCGCGGCTCGTGCCCCGAGCGCGAGCGGATGCTGCGTACCGCGACCCTCCGCCAGGACGGAGAGAGCGTCCCCGGGCCCGACGACGATTGGCTGATCGACCACCTCGGCCTCTGCGAGGAGTGCGCGCGAGCCCACGCTGCGTTGCTCGAGGGCTCCGCCTGTTACCGCGGCTGGCGGGTCGCGGACGAGCGACGGCCGGTGCCCGCGGCCGAGCAGGCGGACTCGTGACGATCGCGCCGGTGATCCTCTCGACTTGCGCCGGCGAGCTCGAGCTCGGCGGTCGGCCGTGGTTGATGGGGATCGTCAACGCTACCCCCGACTCGTTCTCGGACGCCGGCCTGAACCGGACGCTCGACCAGCGTCTGGCGCTGGCCGCTTCGATGGTCGCCGACGGTGCCCGGGTGATCGACGTCGGCGGCGAGTCCGGGGTCACCAACCGGCCCCCGGTAGCGCCCGCCGAGGAGATCGAACGGGTCGTACCGGTGATCGAGCGACTGCGCGGCGAGCTCGACGCGTACGTGTCAGTCGACACCTACAAGCCCGCGGTCGCTCGGGCGGCGATCGCCGCGGGCGCCTGCATCGTCAACGACGTCAGCGGCCTGCGCGATCCGGAGCTCGCCGAGGTGTGCGCGCAGACCGGCGCCGGGCTGGTCCTGATGCATACGCGCGCGGCCCCGAAACAGAAGCTGCTCGAGCCCGGCTACGACGGCCGGATAGTCGCTGACGTGCGCGAGTTCCTGCGCCAGCGGATCGAGCTCGCGCTGAGCCGCGGGATCAAGCTCGAGCAGCTGATGCTCGACCCCGGTCCGGACTTCGCCAAGACCCCGGCCCAGACCGTCGAGGTCCTGCGGGCGCTGCCGGCGCTGCGAGAGTTCGGCCGTCCGATCCTGCTGGCGGTCTCGCGCAAGGACTTCATCGGCGCGATCACCGGGCGCGGACCGCGCGACAGGCTGGCCGGGACGCTCGCCGCGATCGGCCACGGGGTCGACGCCGGCGCGCACGTCCTGCGAGTACACGATGTCGCCGCCGCTGCCGACTTCCTGGCGGTCCGGGCGGCGCTCGACGGCGAGCTCGAGATCGACTCGGCACTGCGCGTTCCCGATTCGCTGCGCTGGGAGCAGGGCCCCGAGGCGCTGCAGGATTCGGCTCCCGTTTCAGCGCAGCGATAGGGCCGGCCGCTGGGGCGCCGCGGTGCCCGCTAGCCTCAGGAGTGCGAATCGCCGGTCGCTGGCTCAACGCGACCGGAGCCCACCGTTCATACACGCAAAGGAGTTGAATATGTCAGTACTTGATCGCAGCGCGCTCGAGGCGAGCCCGCTGGCTGACCTGCACGCGATCGCGTCCGAGCTTTTGATCGACGGCTACCGCCGCCTTCGGCGGGCCGATCTGATCGACGCGATCCTCGCCAAGCAGGGGGGCGTCGAGCCGGCCGGTGCCGACTCGGGGACGAGGAGTCAGAGCCCCCAGAGTCCGACACCGTGAAGTCCGACGCCGTGAAGTCCGACGCCGTGAAGTCCGACGCCGCGAAGTCCGACGCCGCGAAGTCCGACGCCGCGAAGTCCGACGCCGGAAGTCCGACGCCGCGAAGTCCGACGCCGGGAAGTCCGACGCCGCGAAGTTCGACGACACCGCAACCGAACAGGATGAGGACGCCGACGACGAGCCGCCCAGCGGACGCCGGCGCCGCGGCCGGCGCGGCGGGCGCGGCCGTTCCGCCGCTCGCGAGGACCGCGGGGGCGACGAGGCGCAGACCGACGACGACACGGACGACGATGAGCAGGAGGTCGAGGGAGTCGTCGAGCTGCTGGCCAACGGATCGGGCTTCGTCCGCGTCGCGCCCCCGGAGCCGTCCGACGATGACGTCTACATCTCGTCCGCCCAGGTCAAGCGCTGCGAGCTGGTCTCAGGTGACCGGATCGCGGGGCCCAAACGCGCCCCGCGGCGCTCGGAGCGGTTCGCCTCTCTGATCCGCGTCGAGACGATCAACGGCCGGCCGGCGTCCGAGCTCGCCGACAGCGTGCGCTTCGACGACCTGCCGGCAGCATTCGCGAGCGAGCACCTGTCGCTTGGGTCCGAGGACGCGACCCTGAAGGCGATCGACTGGCTGACCCCAATCGGCAAGGGCTCGCGGGTGGTGATCAGTCGGCGAGTCGCGCTCGGGCAAGTCGCACACGCTGCGGCGGCTCGCGCAGGCGCTCGCCGAGCGCGCGGACCTGACGGTCCAGGTGGTGCTCGCCGGCGTGCGGCCCGAGGAGATCGCGGAATGGGGGGAGGGGCCAGTGACGCCCGTCGCCGCGGTCAGCTTCGCCGCCTCCGAGGATGGCCAGAACGGAGCGCTGGAGCCGGTCATCGACCAGGCACGCCGGCTGGCGGCGCGCGGCGCCGACGCTGTTGTCCTGATCGACTCCCTCGACGGCTGCAGCCCGCAGCTGGCGCGCAAGGCGCTCGCTTCGGCGCGCAACATCGTCGACGGCGGCTCGCTGACGGTGATCGCGACCGCGACCGATCCGCTTGGCGGCGAGACGACCGTGATCGCGCTCGACCACGAGCTGACCAGCATCGGCCGCTTCCCGTCGATTGACGTCTTCGCCAGCGGCACGCTGCACCCCGAGCTGCTGGTCGGGCCCGAGGGGGCCGAGGCGATCACGCGGACGCGGGTCGAGGCGCTCGAGATCGCCGCCGATCAGTACGCGGTGCAGCGACACCGGGGCCGTGGCACCGCCTTGTAGTAAGGGTCCTGGCCTCGCAGCCACAGCAGCTGGTCAAGCTCTGCGGCGCTGAGGTCACCGCGCGCTACGGCGAGCAGCTCGACCCCATGCACGGCGCAGGCGCGGATCTCGACCTCTTCAGGCGAGCCGTGCTCGAGCAGCTCGCCGTGCTCGATCCGCGCGACCAGCCGTGGCTCGAACTCGAGCACCCCGTCGAGCCGCAGGACGTGGGGGACCAGGTTGTCGGCGAACATCGTCAGCCGGTCCAGATCGGCGAACGTGGCCACACCCGCACGCTGCAAGTCGGCGGCGGCGATCTGGGCGCGCTTGAGGAACGGGAGCTCGAGCTCGTCGTAGGTCGAGCTGTCGGCGAAGCAGCGCCAGCCACCGAGGCGGCGAGCCAGCGCGACCGCCGAGCCGTCGGCGACGTCGACCACGGCGGCGAACGAGCCGCCGTGGCGGTCTTCGAGCTGGCGGCCGAGGTCGCGCAGCGAGGCCACGAACAACACCATCAGCTCGTGCTCGGGGCGCTGTCCGAGGACGGGCGAGATCGTGGCGGTGTCGATCTGGGCAAGTTGCGCGGCGGTCCACGGTCCCGCGCGATCGAAGCGCTCTCGCAGGCCGGCGGCGATCGTCTGATAGCCCGACATCCCGGGCCGCTTGGCCAGCGTCGGAAACCAGCCGGAGCCGAAGTTGATCGCGTCGAGCGTCAGCCAGAAGGCCGCCAGCTGCTCGCGGTCTCGCCGCTGCGGCCGCTGCTCGGGGTCGGGCTCGGAGCCCGGCAGCGACGCCGCGTAGGCTGCGATCGCATCGTGGCGCACCCGCACCGCGCGGGCGCGCTGAGCGACCGTCGCACACCCGCGGCGCAGGTCGTCCATCGCTTGATCGTAAGCCTGTCGCCCGCCGCGCCGGCCGCTAACGTGAAAACCCGATCATGGCCGAGCTGACCAAGGACCTCGACACGCTGCTCGCGGGGCTCAACGAGCCCCAGCGCGAAGCGGTCACCTACGGCGACGGGCCGCTCCTGATCCTGGCCGGCGCCGGCTCGGGCAAGACGCGTGTGCTGACGCACCGGATCGCCTACCTGATCGCGATCGGCGCCGCGAAGCCGAACGAGATCCTCGCGATCACATTCACGAACAAGGCAGCGGGCGAGATGCGAGACCGGGCCGGGCTCCTGGTCGGCGGCCAGGTGCGCGCGATGTGGGTGATGACCTTCCACTCCGCTTGTGCTCGGATGCTCCGGGTCGAGGCGCCGCGGCTGGGCTACACGCGCCAGTTCACGATCTACGACCAGGCCGACTCGCGGCGGCTGATCAAGCGCTGTCTCGACGAGCACGGAATCGACCCCAAGCGCTTCACACCGGGCTCAATCCAGGCTCAGATCTCCGACGCCAAGAACAAGCTGCGCGACGCCGAGGCCTACGGCCAGATGGTCGGCTCGTTCTTCGAGCAGACGGTCGCCGACGTCTACCGCTCCTACGAACGCGAGCTGCACCGGATGAACGCGATGGACTTCGACGACCTGCTGGTGCGCGCGGTCAACGTGCTCGAGCTGTTCCCCGAGGTCCGCGAGCGCTACGCCACCGGCTTCCGCCACGTGCTGGTCGATGAGTATCAGGACACCAACCACGTCCAGTACCGGTGGCTGCAGCTGCTCGCCGGCGAGCACCGCAACCTGATGGTGGTCGGGGACGATGCTCAATGCCTCGTCGAGGGGACGCTGGTGACGATGGCCGATGGGTCACGGCGACCGATCGAGCAGGTCAAGCAGGGCGATGCTGTGCTTTCGGGCTACGGGAGCGGTGACTTTCGCCCGGCGGAGGTGCTCGCAGTGCATCGCTCGCGTCGTAGTGATGGCGTTGCCATCACTACGCGGTCGGGCCGCCGAATCGTCAGCACCGCCGACCACACCCATTTCGCCGGGTATCTGCTCGGGCGGACGCCGCAGCTCTACATGACGTATCTGATGTGGCGTCAGGACGTCGGATTCCGAGTCGGGACTTCGAGGACGTACACAAACGGCCAGGTCAAGCCCGCGGTTGGCGTCGCGGTGCGCACGCGGGGTGAGCGGGCCGATGCGTCCTGGGTCATATCGACCCATGAGAGCGAGGCCGAAGCCCGCTACGAGGAGGCGATGCTTTCCGCCCGGTACGGACTGCCGACACTGCCGTTCGTTGCTCGGCCAACCGCGCGTGGTGCCGGGCGGGGCCTCGTGGGTGATCAACATCTCCTGAGTCGCCTGTTCTGTGAGCTCGACACTGAAACCGGTGGATATTCCCTGTTAGCCGACGCGGGCCTGTCCTTCGATCGACCGCATTTCCATCCCGCGACGTACACGAAGACCGAAGTGCGACGGCGCCGGCTGGCGATCTCGCTTTGTGGAGACCATCGCGGCCGAACGCCGATGCACCGAATCGCTCTGTTCGGATACGACGACCGCGGGCGACGAGCACTTGAGCACAACGGCTTCAGCGTGCGGCCGGCGCGTCGTGGATCGGACGGGTGGAGGTTCGAGACCGTCTGCAAGGACATGGGCACGATTCAGCGCGTGGCCGATGAGATCGCGCGCACGCTTGGCGACGTGTCGATCAGGCCCTCGGCGAGGCTCGGGTCAAATCACGACCGAGCTCACCGGGAACTCGCTGCCGTTCACCGCCGCATCTTCGGTGCGCCCCGGGATGGTGATGTTCGACGAGCATGGCGATTACGACGTCGTCGAATCGGTCGAACGGGTCGAGCTCGACCGCCCCGTCTACGACCTCGACATCGAGCGCACCCACAACTTCATCGCCAACGGGATCGTGACCCACAACTCGATCTACGGGTTCCGCGGCGCGGACATCACGAACATTCTTGATTTTGAGGATTCGTATCCCGACGCGCACGTCGTCAAGCTCGAGCAGAACTATCGCTCGACGCAGACGATTCTTGACGCGGCCAACGCGGTGATCCGCAACAACCGCGGGCAGAAGCCGAAGTCGCTGTGGACCGAGATCGGCAAGGGCGACCCGATCAAGATTCGAGAGCTCGATGACGAGCACGCTGAGGCGCGGTACGTGACTGGCGAGATCCAGCGCCTGGTCGACGAGGGCACCTCGCGCTCGGAGGTCGCGGTCTTCTACCGTACCAACGCGCAGTCACGGGTGCTCGAGGACACGCTCGTCAGGGCCGAGATCGCCTATCAGGTGATCGGCGGCATCAAGTTCTACGAGCGGGCGGAGATCAAGGACGCGATCGCGTACCTGACGACGCTGGTCAACCCGCAGGACGTAGGTGCCTTCACGCGGATTGTCAACTCGCCCAGGCGCGGGATCGGCTCGACCTCGATCTCGCGCCTACTCGCGCACTCCAACACGACCGGCGAGACGGTGTGGGAGCTCGCCGCCGCGCCCGAGGAGGTGCCCGGGCTCGGGACCGCGGCTGTGAAGGCGCTGCGGCGCTTCATGGGGACGATGGAGGTGCTGCGCGAGCGGCTCGAGTCCGGCGCGACCGCGTCGGCGCTGCTGAGGGAGACGCTGCAGGAGACCGGGTATCTCGAGGCGCTGGAGGCCGAGCGGACGATCGAGGCGCAGGGCAGGATCGAGAACCTCGATGAGCTCGTCAACGTAGCCGTCGAGTACGACGTCGAGGCCGGCGATCAGGCATCGCTGGCGGCGTTCCTGGAGCAGATCGCGCTGGTCGCCGACGCCGACACGAGGGTCGACGACGAGGGGCTGGTGACGCTGATGACGCTCCACAATGCCAAGGGCCTCGAGTACCCGATCGTGTTCATGATCGGCTGCGAGGAGGGGGTGTTCCCGCACGCGCGGGCGCTGGACGAGGGCGGCCTCGAGGAGGAGCGGCGGCTGTGTTATGTCGGCATCACGCGCGCCGAGCGCGACCTCTACCTGACCTGGGCGAGGACCCGGACAGTGTTCGGTGCGCGCAACTTCGGCGCCCCGAGCCGGTTCGTGAACGAGATCCCCGAGGATCTGACTGACCGCGAGCGCCAGGCGCCGCGGGCGTTCGGTTCGATCCGGACGCGTGCGACCTCGTGGGGACCGCCTTCGCACGGCGGCGCTCCGTTGCCAGCACCCGACGCGCCCCCGCCGGCCGCCTTCAGGCTCGGCGACGACGTCGTCCACGCGGCGTTCGGCGAGGGGGTCGTGACCGGCGTCGAGCCCGGCGGGATCGTTGTTATCCGCTTCAGCACCGACCGCTCAGAGCGCAAGCTGGTCGCCGAGCTGGCGCCGATCTCCAAGCGCTGATCGACTACCGTGCGGCGGCGATGGCCGCCGCCGACGACGAGCACCGCCCTGCGCCAGCCGCGCCCCAAACGCCCGAGGCGCCCCAAACGCCCGAGGCGCCCCAGACGCCCGAGAGGCCCCAGAAGCCCGACGGGACCCAGAAGCCCGAGTCGCAGCCGAAGCCGGAGACGACGCCGCGCGCGGTGCGCGTCTACCGGGGCGAGCTGACCAGCGCGCTGTTCGCGCTCGCGCTGCTGGTGCTGATGTTCGCGACCAAGTGGTACGGCGTCGCCGGAGTGCCGGATCCGTCGGCGGCGCGGCCAGCGATCTCGACGGCCGAGAACGCGTGGAACGGGCTCGAGATCGTCCGCTGGGTGATGCTGTTGACGATCCTCGCCGCGCTCGGGTCAGTGGTGCTGCACGCCACGCAGCGGACGCACGGCACTCGGACTGACACCAGCCGCGTGCTGGTGGCGCTCGGCTCGGTGACCAGCGTGCTGCTGATCTACCGAGTGCTGATCGACCTCCCGCAGGCCAGCAGCGTGATTGACCAGAAGCTCGGATCGTTCCTCGGGCTGCTGTGCGCGCTCGGGATCGCGCTCGGGGGGTTTGAGTCGATCGGGGAGCAGCGCACACACGCGCTCGCGGTCTCGCAACACCCGAGGCGGCGCAGCCGAGCGGGTTCCGACTAGCGCGCGCGCTAGATTTTCCTGACCGCCGCCCGCGGACCGGGATCGCCTCAAGGCCGCGGTCCTCAACGAGCGGAGCCGCGCGATCGCGCACGGCGAGAGGACCAGCTGAACACGGACAACATCTCACGAGACGACTGGGTCATGGCGACCGTCGCCCTGGCGCTGATCCTCGACCTCCTGTTCATGCCGTGGTTCAGCAGCGGCCCGCTGACGGTCACCGCGGCCGGCGCCCCGGACAGCTGGCTGGGGGTGCTAGCGGTGCTGGCTACGGTCGTGCTGCTTGCCGACCTGGCAGTCGAGCGGCTGGCGCCGCAGATCGTCGTGCCATCGCTGGCCGGCGGACGGACGCAGACGAGGTTCGTGCTCGCCTGTGTGACCGTCGCGCTGCTGGCCCTGAAGTTCCTGTTCAACGTCCACTTCAGTCTCTTCGGGACGGCTTCTGGGGCGCGGTCGTCCTCAGCGCCGCGCTCGTCTACCTGACGGTGCGAGCGCGAGCCGGCGGCCGGGTGCTGTAGGAAAATATGTTGAAACTGAAGCCGTCACGCCTGCGCAGCAGCGAGTGGATCGTGGCCGTCAGCACGGTCGTGCTGCTGGTCGTGCTGGTCGCGCTGCCGTGGTACGGCTACGCGAGCGACGAACACGTTGCCACCACGATCACCGGCTGGCAGGAGTTCACGCATCTGCGATGGCTGCTCGCGCTCGTGATCGCCGGCGGGCTGGGGCTGGCGGTGTCGCAGGCCGCGTGCCGGGCGCCGGCGATTCCGGTCACGCTCGACGTCGTCCTGGTGGTGCTTGCGGCGCTGACCTCGCTGTGCCTGATCTACCGGGTGCTGATCCAGGTCCCGGGGTCCGACGGGCTCCTGGTCCAAAAGCCCGCTGCGTACGTCGGGCTGGCTAGCGCGCTCGCGCTGACGATCGGTGCGTTTCGCTCGCTGCGCACCGAGGACCCCCCCGATCTCGCACGCAATGCGGCGATTCCGACGATCGAGCTCGAGCACGACGCCTGACCGCGCGGGCCGGCGATCCTAGAATGAGCGGATGCTGGATCGTGCCCAGGTTCTCCACGTCGCCCGTCTCGCCCGGCTCGAGCTCGACGAAGCCGAGGTTGAGCGGATGTCGGCCGAGCTCTCGAAGGTGCTCGAGCACGTCGAGCGGATCCGCGAGCTCGACCTCGAGGACGTGCCGCCGACCTCGCACGTGGTCGACGTGAGCACGTTCCTGCGACCGGACGAGCCGACCCCGTGCCTGGAGCGCGAGGCGGTGCTGGCGGCCGCGCCAGAGCCCGTCGACGGCGGCTTCGGCGTCCCAAGTCCCGGCCCCGCGGCGCAGTGAACGAGCTGATCGAACTGACCGCGGCCGCTGCGGCCGCGAAGGTCCGCGCGCGGGAGATCGATCCCACGGAGCTGTTCGAGGCCTACCGCGAGCGCGCCGCGACGGACGAGCTCAACGCGTTCACCTGGGTCGCCGAGCACGCACCCGAGCCGGCCGCTGACCCCGACGCACCGCTCGCCGGCGTTCCGGTAGCGGTCAAGGACCTCTTCTGCACCGCCGGAGTACCGAGCCAGGCCGGGTCGCGGATCCTCGAGGGCTACCGGCCGCCGTACACGGCGACGGTCGTCTCCAAGCTGCTGGCAGCCGGAGCGCCGCTGCTGGGCAAGACCAACCAGGACGAGTTCGCGATGGGCTCCTCGAACGAGAACTCCGGCTACGGGCCGGTGCTGAACCCGTGGGACCGCGGGCGCGTGCCGGGCGGTTCGTCGGGCGGCAGCGCCGCGGCGGTCGCCGCCGGGCTCGCGCCGTGGGCGATCGGCACCGATACCGGCGGCTCGATCCGACAGCCCGCGGCGCTGTGCGGGATCGTCGGTTTCAAGCCAACGTACGGCGCCTGCTCGCGCTACGGGATGATCGCGTTCGCCTCCTCGCTGGACCAGGCAGGCCCGCTGACCCGTGATGTGACTGACGCGGCGCTGCTGCTGTCAAAGATGGTCGGTCACGACCGCTGCGACTCGACCTCGCTCCAGTTCCCCGGCTCGATCGAGCGTCCCAGTGCGCAGGACCTGCGCGGGATCCGGCTCGGGATCCCTGAGGAGCTCCTCGGCGGCTCCGATTCGGGGGCCGGGATCGAGCCCGGCGTGCGCGAGAGCTTCGAGGCGACGCTGAAGCTGGCCGAGGGGCTCGGCGCGACCATCGAGACATGCCGGCTGCCCCATGCTCCGCACGCGCTGTCGGCCTACTACCTGATCGCGCCCGCGGAGGCATCGGCCAACCTGGCGCGCTTCGACGGCGTCCGCTACGGCCTGCGGGTCGACGGCGACGCTGACCTGGAGACGATGTACAGCCGCACGCGTGCGGCCGGCTTCGGTCCCGAGGTCAAGCGCCGGATCATGCTCGGGACCTACGCGCTGTCGAGCGGCTACTACGACGCGTACTACGGAGCGGCGCAGAGGGTCCGCACCAAGATCACGGATGACTTCCGGGCCGTATTCGAACGCTTTGACTTCGTCGTGACGCCCACCAGCCCGTGGACGGCGTTCGAGCTCGACTCAAAGACAAGCGACCCGCTGGCGATGTACATGAACGACTTCTGCACGGTCCCGATGCCACTCGCCGGGATCCCGGCGATCTCGATCCCGTCCGGCCTCAGCGAGGGACTGCCGGTCGGCTTCCAGCTCGCCGGGCCGGCGTTCAGCGAGCAGCGGCTGCTCGAGGCCGCGTATGCGCTCGAGCAAGCGATCGGCTTCGACCCGAGCCCGGCACGCGGATGACGAACACCAGCTACGAGCCGGTGATCGGCCTCGAGATCCACGTCCAGCTGAAGACGCGCACGAAGATGTTCTGCGGCTGCGAGCTGTCGTTCGGCGATCCGCCCAACGTGCACACGTGCCCGGTCTGCCTCGGGCTGCCGGGCGCACTACCGGTGCTCAACGAGCGCGCGGTGCAGTTCGGGATCATGATCGGGCTGGCGCTCGGCTCCGAGATCGCCCCGCGGTCGCTGTTTCACCGCAAGAACTACTTCTATCCCGACTCGCCGAAGGGCTACCAGATCTCCCAGTACGACGTGCCTCTGTGCAGTGGCGGGCGCCTCGGCGAGGTCCGGATCCACCGTGTGCACCTCGAGGAGGACGCCGCCAAGCTCGTCCACGTCTCCGCGAGCGGCCGCATCCACGGCTCGGATCGCAGCGTGGTCGACTTCAACCGCTGCGGGACGCCGCTGGTGGAGATCGTGACCGAGCCCGACATCGCCTCCCCCGAGCACGCGCGCGAATGGCTGACGCTGCTGCGGACGACGCTGCGCGCGCTCGAGGTCTCAGACGTCAACATGGAGGAGGGTTCACTGCGCGCGGACGCCAACGTCTCGGTCAGGCCAGTCGGGACGACCGCGCTCGGGACCAAGACCGAGCTGAAGAACATGAACTCGTTCCGCTTTCTCGAGCGCGGCGTGCGTGCCGAGATCGAGCGGCAGACCGGGCTGCTCGGAGCCGGCGAGCAGGTCGTCCAGGAGACGCTGCACTTCGATCCGAGCTCCGGCGCCCTGACGCCGCTGCGCTCCAAAGAGGAGGCGCACGATTACCGCTACTTCCCCGAGCCGGACCTGCTACCGCTCGACGTCAGCGCCGAGATGCTCGAGCACGCCCGCGCCCGCCTGCCCGAGCTGCCGGCGGCCCGCGCGGAGCGCTTCGAGCACGAGCTCGGGCTCGATCCCGACCGCGCGCGGGAGCTCGCCTTCCGCCGCGAGCTCGGCGACTACTTCGAGCGCGCGCTGGCGAGCACTGCTGCAGACGGCGACGGCGCGGCGGTCGCGATCGCCAACTGGATCCCACAGCTGGTCGAGCGGATCGGCTCTGACGCCGACCCGGCCGCTAGCCGCGTGCAGCCCGGCGCCCTGGCGGCGCTGGCGACGATGGTCGCCGCCAAGGAGGTCAGCCGGGACGCCGCCCGCGAGGTGCTGAGCACGCTCGTGCAAAAGGGGGGAGACCCGCGCGAGATCGTCGCGCGCGAGGGTCTCGGTGCGCTCAGCGACGACGACTCGGGCGAGCTTGACGCGATCGTGGACGCCGCGATAGCCGCCGACCCTGACGCGGCCGGGAAGGTCAGGGCGGGCAACATGAAGGCGATCGGGCCGCTCGTGGGTTACGTGATGCGCGAGACCAAGGGCCGCGCGGACGGCGGCGAGGTCACGCGGCTGATTCGCCAGCGGGTCGCCGGAAGTCCCTGATCCGCCGGGCGCATCAGGCTTCTGGCACTTTGGCCGCGTGGCCAATGCGCTCGGTCGCTGGCCAGGCCATCATTCCGGCCATGACCAGGCCACCCAGAACATCGAAGCTCCTCCTGATCGCCGAGCGTCGCCTGCCGGCCGAGCAGGCTGGGCCCGTCGCAGTGCGCCGCTTCAGGCTCGCGCGGCTGCCGCTCGCCGAGCCGGCGCCGCGCCGGCCCGCCGGCTGAGCCGGCCGCCGCGCCGGCGCCGGCCGGCTGAGCCGGCCGCCGCGTCGTGCCGGCTGAGCCGGACGCCGGATCGTCGCCGGCCCGAGCCGTTCGGCGCTCGCGCTACGCTTAGAGCTATGAAAACTGAGGTTGAAGCCACCCGTTCGCGGCCCCCGGTGCTCAAGCGGGCTGCCGCCGGCCTGGTCCTGATCGCCGTCGCGGCGCTCGCGATCCACTTCATCGTCGGCCTGGTCGTCGCGGTCTTCTGGGTCGCCGTGATCGTCGCGGCGGTCGTAGCGGTGCTCTGGGCCGTCAAGACCATCCTCTGAGAGCGGAGGCGCCGTGCAGGGCATGGGCCTGCTCGTGATCCTGTTCTTCTTCGGGCTCGCCGGAGGGATCGTCGGTCGGATCAAGGGGAGCTCGTTCTTCATCTGGTTTCTGATCTCGTTCTGCGTGCCGTTCATCGGCCTGCTGACCGCGGTCTTCTATCGCTACGACTCAGAGGAGCTGCGCCGTCAGTGCCCCGAGTGCGGCAAGGTCGTCAAGCTCCACGACGCGGTCTGCACGCGCTGCGGAACTGAGCTCGAGTTCCCCGACGTCGCGATCGCCTCGGAAGGCTCGTTGCGGCGCCGGACGGCCTGATTTAGGCCGGTTAGACTTGGGCGTTCGGCGTGCACGGGTGGCGCGCCGGAAGCCTGGCAACCCTCGCGAGAAAGAGTGAGCTGATGCGCGCAGTCGACGCCCTGATGGAATGCCTCAAGGCCGAGGGCGTGGACGTCGTATTCGGGCTCCCGGGCGGCGCCAACCTGCCGACCTATGACGCCTTCTACGACGCCGGGATCCGCCACATCCTGGTCCGCCACGAGGCCGGCGGCGGCCACGCTGCGGAGGGTTACGCCAAGGCGACCGGCAAGGTCGGGGTCGCGCTCGGCACCAGCGGTCCGGGGGCGACCAACCTCGTGACACCGATCTGCGACGCGATGATGGACTCCGTTCCGGTCGTCTTCATCACCGGCCAGGTGCGGACCGAGCTGCTCGGGACGGACGGTTTCCAGGAGGCGGACACGATCGGAATCACGATGCCGATCGTCAAACACAGCTTCATGATCCAGCACCCGCTCGAGATCCCGCGCTCGCTGCACGAGGCGTTCCACATCGCGCGCACCGGCCGCCCCGGTCCGGTCGTGGTCGACATTCCGCAGGACCTGAGCCGCGCAGACATCCCGTACGAGCCCGTCGACGACGTCCACCTGCCGGGCTACCAGCCGACGACTGACGGCAACCAGAAGCAGATCCGGATCGCCGCCAAGGCGCTGGCGAACTCCCGCCGGCCGGTGATCTACGCCGGCGGCGGCGTGATCGCCTCCAACGCGGCCGGCGAGCTGACCGAGCTGGCGATCTCGGACCGCTTCCCGGTCACCTGCACCGTGATGGGACTCGGCGGCTTCCCGGCGTCGCACGAGCAGTGGCTGGGGATGCTCGGCATGCACGGCACCCGGACCGCCAACTACGCGATGGACGAAGCTGACCTGATCATCGCGATCGGCGCCCGCTTTGACGACCGGATCACCGGCAAGCTGTCGGAGTTCGCGCCCAGGGCGAAGTTCATCCACATCGACATCGATCCGGCTGAGATCTCCAAGAATGTCCCGGCCCACATCCCGATCGTCGGCGATGCCCGCAACATCCTGCCGCGGCTGACCGCCGAGTACCGGGCGCAGTCGCCCGACCCCGCGCGCCTGGAGGAGTGGTGGACCCGGATCCGCACCTGGAAGGAGCGCCATCCGCTCGGCTACACGGACTCGACTGACTCCGAGATCAAGCCGCAGTTCATGGTCCAGGCGCTCTACGAGGCGACCGGAGGCGACGCGATCGTCGCCTCTGACGTCGGCCAGCACCAGATGTGGGCGGCCCAGTACTTCCATTTCGACCGCCCGCGGCGGTGGATCAACTCCGGCGGCCTCGGGACGATGGGGTTCGGGCTGCCGGCGGCGATGGGCGCGAAGGTCGGCTGCCCCGATCAGACGGTCATCTGCATCGCCGGCGACGGCTCGGTGCAGATGAACATGCAGGAGCTCGCGACCTGCGCCCAAGAGGGGATCGCGATCAAGGTGTTCATCATGAACAACGGCTATCTGGGGATGGTTCGCCAGTGGCAGGAGTTGTTCTGGGACAAGCGCTACAGCCAGGTCGACATGGGCCAGTGGCCGGACTTCGTCAAGGTCGCCGACGCTTACGGCGCGACCGGGATCCGGCTGCAGGACAAGCGCACGCTCGTGCAGGACATGCGCGCCGCGTTGGAGACTGACGGCCCAGTGCTCGTCGACGTGCGAGTCACGCGCGAGGAGAACACCTATCCGATGATCCCAGCGGGCCAGCCGGCCAGGAACATGGTCGGATAAATGCCTGCGACCGCGACCGATCACGCCGGGAGGGACTGATGGGCGAGCCTGGTACGAAGGAGGTCCTGTCACTCGATGAGCTCGATGCCGCGGTCGGCCTGCGGACCGGGCGCAAGCACATCGTCTCGATCCTGGTGGAGAACAAGCCCGGCGTTCTGACGCGGATCGCCGGCCTCTTCGCCCGGCGCGGCTTCAACATCGACACGCTCGCGGTCGGCCCGACCGACGACGAGGCGTTCTCGAGGATCACGCTGACGCTCGACGGCGCCGTGCATCCGATTGACCAGGTGACCAAGCAGCTGCACAAGCTCGTCAACGTGCTCAAGATCCGCGATCTGGAGCCGAGCGAGACGCTCGCGCGCGAGCTGGCGCTGTTCAAGGTCAACGCCGACGGTGCCGCGCGCTCGGAGGTGATGCAGATCTGCGAGATCTTCCGCGCCAAGGTCGTCGACGTGACCAAGCGCTCGCTTGTGATCGAAGTGACCGGCACCTGGGACAAGGTCGACGCATTCGAGGCGCTCGTGCGCCCGTTCGGCCTGATCGAGATGGCGCGCACCGGCGAGATCGCGATTTCCCGCGGACGCGGGGAGACCTAGATCCAGGGGCCCACGCGTGCCGCCGCCGGACCGGGGCTAGCGCTCGGCTGGCTCGAGCGCTCGGCCGAGCGAAAGCTGACCGCACGGCTCGCGGCGGGCCTCGAGCGCGCGCGCGCGGCCGGCGAAGTGACGCTCGTCAGCGTCGCGGGACGCTGCGAGCGTACGTCTGACCCGACGGCGGTCGTCGCCACATCGCGCCGCGCCGGCGAGCCGTGGTTCTGCTTCGAGCAGCCAGACCGGGCGGGGTCGGCGATCGCGGCGCTCGGCTGCGTGCGGGTGCTGCACGCCGGCGGTCGGGATCGGTTCGCCGCCGTCGCGCGGCAATGGCGCGAGCTGTCGGCGTCTTCGCTGCAGGAAGGGACTGACGGTCCGCCGGGTTCCGGGCTGGTGGCGCTCGGCGGCTTCTCGTTCGCGACCGACGGCGGTCAGAGCCGGCGCTGGCACGGGTTTGAGCCCGCCTCGCTGATCGTTCCCGAGCTCTCGCTCGCTCGCCGCGGCCGCGACTCGTGGCTGACCGTCAACGTCGCGGTCGCGCCCGATGACACCTTCGAGGGCCTGCTGGACGCGCTGTCGGCCCGCTTCGCGGCGTTGCGGGCGGAGCCGCTGGCGCTGCTCGACCCGTCGCCGACCGGCAACTACGAGGTCGTGAGCCCGATGCCGCCGTCGCATTACGAGGAGGCGGTCGCCCGCGCCGTGCAGCGGATCCGCTCCGGGGAGCTGGAGAAGATCGTGCTCGCGCGAGAGGTCGAAGTCCACGCACCGCGCCCGCACGACCCGGCAGCGGTGCTGGGGGTGCTGCGAGAGGCGTTCGGCTCCTGCTACGTGTTCGCGGTCGGCCGCGGCGACGCGACCTTCATCGCCGCCAGCCCCGAGCTGCTCGCGCGCCGCGAGGGCCAGCGGGCGAGCACGGTCGCGCTCGCCGGCTCGACGCGCCGCAGCGCCGACCCGGCGGTCGACGACCACCTCGGCGAGCAGCTGCTGCGCAGCGCCAAGGATCGAGCCGAGCACGCGGTTGTGGTGCGGCGGATCGCGCGCACGCTGCGGCCGCACTCGGTGTGGGTCACCTGCCCGCCCGAGCCGGTCGTCGTCCAGGTCGCGAACATCCAGCATCTGGCCGCTCCGATCCGAGCCCAGCTGACTTCGCCGATCGGCGCGATCGAGCTCGCCGGCCTACTGCATCCGACCCCGGCCGTCGGCGCCGAGCCGGGCGCCGTCGCCGAGACGCTGATTCCGGCGCTCGAAGGGCTTGACCGCGGCTGGTACGCGGGGCCGGTGGGGTGGACGGACGCGACCGGAGACGGCGAGTTCTGCGTTGCCCTGCGGTGCGCGCTGTTGCGGGGCACGGTGGCCACCTGCTATGCGGGCTGCGGGATCGTCGGCGATTCCGATCCGGCCGCCGAGCTGGCCGAGACCGAAGTCAAGCTGCAGGCACTACTGCCGGTCCTCGCCGGCTAAGGCGGCGAGCACCGCGTCGCTAACGCGGCGATGCAGGGCGAGGTTCTCGGCGCGGTTCGTGCGCACCTCGATGATCGTCGTCGCATCGCCGTCGAGGGACCGTGTGACGGCGCCGTGCAGCTCCTCGGACGTGATCGGGCGCTCGTAGGCGCAGCCGTAGAGCGATGCGGCGAGCGAGAACTCGAGCGCGTGGGGGGTGGCGACGTGCTGTTCGAATGCGTCGGTCTCGCCCGATACCGGCAGGAAGTGAAAGATGCCGCCGCCGTCGTTGTTGAGCAGCACGATCGTCAGGCGCAGCCCGAGCCGGCGAGCCGCCAGCAGGCCGCCGATGTCGTGGGCGAGCGCGACGTCGCCGATCAGGAGCACCACGGGGCCGTCGGCGACGGCCGCGGCGCCGAACGCGCTCGAGACGGTGCCGTCGATCCCGTTGGCGCCCCGGTTTGAGAGCGTGCGCGGTGGGTCAGCGCGGACCTCGACAAACTCCTCGACGTCCCGGATCGGCATCGAGGAGGCGACGAACAAGGTCGCGTCAGCCGGCAGCCACTGCGCCAGCCGGGCGGCGACCAGTGGCTCGGAAAGGCGATCGCCGAGCACCTCGGCGATCGCGGTGGCCACGCTCGCATCGGCCGCGCGCCACGAGTCGAGCCATCGATCGTCAACCGGCGGAGGCTGCGCCGATTCGAACAGGGCCCGATAGGGGGCGCTGATCCGCAACCCGACGACCGACCCCGGGTCGTGCCAGGCGTCGTCGGGGTCGATCGCGATCTGCGCGGCGTCGAGGCCGGCCAGCCAGGTTCGAAGCGGTTTCGAAGTGGGGAGATCGCCGACGCGGATGACGAACTGCGGACGGTGCGCGCCCGCGAAGCCGGGGTCGCGGAGCAGGAGGTCATAGTGGGCGATCGCCGCCACGCCGGCGCGTGCGCCCGAGAGCGGGTCGGCCAGCAGCGGAATCCGCGCCCGCGCCGCGAAGCCAGCGAGCTGCGCGGCCGCCCCCGGATCACGCTCGTCGCGACCGGCGACGATCACCACCCGACCGAAGGGGTGCGCGCCACCCGAAGGCGCACTCGCTCGGGGGCGGTCAAAGCCGACGTACGGCCGGTCCCCGTCCCGGCCACTCGTGTCCTCGGGTAGCGGCTGGTCGAGCACGAGCGGCTCGCGGAGGGCGAAGTTGAGGTGGACGGGCCCAGGTGGGCCGTCGGCCGCGGTCCAGTACGCGCGGCAGGCGAGCGTTCTCATCCATCGCAGCCGCTCAGGCGAGGCCTCGTGCGTGCCGACCTCGAAGAACCACTTGGTCGCGTCGCCATAGAGCTTGAGCTGATCGATCGTCTGTCCGGCGCCCACCTCCCGCAGCTCGGGCGGCCGGTCGGCGGTAAGCACGATCAGCGGCACCCGTGCCTGAAAGGCCTCGATCACTGCCGGCGTGAGGTTCGCGGCCGCGGTCCCGGACGTGCAGGTGACGGCGACGGGCCGTCCCGAAGCCTTGGCGGCGCCGATGGCGAAGAATCCCGCGCAGCGCTCGTCGATCTGCGACCAGCAGGTGAGCCGCTGCTCGCGCACGAGCGAGAGCACGATCGGAGTCGATCTCGAGCCGGGCGACGTGCAGGCATGCCGCAGGCCGCAGCGCGCCAGCTCGTCAGAGAACGCCCTCAGCAGCAGGTATGAATCGCTTGCAGTCATGATCTGATCTCGAATGGTGATCGCGCTCGCGCTCGTGTTGCTGCACGGATTCGCGCACACCGGCGCGAGCTGGGACCCAGTCATCGCAGCCCTCGGCGAACGCTACCGGGCGCTGGCGCCCGACATCCGCGGCCACGGCTGCGCCGGCGAGCGCTGGCCGCTGGCGCTCTCGGATGTGCTCGGGCGACCTTCGGGCGCTCGAGCTGGATTCGTTCGTGCTCCCGCTACTCGATGGGCCGCCGGATCGCCTTGGATTCGGCGCTCGCTTCCGGGCTCGGCGGGCGGGTGCGCCGGCTCGTGGTGATCGGCGCCAGCCCCGGGATGTCCCGGATCGGGTCCACTACTCGACCTTGGGCGCCGCGATCCGGCTGGTGGAGGCCCTGGGCCAACGCCTCCACGAGCGGTCGCTGCTCTGAGCCTTTCGCGCTAGCGGGAACACGGCCGCCGCCACGCGCCACTTGGCGTACGCGGGCGCAACCGAGAGTTCGCGCCGGACCGCGACCGCGCTCCGCAGCACGCGCCGGCCTGGCCAGAGGCGGTTGATCGTGTCGTTGTCCTGGTTCGTGCAGGAGTCGGTCCACGACCATCCCCCGGCGCGGAAGCGCTCGATGTAGGCGAGCTGCAGTTGCATCCCCGGCGAGCAGCGCGCCAGTCGCTCGTCGAAAGCGATCTTGAAGCCGAACGCGACCTCGCCGGCGAGTAGGTTGCACATCATTGCGACGACTCGCCGCTCGCTCTGAAGCGAGAGCAGCTGCAGCCGGCCGGCGGCGGCGAAGCGCTGGCACAGCTCCTGGAAGAAGCCGGCGTGGCCGGGATCGCAGGCCAGCGCGCTGCCGTTCGCTCCCTTCCAGCCGGAGTGCTCGAGCGCCAGGAACTCACGGTAGGCGGCGGGATCGCCGCTGCGGTCGACCAGCTCCACCGCGCCCAGCTCGCCCTCCAGCCGCCGCAGCTTGCGGGCCAGCTCGCGGCGATGATGCGCGCTGAGCCCGCCATCGAGTCGCTCCCGAAGCGCGCGCCGGTGCAGTGTGGGCCGTTCGAAGACCTCGAGCTCGACCGTCCGCGCAGTGGCGGCGAGCGCTCGCGTCAGCGGCTCCGCGAGCGGTCCCGCGGCGTCGATGTGCTCGAGCCCCAGGCACGGGCCGGCGCGCAGTCCCCGGCTGACCAGGGCAGTCAGGGCCTGGGCGGGATCGGGGCCCGCGACCAGCGGCGTGCCCAGAAAGCAGTACCTGTGGCGCCACACCGCCAGGCAACGCCCCGGGACCCCGCGCCAGGACGCGACGGCGCGGACGGGCAGCGCGGCGCTCCATCGCGTCCCGTCGCGGACCAGCAGGACGGCCACGTCCTCGACGCCCAGGCCGCGTGCGGCGGGGAGCACGAAGTCCGGGTCGGCGAATGGGTTCGGCGAAATCGCGGCCGCGGCGAGCACGCGCCAGCAATCGAGGTCGTCCGCTGACAGGGCGGAAAGTTGTACGACGTCCGCGCCCATCGGGGGCAATATAAGGGCCGGGCCGGTCAACGCTGGTCGTAGCAGCCGTGCTGCCCGTCGCCCAGCCGGGCCGTCGGCCGCGGCCCAACCTCTCGGAGTTCGGGCGGACGTGATCCGGGCGACGTGCACGCATGCTGTAGACCACGTCGCGCGAACTCGTCGCAGAGCGCGCGGAGCAGCAGGTAGGAATCGGTTGCGGTCATGATGTCTGCGGTCATGGCGCCCACGCTTGTGTTGCTGCACGGCTTCACGCATACCGGCGCGAGCTGGGACGCGGTCATTACCGCGCTCGGCGAACGCTACCGGCCGCTCGCTCCCGACATCCGCGGACACGGCACCGCGTCAAATCTGGTGCCCGTCGACCTGGAGCACGTGATCGAGGACATCTCGCGTCTGGCGCCGGACTCGTTCACGCTGGTGGGCTACTCGATGGGGGGCCGGATCGCCCTTCACATCGCTTTCGCGCTTGCACCGAGGTGACGCGTCTGGTCCTGATCGGAGCCAGTCCCGGGATCGCCGATCCTGAGGAGCGCGCGCGTCGTCGCTCGGACGACGAGCGTCTGGCCGGCGCGATCGAGCATTTGAGCACCGAGGATTTCGCGACCACCTGGGCCCGAACGCCGGTTCTGGCAGACCAGCCGGCCGACGTGGCTGCGGCGGTTCACGCCGACCGACTGCGCAGTACTCCGGCCGGGTTGGCTCGCGCCTTGAGGGTCTTGGCACCGGCGCCCTGCCGCCGCTCTGGGGGCGGCTGCCTGAATTGCCCATTCCGACCACGCTGCTCGTCGGCGAGCGCGACTTGAAGTTTCGGGAGACCGCCTCAGCGATGGTCCGCGAGATGAAGACTGCGGAGTTCGTGGTGGTCCCGGACGCAGGACACGCCGCCCACCTGGAAGCACCCGGGTCGGTGGCGAACGTGATCGTTTGACCTGCTCACATTCGTTGATCAAAGCATCAATAAGCCTGCTTTAGCTGCCCTCTTTACAGATTGATAGCTTTTCTCTACCATCTCGGGCTAAGCTCGTGATGAGCAAGAAAGTAGGGGTTCGGGGGAGCCTGGACAAAAATGAGGCGCGAAGTTGGGGGCGCCTAGGCCAAGGTGGGCTACATGCGAACGCTGGTAACGGGTGGGGCGGGCTTTATCGGCTCGCACATTGTTAGGCGACTGCTTGAAATGGACAGGGAAGTCCGAGTTCTCGACAATCTTTCGACCGGACATCTCGAAAACCTCTCGGCGGTTGCCGAAGAGATCGATTTTGTGCACGGCGACATCCGTGACATTGCCACCGTTCACGGTGCGATGCGCGGTTGTGAGGCGGTGGTTCACCTCGCTGCGGTGCCTTCGGTGCCGCGGTCGATCGCCGATCCGGTCACGTCTCACGACGCAAACGCGACCGGCACATTGAATGTGTTGCTGGCCGCGCGCGATGCAGGCGCGTCGCGGGTCGTGCTCGCGTCGTCCTCGTCGATCTACGGGTCGAATCCTGAGCTGCCCAAACGCGAATCGCTGACACCGCTTCCAATCTCCCCGTACGCGGTTTCCAAGCTTGCGGCCGAGAGCTACGCACGCAGCTTCTTCGACGTGTACGGACTCGAGACGGTGGCGCTGCGCTATTTCAACGTGTTCGGTCCGCGACAGGACCCGAACTCCGAGTACGCAGCCGTGATTCCGAAGTTCATCTGGGCGCTGCGCAACGGCGAGCCACCGGTGATCTTCGGCGACGGTGAACAATCGCGGGACTTCACGTACGTCGAGAACGTCGTCGACGCGAACATTGCGGCGCTCGCGACTTCCGCAATCGGAGGTCGTGTGTACAACATCGCCTGCGGCCGGCGGATCACGCTCAACGCCCTGGCACAGACCCTGAACGAGCAGATCGGCGCAGCTGTGGAAGTCGTACACGGGCCGCCGCGGCCGGGCGACGTGCGCCATTCAGTCGCCGATGTAAGTCTTGCCGCACATGAGCTTGGTTACGAGGCGGCTGTCAGCCTTGCCGAGGGACTGCGGCGCACGGTCGCGTATTACGCGACGCAAGAGGCCGCCGCTGCCGGCGCGCGCGCACCTGCGATTCGGCCGGTACGCGACGTCAGAGGGGTCACGGTGCCCTCCCGGTCCGGCATGCCCGCTGCACGTGGCGAGCGGCGTCGTCGCGGTCGCGACGGGCGCAGGTACCTGATCACCGGGGGAGCCGGGTTCATCGGATCCCATCTCGCCGAGGCACTGAGGCGCGGTGGGCAGGCCCGGGAGATAGTGCTCCTCGACGACCTCTCGACCGGGCGCGTGGAGAACATCGAGCAACTGCTCGGCGACGACTCGGTGCAGTTCGTGGAGGGCTCGGTCACCAACGCCGACCTCGTCGACGAGGTGATGCAGGGCGCCGACGTCTGCGTTCATCTCGCGTCGGCGGTGGGGGTGCAGATGATCGTCAACGAGCCGCTGGACACGTTGATGCGCAACGTCCGCGGCAGCAACGTAGTCATGCACGCCGCCTCGCGCCACGATGTCCGTGTCCTCTTCAGCTCCACCTCCGAGGTCTACGGCAAGCACACCAACGGCGCTCTGACCGAGGACTCGGACCTGATCTTCGGCTCACCGTCGAAGGGCCGCTGGACTTACGCAATCGCCAAGAGCTTCGGCGAGGCCCTGATCTACGGCTATCACGGCCGGCGCGGGGTCGACGCCACGGTGGTCAGGCTGTTCAACACGGTCGGCCCGCGACAGACCGGTGCCTACGGCATGGTGCTGCCGCGCTTTGTGCGCCAGGCTCTGCGGGGCGAGGATCTGACGGTTTACGGCAGCGGAGCACAGACGCGGTGCTTCACGCACGTCCGCGACACTGTCTCTGCGCTCACGCTTTTGAGCGAGAGCCGCCAGGCGAACGGTCAGACGTTCAACATCGGCAGTTCCACGGCGGTGACGATCGCCGAGCTCGCCCGACGGGTGATCGAGCGCACCGAGAGCGCGAGCGGAGTGGTTCTGGTGCCATACGAGGAGGCTTACGGGGACGGCTTCGAAGAGCTCGGCATCCGTCGGCCAGACACGACCGCGTTGCGCAACCTGACCGGCTGGCAGCCCCGCTGCACTGTCGACGATGCGATCGACGACGTGATCCGGTACGAATGCGCGCGCGACGAGACTCTGGCAACGTCCGAGGCTGCCAGTGCCGCCTGAGCTCAGCGCCGCCGCGGCGTTCGCCATCGCCGCGCTGGCGACATTTCTCGCGACCCCGATCGCGATCGCGGTTGCCGTGCGGACCGGATTCTTCGATCTCCCCGCGGGCTACAAGGGCCATAAGCGTCCGACCCGTACCTGGGGGGCAGCGCGATCATCTTCGGCATCGTCGCGGCGGTGCTCGTGGTCGACGGCGGAGTGCAAAAGCACCCGGTGGTCATCGGGTGCGCGGTGGGGATCTGGGTGCTGGGCACAATCGACGACCGCGTCAACCTTCCGATCTCCCTGCGCGCGTTCGCCGAAGTGGGGATTGCGGTACTGCTGTGGTCCACCGGCCGGGGATGGGGCGTGTTCCACAACGGGCCCGCAGATCTGCTGCTGACCGTGGTCTGGGTCGTCGGCATCATTAACGCGTTCAACCTGATGGACAACATGGACGGCGCCGCGGCTTCGACCGCGGCAGTATCGGCGACGGGCGCCGGTGCGCTCGCGCTGATTTCGGGCGATGGCGCGCTGGCGTCGCTGTCATTCGCGGTCGCCGGCGCCTGCATCGCGTTCCTGCCGCGCAACCTGGCGTCGCGCATCTTCATGGGCGACGGGGGCAGCCTGGTCGTGGGGTTGCTCATCGCCCGCGTGACCATGGCTTCGGTCAGCACTAACTACGTCGGTCCCAGCGGCGTGATCGTAGCCGCTCTGCTGGTCGGACTGGTGATCTTCGACACCACACTGGTGACGGTCTCGCGCAGCCGCGCCGGACGCTCAGTGTTGGCCGGCGGCCGCGACCACATCACGCATCGCCTGTCCCGTCGCCTGGGCCAACCGCGTAACGTCGCGATGGCGCTAGCCGGGACGCAGCTGCTGCTCTGCGGGCTGACGATCGGCGTCGCGCAGGCCGGGGTCGGTTGGGTGCTGCTGGCTGGAGCCACGAGCCTGGTCTTCGGGGTCGTACTGATCTGGGCACTCGAGGGGCCCGCATGGCTCACACGGGCCGAGCTGCCGACTGTTGCACCGCCTGCCGGCTTGACGTCCTCTGGCGTGGTCGTTGGAGCCTCGATGCTCGAGCCCGTCGCTCGTAGCCTCGCGGCTAGCGAGCTCGAGCTCGTTCGCCCGGACCTTTAGCTGCTCGCGCAGCTGCTGAAGCCGGCCAGGCTCAGCGACGCCAGACCAGGCTGGCCTCGCCTCCGACCACGGCGCGGAAGTTGCCGCGCAGGCGCGACGAAATCTTGCGTACGAACACGCCGCCCGCGCTGTCCCTGATCCGGAAGAGCGTCTTCCAGGAGCGGCCGCTCTGGCGCTCGACCGCCACGCGGCCTCCCCGTGGGGCGATGCCCCATACCGTCGCGGAGTGCCCCGAGGGCATGACCACCAGCGGGAAGCGGTAGGCCTCCAATGATGGTTTTGGCTGCCCGTTGAAGAAATAGACGCCGGAGAAGTACGACGTGTTGTAGTCCTTACCCGCTTGGTCCCGAACCAGATACCAAAAGACCGTGTCTACGCCCTCCCGCCAGAAGACGAAGAAGGACTCCTCCAACCAGCGCGCCTGGGTCGCCAGCGATACCGCGGTCGGGTTCGGGGGATTGGAGTCGTAGGAGAACTCAGTCACCCAAAGCCGCTTGTGGCTGCGGGGAAGCGCGCGCCCAAGCGCCACCGCCGCGTTGACGATCCGCGTCATCTTGCCGAGGTCTGGCGCCGAGGCATCGTCCGCGCTCAGCGCTGGCGTGGTCGGAGGCCCTACCTCGTAGGGATCCATCGCCAGCACGTCGAAATGCGCTGGCGTCGGGCACGACTCGGGCGTCAGCGCGTGGCCGTGTAGGCAGAGCATCTCTCGCGCGAACAGGGCCGGCGGCATTCGGCAGCCGTTGCCGGAAGCGTGGTTTGAACACGGCCCGGCAGGGTCGCCGTAGGGAGCAAAGCCCGTTGTGATCACGAGGTTGTCGGGGTGCACAGCCTTGACGCCGGCGTAGAACGAGTTCAGGAGACCGCGATATATCTGCGGTGCGGCGGGCACCCAGCGGCCGCCTTTCTTCGTCCACTGCGGCGCTAGGTGAATGCTGAAGTTCGCCTCGGCCCAGGCCTGGAAATAGCGCACACGCGGAAGCACGAGGCCACGGTGGAGAGGGTCGGGGTAGGAGCCGGAATAGCGCCTGGCCAACGCGGTCGCAAATTGACCGAAGGCGGTCGCATCGGGCTCCCACGCTCCGGCGGCTTCGAGTGAAGCTGGGCCCCCCGGCTGCTCGGCCCAGGGCGGGGCGTAGCTGACCATGAAGACAGGGGCTACGCTCGTGCCCGCGAACTCGCGCACCATGCGGTCGACGTAGCCAAAGTTGAACTGAGACCCGGCCGGGTTCGTGGCGTCGGCCAGATTACGTGGCGCGCTGGGCTCCGCTTGCGCCCAAGAGATTGTGAGCAACGCCCGCCTGGCCCCGGTCGCGACGGTCCGTGGAATCCACTGTGGCCCAACTGTCTCGCCCCACACGCCGTCGGCAAAGCCTCTGGTCAGAGGTCGGGCGGCGTGAGCCGGCGCGGCGGCGAGCGCAAGCCCGACCAGAAATGCTCCAAGTAGAGCCACGCCGTGCGCGGTCCCCCGCAGGCCTGAGCGAGACATAACACCAGGCTAGCGGAGGGCGTGCGATCGTGAGGCTTGCCCGCCCGCGAAATCCTGCCAATTCGTGCGCTGGATCGAAATTGCTACTGGCGGTGCCGATGTCGAGCGCGGGACGCGCGCCTCTCGTGACGCCGATGCCGGGTAACCCGCAGTCGTTGGGCCCGGGCCAGCCGCGCGTGTGCTCGCGGTCTGAAGCCGGCCCATCCCGACTGCGGAGGGCCGAGCAGCACGATGCCCGAATGTCGCGGCAGCGCCAGCTGTGTAACGGCGTGTCCGTAGAGGTCGTGATAGCCGGTCGGGAGGTGGACCGTAATCTTTTGAGTCGGATCGGGGTTGACGATCGCTAGTCCATTGGTGTAGTTGCGCACGTAGACCCCGTCAGCTGCGTGCACGTCGTCGATCGGCGATCCGATCGGAGCCGAGTACTCGCGCTGCAGCAGAGGCGGACCCCCATATTGCTGAATGCCGCCCCACCAGAAATAAGTGTGTGCGTACTTCACGAGTAGGTAGTTGGCCAATGCCCATTGCAGGTCCGCACGGGCGTGGGGGCTCGTGTCGGTAATGTCGGAGCGCACTTGGTAGGGCTCCTCGTTGAGTAGGACCAAGCCCTTGCCAAGCTCTTTCTGAAGCCTCACGTACGCCTGTACTCGCTGCAACCAGTTGTTGGAACATCCGTCGCTGGGAGCGGAGGTAACGTAGGAATTGGTGGCTTCGCCGTAGTTTGTGAACCCCTGCTCGTCGAGGAGCATGTCTGCCGACGCTAGGGGCAGCGACCACGTCGAGTCACAGGAAAAGGGCTGGTTGAGCGTGTCGCTCGTGTTCGGGTGCCTGGACTTGATCGCGTTGGTCACAGCTGCGAATGCAGTCGTTTGAGCATCCGCATAGGCGGGGTCGAACGCAGCACCGCTGTACTGCTGGATCCACTGACCGTTTGCATCGTAATGGCCGACAGCATGTCCCTCGTTGTACACGACACCGTTGTCCCACGAAATACCCTGAAAGCCGCTCGCCAGGGCGGCGTCTGCCTGATTCTCGATCCAGGCTTGCACCTCCGGGTTAGTCATGTCCAGCACAGGGGACGGCTCGCCGAACAGCGTCGCCGGAGTATGTTGGTCCTCCGTGTACATCACCCACGTCGGGTGATTAGCGAGAAACCAGGAGGGCGGCCTCACTTGAGGGTCACGGCCCCACGGAATATAAGACTCGTGCCAGGTGGAGCCGCCGGGAATGTTGCCCGGATTGCCCACCGCACCCCAGACGTAGTCCACGACGCCTGATTCGCCGACGACGGTCCCGTTGGCGATCTTCTCTCCCTGGTTGAATGGCAGGGCAAGATGGATCCCAGAGATAGTGTTGGCGGGCAGCGCCGCGTTCGCAGGGAGCGCCGTCGCAGCCGTGATTATCATGATCGCGCCCGTCATGAGCCACGCGAGTACCGCGTGCCGGCGCCAGGCCATTCGCCTTCCGCCAGCCGGCTGTGGGACAGGATTAGGCATACCACTGCATCGGGCGCTGGGGCGTCCGCTCCACGACCTGCCAGGTTTCTGGACACACGTTGGGGTCGAGAGGCCCAGACGACCGTCCGAGCGCGATGAGCTACGCTCGTCGCCGAATGGCGTGGTTGCATTGATGTCGAAGCGCTGGATCGGTCGGCAGCGACCGACGTGCCTCTTGGAAATCGCGCGCGATCACGGTGCGGTCACGTCCGTCCGGCCTCCTGCGCGCACGATCTCGAGAGTTAACAGGGGCTAGTGTGTGCGGTATCGCTGGCTGGATCGGCGACATCGGCGCCGATGAGACGACGCTACGCCGAATGTGCGCGAGGCTCGTCCACCGCGGTCCGGACGAGGAGGGCTACTACGTGCGTCCGGGGCAGGTGGGCCTGGGATTTCGCCGCCTGTCGATCATCGACCTGCCTGGCGGATCGCAGCCGTTGGCCAACGAGACGAACTCTGTCATGGTCACTTGTAACGGTGAGATCTACAACTTCAGGGAACTCCGCGAGCGCCTCGTTAGCAGAGGACACCATTTTGCCACCGGATCCGACTGCGAGGTTCTTCCGCACGCGTGGGAGGAGAGCGGCGTCGATTCGCTCAGCGAGCTGCAGGGGATGTTCGCCTTTGCGCTGTGGGACGAGGGCGAACAGCGCCTGGCACTGGTGCGCGACCGCCTAGGCGTCAAGCCACTCTACTGGGCGCCAGTGGGCAAAGGGCTTGTGTTCGCGAGCGAACCGGCCGCGATTCTGGCTAGTGGACTGGTCGAGTGTGAGCCCGACTTAGAGGCGATCGCGGAGTACCTGACGCTGATGTACGTGCCAGCTCCTTTGAGCGGTTTCCGCGGGATCCGGAAGCTGGCTCCCGGCGAGGCTCTGCTTTTCTGCGGCGGCGATATCGAGCTGCTGCGCTACTGGTCGCTGGACTACCGGCCGGTACCGGTGGATCCGCGGGATGCACTGGATCAGCTCGATGCACTGTTGCGAGATGCCACTAAATCCCGGCTGATCTCGGATGTACCGCTCGGGGCCTTCCTTTCCGGGGGCATCGACTCAAGCCTCGTGGTCTCCTATATGGCGGAGCTGCTTCCGCAGGTGTCGACGTTCTCGATCGACTTCCCGGTGGCGGCGTTCAGCGAGGGTCCTCACGCCCGGAGGGTGGCCGAGATCTACGGCACCCGCCACGAGGAGTTCGTGGTCGATGCGAACATCGTTCCGACGATTGCCGAGACGGTCCGGTTTGCGGGCGAGCCGTTTGCTGACTCGTCAGCTGTACCGACCTATCTGCTGTCGCAGGTGACCAAGCGCCGCGTAACCGTGGCACTGTCGGGGGACGGGGGCGACGAGGCCTTCGGCGGGTACCGCCGTTATCAGCTGGCGCTCGTGGCGGACCGGCTGCGAGGAGTCGCACCACTCGCCGGGCGCGCCATCGACGCCGTCACGCCGCCCCGCGTCGCCTCGAGGTTCCCGATCGCCAAGCGGGCCGCGCACGCCCTGCGTCGCTCGCCGGCGGATTTCTATGCCACCATGGTGGCGGGCTTTGACCCCGTGCGGCTCGAGCGCCTATGCCAGCCGGATTTCCTGGCTTCAGGGGGCGGCGCCAGACATGCATGGGACGACGTGCTCACCGCCCCGGACCTACGCGGGGTTACCCGCTTCATGGCTCTCGACGTCGCGACATACCTGCCCGACGATCTGCTCACCAAGGTCGATCGCATGGCGATGGCCCACGCGCTCGAGGTGCGCTCACCGTTCCTCGATTACCGTGTCCAGGAGTTCGCCGCGTCCCTGCCGCTCAAGCTCAAGCTCCGGCGCGGGCGGACGAAGTGGTGCCTCAAGGAGTTGGCACATCGGCGCGGGATGCCGTCAGAGCTCGTCCATCGGCCGAAGCAGGGCTTTGGCATACCGATCGGGAAATGGTTCCGGGAGGATCTCCGCGGCTGGCTTGAGGACATCCTGCGGGACCCGGCAACGCTTGCCCGCGGCTACTTTCGATCCGAGGAGATCGGCCGGCTGATCGATGAGCATACCGGCGAAACGGTCGACCACACGGAGCGGCTTTGGGCCCTGGCGATGCTCGAGCTCTGGCACCGAACCGCGATCGATGGCAAGTAACCACGGCGGTCACAGCGACGGTGCGATTCCCCGCGTGCTGTTCGCGATCGGGTCACTGAGAGTCGGGGGCAGCGAGAATCAGCTGACCGAGTTCTTGGCCCGTGCCCATCCAGATCATCTTCGCGCCACCCTCGTGACATGGCGGGCCCCCGAGCCCGATCTAGCCAACGAACAGCGGCTGATGCAAGTCGGAGTGGAGCGACATTGGCTCGGCTTCGCCAACATGCCGCCCGGCCTCAGAGCGGTACTTGGCTTGTGGAAAAGTGCGGAGCTCGTGCGCAGGCTCAAGCCGGACTTGGTGTATTGCTGGCTGGAGCAGTCGTCCCTGTTCTTCTGTCCCGCCGCTCGCGTGCAGGGGGTCCCTGTCGTGGTGGCCCGCCGGAATGTGGCCGGCGCCAGGATCGAACGGGTGGCGCCGGTATCGTGGGCCATCCGCCGCGCCGAGCGCATGGCGACGCTCGTCACGGGAAACTCAGAGGCCGTGGTCGCGACCGCGATCGATCGCGGAATCGCGCCGGGGCGCCTGCGACCGGTGCCGAATGGGCATCTCCTGATGCCGGCGCTGGCGGCCCCGGAGGGCGAGCTGGTGTTACTTGGCTACGTGGCCCGGTTCTGGCCGGAGAAGGGTCACCTCAGGCTGATCGAGGTCCTCAGTCGGATCGATTCCAGGGTCCCATGGCGTATCGACCTCGCTGGCGACGGACCGCTGTTGGAGACAGTTAAGCGTGAGGCGCAGGTCCGGGGTCTGAGCGATCGCGTTCGCTTCGTCGGAACGGTCGAGGACGTGCGCACGTTCTGGCGTGATCATCACGTCGCGATCCTGATGTCGGACGCTGAGGGCTCGCCCAACGCACTGATCGAAGCGGCGATGGCGGGTCGGCCGATCGTGGCCACCGACGTCGCCGGCATCCGGGAGGTAGTCGCCCCCGGTGGTGGCGTGCTGGTTCCGCCGGACGACCCCGACGCCTCGGCAGCAGCTCTCCAGCGGCTGATCACGAGCCCGGCCCTGCGCGAGGAGTTCGGAGAAGGAGCCTACGCCCAGGCCCGTGAGCGTTTCTCTATGCAGAGCTTCGTCGACGGTCACCTTGTCGTCATCCGCGAGGCGCTCCACACCCGTCCCTCAGACTAGGCCGGTCCTACGGCTCGGCCGCCTGGATGTTCAGTCCACGCTTGGCGACCTGCCAGCCCCTCCTACCTCGGACCGCCGACGCCGTGGGAAGATCCACAAATCGGGAGATGCCTCGGACGGCCAGATCAAACCAGCGCCGGTCCGACGTGAGCCATTGGCCGTCGACGACCTCGAAATGACTGTTGCGATTGTACGTGTGGGTGGCCAGGTTGTCGGGCAACCAGTTGGGCCCTATACGGCCGACCTCGCGCTCCTGATAACCCGTGGAATCGAGTCGCTCGATGCGGTTGAAAACGACTTCGTGGCCATAGCGGGCTGAGCAGTCCTGCGCAGGACGCAATAGCTGGCCGGCGAGCTCGAACACCGCTCCCGCCGGTCGTGCGGAGCCAATGTCGTGCACTACAGGGTTCATCGGATGCGGGTACCAGGGCCCGAGCAGATCGTCGGCCCAGAAGAGATTGAGGCTGTCGTAAGTGCTGCCCGCATCGGGATGGCCGTTTGCGAAGAGCCACAGGCGATCCTGCCAGTGCACGATCGTCGGATCGACTACCTGGACGTCCTCCATCAAAGTACGACGTAAGGTGAAACTCCCCGGGAACACGGGAGCGTGGTAAAGCTCCAGCGCCCGGTTCTCCGTTGTCTCGGGGAGCATGTACAGCTCCCCGTCGGCGACCAGTAGAAACGGGTATGACAGGTGATAGTCACGCTCGAGCGCCACGAGGGGAGACGAGATGGACAGGTCATCGTAGATCTCGCAATAGCAAATCCTGCCTCTGCGAGCAGCAAACGAATAGTCCTCGAAGAACAAAAAGTGTTGATCCTTCCACTCGAGAAGGAACGGATCTGCAAAGTGCCGACCGGGCGGCGCGCTGATGATCCGAAATCCCTGCATGTTGGTCGGCAGGCCAGGTGCGCCCGTCACGCGCCGCAGGGCTAGGAACCACTTCCAGCGCAAGGGCGAACCTAGCGCGCGGTGGGCATGACGGGAGAGCATATGCCAGCGGCCGACGATGGGGTCGATACTAGCTACTTGCCGAGGAAAAACTCGTGTCTGGTTCCGCAGGAAGCTACGACCCCGGCTCGGGGGTCACGGCAGGCGGAGACACCTGTCGCGCAAGTCTGCGCAAACGGCGAACACCAAGCACCGCCACCCCCTTGCGCGAGTTCGCCAGCGTGCAATTGAAGGCCCGTGCCCGGGTTCCACCGAAGCCCTCCTTGAAGGCGTTGATGCCCAGCTTCTCGCGATCCAAGCTCCCGTGATACCAGCCTCCGAAATCGTAGGTTGACAGGCCCTGAGACTGGAAATAGAGGATGTCCTGCCAGTGGTGATACCGATTGGCTCGCCCCAGCAGACTCCTCAAGGCCCGATCATCCGTGCCTGGCAGCAACGATGCCGAGTGGAGCAGGCGTACGCGCTGATCTCCACGGAAGTACGCGTGCCAGACCAGGTCGTGCCCGTCAGGATGGGTGACCATTGACAGCTCCAAGGCTCCTGCGTCGGCCTGTATTGCGAGACGAGCAGGGTCCAGCCCTGGCAGCCCCTTACGCCGCGTAAACCTCTCGTAGAAGGCCAGGAAGCGGCGGAGCGCAGCGCCATCGAGCTGTTGGGGGGAGAAATACATGACGCAGTCCCGTTCGGCCGCTCGGCGGCTCTGGTAACGGACGGTCCTGGCCATCCCGTGCCACAGCACGTCCTGGTCCTGGTGGAGATCAAGGACGATCGTGTGAAATTCACTGCACTGGGCTCCGGGCACCGGCTCTGGCGCCTGAATGAACTCCAGTACGTCCGCGTTGACGGAGGGCGCCTCCGCGGCGAAGAAGATCTCCGCCACGCTGTGTAAACGCCGGTGGTAGACGATCGCCTCAGCCAACGGGGATCAGCCTTCCTCTTGAGTGTCGATCGGGATCGCCTCACTTCCTGCCTGTCGCGCTGATCCGACTTCATCATGGGCCGGCGCACGTCGCGGGTCGATTCGAAGCAGCAGTCGTTGCAGTGTGGCGCGGTCTCCTGGCTGTGGCCGAAACGCCTCGCGGACGGATGAATCGGTGCTCCTGACAGCCCACACGATGAAGGCGGCTGCGATCGCCAGATACGCGACCGTCGATGCCGCGCCCGCTCCGACGATCCCCAACGATTTCAGGAATAACACATTGAGCCCCACGTTGATGCCGAACGCTGCGAGGCTGAGCGAACCCATGGCCCATGGACGTCCTTGCCGTACCAGTAAATTCTGCACCGGGCCGACTGTTGCGAGCGCGACTACTCCGGGCGCCAGGGCGAGAAACGCTGGGTAGGCGCTGCTGAACCTCGTTCCGTATACGACGGGAATCACGATCCAGAGCAAGGCAGCTCCACCCAGGGCGAGCAGCAGTGCGATTGCCATGCTGAACCGCATCGCCTTGAAGGTGAGCGCACCGGCCTGTGAGAGGTCTGCCTCGGATTGGAACGGGAGCACTGCCCAAGCAAGGGGCTCGGCCATCACCCAGACGAGCTCGGCAAACAGGACCGCCAGTGAATACCGTCCCACTGCCCCCGAGCCGAGATACGCCTTGACTAGGAACGTATCAAAGCGCAGCAGCAGAAACCAGAAGATGAACCCGGGGTGCAGCCGGCCCGCGAACCCCAGCATGTTGCGCATCAACCGTCGGTTCACTCTCGGCCGCATTGAGGCGAAGGACTGGGCCCACCACACGCAGAGGATCCAGGGAATCACAGCCGCTGCCACGAAAAGCACTAGCACCCCACGGACGTCGAGGCGGTGCGTCAGATAGAGCACGACGGCGCCCCCAGTCTGCACCACGCCGCCGGCAAACATCGCGACGCGCGATAACGTGATGCGGCGCCCAAGCACGAACAGGCCGACCATCCAATTCAAGCTCATCTGGAACGGGACCGAGATCGCCGCGATGGTGTAGTCCCCGAGGGAAATACCCGCGAATACGCTGTGGCGGAGTAACACAAAGGCACAAGCCATGCCCCCCAACGCGAGCGGACTCACAAGCAGCGTGATTGCAGAGGTGGCCCCGGCCAACTCGGCCAGGTCATATCCCCGGGCTGCTAAGAAGTAGGTCAGCACTCGCACCATGCTGAGGTCAAGCACGATGCCCGCGGTGAGGGCCGCAGTCACCGCAATGTAATACTCACCGCGCCCGCCTGGTCCCACCGCGCGAGAGATGGCCACACTGGCGACGAACGCGACCACATAGGTGGCGATCTGGATGCCGAATGCGCTCATGGCCCCCGACACGATCGTCTGTCCCGGATCATGTCGACGATTCGAGAACTTCGATCGCAAGGCGGTCCGCCGCGCGTTCGTGCTGTCACGCGGCGGTGAGATCAGGCCTGCCGTATGTAGCCGGGTGCCGGTGCTGCGGCACCGAGAACGCGTGTGTCCCGCTGCCCTCGGCTGGCCGAAGCGGCTCTGCGGTTGACATCAGGGCTCCGATGTTCATGCGGGCCGGGACGCTCGATCACGCCTGACCCCTGGCAGGGACGATACAGGTGGTCAGTGCCGCCTCGCGACAACGCCCGTCTTGCTGGCAAACTGTACAGTCGAAGATGGAAGACTCCAAACACATCGCCAATGACCGCCTGGGCGAGCCATCCCCAGAGAGGGCGACCGCGCCGGCTGCGGATGATTGAGGGGGGCCAGCTTGGCTTTAGGTAGGTGGGTCCAATCGGCGGTCGTAGCACCGTTCTAAGCACGGTCGGACTCGCGGCGCGATGCGTCGCTTGAGCCGGTCGGCGCACAAACCCGACCCCAGCCGCGAGGTGCAATCCGGAGCCGACGGGACCGGAGCCGAAGGGTTGGACGGGGCGCTCCCCGCCCCTCACGGCCCGGGCCTCGTCGCCACTACGGCGATACGGCCCGCCACGACCGGGGCCACGGCGGCCGGCCGCCGCTCTGGTCCGAGACGACTCGCACGTGCCGCGAGCCGGGGCTGCCGCGAACCGTATTGGGCCCCGGCGATCCTACTCTGTGGGGGCTTCATGGCGGACGCGGCGTGGACGAGCCACCCTGCGCCGGCGCTTCGCGAACTCACGTTCGGACGCATCGTGCTGCTGGTAGCTGGCCTGCTATTGGCTGCCGAGGCGATCCGGCGCAGGCCGCGCCTGCGGCTCCCCCTTCCAGCGGTGCTGCTCACCGCGGGTTTGCTGGCCGGGATCGTGGTGATCGGGGTCAGCGCAGCGGATCACGGGTCGCTACGCAGCCAGGGGAGCTTTGGCGGATACGACGAGTTCGTGCTGATCGTTCTCCTCGTCTTGGCGCTCACGACAGTAGCTCCCCGGTTTGCCATGGCGCTGCTCCTGGCCACCGCCGCGGGCGCGCTGATAAGCGACATTCTCGCTCTTTCGGGGCTACAGGGAGGTCGGTTCGGCGGGACGTCACGCCTCGTCGGCGCCTTCGCCAATCCGAACTACCTGGCGTTCGCCACGAGTCTCGGTCTCGTGGTGATGCTGGGAGCCGCGCGGCTGATCACTGGGCGCTTACGGATCGCCGTCCTTTGCACGCTGCCTGTGATGGCCGCGACGCTTCTGCTGACCTTCTCTCGCAGCGGCCTGATCGCGGCCGGCGCGGGAGCCATCAGCGCATTGGCGCTGATGATTTCCAGTCCTCGGGTCCGGCTTCTGTTGATCGCTGGAGTCAGTCTCGCCGCGGCCGCTGCGGCCGTGGCCCTGTATCCCGTGTATCAGCATCTGCGTCTAAGGTCCGATTTCGCGACCCAGATCGCCGGCGGCCTTCCCGACCGCAGCGGCTGGGACCCTTCGGGGGAGGGATTCATCAACGGAGGCAACCACCTGCGCAACCCGAGCCCGGGCGTCCTCCAAGTTATCCTGGGTCAGGCACGGGGGGGGCAAGTTATCCGGTTGGCAATGCCGTTCGCGGCGGTTCATACCGGATCTCTTTTTTTGTCCGGGCCCCTTTGCCCGATACGCCGGTGTACGTAGGCATGGAGGACAACTACGCCGGAAATGGAGCCGTTGGCCGATCGGTACCCCCCTCACCGGCTTGGCGGCACGCGACGGTGACTTGGCGTCCCACCGCGAATTCGCCGCACGCACGCTTCTACGTGTGGTCCAACACCGCTGGTACGGTGCTCTTACTACGTGACGTCGTGGAGACAGCCACCGTTCGGACTCGCCCAGGGGCGGCCCCTGTGACGGTCACACGGGCGATCAGTACCCAGCTGATCGGAGCCCCGAGCTCGAGCCAAGCGTTCTCCGGAAGAGAGAGCGATTTCGTGAAGTCTCGCATCGACGCCGCGAAGCTTTCCTGGAAACTGTTCCGAGAGCACCCTCTGTTCGGCGTCGGCTGGGAGCAGTACCGCATTTATGCGGCCGCCGACTTGTCTCCGAGTGTCAACGCCGGCAGCACCCATGACGATTACTTGCGGATGCTCGCCGAGCTCGGGATCCCGGGCTTGCTGTTCCTTGTCACGTGTCTCACGGCGCTCGTGATCCGCTTCCGCCGGGGAGGGTTGTCGCGTGCTGAGCAGGTGGCCGTCGGTCCACTGGTGGCTGCCGGGGTCGGTCTGTTCTTCATCACGGCCCTAGAGACACCGCTGATCTCGCTTTCACTGGCAGCTGCTCTCGGCATTGTCTGCGCCGGGCACCTGAGCGAGCGCGACGTGAGCGCGTGAGCAGGCAGCCTTGCCGCTCCCTCATCATTCCCGCTAAACCTACGGAAGCAGCGTGCGGTACAAGCGATCCAGATCGTTGACAAGCCGCTCGGTCGTAAATGACCGCAACGCGTACTCGCGCCCGGCCTCGCCGAACCGCGCCGCCAGCGCCCGATCCTCGAGCAGAGTCCGTACTGCAGCAGCGAGCGCGACGTCGTCTGGATGTGTCAGCAGGCCCGTCACACCATCTTGCACGGCTGAGCGAACACCTCCGACGTCGGTTCCGACCACGGGCACCGCGGCCGCTTGGGCCTCGATCAGACTGACCGGGGTCCCCTCGTTGTCGGAGGTGAGCACCATCACGTCGCTGGCGAAGCAGACATCGGGCAGGTCGCGGCGAAAGCCGGTCCACAGGAGACGAGCTCCGAGTTCCCGCGCTTCGTCCGACGCGGTCAGCTGCTCTCGCAACTCTCCGTCTCCCACCACCACGAAGCGAACACCTGGGTATTCGGCAAGCAGATGCGCCACTCGGAGAAAGCGGTCGACGCGCTTGATCGGGACCAGCCGCGCGACCAGTGTGACCACCCGTTCGTCGGCCTTGATTCCCCACTGCGACCGCAGCGCCGCCCGTCGGTGCGTTCGGTGAGAGTCATCCGTGAAGCGAGCTAGGTCGACGCCAAGCGGGATCACCGTGAAACGCTCGGCGTCGGCGACCCTGAGTCGAGCCAGGTCGTCGCGGACCTCGGCTGACACCGCGACGAGCCCATCCGTTCGTCGCGCGAGCCAGCGCTCGATGTCGCGAAAGAGTCGGGCCGCGGGCGACGAGAAATAGCCCGTGAGCGAGTGGCCATGGAACGTGTGGATGAGGACCGGCCGCTTCGACGCTCGCGGAAAGGCGATCAGTGCGGCGATCCGTCCAAGCGTCCCGGCTTTGGCCGCGTGGGTGTGAACGATCTGCGGTCGGTCTGCGCGCAGGATGCGAGCTAGCCGCCATAGAGCCTTGAAGTCGGTCAGGCCGGGCTCGCGTCGCATCGAGTCGATCAGGGTGGGGGAGACGGAGAGCTCGCGGGCCAGGTAATCCATGCTGCCCTCATCGGGTCCTTCACACCCCCGCACGAGACGCGTCCGGTAACCCCGCGGCTCGAGCAGGCGAGTCAGCATGATGGCCTGGATCGCCGGGCCGCCGATGTTCAGCCGCGCGATCACCCGCACCAGGCGAACTGTCTGCTCGGGCGTCGTCATCTCGGTAGTTGATACTGGTTCGCGGTGACAGGCGACCCCGCGGTGCAGACGACGGTGGTGGTCCCTGTCTGGGATGAGTACGTCACGACCGCGTCGGCATACCGCGATCGCGGGCCACGTCGCCCGGGGCGCGGCGTCAGTCGCTGAGGTCGGGCGGGCGAGAGCGCCGTCGCAGTCGTGCGGCTGCGAACCCGAGCGCTGCGATCAACGTGGTGCCCAGCAGGAGGGGGAGGAGAGGGCCCAGGCCGCCGGCGTCTGAGCCGGTGAGTGTCTGGGAGACCGCTGACCCGCCCGACTCGCCCTGGAGCGGGGCGGTCTCTCGGCGAGGGCCCACTGAATTCCCGAGAACGCTTCGCTCGCTGGCCTTAGGCGCTGGGGAGGGGCCCGTGGCCGCCGCCAGCGCAGCCGCGGCCTGCCCGTCCTTGCCCAGGCGCGCGAGCCGCGCTGTCCCCGTGCGTCCCTGTCCCAGTTGAGTCAGGGCGCGACCGCGCGAGGGGTTCGTTGCGCCTCCCTTCCCGCTCGAGCCGCCACCCGGTGGCGGAGCGGCGTTGCCCGAGGAGGTGGGGATGGTCTCGAAGTACTGATCGGCCCCGGACTTTCCGGGCGGCACGATGCTCAAGGCCAACGCCTCTCCCGGGAGGGTCAACGAAACGGCGCAAGCTATGAAGATAGGGGCCCGGCGCATCCAGCGCATGAGTTCGATCATACGTAGTCGTTCAGCGTTGGGCGCTCGATCCGTGGAAGATCGGCGAGGTGGGATTCAGCGCGCGGGCTCGGCGGTAGTCCGCCAGCGCGAGGCCGGGCTGATCGGACTCGGTGGCCATCCTCGAGGCGACCAGCCAGATCTGCCAGTTGGTCGGCTCGCGGCTCGCGGCTTGGGCGATCGCCTGATCGGCCCCGGCGATGTCGCCGAGCTGTTCGAGGATCAGGGCGCGCTGCAGCCGCGGCGAGGCGGCCGCCGGCTCGAGGCGCTGGGCGGTGGCGGCATCCGCCAGGGCGGTTCGGAACTGGCCCCGCAGCACGGCGGCCTGGCTCTGGCGCACCTCGATCGTGGTCGATAGCGGCACGGCGATCGCCCACAGCGCGACGAGAGCCGCGAGTCCGAGGACTATCCGGGTCCCGTCGCGCCGGCCGATCCAGGTCCCGGCGCGTGAGTCGATCCGGGTACCGGCGCGGAAACGTCTTGCCCCCGGCAAGCCAGCGCCCCACGAGCCAGCGCCCACTGGCAAGCCAGCGGCGGCCGGTTCGGGTTCGCACGGGTCGGCGAGCACGACCGCCGCCAGCAGCATCGCGATCAGCGGGATGACGCCGATCTGCCATACCCAGTCAAACGCCGCCGCGGCACAGAACGCGGCCAGTCCGGCCACGGCGGTGGCGGCGCATGCCCGGGCGCCGACCGGCGGACTCGGGCCTGTGCCCGGCTCGGCGTCCTCGGAAGCTCGGCCGAGGTCGTCGCGGGTGCGAGATCGGCCGAGGTGGTCGCGAGCGAGAACTCGGCCGAGGTGGTCGCGAGCGAGAACTCGTCCGAGGTGGTCGCGGGTGCGAGCTCGTCCGACGATCCCAGGCGAAGCGCACGGGCCGCCCCGGTGGTGATGACCAAGGCAAAAAAGGCATCGATCAGCGCGAGCCCGATGATCCCGAGTTCGGCGAGCGTCTCGAACCACAGCGAGTGGGCGTTGCGGACGAACTCCGCCAGCGTGTTGTGTTGCGCCCAGTAGAACTCGAAGGTGCCTGGTCCGATCCCCTTCCACGGGTCGACGTGGAAGGCCGCTATCGCCGCCTGCCAGTACTGGTAGCGGTGGCTGCCGGCGATCGAAAGCAGGCGCGAGTACTCGTTGCCGACGACCGGCGGGGTGGGCTGCTTGAACTCCTGCCAGAGCTGGTTGTCGGTGCCCGAGGCGATCGCCACCAGCACCACGGCCAGGACAATCGCCAGCACGAGCGCCGCGATCGCCCGGGATCGGCGGCGGGACACGGTCAGCCACGGGGGTATTCCGCGCCGGCTGACCGCCCGCGTGATCCAGACCTGGGCCGAAGCGCTGGCGGCGCAGGCCAGCGCCAGGACGAACAGCATCTCGTCGCGCTGCCCGGCCGGCGCGGGATGCACGGACGCGTTGCGCACATCGGCCAAGTGCAGCTGGACTGCAAACACCACCGCGCTGGCGGCCGCGGCCGCCAGGAACGTCGCGAGGCGGGGAAGGCGATCCGGGACCAGTGCGAAGAAGGTGACCAATCCGACCGCGCTGGCCAGGATCCCGCCCCTCGAGACCGTCAGCGCCAAGCAGAGCGCGACGATCGGCAACCCCGCGGCGCCGAGAGCGCGGCCAGCCAGCGTCCGGGCCTCTGTGGCGACGAACAGCAGCAGCGGCAGGCCGAGGGCCGCGAACTCGCCGACGCCGTCTGAGTAGTCAACGGGTAGCTCAGCCTCGTCGTGGAGTAGAACTGCTCCGTGCTGTTGGTGGGAAACCACGAGGGCAGCAGCCGCGAGAGCACGGCCAGCCCGGCGACGAGCCCGACCGCGCAAGCCAGTCCCGACAGCAGCGAGCGCATGTTGCCCTGGGTTATCAGCGCGAGCCCAAGCACGAGCATCCCGAGGTAGGTCGCGACTCGGGCAGCTTCGGCGAGCGTGCGCTCGTGGCTCGCAGACCAGCCAACTGCGATCCAAGTCCAGGCGAGAAACCCTGCGAACAGCAGCAACGCGATCCAGGCGGCCGAACTCAGGCGCGTCCTCGGTAGGAGCCCGACGATCACTCCGAGCAGCACGACCCACCACAGCAAGATCCCGACCTCGCTGCGGACGACGATGTCGTAGCCACCCCCCGAGAGCGCCAGGTAGACGACCGGCGCGAAACCCAGCAGCCACGCCAACGCGCGCTCAGGGTGCAGCGGCCCGATGCTTTCCCGCGCGCTGCGCATGCGGGTCGCGGGTGCGGTGGCACTCATCAACGGTGGCCACGAAGATACATCGCCGGGTGGCCACCAAGATACGTCGCGTCCCTCCGGCGGTGTAAGGTTGCCCGGCACAGGCGAGCACGCTCCGCGGCGGTGCGAACGCTCGTCATAGGTACTAAATGCTGCTACAGTCTCGCACGTTCTTGGTCCTGGGGAGGCCCCCCGCTCAGAAGGGGTGTTTTGTGCGCAGAGTGATGTACATGGTTGTAGGTGTCGTCGCCGCCGGAGCAGTTGCGGTCGGCGCGGTCGGGGTCGCCTCGGGGGCAAACACAGTGAAGTGCGGTGGTCTGTATCAGCCGGTCTGCACGTCCCCGACGATCGTGACCAGGATCAGCACCACGTGCCACAAGCTCGGCGCGACAGTCCACATCCCCGCGATCACGATCAAGGCCAATGCCGGCCTCAAAGAGATCGAGATCACCCTCAAGGGCCGCAGTAAGCCGATCAAGGTCTACAAGCACCTGAACTCGGCGACCACGAAGACGGTGGGTGGCATCACCGTCAACACCCACGGCCTCAAGACCGGGGCTCACACGATCATGATCACGGTGATCGATACGCTTGGCACGAAGACCACGAAGGCGTATCGGATCGCGATCTGCAAGATCAAGCCGCCGCCGTTCACGGGCTAGCTTACTTACGCTTCCGGCAGGATCGGGCGCTACTGTTGCGCGGCGTGACCCGTCGCCCTCTCTGCCTGATCCTGCTGATCGCCGTCGCGCTCGCCGCGGTGGCGATCGTACCGACGGCTGCCGCTGCCACGCCGACGCCCGCGACCGCCGCTGCCAGCTCCGCGCCGGCGACCGCAGCCTTGCGCCCGGACAAGGTGCTGTCGAACGAGATGACGTTGACGACTTGGACGATCGCCGATGTCAACGTCCCGATCCGGACCCAGCCGGCGTCCGACGCGCGCGCAATCACGAAGCTGCGCACCTACACCGCCGACGGGGATCTTCAGTCTTACATGTTGCTGCGCGAGCATTGGACCAGCTCTGGGGCGTGGGTGCAGCTGCGGATCCCGGGCCGTCCGAATGGGAGGATTGGCTGGGTGCCGCGCAGCGTCCTTGACAACTTCGAAGTGACGCATATGGCAATCGTCGTCGACCGCGAGACCACGACGCTGACGCTCTACCGGCGCGGTCATGTCGTCTACCGATTCCCGGTCGGTGTCGGCAAGCCGAGTACGCCGACGCCGGCGGGGCACTTCTGGATCACGGAGGCGGGGAACTTCCTCGCCGACCCGTTCTACGGGCCGTACCAGTTCGCGACCAGCGATTTCTCGACGCTCAGCGAGTGGCCCGGTGGCGGGGTTGTCGGCCTTCACGGCACCAACGAGCCGCAGCTGATCCCGGGTCACCCTTCGCACGGCTGCATCCGGTTGCTCAACCAGGACGTGCTCAAGCTCGTCCACCTGGTCGGTATCGGCACGCCGGTTACCGTGACCTAGCGGCTCGGACAGGAAGGCGTCCCGGCGGGCTACGCGGCGTGCGCGTTGAACGCGTGCCGGCGATCGTGCCGGCGGTGATGATGGGTGCGACCACGACGGCTGGAGCGGTGGGCGCGGCGCTTGTGGCCGCGGCGGGTCTTGCGGGTGCCGTTACCGCGGCTCCTAGCCGCGTGCGCGACCGGTCGTCGGCTTGACTGGTGCACCTTGGGCGCCGGCGCCTGGATCGCGGCCGACAGGCCGGCCCACTGCGACGCGGCAACGGAGCCGCTCGGGTAGACCGAGTAGGTGTCGTCTCCGGCCTGCCCATAGGTGCCGGCGAACGACCACCACAGGATCAGCGAGGGGTGGGCGTGCTCGATCACCTCGTTGCGCAGCTGCAGCTGCGCGGCGGCGCTCGGATACTGCAGCTTGTCGTAACAGGAGGTCTGGGTGTCGGCCGGTGTGCAAACGCCGATCGTGTGGCCGTCACTGAGGTTGTCGCCCCAGGTGAACGCCTGCAGGATGAACGCCGACTGCTTTGAGTCGCGGCTGGCGGCTTGCTGTGCGTCCGCGGCCGTCTGCCCGATTGCGCCCCACATGTCTTGGTTGGCCGACGCGGGCATCAGCGAAGAGTTTGTAACCGGATAGATCTCGGCTCCGACCATGTCGGCCGAGCCCTCGTAGGTGTTGGTCTGCGACTGGTCGGCTGAGCCGATCATCACCGAGTGGGAGGGATCACCCTGCTTGATCTCGGCGACGTAGCTCGCGATCGCCGACTCGTCGCCTGGGGCGAGCGTCGAGTCGTCGGCGGCGTAGTAACCGTAGGTGCCGGGCAGGCTGCCGAGCCAGCGGGTCGTGGAGGCGAGCAGCGCTCCGTCCTGGTCACACCCGCAGGCCGATGCGAAGGCCGGGTAGAAGCCCGACATGTAGGTGCTGGTCGACGGCTCCTGCCACCAGCCGGGATCTCCGATCGCCCACATCACTGACATGCCGAGCCAGTGCGCCGCTGAAGCGTAGGTGGCCAGCGAGTTAAGCGACTCGCCCTCGGCCGAGATCACAACCACGTTGACGCCGCCCTGGCGCATTACACCCAGCCGTTGGACGCAGGTCGTCATCGCCGTGTCGAGCGGGCAGGTCTCGAACACACCCTCGGCCGGCATGCTCGCCGCCGAGGCCACCGCTGCGCCCGCGGTCGCGAATGCGACGATGAACGTGCAGCTGAGGGCGGCAGCGACGATCAGTCGGCGCACGGCGAACTCTCCTTTCGGAAGCCGGGCTGTCTGCGGGAGATCCCTGGCTTTGCGACCCCGCCTCGCGACGGGTGTGCCTTTTCGAGGGGCTCGTGTTCGCCCCGCTTGTTTGCTCTGCTACCGGTATCGACCGGCCCGGTCAGACCGCCACGGCGTCAACACACGGGTGGACGGACGTTGGATGGGGCCGCTCAAAAGGTCGGCAACCCTTGCGAAAGCTCGCGGGGAAGCGGGTTACGCGCCGCCGTACCAGCCGAGCAGCCCGTCGCCGAGCCCCGGGCCGCGGGGAACCGCGATCCGTCCCCGCGATGGCGCCAGCGGGTCCCCGCGATCTGCGAACTGCGCCAGCGTCGCCAGCCCGCAGGGACGGTCGGGCGCGATCACGGCGGCCGCGTGCAGCGCGGCGGCGATCCCGAGCGGGCCGTCGAGCGTCGACGCGAGGTAGACCTCATACCCGGCGCGCGCGGGCGCGGCCGGCGGCGTCGAGCAGACCGGTGATGCCCGCCGCAGCGCGAGATCTTCAGGCAGCGGCGGCGCACGCGCGGCGGTCCAGGGCCCCCGGGTTCGGCGGCGTCTCGTCGATCGCGAGCGGCGACTCGGTCGGCCGCCGCGACGCTCGGCGATCGCGGTCGAGGCCCGTGCACCGGCTCCTCGCACAGCTCGATCCCGGCCGGCTCGAGCACCCGCAGGGTGGCCAGCGCCTGTTCGACGTGACCAGGCGCCGTTGGCGTCGATCCGGATCCCCATGCTCGGGCCCGCCGACCGCGCGCACCGCGGCCAGCCGTCCGGCGTCGTCGCCGACGCCGACCTTGACCTTGACGCACCCGAAGCCGGCCGCGCGCGCCGCGGCCGCCTCGCGGCGCGGCGCCCGGCGCGGTCCGCGGCGGCGATCGTCGCAGTTGACCGCCACCGGGGCGCGGCGTCGGCGGCGCCGAGCAGCCGCCACACCGGCTCGCCGGCCCGCCGGCCGCCAGGTCCCAGAGCGCCAGGTCGATGCGCGGCCAGCGCCTGGGGGAGGACCGCGGCCGCGGCGCAGCGCGCCAGGAGTCGTCGCGCATCGGCGCCGTCGGAGCCGGCGAGCACCGCACGGCAGTCCTCGAGCGCCGCCCGGCACGTCGGCGATCGTCACCCGTCGTAGGGCTCAGCGGCGCCGCCTCCCCGTAGCCGACGCGCCCGTCGGCGCGCCTCCAGCCTCGACCAGCAGCAGCTCGCGCACGCTCGACCGATCCCGAGAGCCGACACGAACGGCGCCCGCAAGCGCGCGACCTGCATAAGAGCGATCTCGAGCTTCACCGGCTCAGCAGCAGCCCCGCGGACAGCAGCATGCAGAACGCGAGCTGCAGCATCCCGGTCTGCGCCAGCGCCCCGTTGAGCGACGGGCCGTCGGTCCGGTTGCGGACGACGCGGACCACGCCGGCGGCGAGCACGATCGTCAGCCACGGCAGCAGCACCCAGGCGCTTCAAGGCCCGAACACCCAGGTCACGGGCGCGAGCAGGAAGCCAGGTAGACGATCGCCGCGAACAGCGATCCGGGTTCGCTCCCGGCCGAGCCTGACCGCCAGCGTCCGCTTGCCGGCGCGCCGGTCGGAGTCGATGTCGCGGACGTTGTTGACCACCAGGATCGCCGCCGCCAGCAGCCCGACCGGAACCGCGAGCGCGAACGCCTCCCAGCTCGAGGTGGGTGACCTGGACGAAGTAGGAGCCGGCCACCGCGACGACGCCGAAGAACAGGAACACGAACACCTCCCCGAGGCCCTCATACCCGTAGGGCGCGGTCCGCCGGTGTAGGCGACGCCGGCGAGGATCGACGCCGCACCGACGAGCAGCAGCTGCCAGCCGGCGACCGCGATCAGGTACACGCCGGCCAGCACCGCGAGCCCGAACGAGACGTAGGTCGCGACCAGCACCTGGCGGGGGGGACGAGGCCGCCGGCGGTGACCCGCACCGGACCGAGCCGGTCCTCGGCGTCGGCGCCGCGGCGGGCGTCGGAGTAGTCGTTGTCAGGTTCGTGCCGACCTGGATGAAGATCGCGCCGAGCAGCGCGGCGATGAACCGCAGCGGGTGGAAGACGTGCCGTAGCCGGCCAGCGCGGTACCCACGAGCACCGGCGCGACGGCCGCCGGCAGCGTCCGCGGGCGAGCGGCCATCAGCCAGATGCGACCCCACTGACGGGCGCCGTCGCCGGTCGCATCGGGCCACGTACGGCCGCCGCGGGAACTTCGAGAAGTCGGCCGGCCGCTTCTCGAGGTAGGCGTCGCGGCCCTCCTGCGCCTCCTCGCTCATGTAGAAGAGGAGGTTCGCGTCGTGGGCGAGCTGCTGGATGCCGGCCAGGCCGTCCTCGTCGGCGTTGAAGCTCGCCTTCAGCAGCCGCAGCGCGAACGGCGACAGAGCGAGCATCTCGCGGCACCACTGCGAGGGTCTCCGTCTCGAGCTCGGTCGAGCGGCACGACCGTGTTGACCAGCCCCATCTCCAGCGCCTGACGGGCGTCGTACTGGCGGCACAGAAACCAGATCTCCTTCGCCTTCTTGGGGCCCGACCAGCCGCGAGAGCACGCTGGCGCCGAAGCCGCCGTCGAAGGAGCCGACCTTGGGCCCGGTCTGCCCGAAGCGGGCGTTGTCGGCGGCGATCGTCAGGTCGCAGACGACGTGGAGCACATGGCCGCCTCCGACCGCGTAGCCGGCGACCATCGCCACCACGGGCTTGGGCAGCCGGCGGATCTGGACGTGAAGGTCGGTCACGTGGAAGCGCCCAACGCCCTGCTGAGCGCCGGCGTTGGCGGGGTCGGCGCCGGTGACGTAGCCGCCGCGCTGGCCGCGGACGCGCTGATCGCCCCCGGCGCAGAACGCGTCCGGGCCCTCGCCGGTGAGGATCACGACGCCGACTGTCTGGTCCTCGCGTGCGCGCTCGAACGCCTGCGAGAGCTCGATCACGGTCTCGGGCCGGAACGCGTTGCGGACCTCGGGCCGGTCGATCGTGATCTTCGCGACGCCGGCGTTCTCGGCTCCGGCGAGCTCATAGCGGATGTCCTGGTAGTCGCCGACCGGCTGCCAGCTGATGCTCAAAGAGATTCTCCTGTTCCGGGTTGGGCAGCGAGGACTCTACGCAAGCCGGGGGAACTGCAACCGGGATGGTGCGTCCAGATCTGATTAGGTGGCCCTAATGCGCGGGCACCAACTGTGTTAGGTTCCCCTAATGCCGCGCGTGACGCGTAAACAGCTCGGCTGGGGAGCGGCAATCGTGGCGCTCGCCGGGTTGCTCGTCTGGCAGTTCGCCGGCGCGGGCGGCGGCACCCCGGACCCGACCAACCCGAACACGCACCTGAGCCACTTCGCGGTCATCGTCGACAGCGGCATCCTGGTGCTGCGCGAGGGTCTGGAGACGATCCTCGTGCTGACGGTGCTGACGGCCAGCATGCGAGGCGCCGACCGCGCCTACCGCAAGCCGCTGGCGATCGGTGCCGGGACCGCGTCTCGCGGCCGTCGCGACCTGGTTTGTGGCGATCGCGATCACCAATGCCGTCGGCGCGGGCAGCCTCGACCTGCAGGCCGCCACCGGCGTGCTCGCGATCGCGGTCCTGCTCGTGGTCATGAACTGGTTCTTCCATCGCGTCTACTGGACCGGCTGGATCTCGCACCACAACAAGCGCCGCAAGGAGATCGATCAGCGGCGCCGGCTCGGCCGGCACGCGCCGGACGCTCCAGGGGCTCGCGCTGCTCGGCTTCACATCCGTGTATCGCGAGGGCTTCGAGGTCGTGCTGTTCCTGCAGGCGCTGCGTCTGCGCTACGGCTCCGGGGTCGTGCTCGAGGGGGTTGTGTTCGGGCTCGTGCTCGTGGCCGTGATCGCATATCTGGCCTTCGGCCTGCAGCGGCGGCTGCCCTACCGGCGGATGCTCGTCGCGACCGGCGTGATGCTCGGCGTCGTACTGCTCGTGATGGTCGGCGAGAGCGTCCAGGAGATGCAGCAGGCAGGCTGGATCGGGATCACCTCGTTGCACGTCGCGGTTCCGGGCTGGATGGGCCTGTGGTTCTCGATCTTCCCCAACGTACAGACGGTGGTGGCGCAGTCCGTCGGCGGCGGCGTTCGTGCTCGGCTCCTACTTCCTAGCCGAGGAGCTGAAGGTGCGCCGCCCGCGGCGGCGCGGGACAAGCCCCGCGATCCGGGCGACGGCGCCGCCGCCGCCGCGAGTCGCCGTGCCGGCGGCGAAGCGCGGGAACGCAGCGCCGCCGATGCGCACTGTGCACTCATAGTCGTAGCGTTTGCCCGATGGAGGCCTGGATTGCGCGCGCGGCGCGCTTGCACGGCGACCGCGTAGCACTCATCGCCGCGGGCGGTGACCGGGTGAGCTACGCGACTCTCTTCGACCGCGCAGCGCGGGTCGCGGGAGCGCTGCGCGAGAGCGGGGTCGAGGCCGGCGACCGGGTGGCGCTGGCGCTGCCCGGCGAGGAACTGGTTGTCGCGGTGCACGGCTGCACGCTGTTCGGGGCCGTGGCCGTTCCGATTGACCTGCGGCTGCGCGGCGCCGAACGATCGCAGCGGACGGCCGGCGCGGTTCGGGTGCTCGACGGCTGCCGAGCGCCGATCCGATCCGCGAAGTCGGCGATCGCGCGCCGGATCAGATCGCGACGGTGATGTTCACGTCCGGCACGACCGCCGGCCCCAAGGAGGTGGCGCTGAGCTACGACAACTGGCTCTGGAATGCGCTCGGCTCGGCGCTGGCGCTCGGCCTGCACCGCGACGAGCGGTGGCTGTGCCCGATGCCGCTGGCGCACGTGGGTGGACTGTCGATCCAGATCCGCAGCGCGATCTACGGCACCACCGTGCTGCTGCACGAACGCTTCGACACCGAAGCCGTGCTGCGCGCGCTGACCGATCCCGCCGAGCGCGTGACGCTCGTCTCGCTCGTACCGACGATGCTCGCAAGGCTCCTCGACGCCGGCCTGCGCAATCCGCCCACCCTGCGACGGGCGCTGCTCGGCGGCGGACCGATCGCGGCGTCGCTGCTCGCGCGCGCTCAAGACGCCGGGATCGACGTGGCGTCCTCCTACGGGATGACCGAGGCCTGCTCACAGATCGCGACCGACGGCTGGCCGCTGCTCGGTCTCTCGCTGGCGCTGTCGGACGAAGGCGAGGTGCTCGTGCGCGGCAAGATGGTGGCCGCCGGTGCGCTGGCCGGCGACGGCTGGCTGCACACGGGCGACCTCGGGCGCTTTGACGGCGACGGGCGGCTGGTGATCGAGGGGCGGCTCGCCGACACGATCGTCAGCGGCGGCGAGAACGTGGCGCCGCTCGAGGTTGAGAACGTGCTCCTCGAGCACCCCGCGGTGGCCGACGTGGCCGTCTTCGGGCGCAGCGACGAGGAGTGGGGGGAGCGGGTCGTCGCCCAGGTGGTGGCTGCGCAAGCCGTCGAGCCCGCGGCGTTGCGGGCGCACTGCGCAGGGCGCCTGGCGGCGTTCAAGGTGCCGAAGACGTTCGAGCTCGTGAATGCGATCCCGCGCGGGCCGACCGGCAAGCTCCTGCGCCGCGAGCTCGAGTAGAGCCTGTGATGTGATGCGATGCGATGTGACGTCGTTTGATGTGACATCGTTCCGGAGAAGAGATGGTGGCCGAGCTCACAATCGAGCAGCTCGCGGCGGAGTCCGGGATGACGGTGCGAAACATCCGCGCGCACCAGGCGCGGGGTCTGCTGGCGCCGCCAGACGTCCGGTTGCGGGTCGGCTACTACGGGCCTGAGCACGTCGCGCGGCTGGAGCTGATCCGCGACCTCCAGCAGCAGGGCTTCAACCTGGCCGCGATCAGGCACCTGCTCGACGAGGACGCCGGTGCCGGCGTGTCCGAGCGTCTGAGGCGTTTTCGCCGGGCGCTGACCGAGGACGGAGAGCGGCCCCAGACGCTGAGTGCGGCCGAGCTCGGGCGGCGCTTCGGCGTCGGACCCGAGCAGGCGGCAGCTGTGCTGCAACGGGCGCAGCGCCTCGGGGTCCTGGTCGCGACCGGCGACGGCCGCCTGCAGGCGCCGAGTCCGTCGCTGCTCGCGGTCGCCGAGCGGGTCGTCGCGCGCGGCGTGTCGCTCGACGGGGCGCTGGCCGTGTTCGAGCAGATCGAGCGCAACTGCGACGCGGTCTCGGCGGCATTCGTGAAGCTGTTCATCGACGAGGTATGGCAGCCCTTCGTGGCGGCCGGGATGCCGGTCTCCCAATGGCCCGAGATCGAGGAGTCGATCAGCCAGCTGCGGCCGCTGGCGACCGATGCGCTGGTCGCGATCTTCGGGCAGCGGATGAGCGCTCAGATCGATGCGGCGTTCGCCGATCGACCGGCCGAGTAGGGTCCAACATCGGACCATGAGCGCGACCGAACCCGACGAGCAGCGAGCCGCGAGCCGCGAGATGTGGGAGCGCGCAGCGGTCGGCTGGGGCCGGCAGGCCGACCGAATCCGCGACTGGGGGATGCCCGTGTCAGTGGCGATGGTGGATGGGCTGGAGCTGCAGCCAGGGCAGCGGGTGCTTGAACTCGCAGCCGGTCCCGGCGACACCGGGCTGTTGGCGGCCGAGCTGGTCCGGCCCGGGGGCGGAACGCTGATCGCCAGCGACGGAGCCGAGGCGATGATCGAGGTCGCGCGCCAGCGGGCCGAACAGGCAGGACTGGACAACGTCGAGTTCAGGCAGCTCGAGCTCGAGTGGATCGATCTGGAGACCGCGAGCGTCGACGCCGTCCTGTGCCGCTGGGGGATCATGCTGATCGTCGACCCCGAGGCGGCGGCGCATGAGATCCGGCGCGTCCTGAGGTCCGGCGGCCGCGCGGCGTTCGCCGTCTGGGACAGTCCCGAGCGCAACCCGTGGGCGACGATCCCGAGCGCGACGATGATCGAGCTAGGCCACAGCGAGCCGCCCGACCCCAACGCGCCGGGGATGTTCCGCCTCGCCGGCGAGGGGAGGCTGCGGGAGCTGCTCGAGTCCTCGGGCTTCACCGAGGTCGAAGGTCTGGCCCGTGAAGCTCGAGCGCAACTACCCGGCGGTGCAGAAGTTCATCGACGAGACGCTCGAGATCTCGCCGATGATGGGCAGCCGCTACCGCGAGCTTCGCGATTCTCAGCAGCAGGAGGTCCGCGAACGGCTGGTCGCAGGGCTGTCTCAGTTCACTGCGGCCGACGGGTCAGTCTCGCTGCCGGGCAGCTCGCTGGTAGCGATCGCCAGCGCCTGAGCCGCCGAGGCCTCTGCAAGTGGTTGGCGATGACAGGGTTCTTGCAGCTTGGGAGTGCCGTTGCAGGAGTTTTCGCCCGCGCGCCGACGACGGAAACTGTCGGCCATGCGCACCCAAATCCAGGTTTTGCTCACCAGTTTCATCCTGCTCGCCCTGCCGGCCACCGCGTCGGCCAACTTCGCTCACATAGTCGCGCGCGGAGAGTCCCTGACCTCGGTCGCGGCCGCCGACGGACTGTCAGTCGCGCAGCTCGCGGCCGCCAACGGCCTCTCGCCCGGCACCGATCTGGTAGCCGGTTCGACGCTTGAGATCCCACCGCAGTCAGAAGCGGTGGCGTCGCCGGCCGAGTCGGCGGCGCCCGCCGGAGACGACGCCCAGCCCGCGCTGGCGCAGCCGCAGGCGGCGGCTGGCTCGTACGTCGTCCGCCCCGGCGACACGCTGTCGGCGATCGCCGCCGCCAACGGACTGAGCGTCGACCAGCTGGCGGCCGCCAACGGCCTCGACCCGTCAGCACCGCTGCTGGCCGGCTCGACTGTCAGTATCGGCGGGGCCTCCCAGGCCGCACCTGCGGCCGGCGCTTCGCAGGGCGCGCCGTCCGCGGGCTCTTACGTCGTGCACCCGGGTGACACGTTGTCGGCGATCGCCGCCGCCAGCGGGTTGTCCGTCGATCAACTGGCGGCCGACAACGGGCTTGACCCGAATGGGGTCCTGCTGGCGGGGTCGACGCTCAACGTCGGCGGCGGCTCGGCTGCATCGACGGTGCAGCCGGAGACCACGGGCGTCGCGGGAACGGGCGCGCAGCCAACGCCGGAGACGGTCAGCCCCCAGGACATCGGCCAGATCGCTGGGGCGAACGGGGTGCCACCCTCGCTCGCTGAGGCGATCGGCTACCAGGAGAGCGGCTTCAACAACGACCTCGTGTCGAGCACCGGCGCGACCGGGGTGATGCAGATCGAGCCCGCGACCTGGAGCTACATCGGCCGGGAGCTGGCGCCGCCGCCGCCGCTGTCGCCCTACTCGGCACAGGACAACGTGCTCGGCGGTGTGCTGCTTCTGCACTCGCTGCTTGACCAGACCGGGGGCGATCCGAGCCTCGCGGCCGCCGGCTACTACCAGGGGCTGTCGTCGGTCGCCCAGCACGGGATGCTGCCTTCGACGCAGCGCTACGTCGCCGACGTGATGGCGCTCCAGCACCAGTTCGGCGGACCGTAGGAGGAAGGGGGTGTGGGACCTTGTAGGCGCTAGAGCGCCCTCGAGATCCCACACCCTCGCCATGCCGCCCGTACAGCGCGCCGTGTAGCCTCCACGGCCCGTGTTCTACGACGACGACGCTGACCTGAACAAGCTCGACGGCAGGACCGTCGCGATCATCGGCTACGGCTCCCAGGGCCACGCGCACGCGCTCAACCTGAAGGATTCCGGCGTCCAGGTGGTCGTCGGTCTGCGGCCCGACTCCAGCAGCGTCGCCAAGGCGCAGGAGCACGGCCTCGAGGTCCTAGACCCGGCCGACGCCGCGAGCCGCGGAGACGTGGTGATGATGCTGGTGCCCGACGAGCTCCACGGGCAGGTGTGGGAGTCGGGCGTCAAGGACGGGATCGCGCCCGGCAACGCGCTGATGTTCGGACACGGCTTCTCGATCCACTATGAGCAGATCTTGCCTCCGCCTGACGTCGACGTGGCGCTCGTCGCGCCCAAGGGCCCCGGCCACCTGGTCCGCCGGCAGTTCCTCGAGGGCTCCGGCGTGCCGGGCCTGGTCGCCGTGCACCAGAACCCGAGTGGCGACGCGCTCGCGATCGCGCTCGCCTACGCGAAGGGAATCGGGGGCACCCGCGGCGGGGTGATCGAGACGAGCTTCAAGGACGAGACCGAGACTGACCTGTTCGGCGAGCAGGCGGTGCTGTGCGGTGGCGTCACCGAGCTCGTCCGCGCGGGGTACGAGACGCTCGTCGATGCCGGCTACGACCCTCGGCTGGCGTACTTCGAGTGCATGCACGAGCTCAAGCTGATCGTCGACCTGATGTACGAGAAGGGGATCGCCGGGATGCGCTACTCGATCTCCAACACGGCCGAATACGGCGACATGACCCGCGGCAGTCGCGTGATCGGTGCCGACTCGCGCCGGGCGATGCGCGAGCTGCTGTCCGAGATCCAGTCCGGCGATTTCGCAAATGAGTGGATCGCCGAGAACCGCGCCGGGCAGGAGAACTTCAAGCGCATGCGCGCCGAGCAGGCCGACCACCAGGTGGAGACAGTCGGTCGCGAGCTGCGGGCGCAGATGGACTGGATCGACACCGAGTTCCAGGAGTAGCGCCGGTAGAATCGCGTGGCCGCCGTGACTGGCGCTTGCGGGTGGAACAGACCACCGGGGAGCGGCGGCGCAGACCGCCGCGCGCCTGGGCATGTAGACCCCGCTACCGTCGAGGAGCCACATGACCCAGACCGTCGTCGAGATTCCACAGCACCTGAAGCCCGCCGATGGCCGCTTCGGCTCCGGGCCTTCACGCGTCCGTCCGCGAGCAGCTCGATTACCTGGCGGGACCAGGTTCCGCGCGTGATGGGCACCTCGCACCGCCAGGCGCCGGTCCGGGAGTTGGTCGCACGGGTCCGCTCCGGGATCGCCGAGCTGCTGGCGCTGCCCGACGGCTACGAGGTCGTGCTCGGCAACGGCGGGACGACCGCGTTCTGGGACGCGGCGGCCTGCTGCCTGGTCCGCGAGCGGGCCCTGCACCTCAGCTACGGCGAGTTCTCGGCCAAGTTCGCGCGCTGCACGGCCTCGGCGCCGTTCCTGGAAGAACCGATCATCGTGGCGGCCGAGCCTGGAGACGCACCGGAGCCGGCGTCCGATCCGTCCGCCGACGTGATCGCCTGGGCCCACAACGAGACCTCGACCGGCGTCATGGTCGCAGTCAGCCGCCCGGCCGACTCCGACCACGCGCTGATCCTGATCGACGCAACCTCGGCCGCAGCCGGGCTGCCGGTCGACATCAGTGCCTGCGACGCCTATTACTTCGCGCCCCAGAAGGGTTTCGCGTCTGACGGCGGCCTGTGGCTGGCGGCTCTCAGCCCGGCGGCTGTGACGCGGATCGGCCAGATCGCCGCGGATCCCGGCCCGAGGTGGATGCCCGACTTCCTATCGCTGTCGACCGCGCTCGAGAACTCGCGCAAGGATCAGACCTACAACACGCCCGCGATCGCGACCCTGCTGCTACTCGCCGAGCAGCTCGGTGGATGCTCGATCAGGGGGGCCTGGATGCGATGGTCAGGCGCACCAGCGCCTCGGCGGAGATCCTCTACGGCTGGGCGGAGCGCCATCCGCTCGCGGAGCCGTTCGTGACTGACCCGGGGAAGCGCTCGCTGGTCGTCGGCACGATCGACTTCGACGACTAAGTCGATGCGGCCGAGCTCGCCGCCACGCTGCGCGCAAACGGGATCGTCGACACCGAGCCCTACCGCAAGCTGGGACGCAACCAGCTTCGGATCGCGATGTTCCCGGCGACTGACCCGGCCGACGTGCAGGCGCTGACCGCGTGCATCGACTGGCTGCTGGAGCACCGGTGAGTACGCAGAAGGTCCTGGTCGCGGAGAAGATCGGCGATTCGGGCGTCAACCTGCTGCGCGAGCACTTCGAGGTCGACGTCGCGTCGGGCTGGAGCGCCGAGGAGCTCGATGCCCGGATCGGCGAGTACGACGGGATCCTGATCCGCTCGGCGACCAAGCTCGACCGCGACCTGCTGGGCAAGGCCCGCCGGCTGCGCGCGGTCGGAAGAGCCGGCGTCGGGGTGGACAACGTCGACGTCGACGCCGCCACCAAGCGCGGGATCGTGGTCGCCAACGCACCGCAGTCGAACGTGATCACGGCCGCCGAGCACACGATGGCGCTGCTGCTGGCGCTGGCGCGCAACGTGCCGCAGGCACACGCGTCACTGATCAGTGGCCACTGGGACCGCTCGCGGTTCTCCGGCGTGGAGCTGTACGAGAAGACGCTCGGGATCCTCGGCTTCGGCCGCATCGGCCAGCTGGTCGCCCAGCGCGCTCGCGGCTTTCAGATGAAGGTGATCGCGTTTGACCCGTTCGTCGCCGGCGAGCGCTACCGCGAGCTCGGCGTCGAGCAGGCCGAAGCGCCCGACGACGTCTATGCGGCGGCCGACTTCCTGACGCTCCACCTGCCCAAGACCGCCGAGACCGAGGGCTGGCTCGACGCCGAGGCGCTGGACAAATGCAGGGACGGCGTGCGGATCCTGAACGTCGCACGCGGCCAGCTGCTGGTGGAGGAGGACCTCAAGGCGGCGCTTGACTCGGGCAAGGTCGCGGGCGCCGCGATCGACGTCTTCCGCACAGAGCCGGTGACCGAGCATCCGCTGTTCGGCTACCCGAACGTGATCGTCACCCCACACCTGGGAGCGTCGACCGCCGAGGCGACTGACCGCGCCGGCTACCAGGCCGCCGAGCAGGTGGTGGCAGCGCTGACCGGCGGCGTCGTGACCAGCGCCGTCAACGTCCCCGCGATCTCGCCCGAGGACGTGGAGGTGCTGGGGCCGTACCTGCCGCTCTGCAACTCGCTCGGCCGGATCGCGCTCGCGCTCGCGGTTGCAGAGGGCTCGTCAGTCGACCGGATCCAGACTGACTATTTCGGGCGCCTCGCCGACCGCGACACGCGGCTGCTCTCGATCGAGGTGCTGCGCGGCGTTCTAGCCGGTCACGTCGAGGACGACGTCAACTCGGTCAACGCACCGGCGATCGCCGAGGAGCGCGGGATCCGGGTCGTCGAGACCAAGCACAACGTCGCGCGCGACTACAACGACTTCGTCCGCGTCACCGTGACCGCCGGCGAGAGCGCGGTTCGGGTCGCCGGCACGCTGCTCGGGCGCCGCAACCGGCCGCACCTGATCGAGGCCTGGGGCCAGCGCTTCGACGTGCAGCTCGAGAGCCACGTGACGCTGTTCCGTTACAAGGACATGCCAGGGATGCTCGGCCGGGTCGGCAGTGCGTTCGGGCAGCACGGCGTCAACATCGTCTCGGCCGCGGTCGGCCGCCAGCCCAACGAGGACGCGACTGACGACGCCATTCTGGCGGCGATGGTGATCACCACCGACGACGCCGGTGCCGGGCGGCGTGGTCGACGAGATTGTCTCCACCGAAGGCTTCTTCGCCGGCGAGACCGTCTCGCTCTGAAGGCGGCGCCGCCCGCCGGCATACCCGTGCACCGCGTCCGTGCGCGTGCTACACCTCGCGTCGATGACCGGCGTCGATGCTCCTTCTGTTCGCACCGAGCGCCTGCCCGCGCTGGGCGCAGCGACGCTCTGCGAGGCGTTCCAGCTGACCGCCGGCTCGCGGCGCGACCAGGTCGCCCTGCGCACGCTGGGCGACCAGGTCCGGGTCACGTTTGACGAATATCTGCTGCTCGTCCGCGAGCTCGCCGCCGGTCTCGCCGCGCTCGGCGTCGGCCCTGGCGACACCGTCGGACTGATGCTCACCAACCGGCCCGAGTTTCACCTGTTCGACTCAGCGGCGATCCACCTCGGCGCGACGCCGTTTTCGATCTACAACACCTCGTCGCCCGAGCAGATCGCATACCTCTTCCAGGACGCCGGCTGCCCGCTCGCCGTGATCGAGGCGGCATTTGCGCAGCGGGTATCGGACGCCGGCGAGGCTGTCGGGGTGCAGCAGATGGTCGTGCTCGACGGCGAGCGGAGCGACGCTCTGTCGTTCGAGCAGCTCCGCGCGATCGGAGCCGACAACCGGGAGTTCGACTTCGAGTCCTCCTGGCGCGCAGTGGCGCCCGACGACGTCGCGACTCTGATCTACACGTCTGGGACGACCGGGCCGCCCAAGGGTGTCCAGCTGACCCATCGCAACGTGCTCGCCCAGTGCCGCGCGCTCGACGCCGCCCAAGCGCTCGAGCCCGGCGGCTCCGCGATCTCGTTTCTCCGAGCGCGCACATCGCCGACCGGACGATGTCTCGACGACACGCAGATGATCGGGGCGACACGGTCGCCACCTGCCCGGACCCGGCGCGCGTGTTCGAGCACACGATCGATGCCCGGCCGACGCGCTTCGGGGCCGTCCCACGCGTCTGGGAGAAGCTGATGGCGGCGCTCGAGGCCGGCATCCAGGCCGAGCCCGACGAGGCCAGCGGGCGGCCACACTGCAGGCGATCGAGCTCGGGGTGCGCAAGGTGCGGGCCGAGCAGGCCGGCGAGCCGGTGGATCCCGAGCTCGCGCGCGCCTGGGCGCGGGCCGACGAGGCGATCTTCGCCAAGATCCGCGCCCGCCTGGGGCTTTGATCGCTGCGAGCCTACATGAGTGGCGCTGCCGGCGCCGTGGAGCTGTATGAGTTCTTCGCCGCGATCGGGATCCCGATCTGCCAGGTGTGGGGGATGTCGAGCTCTCAGTGTCGGCGACCCTCGTGCCGAGGGAGGGGATGCGGCTTGGAAGCGTCGTCGCCGTTCCCGGCGTCGAGCTGCGGCTGCGGACGACGGCGAGGTTCTGGTCCGAGGGGACATCGTGATGGCGGCTACCGGACCAGCCGGCGAAGACCGCCGACGGATTGATGCCACGCCTGGGTCTCAGCTACGGCGACGGCGATGTGTTCGACCCGGACGGCTACCGCAATTGGTCACCGCAGAAGGAAGATGTCGACTCACCGCGCCTCGCAAGCGACATGCGTCGCATCTACGAAGTCCTCGAGCCGCTGATCGGCCAGGCGATCACGATCGGCGACCGCCGGCCCTACAACGTCGCGCTATCGTGCTCGACCCCGAGCGCATGTGCGCCTTCGCCGCGCGCCACGGCTGATCCGACTCCTCTGGGCTGCGATGTCCTCGCAGCCCGCCGTGCTGGAGGCCGTCGCCGAGCAGGGTGCAGGAGGCCAACATGCTCCTAGCCGCGTCCAGCAGATCAAGCGCTTCAAGGTGCTGGCCTCACCGGCCGCCGGCGGCGACGAGCTTATGCCGACGATGAAGCTGCGACGAAGGCCGATCGCCGAGAAGACGCGGCCGAGATCGAGCGGCTACTAGGTAGCGCGCCTCGGCGGGCCGCTGGTACTCTGTCGGGTCACATGGCGCTCTGTCTCGACCTCGACTTCTCCTCCTCCCCCTCCGGGGGGAATAGCGCGTCGGCGGCCGCACGTAGCCGCAAACCAGCACCGAGAAGCCCGAAGCCCTAGACGACAAGGAGGAGCGACATGCCAAGCCCGACGACCCAACCGAGTACTGATCTTCGACACGACGCTGCGCGACGGCGAGCAGTCGCCGGGGATCTCGCTGAACGCGCACGAGAAGCTGAGATCGCGGAGCAGCTCGCCCGGCTGGGCGTCGATATCATCGAGGCCGGGTTCCCGATCGCCTCGCCGGGTGACTTCGAGGCCGTGCAGACGATCGCCCGGACGGTCGACGGGCCCGTGATCGCCGGGCTGGCCCGGACGCACGTGGCCGACATCGACGCCGCCTACAACGCCGTCAAGGACTCCTCCCGCCCGCGGATCCACACGTTCATCTCGACCTCCGACATCCACATCCCGTACCAGCTGCAGACGACCCGTGAGGACGTCAAGGGCCAGGCGCGCGCGGCGGTCGCGCACGCCAAGCGGTACGTCGAGGATGTCGAGTTCTCGCCGATGGACGCGACCCGCGCCGACGTCGAGTACACCGCCGAGGTGATCCAGATCGCGCTCGACGAGGGCGCGACCACGATCAACATCCCCGACACGGTCGGCTACACGATGCCGACGAGTACGCCCGCTATCTCAAGCGGCTCCATGGTCCCCGGGCTGCGCGACGTGGTCCTCTTG
>CAVPFS010000059.1:0-80469 GCA_963703825.1 uncultured Solirubrobacterales bacterium | reverse complement strand
GACAAAGGATGCACAGGTTAGGAGTATTTTCCTCTCCATGCGTGCACACTCTGATTGGCAGGATAACCTCTAGAGTTGACATTTTGTTGCACGTCGACATTTTCGCGCGACCGGGAGAGATGACGGCAAGTCCCGGTGGGTGGAATTTCTGACAGTGAAAGCAGGCTGAAAGGGTAGGTCACGGGCGGCTCGCTGGCCGCTCAGAGGACAAGACCCGACCAGGACTTCAGGGACGAGATTTAGATGCTGGACTTCCAGTTCAATAAGGAGTCAAGATTAAATAGATAATTCAGTCATTCAGGAAAGGAAATCTGAATGCTCATAATGTACCCTCAAAAGTCTTGTTCCTGCGTCAAATCACAAGACCGGAAGCTATTTCCGGATAACAAAGCCCAAAACGACGCTCAAAAGTTTTGTTGCTCGTCGCACCGCGAAAGCCTTCCGGTGCGTTTCCGCCCAACGGATGTCATCCCCGATTGCGAACAAAAGGAGAGAAGGCGCCGCTGCGGAGCTTGTTCTTCCATTCTTCCAACCACTCAACTTCATTCTCGCCTTCCGAATTCAGAAATCTCGTCTTGACTTTCTCACACGTTTCGTGTGGTTCCGCGAATAATAGACGTGGATTCAAAGCTTATTGATCCGGCTGCATGGAATTGCTTGTTTGGGTTGTGGCTTAACAGGGACGAACTCAGAAGGGAAACTTCGCTTGTGCCGTTCTCCGCCAACGCGGCCTCCCACCTGCTGCGCTCGGACGGCTTCGAGCACGTCGCGGACATCATGGTCGGCAGCTTCTATGACCCCGAGCTGGAGCAGGGATGTGCGTTTGAAGAGCTGATCTCCTTCCATGGCGGCCTCGGCGGCCCGCAGACACAGCCGTTCCTCATGTACCCGGCGGAGCTGCCGGTTCCGCCGGACGCGATCATCGGCGCAGCCCGGGTGCACGAGGTCCTCGTTGGCTGGCGGCGTCTGCTCGAGGACGATCACGCGCAACCGTCCGCGGACGAGCCAGTGCGCGCGCTGTCGTAGTGGCGCCGGGGCGCGACGAGCTCACATACGTCGGGCACGCAACCGTGCTGATCGAGCTGGCCGGGATGCGACTCCTGACTGACCCGCTGGTGCGCGGCGACATCTTGCACGTCCGCCGGCAGGTGCCGTCCCGGCGATCACTCAGCTCGGGCAGCTCGATGCGATCCTGATCTCTCACGCGCACCGTGACCATCTCGACCACCGCTCGCTGCGCCTGCTCGCCGGCGAGCGCCCGGTGATCGTGCCGCGCGGCTGCGGATCGTCGGCGCGGCGGGCCGGCGCACATCAGGTGATCGAGCTCGACGAGGGCGGCCGCTTTACGGTCGGTGAAGTCGTCGTCGAGGCCGTACACGCGTCGCACGATGGCCGACGTGATCCTCTCTCCCCCGCGGCGATCGCGCTGGGCTATCTGCTTCACGGACCGCCGAACATCTATTTCGCGGGCGACACGGATCTGTTCTCCGGAATGTCGGCGCTCGCGGGACGGGTGGACGTGGCCCTGCTGCCGATCTGGGGCTGGGGGGCACGGGTTCCCGCCGGGCACCTGGACCCGGTTCGCGCGGCCGAGGCCGTGGCCCGGATCCGGCCGCGGATCGCCGTCCCGATCCACTGGGGAACGCTCAGGGCGTGGGGCGCGCAGCGCCGGTTGGACCCGGTAGCTCCGGCGCGCGCGTTCGCCGAGGCCGTCGAGCGCAAATGCCCGAGCACCGAAGTCCGGATCCTGACGCCCGGCCGGGGACCACCCTCTGAGCGGGCGGTCAGCGTAAAGCTCAGCTCCACCACCGATGAGCGGGGACCGATTTCATCTCCGACCTCGTCGCTGGTCAGACTCAGCGTCACGGCGTCGGTCTCGAGGCGCTGGATCGCCCGGCCCGGGATCGCGACCATCCGCTTGCCCCAGAGATGGCCGTGCTCGAGCACCATCTGCTCGATCTGCTCTTGGTCGTCAATCACAAAGCCGACGACGTGACCCAGGTGATGACCGTCCGCCGAGGTCACTGGGCTCGCGCGGCGGAGCTCGACACAGCCCTTGGGAACCCGGTGATAGGTGACGGCGACGTGCTGGTCATACTCCATCGCCATCCCCGCGCCGAGCATCTCCGGGCCGAGGCTGCCGGCATCGGGTAGCGCGTACATCTCCTGGACTCCGACGTCCCAGTCGGAGCCCCCGCCCACCAGTTCGCCAGGCCCCAGGTAGGCGGATTCCTGGATCGGCTCGTGGGCGCTGATCTCGGCGACCGTGAGGTCCAGCGAGACTCCCTCTGAGTCCTGATCGGACTGAGCGCCCGGGGTCGAGACGAGACGCACGTTCTCATGGCCGTCATGCGGGGCGACCACGATATGGGTCAGGCGCCGTGAGTTCGGGTCGATAACGAGATCCGTTACGTCGCCGAAGGCGCCGTCGACGCAGGTGACTGGGTATCGAGATCGATTCTCATAACACGCGCAGTCGTGCTCAAGCGCTGCGCATCGGACCAAGCGTGATGCTCGTCGTTGGTCGGTCGCGGCGCGTCACCCGATCTGGGTGAGCGTCGGACAGAACGTCGGACGGCGAGAGAGTCCACTCGCGCGAGAGTGGTGCTCACACCATCGTCGGGCGGGAATCGTTATGCGAGCATCGCCATCACCGCAATCCGGCTGAGGAAGGCAAGACGATGGCAACTGTGACGACGGCGACTGAGACCAACGGCAAGGAGGAGGACGCGAGATCGTCGTCGGGGCCAGCCGTGCCACATCTGTCAGTCGACGAGCGGGTGGCGCGCGGCAAAGCAGCGCGTGCTGAAGTGCCACGCGCAAGCCACGCGACCTATGTACCGTCGCCGGACCGGCCCGATCCGCTCAAGGTGCTGGAGCGCCAGGCGAAGACACGTGTCCCCGAGCTGGTGCCGATCCGCTACGGCCGGATGCTCGTCTCGCCGTTCACGTTCTATCGCGGGGCGGCGATGATCATGGCGGGCGATCTGGCGGCCACGCCGCGCTCTGGGTTCACGGTCCAGTGCTGCGGCGACGCCCACCTGTCCAACTTCGGCGTCTTCGCGTCCCCGGAGCGCCAGCTCGTATTCGATCTCAATGACTTCGACGAGACGCTTCCCGGTCCCTGGGAATGGGATGTCAAGCGGCTGGCGGCGAGCATGCTGATCGCGGCGATCAACAACGACTATGCGGTCAAGGATCAGGAACGGATCGTGCTCGCAACCGTGGAGGGCTACCGCACCGCGATACGGGAATTCGCGGCCCAGGGCAACCTCGACGTCTGGTACGCGCACATGGATGTCGCTACCGCGATCCAGGACCTCGGCTCGCAGGTGAAACCGGAGATGGCCAAGCGAACCGAGAAGACGCTCGCGAAGGCCCGCACTCGTGACAGCATGTCGGCGTTCGCCAAGCTCACGCATGTGGTCGACGGTCACGTTCAGATCGTCGACGATCCACCGCTGATCGTGCGGCTCGCGGACCTCGCCGAGGAAGACCAGCGCGAGGAGATGTACGAGGCGCTGCGTGAGCTGCTGCGCGGCTATCGCAACACGCTCGAGTTTGACCGGCGGGTTCTCCTCGAGGAGTTCGAGCTCGTCGATGTCGCTCGCAAGGTAGTCGGCGTCGGCAGCGTCGGGACGCGCGCCTGGATCGCGCTAATGCTCGGTCGCGATCAGCAGGATCCGCTGTTCTTGCAGATGAAGGAGGCCGAGGCGTCCGTGTTCGAAGCGCATCTCGGACCGAGTGAGTTCAAGAACCACGGCGAGCGCGTGGTCGTCGGGCAGCGGTTGATGCAGGCCAGCAGTGACATCTTCCTCGGCTGGCTGCACAACCCCAACGGCCTCGATGGCAAGGCGCGCGACTTCTACGTACGCCAGCTTCGCGACTGGAAGGGCTCGGCTGAGATCGAGCAGATGGTCCCGAAGGGGATGGCGCTGTACGGCAAGCTCTGTGGCTGGACCCTGGCCCGCGCCCACGCTCGCAGCGGGGACCGGATCGGGATCGCCGCCTACCTCGGCAACGGGCCGACCTTCGACCGCGCGATCGTGGAGTTCTCGAAGGCCTACGCCGAGCAGAACGAGCTCGACTACAAGCGACTGACCAAGGCGGTCCGCTCCGGAAAGCTCGTCGCCGAGACGGGCCTCTGAGCTAGACGGGCGGAGGCCGCTCGACGGGCGGAGGACGCTCGGCGGGCGGAGGGCCTTGCGGACGACCTCGGCGCCGGCCGGCGGCAAAGATCGCCACCGCCAAGCCGACCACCGCGACGCCGATCAGGACCCAGCCCCACCAGGGCAGCCCGCCGCCCGAGGAGCCGCTCTGCGCAACGGTCGTATGGGTCGCCTGCACACTGACCGAGTTGGACTTGGTGATCGACGTCGTCGAAGCCGGCTGGGTCGCCGTCTTGGTCGCTGTCTCGGTCACCGTCTTGGAAGTGACGCTGCCAGTGGACGAGGAGGAGTTGGTGGCGGCCGCGTTCGTCGCGCTCGAGATCGCTGCCTTCGCCTGCTTCGCAGCGCTCGACGCTGCGCCGCTCGCGGCGCCGGACCCGCAGCCGCTCAGCGCGCTGGCCGCGCCGCCGAGCACGAGCGCCACGACGATCACCGGCAGGCGAATAGTCGGCCTCATCCTCCTTCATCTTCTGGTAGGCCGCGACCACACGCAATATGGCGCGCACTCCTGCTCGCTCGCGCCCGCACCACAGTAGTTCGAGATGCTCGGCTCATCTCAATCGGATGATGTGAAGGCGCTCGGGGTCGCGGACAGTTGCATCGTGGGACGCGTTTTCACCCTCTCACTGACCGCTGCGCTGAACCCCACGCTGCTGGCCGCGACAACAGTGATGCTGAGCCTGCTGAGCCCGAAGCGGCTGCTGAGCGGCTACCTGGCCGGAGCGCTGGTGACCAGCATCACCTGCGGCATGCTGTTGGTTTTCGCGGTCGGCGCACCGACATCCAGCACCGCGAAGCACAGCGTGAACCCGGTCCTCAACTTGGTGTTCGGCGCGTTCATCCTGTTCGTCGCGTTCGTCGTCGGCACCGGCCGGGACAAGCGACGGCGCGCCCGCAGCGCACGCAAGCGCGAAGCGGCGAAAAACAAGCCGCCGCCGCGCTGGAAGCGCCAGCTGAGCAAGGGCTCTGCCCGAGACACCTTTCTGGTCGGGGTGCTGCTGAGCTTCCCAGGGGCGTCCTACATCGCGGGCATGGAGCTGCTCAACAAACAGAACCTCAGCACTCCGGCGACCGTGCTCTCGGTGATCGGCTTCAACCTCGTGATGCTGATGCTGCTCGAGCTGCCCCTGATCGGCTACGCGACCAAGCCCGAGTGGACCGAGGCCACGGTGGCGCGCTTCAATGATTTTCTGAGCCGAGACGGTGGCAGGGTGGCGCTGATCGCCGCCACCGCTGTCGGAATCCTCCTGATCGGACGCGGGATCATCAACTGGTGAGCCGGGTCGTCGACCCGCGTCTGCTGAGGTACGCGCGCGCGACCCGCCCGTTTCTGGTGGCGCTGATCCTCCTCGGTGTGGTCAGCGCGCTGCTGATCATCGCGCAGGCGTGGCTGCTCGCCGACCTGATCACCGCCGCCTTCCAGCACGGTGAGAGTGTTGCGGCGCTGAGCCTGCCGATCGAGCTCCTGCTGTTCGTGGTGTTCGCGCGCGCGGCGCTCGCCTGGGGGCGCGAACTGCTTGCCGATCGTTCCTCGGCACTCGCCAAGTCCCAGCTGCGCGAGGCATTGCTGGCACACGTCGGCGACCTTGGACCGGGCCGCCTGGGCGAGCAACGAACCGGTGAGATCGCCGTGCTCGCGACCCGCGGGATCGATGCGCTCGACGGCTACTTCTCCCTCTACCTCCCACAGCTTTACCTGGCGGCGATCGTCCCGGTGGCGGTCCTGATGGCGATCGCGGTGCAGGACTGGATCTCGGCGCTGATCATCGCCGTCACGCTGCCGCTGATCCCGCTGTTCATGGCGCTCGTCGGCGCGTCGACGCGGGAGCAGATGGAGCGTCAGACGCGAACGCTGCAGCAGCTGGCCGGGCACTTTCTCGATGTCGTCGCCGGGCTTCCGACCCTGAAGGTGTTCGGCCGCGCGAAGGCGCAGATCGCAGCGATCGGCGACGTCAGTGACCGTTACCGCACCACCGCGATGTCGACGCTGCGGGTCACGTTTCTCTCCTCGCTGATCCTCGAATTGCTGGCGACGCTCTCGGTGGCGCTGGTCGCCGTGGAGATCGGTCTGCGGTTGATGAATGGTGATCTCGGGTTTCGCACCGCGCTGATGGTGCTGGTGCTCGCTCCCGAGGCGTTCCTGCCGCTGCGGCTGCTCGGTGCCAACTACCACGCCAGTGCTGAGGGCATGAGCGCCGCCAGGCAGGCGTTCGCGGTGCTCGAAACGCCGTTGCCGGTGCGCGGTCACAACACTGACGTTCCCGACCCGGCGGTCGCCGCGATCATCGTCGATGAGCTGCACGTCGAGTATCCGGGACGACCACAGCCGGCGCTCGATCGGATTTCGCTCGCGATCAATCCCGGCGAGGTGCTCGCGATCACCGGACCCAGCGGGTGCGGCAAGTCGACGCTGCTCGGCGTGCTGCTCGGCTTCGTGACTGCACAGAGCGGATCGGTGCGGGTCGGCGGCGTCGAGCTGGCCGACCTGGACCCGGACGCCTGGCGGGCACAGGTCTCCTGGATGCCGCAGCGTCCACATCTGTTTGCCTCCTCGATCGCCGACAACATCGCCCTCGGACGCCCCGACGCGACCGGCGCGCAGATCTCCGAGGCGGTCGCGGCCGCCGGTCTGAGCGAGGTCGTTGCCCTCAAGCCGGCGGGTCTGGAGACGATGCTCGGCGACCGCGGCGCCGGCCTCTCGGTCGGCGAACGCCAGCGCGTCGCGCTCGCGCGCGCGTTTCTCCGTGACGCGCCCTTGCTGCTGCTCGATGAGCCGACCGCGAACCTCGATGGCGCCACCGAGGACGAGGTGCTGGCGGCGCTGAAGCGGCTCGTTCAGGGCCGCACCGCGGTCGTCGTCGCGCACCGGCCGGCGCTGGTAACGCTCGCCGACCGGGTGCTGGCGCTCGGTGAATTGATGGTGCCCGCGTGAGCCTGACGGCGTCCGATCCCACGCGCGCTGACGATCACGCCCGCCCGGAGGCACCGATCGCGGCCACGCTCGCGCTGGCGCACCCGGCCGCCGGGAGACTGGCGCTCGCGAGCCTGTTGGGCGCCGGGGCAATCGGCGCCGGAATCGGCCTGATCGCCACGTCGGCGTGGCTGATCTCCCGCGCTTCGGAGCGCCCGGCGGAGTCCGCGCTCGCGATCGCGATCGTCGCGGTTCAGTTCTTCGGCCTCTCGCGCGGCCTATTCCGATACGGGCAGCGGCTCGTTGGTCACGACGTGGCGTTCCGAGCCCTGGCCGATCTTCGGATGAGCTCCTATGAACGACTCGAGGCGCTCGCACCGGCCGGCCTGCCGGCGTTCCGTAGCGGCGATCTGCTCGCGCGCATAGTCCATGACATCGACTCCTTGCAGGATCTGATCCTGAGGGTGATTCCGCCGTTCCTGATCGCGCTCGTGGTCGGCGGCGGCACGGTGGTGCTGGTCTGGTGGATCCTGCCGGCGGCCGGCTTGATCCTGCTCGCCACACTGCTGCTCGCCGCCATCGGGCTCACGTGGCTCACAGGCCGGCTCGCCCGGCGCTCCGAGGCGCAGCAGGCGACGGCACGCGCACAGCTGACCGAAGCCGTCGTCGACCTGCTCCAGGGCGCTCCCGAACTCACCGCTTACGGTGCGCTCGGCGCGCAGCGCCGACGGATCGCCACGGCCGACGCGGAGCTCGGACGCATGGTTTCCAGTAGCGCGCGGACGGCGGGCGCGGGTCAGGGATTCGCAACCCTGCTGTGTGGGCTCGCGATGTGGGGCGCGCTGCTGGTGGGGATCGCCGCCGTGCGCGGCGGCATGCTCGATGGCGTGCTCCTGGCGGTGATCGTCCTGATCCCGCTCGCCGCCTTCGAGCTGGTCACTGACCTGCCGACGGCGACACAGACTCTGCAGCGCGTTCGCCGCTCGGCCGCCCGCACGCTCGAGCTGGTCGACGCCCCCGCGCCGGTGATCGAGCCCGACCACCCGCTGCCAGTCCCGTCGGTGTCGGCGCCGCATGTCGTCCGCGTGCGGGGCCTTCGGACCAGGTACGACAGCCGTGGTCCTTGGGTGCTGGACGGCCTCGACCTGGATCTCTGCTCCGGCAGGAGCCTCGCGGTGGTTGGTCGCAGTGGCGCAGGCAAGTCGACGCTCGCCGATGTGCTGCTGCGGTTCCTCCCCTACCAGGGCGGGTCGGTCACGCTCGACGGGACGCCGATCACTCACCTGTGCGGCGATGACTACCGGACCGTGATCGGTCTCGTCTCCCAGGACGCGCACATCTTCGACACGACGCTTGAGGAGAACCTTCGCCTCGCGCGGCGGGCGGCGACCACAGCGGAGCTGAACCACGCTCTCGAGCGCGCCCGGCTGCTGGACTGGACCGAGGGGCTGCCGGCCGGGCTGAGCACGCGGGTCGGCGCGCACGGCGCCGAGATCTCCGGCGGCCAGCGCCAACGGCTCGCGCTCGCCCGTGCGTTGCTCGCGGACTTTCCCGTGCTCGTGATCGACGAGCCCGGCGAGCACCTGGACACTCAATCCGCTGATGCGCTGGTCGCCGACCTGCTCGACACCACGGCATCCCAGGCGACGCTGTTGATCACCCATCGGCTGGCGGGACTGCAGGCAGTCGACGAAGTCGTGGTGCTGGACGGTGGCCGAGCGGTCGAGCGTGGCACCCACGATCAGCTGCTCGCCTTGGACGGTCGCTACGCGCAAATGTGGCTGCGCGAGACCGGCGCAGGCTGACGGCGATGACCTGGCGCAAAGTCTTCCGAATCCGCGTCTCGTCCCATCCGGATGACGCTGGAGGCGGCTCAGCCTCTAGCGTCGAGCTCGCATGGGTAAGGCGATCGGCGAGATCCTCCCATACGCACTCGGCGCGGCGATCAGCGTCGTGCCGATCATCGCGATCATCCTGATGCTCGTCACACCGAAGGCCAAGGCGAACGGGACGTCGTTCGCCGGCGGCTTCGTGCTCGGCTTGGCGGTGATCTGCGTGATTGCGGTCGCGCTCGCCGGTGGCAGTGACTTCGCCTCAAGCAGCGGACCGACCAAGACCGTCAGCGTCGTCAAACTACTGCTCGGGCTGCTGCTGCTGTTCGCCGCGTCTCGCCAGTGGCGGTCTCGTCCGAAACCGGGCCAGCAGGCGACGATGCCGAAATGGCTCTCGTCGGTTGACCGCTTCACGCCCGCGAGGTCGTTCGCCATCGGCGCCGCCCTATCGGCGGTCAACCCCAAGAACCTCGCCATGTCACTCGCCGCCGGCCTGTCGATCGCTCAAGCCGGGCTTTCCACCGGACAGGAGGCGAGCACGATCGTCATCTACGTGCTGCTCGCGAGCGCAACGATCGTCGGTCCGCTCGCGGTATACGTCGTGATGGGCCAGCGCGCGATCGAGATCCTGACGGGGTGGCGCACGTGGCTGGCCGACAACAACGCCACCGTCATGTCCGTCCTGCTGCTCGTGTTCGCCGTGCTGCTGATCGGCCAGGGGATCACCGGGCTATCTGGCTAGATGGTTGATTGCCTGCCCATCTAGGCAGCGAAAGCGGACATTTCCCAGCGAGCGGTCGCGTTCTCGAGGGTCCGTGCTCTGTTCGTTCCAGCAGGTGAAACCAGTAGAGCGAGCCGTCCCGCGGGGACGCCGGGTCGCTGGGAAATGTCCGCGCGCCGCCTATCCGGCGATCCGCGCCCCCTACCCGGCGATCCGCGCCGGTCCCCGAGGCGCGCCCGGCGATCACCGTGGACCTACTCGCCCTCGTTCGACACTTCGTGGTGGCGACCGGTGGCGAGGCTGGGATTCATCCAATTAGGGTGATGCCAACCAGGCGAAAGTGACGAGAATTCAACGAGATGCAGCTGCCGTGGCCGATCCGCAGCGTCCTCGCCGGAGCAGCCGGGACAGCGACGATGACGCTCGCGTACGCCACCGAGCGCCGCCTACGTCCAACGGTGCACGAGCCACTCGACTACGACGACAGCCTCGTGCCGGGTGAGATCGTCGCGAACATCATGCACCTCCCGGCAGTCAGCGATCGCCAGGAGAACGAGCTCGGGCTGGCGCTGCGCTGGAGCTACGGCTCGGTGTTCGGAATCTGGCACGGCCTGCTCCGCAGGAAGATCGGGGAGCCGTGGGCCAGCGCCGCCTTCGGCGCGACCCTGATGACCGCAACGCTGAGCTTGTTCCCGCTGCTTGGCCGGACGCCTCCGCCCTGGCGTTGGCCGCCGAGCGTGATCGCAACAGCGTTCGGCACCCATGCCGCGTACGTGGGCGCCGTCGCAGCGGTCGACGACCGCACCCGGGCTCGCTGACCGGCGCCAGCTCGCTGACCCGCCCCACCTCGCTGACCCGCGCCAGGTCGTTGACCTGCGCTCCAGGCTCAGGACGTCGGCGAGGCTGGCTCGGCCGCGGCATGATCGGCCGCTGCCGGCGGGGCCTGCAGGCGGCCGCGGAACACGTAGAAGGACCAGCCCTGGTAGAGCAGGATCAGCGGGAAGAACAGCACCGCGGCGACCGTCATCACGACCAGCGAGTAGTGATCCGACGACGCGTTGTTGATGGTCAGGTTGTACGCGGCGTTGGTGCTCGAGACCATCACGTTGGGATACAGCGAGATGAACATCTGGCCGATCGCGGCGGCGATTCCGAACCCGGAGGCGAGGAACGCCCAGCCGTCGTTCCCGCTGCTCGACAGCAGCGCAGCGCCGATCACCGCGATCATCCCGAAGATCTGGGTCGGCTCGGGCACCGTGCCGCCGCCGATCACGACCAGCGTCCAGATCACCCACGCGAGGTTGACGACGATCGCCAACAGCCCGATCGTGCGGGCGGCGCCGCGCGCCCGTTCTCTGAGCTCGCCGGTTGTCCGCAGTGAGAGGAATGTGGCGCCGTGCAGCAGGCACAGGACCAGCAGGGTCACGCCGGTCATCAGCCCGTAGCCGGTCAATAGGTCAAAGAAGTTGCCGGTGAAGTTGTGTTGTTGGTTGATCGGCAGTCCGGTAAGCAGGTCGCCGAGGCCGACCCCGATCAGCAGCGGGATCAGGACGCTCCCGGCCGTCAGCGCCCACGACCAACCCGCACGCCAGCGCCGACTCTCGCGCTTGCCGCGGTACTCAAACGACACTCCGCGCCCGAACAGTCCCAGCAGCACCAGCACCAGCGCGAGGTAGAGCGCCGAGAACATCGTTGCGTACCAGCCGGGGAAGGCCGCGAACATTCCGGCGCCGGCGACGACCAGCCACACCTCGTTGCCGTCCCACCACGGGCCGATCGTGTTGATTGCGACGCGCCGCTCGTCTTCGCTGCGCCCGAGGAACGAGTGCAGGGCGCCGACCCCGAAGTCGAACCCCTCGAGCACGAAGAACCCCACCCACAGGACGGCGATGATGACAAACCAGATCGTGTGAAGCTGCATTAGGTCAGTAGGTGAGCGCGGGGATGGACTCGGCCGGCCCGTCTGGCTGCGCCGCCTCGGCGTCAGCCTGGGCGAGGCCGTGGCGCGAATAGCGCAGCATCAGCATCAGGTCAGCGGCGCCGAGCACGATGTACGCGAGCACGAACGCGATCAGGCTGATCCAGATCTCGGTCGCGCTGACCGACGGAGAATTCGCGTTGACGGTCTTCTGCAGCCCCTGGACGATCCACGGCTGGCGGCCGCTCTCGGTCAGCAACCAGCCGGCGGTGTTCATCAAAAACGGCGTCACGACCACCCAGATCGACAGCCACAAAAACAGCCTGGAGCTGCGCAGCTTGTCCGTGTGCAGCAACCACCCGCCCCACAACGCAAACAGCAGCACCAACGACCCCAGGCCCGCCATCACCCGCATCGACCAGTATTGGATCGCGACATTCGGGATGTAGTCCCCAGGCCCGTACTTCTTCACATCGTGGGCCTGGATCTGGTTCAGGCCCGTGACTGGACCGCTGAATGTGCCCGTCGCCAGGATCGAGAGCAAATGCGGGATCTGAAGGATCTTGTTCGGCGTCTCGCTGCTGCTGCTATATCCGCCGATCTGCGCCACCGAGAACGAGCACGGCTTGCAGCTGTTCCACTGCGCCTCGGCGGCAGCGATCTTCGCCGGCTGGTAGTGCGCCTCGATCACGCCGAGCTGGTTGCCGACCGACAGCTGGATCACGATCGTCGGGATCAGCACGATCAGCGCCACTTTCGCGGTGCGATGAAACGACTCGACGTGCTGCCCCTTGCGCAGGTACCAGGCCGAGACCGCGAGCATCACCAGACAGCCGGTGACCAGCGACGCGAGGATCACGTGCGCGTAGCCCCAGACGAACGTCGGGTTGACGAACAGCGCCCACACATTTGTCAGCACCGCGTGGCCGTCCGAGATCTTGTAACCGACCGGGTGCTGCATCCACGAGTTGGCGATCAGGATGAACATCGCCGACAGCATTGCCCCGATCGCCACCGCCCAGATGCACGCCAGGTGCACCCGCTTGGGCAACCGGCCCCAGCCAAACAGCCACAACCCCAAAAACGTCGACTCCAAGAAAAACGCCGCCAGCCCCTCCAACGCCAACGGCGCCCCGAACACGCCTCCCACGAACCGCGAGTAGACGGACCAGTTCATCCCAAACTCAAACTCCTGGACCAGACCCGTGACCACGCCGACCGCCACGTTGATCAACAGCAACGTCCCGAAGAACCGCGTCATCCGCTTGTACTCCGGGTTATCCGTCCGGTACCACACTGTCTGCAGCACCGCGACCAGAAACGCCAAGCCGATCGTCACCGGCACGAACAGGAAGTGGTAGATGCTCGTGGTCGCGAACTGCCAACGTGCGAGGTCGTTAGTCATCTCGTGACTCCGTCCGGCGACACGTCGCAATCGTCCAGCGTCTGCAGCCGTGCCGCTTCACCCGATCGGGGTGATGCCCGCCTCGACGCCGACTCCTACCGTGAACGGCGCAGCACCCGACCACTACAACAGCGCTCCACACTCGGTAGCGAGGAGATCACCATGGCAGTCGTCACGGACCCTCAGACAGGCGGCAGCACCCAGGGGGCGGTCGCGCCCCAGGCCGCCGACGTTTTCGTGGCCTTTGGCATCACCGGCGATCTCGCGAAGGTGATGACCTTCCGCTCGCTCTACCGGCTCGAGCGGCGCGGGCTGCTCAACTGCCCGGTGCTGGGCGTGTCCGTGGATGATTGGTCCGTCGATCGCCTTCGTGACCACGCGCGCGAATGCATTGAGGGCACCGGAGAGCCGGTCGACGACGAGATCTTCAATCGTTTCGCCGCGCGGCTCTCGTACGTCCAGGGCGACTTCGGCGACGCCGCCACCTACCAGCGCGTCGCCGACGCAATCGGCTCCACCCAGCGCCCGGTCTTCTACCTGGAGATCCCGCCGTTTCTGTTCGCGACCGTGATCAAGCGCCTGTGCGAGGCCGGCCTGACCAAAGCGCACGGGTCGTGGTCGAGAAGCCATTCGGGCACGACCTGGCCTCCGCCAGAGCGCTCGCGGCGGACATTCACCAGTACATCGACGAATCCCAGCTCTACCGGATCGATCACTACCTCGGAAAGATGGGCCTCGAGGAGCTCCTCTATCTGCGGTTCGCGAACTCGATGCTCGAGCCCGTCTGGAACCGCCAGCACGTCGCGGGCGTGCAGATCACGATGGCCGAGGACTTCGGGGTCGAGGACCGGGGCCACTTCTACGACCGCGTCGGTGCACTGCAGGACGTGGTCGTCAACCACCTGATGCAGGTGGTGGCGATGGCCGCGATGGAGGCCCCGGCCGGAGCGGAGGCAAGCACCCTTAAGGACGCCAAGTTCGCCGTCTTTCGCTCGATGGCCGACGCCGATCCGGCGCACTACGTCCGTGGGCAATACGACGGCTACCTCGACATCGACGGCGTCGCCCCGGGGTCGACGACCGAGACCTATGCGGCGCTGCGCCTTGAGATCGACAACTGGCGGTGGGCGGGCGTGCCGTTCTTCATCCGCACCGGCAAGCGGCTGCCGGTGACCCAGACCGAGCTCCGGCTCGTGTTCCGCCGGCCGCCCCGCCTGCGGTTCATGTCGTCCACAAGCCGTGCGCCGGCCAACGGTCAGCTCGTAGTCAAGCTCGACCCAACAACCGGCGTCAGATTGGAGATCGACGCCCACCGAGCCGATAAGGGAGGACCGCAGGCGATCACGCTCGACATGGAGTTCGCCGAGGAGGGAGGCGAGGGCCCGACGCCGTACGAGGTCCTGCTGCATGCCGCGATGGAGGGCGACAGCAGTCCGTTCACCCGTCAGGACAGCGTCGAAGAGTGCTGGCGGATCATGGCGCCGCTGCTCGAGGAGCCACCTCCCGTGCACCCCTACAAACAGGGATCGTGGGGTCCTCCCGAGGCCGAGCGCCTGCTCGCCGGAATCGGCCGCTGGCACGGACCGTGGGTGGCGTCATGACCCCCGCCGCCCCGAAGAAGAGCAAGCGGCCCCGCACGGCGACCGGCACCGACGGCGCGTCGTCAAAGGGCGCCGCAGACCGCCCCGCCCAGAGCGCGGCGGCGCCATCTCCGTTCCCGCCGATTGCCAATTACGCGTTCCTGTCGGATTGCCACACCGGCGCGCTGCTCGCCCCGGATGGGTCAATCGACTGGCTCTGCGTGCCGCGCTTTGATGCGCCGAGCGTGTTCGGCTCCCTGCTCGACCGCGAGGCGGGACTGTTCCGCCTCGGTCCGTTCGGCGTCACCGTCCCGTCGGACCGCCACTACGTGCCGGGCACCAACGTGATGGTCACGACGTGGAAGACGCCGAGCGGGTGGCTCGAGGTCCGCGATGCGCTGACGCTCGGTCCGACCACGCACGAGGACGAGGTGACGCCACACACCCGGCCGCCCGCTGACGATGACGCCGACCACATGCTCGTGCGGACGGTGAGGTGTCTTGAGGGGAAGTCGAGGTGGAGCTGATCTGTGAGCCGGCGTTTGACTACGGTCGCGTGCCGGCGGAGTGGACGCTCGTCGACGGCGGTCGCCACACCGCCGACGCGACCGGCGCCGGCCAGACGATCCGGCTGCAGACCGACCTCGAGCTCGGGATCGAGGCCAATCGGGTGCGCGGCAGGCACACCGTCCGACCTGGCGAGCGGGTCTACGCGGCGCTCGGGTGGGGAGAGGGGCTCGCCGTCGCGAGCGACGTCGACGACGCCGATCGGCGGCTCGACGCCACCGTCGGCTTCTGGCGTCGCTGGCTCAACCGGGCGCGACCGTTCGCCGACCACCGCTGGCGCGAGGCGATCCAGCGCTCGGCGCTGACGATCAAGGGTCTGACCTACATGCCGACCGGAGCGACGGTTGCGGCGCTGACCACCTCCCTTCCCGAGACCCCCGGCGGCGAGCGCAACTGGGACTACCGCTACACCTGGATGCGCGACTCGACGTTCACGCTTCAGGCCTTGCATCTGCTGGGGCTCGACTGGGAGGCGGACGAGTTCATGCAGTTCGTCGCCGACCTGGAGCCCAACAGCGACGGCGGCCTGCAGATCATGTACGGGATCGACGGTCGCCGTGACCTGACCGAGACCTTCCGCGAGGATCTCTCGGGCTATTCCGGTGCCCATCCGGTTCGGATCGGCAACGGTGCCTATGACCAGCGCCAGAATGACGTGTACGGCGCGGTGCTCGACTCGATCCTCAAGCACTGCACGCACAGCCAGCGTCTACCCCGGCGCCTGTGGCCGATCGTGCAGGCGCAGGCGGAATGCGCTACCAAGGTGTGGCGCCAGCCCGACCAGGGCATCTGGGAGGCGCGCGGCAAACCGCAGCACTACGTCTCCTCGAAGCTGATGTGCTGGGTCGCGATGGACCGCGCCGCGAGTCTCGCCGCGATCCGCGATGACCGGAGCTGCAGGCCAAGTGGCAGACGACCGCGGAGGAGATTCACGCCGACATCCTCGCCCACGGGCTGATCGACGGCGTGCTGCGCCAGCACTACGGCAGCGAGGCACTCGACGCCTCGACGCTGCTCGCCGCCAGCTTCGGGTTCCTTCCGGGCAATGACGAGCGGATGCACAAATCAGTTCTGGCGATAGCCGACGACCTGACCGAGAACGGCTACGTCCTGCGCTACCGGACCGATGAGACCGACGACGGTCTGTCGGGCAAGGAGGGGACGTTCCTGATCTGCTCCTTCTGGCTGGTATCGGCGCTCTCGATCGTCGGTGAAAGCCAGCGGGCACACGATCTGATGGAACGCCTGCTCCGGGTCGCCTCGCCGCTCGGACTCTACGCCGAGGAGTTCGATGCCGCGACCGATCGCCACCTGGGCAACTTCCCGCAGGCGTTCTCACATCTGGCGCTGATCGAGGCGGCCGCGCGGATCATCCTCGCCGAGCTGATGGCGCTGGAGGGATTCGGGTCGCCGGATTCTGCGGCGGTCACCAAAGCGATACCACCGAGGAGGTATGAGGCCGGGACGTGAGTCATTACGACGTGATCATCATCGGAACCGGCGCCGGCGGTGGTACGTTGGCTCGTCATCTCGCGCCCTCGGGCAAACGGATCCTGCTGCTCGAACGCGGCGATTGGCTCCCCCGCGAGCCCGAGAACATCTCGGCCGAGGAGGTCTTCGTCAACAACCGCTATGTCTCGGCGGACACGTGGCGCTACCCGAACGGCGAGGAGTTCCAGCCCCAGATCCACTACTGCGTCGGCGGCGCGACCAAGCTCTACGGGGCGGCGCTTTACCGGTTGCGCGCGGAGGACTTCGGCGAGCTGCAACACCGCGACGGGCTCTCCCCGGCCTGGCCGATCGGTTACGACGAACTGGAGCCCTACTACACGCTGGCCGAGCAGCTGTACTGCGTGCACGGGGCTCGCGGCGAGGATCCGACCGAGCCGCCCGCGAGCGGGCCCTACCCCTTCCCCGCCGTCTCGCACGAGCCACGGATCCAGAAGCTCGCCGACGACCTCGCGGCTCTCGGACACCACCCGTTCCACGCTCCGTGCGGGGTGATGCTGAACGAGCGAAACATGCCCTACAGCGCCTGCATGCGGTGCGCCAACTGCGACGGCTTCCCGTGTGTCGTGCACGCCAAGTCAGACGCGGAGGTGCTCGGGGTGCGACCCGCGCTCGAGCACGACAACGTCGAGCTGCTGATCAATACCGAGGCGGTGCGCCTGGAGACGGACTCAGCGGGCACCGCGGTCAAGAGCGTGGTCGTCAATCACGCCGGCACGCAGGAGCAGCTGACCGCGGACCTCGTCGTGGTCTGCTGCGGTGCGGCGAACTCCGCGCGCCTGCTGCTGATGTCGGCCAACGATCGGCACCCAGGCGGGCTGGCCAACGGCTCAGACCAGGTGGGACGCAACTACATGTTCCACAACAGCCAGGCGGTGCTGGCGCTCTCGATGGACGAAAACCCGACCGTCTTCCAAAAGACGCTCGGGCTCAACGACTTCTATCTCGGCGGTCCTGAGTTCGACTTTCCGCTCGGCAACATCCAGATGGTCGGCAAGTCACAGGCACCGATGTTCCATGGCGAGAAACCGGGCGAGACGAGGTTCGCACCGAACTGGTCGCTGGAAGACGTGGCCAAGCACGCAGTGGATTTCTGGCTGTCCACCGAGGATCTTCCTCGCGCCGAGAACCGGGTAACGGTTGACGATCAGGGCACGATCACGATCGCTTACAAGGCGACCAATGACGAGCCGAAGGACCGCCTGTTCGAGCAGCTCAAATCGATGCTCGGAGACCTCGGGATGCATCACCACCACCTGCTGCCACACAACGCCTATCTGAAGAACGAGATCCCGGTCGCCGGGGTCGCCCACCAGGCCGGAACCTGCCGCTTTGGCAGCGACCCGAAAGCGTCCGTGGTCGACGTCAACTGCAAGGCGCACGAGCTCGACAACCTGTACGTGGCCGACACGAGCATCTTCCCCAGCATCGGCGCGGTCAACCCGGCGCTGACGGCGATGGCAAACGCGCTACGCGTGGGCGATCATCTGCTGCAGCGAATGGGCGTCAGCACGGACTCGGCCTCCCGCTAGGCCGTCGCGGCGATGCTCGACGTCACCTCGGCGTCATCTGCCTCGCCCCAGTCGATGTGGGCCGCGCCGCGGCGCCGTCGAGCAGCTGCGGTCCGCGCGAGTTGGAGAAGTAGTCCCAGCCCCAGTCGACGAACGCCTCGATCCGATTACGCACGCCGCTCATCAAGGCGGCGTGCACGCCGAGCCAGGCCGCGAACGCGATCGAGCCGTGCAGCTCGTGACGATGCTTGCCGACCTCCGCCACCGCGGCGCCGCGCCCGATCATCGCCATGATCCCCTTGTCCTTGTAGTGGAATGTCTGCCGCGGGTCGCCGGCGATCTCGGCCAGGATGCTCTCGGCGACAAAGGTTCCACTCTGCTGCGCCACCGATCCGAGCTGCGGGTAGGCGTGGCCATCGGGATCCGGGATATTCGCGATGTCGCCGACCACGTAGACCCCGGGAAACCCCTCCACGGTCAGATCCGGCCCGACGTTGATGCGCCCACCGCGTCCCTGCGGCAGACCGCTCGCCGCGGCCGGCGCGGCCGCCATCAGACCGCCGGCCCAGGCCACGCAGCGGGTCGGGATCATCGTCCCGTCCGACAGCAGGACGTGATCTGCCGCCACCTCCTTGACCCCGGTGCGCATGGCGAGCCTCACGCCGCGCTCCTGCAGCACCTTGTCGCGTACTTGTGGGCGCGGTCCGAGAATCCGTTCAGCACCACCTGACCGAGATCGACGACCCGCACCCTGGCCCGGTTGACCGCGAGGTCGCGGTACTCCTCGGGCATCGTGTCATTGATCATGTCGGCCATCGAGCCGGCCAGCTCCGTGCCCGTCGCCCCGGCGCCAACGATCACGAAGTTCAGCGCCCCCCGATCGATCAGCGTCGGGTCGCGATCGGCGTCCTCGAACAGGGCCAGCATGCGCGTCCGCAGCCGCTCGGCATCGGTCAGCGAATAGATTGGGAATGCGTGCTCCGCCGCGCCGGCGTGTTGAAGAAGTTCGCCTGCGCCGCCTGCCGCGAGCACGAGCGACGTCGCCCTTGATCGTCTCTCCCTCGCGGGTGCTGCACCGAGTGCGTGCCGCAGGATCGACCGTCGGTCACCTCGCCCAGCTTCACGTCGACGTTGGGATAGTCGTGAAACGCCTTGCGCAACGACGACGCGATGCTCGGTCGCCGCCAGTTGCGACGTCGCGACCTGGTACAGCAGCGGCTGGAACTGGTGGTAGTTGTGCTGGTCGATCAGGGTGACGCGCACCCCGTCCTCGCCGGCGAGACCGCGTGCGCAGCCGAGACCGGCAAAGCCACCGCCGACGATCACGACGTGCGTCTGTGGCGCACCGTTGGTCGAGTGCGAAGTGCCGGGTGCCACGCCATGCCTCCTTGTCGTTGCCAGAGTCACCAAGTACAGGCGGCAATCCGCTTGACCGCATCGCCCGAAGCGGGTGACATCGGGCCCGTTCGCGCCACTGGCGGGCCGTCGGCAGATCGTCAGCGGCGGATCATGGCGCCGCGGCCGGCACGACAGCTGCTTCAGTGGCGGCGACCGGCGCCCCTGCTTGTTCGGTCTGAAGCGCAGACAGCCACAGCGTCACCAGATACGCGACGACGACACCGATGATCAGCAGCGGTTGGGCTCCCACACCCGACTTCGCGGTCAGCACCGAAGCGATCACGATCGCCGACAGCGGCAGGCGCAGGATCGCCACCGTTCCGGCGCCGATCCCAACCGCCACCGCCGCCGTGATCGAAAACCCGGGCAGATGGGACGCCATGATGCCCCCGGCGGCGCCGAGGAACATGGCCGGGAATGTCGGGCCGCCCCGGAAGCTCCCAAGCGAGATCGAGTAGGCAAGCGCCCTTGAACACGATCAGCCAAGCAGCGCCGCCACTGACCATGTCCCGGCACCGGAGACCAGCCCGGGAAGGGCGTCCTGGCCGGAGAACAGCACCTCGTTGACGCCCTTACCGGTGATCTCGGAGAAGGCGATCGCCAGTCCCCCGACCACCAGGCCCGCACACCGGAAGCGAGCACGAGGGGCGTGGCTTCACCAGCGCGGAGGTCCACAGGCCGCCCGTTCGGATCAGATGGGCGACGACGGCGACCGCGAGGCCAGAGCGATCGTCCAGCCGAAGTTGCCGGCGGTCGGATGGTAAAGGCCGGCAGCGGCAGCGGGCCAAGTGCGTAGGCGCTCGAGCTCAGCCCGGTGAAGGAGCCCATCCCGAGCGACACCAGGACCCGATTCCGGCGCCGACCAGACCGGGGATCAGGACGATCGGGCAGCCGCGACTTGCCCAGCCCGGTCGCCTCGATGAGGATGACCGCGGCGATGATCGGCGAGGAGAACACGAACGAGAGTGCCGCGAAGCTCCGGCTGCACCGACCACGAGCAGCAGCTGCGACGGCGCTTGCCGCCGGGCCAGCTTGACGATCGCCATCCCGAGCCCGGCCCGAGGGCGATCAGCGGCGCCTCCGGGCCGATCACGGTCCCATGCCGATCGAGGCCAAGCCGGCCAGCATGATCCCCGGCAGCTCGATCGGCTGCGTCGGGGCCCCCCACCTTCAGGCCCTTGGCGGGTACGTGTCCGCCGTTTCCGGGCAGCCGGGGATCGCCAGAGCGGCGATCACGCCGCGATCGCGAGGATCGGCAGCGACCACCACCCGGGCGGCCCGTTGTGGTAGCCGACCGCCTCGGAGGTGGTGATAGAGCTCCTGCTGGATCTGATAGACGAGCTCGACGAAGCACCACGCGGCCAGCGACACGACGACCCCCACGAAGGCCGCGATCACGAGCAGGACGATGAACCCCGGTCAGGAGCGTCGCGCGTCGGATCCTCGGGCGCCCAGAGCTCGGTGTCCCGGTCGGAGCGTCCCCCGGCGGAGCAGCGCCTCCCTCAGCCAATCGCTGACTCATCCCGTACGAGCATCGCCTGAAACGCTACGGTCGCGCCGGGCCAGGTCGTCATCCGGATCGGGTGACGGCCGTGGCCCTGAAGTCGCCGGCTCCCGACGCGGGACATGCCCACACGCCGCGCCCGGGTGCGCGCCACCTTGTGAGGGGACGGACGCCGACTGACACTTGCCTGCACTCGCTCGCCGACGGCAGCGTGAACCCAAGAGGGCTCCCCGTGTCAACCATCGTCTGGTTTCTGTTCGCCGTCCTCTACGTCGTGATCCTGATCACGCTCGGTCTGGCAACGCTTCGCAAGGGCCACATCCTTCTGTTCTGCGTCGGGATCATCTTTCCGTTCCTGTGGATCATTGGCGCGCTGATGGCTCCGACCGCGCGGGCCGCGGGAGCCCGCTAGTTCGATCATCCACGAGAGAAGAGTTCAATGAGTTCCACCACTGAGGCCGGCCAAACACGTCCGGCAATGGCGACGGCGATCGCACGCCGCGCTGGTTCAGGAGGAAGAGATTCAGGGCTTCCCCGGGACGAGCTTCCCGAGCGCGGGACCGGCACCAAGGTGGCCTACGACCTGATGACGAACGAGCTGTTGCTGGACGGCAGCGCGCGGCTGAACCTGGCCACGTTCGTGACGACATGGATGCCGTCCGACGCCGCCAAGCTGATGGCGGAGACGGCGGACAAGAACATGATCGACAAGGATGAGTACCCGCAGACGGCGGAGTTCGAGCGCCGGTGCGTGAACATGATCGGCCACCTCTGGCACGCTTCCGGCGACGGCGACGTGACGGGTTGCTCGACGACCGGCTCGAGCGAGGCGGCGATGCTCGGCGGGCTGGCGCTGAAGTGGCTCTGGCGCGCCGCGGATGAAGGCTGCCGGCAAGCCGACTGATCGCCCGAACCTGGTCCTGGGCATCAACGTGCAGGTGTGCTGGGACAAGTTCTGCCGCTACTGGGACGTCGAACCACGGCTTGTGCCGATGGAGGGCGATCGCTTCCATCTGACGGCCGAGGAGGCCGTGAAGCACTGTGATGAGAACACGATCGGCGTGGTGGCGGTGCTCGGGTCGACGTTTGACGGCTGCTTCGAGCCGGTCGCTGAGATCTGCGCGGCGCTCGATGAGCTGGCAGCGAGCGGCGGCCCGGACGTCCCCGTCCACGTCGATGCCGCCTCGGGCGGGTTCGTGGCGCCGTTCACGAAGCCCGACCTCGTATGGGACTTCGCGCTGCCGCGCGTGCATTCGATCAACGCCTCGGGCCACAAGTACGGCCTCGTCTACCCGGGGGTCGGCTGGGCGATCTGGCGCGACGAGGCTGCCCTTCCGCGCGACCTGGTCTTCAATGTCAACTACCTCGGCGGATCGATGCCGACCTTCGCGCTCAATTTCTCGCGCCCGGGCAGCGAGGTCCTGGCGCAGTACTTCATGTTCCTGGCGCTCGGCAAGGAAGGCTACGGTCACATCCAGCGCGCATCGAGCCGGATCGCCTGCCACATCGCCAGTGAGATCGCGAAGCTCGGGCCCTACCGGCTGCTCACGGATGGCAGTGAGCTGCCGGTTCTCGCGTTCACGCTCGCTCCAGAGGTGACCAACTACACGGTGTTCGACGTGTCGGCCCGGCTGCGCGAGTTTGGCTGGCTGGTTCCGGCCTACACGTTCCCCGAGAACCGAACCGACCTGTCGGTCCTGCGAGTTGTGGTGCGCGCCGGGCTCACAACTGATATGGCTGATCTGTTCCTGGCCGACCTGCGCAAGCAGACCGAGTGGCTCGAGTCACTCGAGGGGCCGATGCCGAAGCGGCGTCCCGAGGAGAGCCAGAGCTTCAGCCACTGAGCAGCCTCAGTTGCGTTGTGTCTCCCAAAGGCGCGTGAGCTCGCTCGGGCACAGGTCCTGCTTCCGCGCACACGCGAAGCGGCCACTGAGCTCGTCCACGCCGGGGTAGGTCACCGGATCGTCGACGGAGATCAGAACGACCATCACATCTGGGTGCGCGCTCAGGATCGCGCGCGCGGCGGAGACCCCATCCATCCCGGGCATCACGACGTCCATCAACACCAGCTGCGGCGACAACCGTTCGACGGCGCGTACCGCCTCCTCACCCGACCCCGCCTCGCCGACCAGGACGAAGCCCGGCATTGCCGTGATCAGCTCCCGCAGTGCGACAAGGAAGTCGCCTCGGTCGTCGACTGCCAGGGTCCCGACACGGCGATCGTTTGCGGGACCACTGCCCGGACGTTCAGCTTCGAATTCAACCGTCCGCTCCAAGTCGGCGGCGTGCTCCAACTCGGCGGCCTGTCCCGCTTCCCTGGCTCCGACCATTGCAGCCAGTCTCTCACCGTGACTGCCGCCAGACGAGGGTGCAAACAGGCCTCCCGGCGGGTGCCAGCTTCACACTTTGGGGCCCGCCACGCCGGCGGCCTACGAATCCTGGCTCTCGTCTACTTCAGGCGGCGCGTCGACGAGCTCCAGAGCGCCGAAGCCCGGAACCTGGCCGTCCATCAGGAACATCTCGATCGTGAGATCGGGCTCGATATGGGCCTGGCTGAGGAAGGCAAGCACCTTCCTCCCCGTGAGCTGTTCGATCATCTCGGTGTAGCGCTCCTTCATCATTCGCTGGAAGTCGCGGCGCATGTCGAGCACGCGGTTTGGCTCGCCGCCCTCCACCATCGTGCGCTCGATCGCGATGAACCCGTCACTGAGTACGCACACGATCAGGTTGTCAAGCACGTAAGTCTTGGCCTTGATCGGTCCGCGCCCGTAGTGCTCGCGCATCAGTCCGACGATCCGATTCGTGATCTCCGCCAGCAGCCTGCCGCCTACGAGCGGCAGGGGCTGCTGCTCCGGGCCTCCGGAGCTCATCCTCTGCCTTCCGATGCTTCGCGCTGTGCGGTCTTCACTGATACTGCGGATGCTCAACGCCGCCGGCGGTTACAGACGCCAGGGCGCTTGTTTTAACTATCGTCGATCGTACACGCACGCGATCCGGGTTGCCACCCGCCCGAAAAGGAGTAGATTCACGATCTGGGTCCTGACGGCGGTGGCTTAGCGGCCGAAGCGGTCGGGACCGACACACAAGCACACTGGCGCGTCTGCAGCGGCCGATCGGCGGCAAGCGGAGGCGTTGCTCGAGCAACGCGACTCCCAAGGAGCGAGGATGCCCACCGCATCCGCCGATCTCAGCCAGGTGTTCTGTAGCGAATGTGGCTCTCCGCAGCCCGGGCGCCGGCGCGCGCTTGCCCTGCCCGCGCTTGCCGTGCCCGCGCTTGCTGCGTCGAGCCGTCAACTCGGGGCGCAATCCCGTCGCGATCAGCCGAGCGGGCAGGCTGCAGCGGCACGGGGTGAGCAGGCGACGCCGCGGCCGAGGCGGGCCGCGGCGTCGCGGGACCAACCCAGCCCCGGATCAGTCACTCTCGGTGAGCGGGGGGCAGTCGCTTGACGGCGCCGGAGAAGCCGCCCGACCCGGGAGAATCGATCTCGATGCGAATTCGCGGCGGCCCGCGCGCGCCGGGCCGGGCTCGCAGATCGGTCCTCTCACACCTCGAGGGCCACGTCGCGCCGACGACGGCGTCGGATGTTGCATTGGTCGTCAGCGAGCTGGTCACCAACAGCGTCGTTCACGCGGACGTAGGCCCGCGCCGGACGCTGACCTTGGAGCTCGCGATGCTCGAGGACCGGGTACGAATCTGCGTCATCGATCCGGGTTCACGACTCGAGCCTCGGGTCCTCGCACCCGATCACGGACGAGTGGGCGGTGCCGGGCTGTTCGTCGTCAGCGAGCTGTCCGACGCATGGGGAGTGATCCGCGACCGGATCGGACGCACCCGAGTGTGGTGCGACATCGCGCTCGAACAATCCAGATCCTCTGGCCTTCGGACGGCGACCGACGACTCACCGAGCGCGGGGCCGAACTGACTCCCCGAATAAGCCGACGTGTGCTCGGCACTGCGCTCCTCGGCCTGGCGTCCGTCGGCGTGTTGCTGTGGGTCGCGCCGCCTGCGGAGGTGATCGATCAGATCGGCGACATGAGCCCGGCCTGGGTGCTGACGGCGATCGCGCTCGAGTTCGGCTCATGCCTCAGCTACGTGATCGTGTTCAGACGCTTCTTTCCGGAACCGGCGCCCACCGTCAGTCGCCGTGTTGCGTGGATCTCGATGGGAGCCGGGGCGGTGCTGCCCGGCGGGAATATCTCCTCGGCCGCGGCCACCGGATGGCTGCTGCGCCGACATGGGATCGGCACCCAGGCGCTGATCGCGCGGTGTGCCGCGCTGCTGTGCCTGCTGACCGCGTTCGGGTTCTTCGTTAACGGACTGGCCGGTGTCCTCTTGCTCGCCGGGGTGTCCAGCGGCCCACATGACCTGCTCCACGCCGGCGGGCCGATTCTCGTCTCGATCGCGGTGCTGACGCTCGCCGCGTTGGTGCCGACCGCCACCCGGCGGGTCGGCGAGACCGCGCCGCGCCCCGTTCGTGCGTTTGCGGCTGGGCTCGAGGGCGCCTGGAGGTCGGTGGGTACCCCTCATTGGCGGCTGATCGGGACGGCGGGGTTTTTGTGCCTGGACATGGCGGCCCTGTGGGCGGCGTGTGCGGCGACCGGCCATCCACTCGGGCCGCTGGCGCTGGCGATCGCCTACTGCATCGGGTATCTGACGACGGCCGTACCGATACCCGCGGGGCTGGGCGTGCTCGATGCCGGGCTCGCCGCGTCGCTGGTGCTGTACGGCCTGCCGCCTTCGGCCTCCGTCGGTGCCGTGCTCGTCTACCACGCGATCGCGATCTGGGTGCCGGGGGTAGGCGGGCTGATCGCATGGCTGACCGCCCGTGGCCGGCGCTCAATCGCCCGGGCGACGGTCAGCCTGCCCGTGCTCGGGCCCGTCGCGCGGGTGCCAGACCCGGACGGCTGACGCGCACGCGCGGCCGGTGAGTCGGCTGAACCGTGCTGGTCGTCGCGATCCACCTGCAGACCGAGTTGGGGGTGCGGCCATGCAGTTCGTGACAGATCCGGGATCCGGCTTTTGGATCTGTCACGAAATTGGGGTCGAGCCTGCGCCTGGCGCCAAATCCAAGGCGCGCGTGCGGTTTTGTTGCGAACAGCAGGTCGACTCGCGGCCAGTAGCGCCCTGGCCCCGCTCTTGGGCCGCACACAGTCGGATACCCGCCTCTCCTGCCCGCTTCCCCAGCAACAATGGTCTCTCCCCGTTGGCCGGCCCCGACCATCGGAGGCGCCGGCAGATAACGCTCACTCCCGCGCGATCATCGCCGCGGCGGCGCGCTCGAGGTCGACGTAAGGCTCGCCACTGACGTCGACGGCCACGGACCAGTCGGGCTCCGAGTCGCGGCTGTCGATGCTGATCACTCCACGGCTCGGCCATGGTCTGTCCTCCTGAAGCGGATGACCGGGCGGCCCGGAGATCGCCCGGTCCGGCCTAGGCCCGCGCCTCAGCCGCCGGGCGCTGCCCGGAGCCCTCGAGATCGCGGAACTCGCGGCCGCCGAGCGCCTCTGTCGCCTTCGCTGTCACCAGGTGGTAGAGGATCAACAGCTGGACGAGCGCCAGCGACTCGGAGCGGTGCAGCTCGGTGGCGGCCGTGAACTCCCCGAGCCGGATCGCGCGTAGGTGGGTCGCGAAGTGCATCCGCTCCCAGATCGCCTCCTCGACCGCGGCCGCGTGCTCTGGGTCCATCCGGCCGCCGATCCGCAGCACACGCTCGTCGTCGCGCTCGGTGAGCGTCAACCCGTCGGGTTCGCCGTTGACGAACGGCGTCAGGTCCGGATGCGGCAGCGCGCCACCAAGCGTCAGCTCGGCGTCGAGGTGCTCGTGGTCGTGGCCCTCGGCTCCGGCGGGCGCCAGGAACGAGATCAGCATGTCCGCGTGGCGCCGCTGGGGGCGGATGAAGTCCTCGGAGTCGGCCTCGCGCCGATCGAGCTCGGCCAGCACCTCGTCAGTCGTGTAGCCGCGGCGCGAGCAGTCGCGCTGGACCTTCCAGTGGCGGCGCAGGTCCTCGGGCGGGTTGAGATAGATGCGAACGTCATAGACGTCGCGCATCTCCGGCAGGTAGTACCCGAGCAGCCCTTCGACGACCGTGAACCGCTCGGGCTTGACCAGCACGGGCGGCCCAAGGGTGCCGTCCTTGTGACGGTAGACGGGCTTCAGGATCGGCTCGCCGCGCCGGATGTGGGCGAGGTGCTGGGCGATGATGTCGAGGTGGTTGCAGTCCGGATGTAGCGGCGTGATGCCCAGCTCGGCTCGCTGTTTGCGGTCGTAGCGGTGGTAGTCGTCAGTGCAGACGTGCGAGACGTTCTCCTCGCCCAGCACCCTGACCAGACCGCGGGTCAGCGTGGTCTTGCCCGCCGCCGAGTCGCCGACGACGCCGAGGATCACCGGACGCGTCATCAGGCGTCATCCGCCTCGAGCTCGAACACGCGGCTGGCAAGGATGTCGGGGGCCTCGATCCGCATCAGGTCCTGCAGGGTCGGCATGTCGCCTTCCCGCGCTGCCTGATAGACGCGATTCGCGTGTCGCAGGCGGGCGCGCTCGATCGCGTTGCGGACGCTGCGGGCGTGGGCGAACCGCGGCTGGCGCATCCGACGGCCGATGTAGTCGGCGAACGCCTGAGCGGCCTCGGGCGAGAACTCGTAGCGCTCGGCGGCGAGCATCAGCTCGCCGATCCGGAACAGCTCATCGACCGTGTAGTCGGGGAAGTCGATGTGGTGCGCGACCCGTGACGACATCCCGGGGTTGAGCCGGAAGAACTCGTCCATCCGGTCCTCGTAGCCCGCCAGCACCACGACCAGGTTGTGGCGCTGGTTCTCCATCACCTGAAGCAGGATCTCGATCGCCTCGACTCCGTAGTCGCGCTCGTTCTCAGGCCGGTAGAGGTAGTAGGCCTCGTCGATGAACAGCACGCCCCCGTAGGCGCGCTTGAGCACCTCCTTGGTCTTCGGAGCCGTGCGCCCCACGTACTGGCCCACGAGATCGTCGCGCGTCACCGCGACCACCTGGTTGCGCTCGATGTAGCCGAGCCGGTGGAGGATCTCCGCCATCCGCATCGCGACCGTCGTCTTGCCGGTCCCGGGATTGCCGGTGAAGCACATGTGCAGCGTCGGGCGCGACGCCGACAGACCCGCCTCCTCCCGCAACCGGTCGACCACCAGCAGCGCCGAGATCTCGCGGATCCGGGCCTTGACCGGCGCCAGCGCCACCAGGTCGCGGTCGAGCTCGTCAAGCACGCCCTCGACGTTGGCCTCACGGATGATCGTCTCGATGTCGGGGGCTACCTGCTGAGCCTCGACCACGCTCATGGCGTGGAGCCGTTGCGGGCCTCGTAGCGATGGCCGGCCGGCCGGTCGACTGCGTACGGGTGCAGGCGATAGCGCATCACGCGATCTTGAGCGTAAGTCCGATCGAGCCGGAAGCCGGGCTCGTGCTCGGGACGACCGACGATGAAGCTCAGCACGCTGGTCTGCCGACCCAGCGACGAGTCGTAGGCGATGCACTTCACGTAATGGTCAGGGTGTGCCTCGCGGCACGCGCGCACGTCGCGCAAAACCACTTCGGCCTCGTCAGGGCTGAGGTCGAACATCGGCACGCCCCACATGTCCCAGTAGGAGTTGCGCGGGTGTGGGTCGTCGGTGTACTCCACTGACATCGACCAGCCGTGGTCAAGCGCGTAGCGGATCTGGGCCGCGATCTGCTCGTCCGTGAGGTCAGGCAGGAAGGAGAACGTTCCCTGGGTGATGCGCATCGTCGGCTCCTATCAACCTACGGTCGGGGTGACGACGTAGTCGGGGGTGTCCGTGGACTGGAAGTCGAACGTGACGTCCTTCCAGACCTGCAGCGCGGCGTCGAGCTCGGGACAGCCCTTCGCCGCCTTCTCGAGGATGTCAGGGCCCTCCTGGAAGTAATCGCAGCCCTCGTTGCGGGCCTGGATCATCGCCTCGACGGCGACCCGGTTGGCGGTTGCGCCCGCGGCGATTCCCATCGGGTGGCCGATCGTGCCGCCGCCGAACTGGAGCACCACGTCCTCACCGAGGTAACGCAGCAGTTGGTGCATCTGGCCGGCGTGGATGCCGCCCGAAGCGACCGGCATCACCGGCGCCAGCGAGGCCCAGTCCTGGTCGAAGTAGATCCCGGTCTCCGGGTTCTCGGCGACGTGGTCGAGCCGTAGCGTGTCGTAATAGCCCTTGATCATCGCCGGGTCGCCCTCGAGCTTGCCGACGACGGTGCCGGCGTGGATGTGGTCGACGCCGAGCATCCGGCACCACTTCGCGATCACCCTGAACGAGACGCCGTGGCTCTTCTGGCGCGTGTAGGTGCCGTGGCCCGCGCGGTGCAGGTGCAGGATCATGCCGTTGCGGCGCGCCCATTTCGACATCGACTGCATCGCGGTGTAGCCGACGGTCAGATCCATCATGATGATGATGCTGCCGATCTCCTTGGCGAACTCGGCCCGCTCGTACATCTCCTCCATCGTCGCGGCGGTGACGTTCATGTAGTGGCCCTTGATCTCGCCGCTCGCGGCGCTTGCACGGTTGACGCCCTCGATCGCGTGCAGGTAGCGATCGCGCCAGCGCATGAACGGCTGCGAGTTGATGTTCTCGTCGTCCTTTGTGAAGTCGAGGCCGCCCCGCAGCGCCTCGTAGACGACGCGCCCGTAGTTCTTGGCCGACAGGCCGAGCTTCGGCTTGATCGTCGCGCCGAGCAGCGGGCGGCCGAACTTGTCCAGGTACTCGCGCTCCATCACGATCCCGTGCGGCGGCCCTTGGAACGTCTTGATGTAGTGGGGCGGGATCCGCATGTCCTCGAGCCGCAGTGCCTTGAGCGCCTTGAAGCCGAAGACGTTGCCGATGATCGAGCTCGTCAGGTTGGCGATCGACCCCTCTTCGAACAGGTCCAGGTCGTAGGCGATCTTGGCGATGTACTCCCCCTCGCGCCCGGGCACCGGCTTGCACGTCGTAGGCCTTGAGCCTGATAGTGCTCGTGCGCGGTCAGGCGATCGGTCCAGACGACGGTCCAGGTCGCGGTCGACGACTCGCCGGCGACCGCGGCGGACGCCTCGATCGCATCGACGCCGGGCTGGGGAGTGACCCTGAACGCCGCCAGGATGTCCGTGTCCTTGGGCTCGTAATCGGCGTCGTAGTAGCCCATCTCCGCATACGGCGTAACGCCGGCGGCCCAGCGGTCCTTCTTGTGGTTCGGGGTAGCGAGCGTCATGGCCGTGCCTTTCGATCGAGGCTCACCGCGAGGCTAGGCGGCGATCACATAACCGTCAATGACTGATTTTCCGTTGGTTCATAGACTAAGTTGATGCGTAATTCATAGCCGCGCCTCTAACGCCGCACGGGATTTCTTTGTGGTTGGGCGACCGCGCAGGCTCTACCGTCGGCGATCATGGCGCCCTCGCCGAGCGCAGCTTGATCGACGTCGCGTTCACCCCTCGCGAGTTGCGCGCGTGCGAGATCGCGGTCGTGATCGACGTCCTGCGCGCCACCTCGACGGCGACGCAGGCGCTCGCCGCCGGCTACGAGCGGATCCTCTGTGCGGACTCGCTCGAGCGTGCACGCGGCCTGCGGCGCCCCGACCGCGTGCTCGCCGGAGAGTGCCGGTCCGTGATGCCGGCGGGCTTCGATCAGGGCAACTCGCCGCTCGAGGCGGCGCGGCGATCCGGCGACGAGCTCGTGCTCGCGACCACCAACGGCGCGCCGACGATCGTCGCCGCCGCCGGTTGCGCCGAGCACGTGATGCTCGCCGCGCTGCTCAACCTCGCCGCCGTCGTCGCGGCGCTGTACGAGCGTCTCGGGCGCGACGCGGTGCGCGTGCAGCTCGTCTTCTCCGGTTCGACGGCGCGCCGGCGCTCGAGGACGTCTACCTCGCCGGCCGGATCAGCTCCTCGCTGGCCGGCGAGCGCAGTGACGCGGCGCGGATCGCCGAGGGCGTCGCGCACTCGTTTCGCAGCTCGGCGCAGGCGCTCGCGGCAAGCGCTCACGCGCGCGTCCTGCGCGCCAGCGGGATGTCGGCTGACATCGCCCACTGCTCACTGACGTCCGTCCTGGATTGCCTCCCGGTCGTCGTGTCCGCCGGCGCCGGGGTGGCGGTCGTCGCCGACGAAGCGGCGGCACGTCACCGGTCGGCTCCGCGCCGGCCCATTGACGCCGGCGATACGGTCACGCTCTGATGCCTCGCCCGATCCTGCTCGGCATCGTCGGTGACTCGGGCTCCGGCAAGACGACGCTCACGCGCGGGCTCGTGCGCGTCCTCGGCGAGGGCCAGGTCACCCACGTCTCTGCCGACCACTACCACCGCTACGACCGCCGCCAGCGCGCCGAGCGCGACATCACGCCCGCTGCATCCCGACTGCAACCACCTCGACGTCCTCGCCCAGCACCTCGCGCACCTGCGGAGCGGCGAGCCGATCATGAAGCCCGTCTACCGGCACACCGACGGCACCTTCGGCCCGCCCGACTACGTGCGCCCGGCGCATTCACGTCGCCGAGGGGCTGCTCGGCTTCCACACCCCGGAGCTGCGCGACAGCTTCGACGTGCGCGTCTACCTCGACCCGCCCGAGGAGCTGCGCCGCCGCTGGAAGGTGCAGCGCGACTGCTCGCGGCGCGGCTACACGACCGACCAGGTGCTCGAGGAGCTCGACCGGCGCGAGGCCGACTCCGAGGCTTCATCCGCCCGCAGCGCCACCACGCCGACATCGTCGTCGCCTTCCAGCCCGGCGGACCGCAGGACCAGGAGCACCTCGACTGCAAGCTCGCGCTGCGCGACACGCTCACCCACCCCGACCTCACCGGCGTCGTCGACGGCGACGCCGGACGGGATCTGCTGATCGAGCAGCGCGGGCGCCGTCGAGCTCTACGTCCCGGGCCCGATCCCGCCCGAGCGCGCGACCGCGATCGAGGAGGCGATCTGGGAGAAGATGCACTTCGCCCAGCCACCTGCGCGACGAGCGGCTCGGCGAGTTCACGATCGGCACCGACCTGCACCGCTCCGACGCGCTCGCGGTCGCGCAGCTGCTGTCCTCTACCACCTCGTGACCGCGCGCGCGGCGTCGCGGTCGGCGCCACCGACGCGCGTGCGGACCGCCTGCAGAACGGCGAGCCCGTGCGCCGATCGTGATCTGACTTGCTTCAGCCGCCCGCCGGGACCGCCGCCCGCAGGAGGTCCGTGAACAGCTCGACGGCCGGGCGGACTGGGCCGACGGCGAACGCGGCACGAACCAGGGGCGCGTCTGCGGCCCGTCCTCGAGTGCCACCTCCGCGAGCAGACCCGCCTCGAGCTCATTCGCAACCGCCGCCCGCGAGAGCAGCGAGACGCCGAGCCCGGTGCGAGCCACCTGTTGATCGCGCCATTTGAGCCCAGCGTCAGAGTTCGGGGGCGCAGTCCGCGCGCTTCGAGGAACCGCTCGTTGAGGCTCCGCGTCCCCGATCCGCGCTCGCGCAGCAGCCACGAACGGCCGGTCAGTGCGGAGGCCGGCACCGGACCGCCCGCCGCAACGGGATCGTCGGCGAACGTGATGCAGACGATCTCGTTGGCCATCATCGGCTCGATCACCAGGCGCTCGTCGCCGGGCGGCGTGCCGGAGATCGCCAGGTCGTCGCGATGGGTGAGCACTCGCTCGAGCACGTCCTGGTTGTTGCCGACGACGAGCTTCAGCTCGATGTCCGGATGGGCGTTCGAGAACTCGCGCATCAGACCGGGTACGAACGACTCGGCTGCGGTCGTCACCGCCGCGATCTGCAGGCTCGAAGCGGAGCGCGCGGCGGCCTCGCGGGTCGCCCGGCGGCCCTTGTCGAGCACACCGACGACGTCCTCGGCGTAGGGCACGAACGCCTTCCCCGCGTCAGTCAGCTGGATTCCCCGCCCGGCGCGCTCGAACAGCTCGCAGCCCAGCTCCTTGCCGAGGGCGGCGATCGCAGACGACACCGAGGGCTGCGTGACCACCAGCTCATCCGCCGCCGCCGTCACTGATCCCGAGCGGACGACCGCGAGGAACGCCGATAGCTGGGTGAAAGTTATAGACATTCACTAAACGTACTGGTGCTCCTATTCGGATCTGCCTTTCGTCCGTTCATGCGCGGTACGGTCGTACTCAGACACACAAGCCGCAGTCCCAACCAGGAGGAGAGCATGTCCACTCCATTCGCATTCGTGGCCCGGATCGAGGCCAAGCCCGAGAAGGCCGAGGAGGTTGCGGCGCTGCTGACCGGCGCGCTGCCGCTCGCCGAGGCCGAGGAGGGGACGGTCGACTGGTACGCGGCGCGGACCTCGGACACGACCTTCTGGATCTTTGACACGTTCGGCAGCGAGGACGCGCGCCGGCGCACATCAACGGCCAAATCGCAGCGGCGTTGTTGGCCAAGGCCGACGAGCTGCTCGCGAAGCCGCCCGAGATCATGCCGGCCGACGTGCTGGCCGCCAAGTAGGCGCCCGGGTTGCCGCTGATCGGGGTGATGATTGTGACCTCCGAATGTCGTAAGCAACACCGGGGCGCCCCTAGGAGCGAGGCGGCGTCGCGCGTCCGTCCCACTCGTTCTCCAGCGCCCAGCGGGCGCCAACCGTCCACGCCTGGATCCGGTTCGCGATCGGGATCCGGGCCGGGCCGTCGGGCCCGACGGCGTAGAGCTCGGGCGCGTAGCCGAGGCGGTCGAGCGCTTGCAGCACGCCGTCGCGCACCTGCGCCGCCTGCAGATCGGCGCCGAGCGCCCGCAGCCCGCCCCACCCGAGCCAGGAGTCAAACGGCCAGACTGCGCCGCGGTGGTAGGCCGCGGCTGCGAACCGGGGGTGATCGGAAGACAGCGTGCGCAGCCCGAAGCCGCTCAGCACGTCGGGGCGGCACAAGCGCTCGGCGTACGCGCCACGCTCTGACTCGGGCAATGCGTCGGCCCACAGCAGCCATCCGAGCTGCGATCCGGCGCCGGCGACACGTCTGTCCCCGGCGGCGAGCGCCATCGTCTCGGGCGTGAACAGCTCGGCGATCCGCTCGGCGGTCCGCACCGCGAGCGTCTCCCAGCGCCGATCACCGGACAGCCTCCCCGCCGCGCGCAGCGCCGCAACGGCCACGGCCTGAGAGTCGGCGTCCGCCAGCGGTGGCTCAGGGATCGTGCCGTCAGCGTCGAGGATCCCGCTCCCGTGCGCCGCCTGCGGATCGATCGCGTCGCGCCAGCCCTGCTGAGGCAGGCCCCCGGTCGAGAGCCGCGGCCCATGTCGGACCAGCCCTCCCCCACGCTCCAGCGTCCGCTCGAGCCAGCCCGCGGCCGCCCGCCAGGCGCTCGACAGCTCGGCGCACAGAGCCTGGTCCCCTAGCGCCTCGAGCACGACCAGGAACCATGACGTGCCGTCGGCCGACCCGTAGTAGCGCAGCTCCCCGTCGCGCACCGGCCAGCCGGTCTGCTCGAAACTGGGCTCGGCCTGCGGACGGTACTCATGGACGATCTTGCCCGGCTCCTCGTCGGTCTCGGGGTCGTCATGGCGGCCCTGCAGCTCGGCCAGGACCCGGAGTGTGGCGCGGGCCACGTCAGGCCGGTCGGGCAGCACCTGCAGCGAGGTGATCAGCGAGTCGCGCCCGAACAAGGCGTGGAAACGGCCGGGGTCGTCGCCGTCGAGGGGCAACGTCGAGGCGTACGGCCATCCGTCGGCCGACAGCAGCGCGCCGAGCTGAGAGCCGGGACCCGGACGTTCGCTCACTCGGGGATCGTAGACAGCCGGTCGGCCCGCGTAGACTCAGATCCGGGCGTCCAATAGACGGCGCAACCGCCGTCGAACGACGGAGGTTCACCCATGTTGACCATGATCGGGGATCTGCCGAGCAACGTCGTCGGCGTCGAGGCCGACGGTCAGGTCACGGCCGAGGACTACGAGCGCCTGCTGGTCCCCGCCTTTGAGCAAGCCCGCGCGGCCACGCCCGGCGGCAAGGTGCGGGTCCTGTACGTGCTGCTCGACGACTTCCCCGAGTACACGCCCGGAGCAATCTGGGAGGACACCAAGCTCGGTCTCGGGCACCTGACCTCCTGGGAGCGGATCGCGGTCGTCTGCGACGCCGACTGGTTGGGCAAGTTCCTGCACGCGTTCGCGTGGATGGTCCCGGGCGAGATCAGGTCATTCGACCTCGACGGCCTCGACGCGGCGCGCGCCTGGATCAGCGAGTAGCGCGGATCAAATACCGGCCTGGGCCTGCACCTCGCCGGCGGACACCGCGTCGGCGAGGCGCTTGTAGTCGAGCTCGTTCTGGTCCGCATAGGCGCCGGCAAAGCGGGCGATCGCCCGGTCAAACTGGGCGCCCGAGCCGAGATAGGCGGCAATCGCGAGCCGGTCGCCCGAGCGGGCATGTGCCCGCGCGAGCGACCATCCGCACGCGCGCGTGTAGGCGTACAGCCCGTCGTAGCTCATCACCGAGAGGTCGACCGAGGCCTTCCAGTCCCAGAGCTGGCGGATGTAGAAGTCGTGCGGCTTGCCGTCCAGGCCCTCGCTGCGCTGCCAGCCGAGGAACACGTCGGCCACCGCCTGATCCATGCGCTGCCCACGGACGACGCGCTCACCGTGGTGGGCGAACTCGCTCGCGCCGAGGTGGGGCTCGAGCACCGACGCCTGCGCCTCCTTCATCTGCAGGATCAGCGGGTCCTTTCCGCCGCGGCCGACGAACAGCAACACCCAGGCGCGCGTACCCACGCTCCCGACGCCGACCACCTTGCGCGCCATCTCGACGAACCTGTAGGTCTCGAACAGGTAGCGCCGATCGTCGTCGATGCTGTTGACGTAGGCGCGCAGCAGGTCGCGCACGTAATCGGCCTCCTCGCGGGGGTCGCCCGGGTCGCGCAGCTCGCGGAACGGGACCAGCAGCGGCGGAACGCTCCGAAACCGCGGCTCGCCCTCGACCAGCTCGGTCAGCTTCTTGACCGCGCGCAGGCTCGTCTTGCGGCGCGCTCGCGCGAACGGCTTCGGCGAACAGGATCCGGCCCTTCTTGCCGAGCCGCCCGCCGAACCGTGCCACCAGCTCGCTGGCGTTGATGCGCTCGTACCAGACATCGAGATGGCTCATCTGCGCGAACGCCCGCATCGCGGCCCGGTACTCGCCGACGCACGCAAGCACGATCTGGCGCCGGCGCTTGGTGGGCAGCTCGATGTCGCGCCCAGCGATCTCGGCGCTGGCCGCCATCCGCTTGACGTCCCATTCCCATGGCCCGGGCAGGGTCTCGTCGAAGTCGTTGGGGCCGAAGATCAGCCGCCGGTCGGGAGCCGCGAAGCCGCCGAAGTTCGAGATGTGGGCATCGCCGCACGCCTGGACGACGATCCCCGACGAAGGGGTCTTGGCGAGGTCGGCCGCCATCACCGCCGCCGCACCCCGGTAGAACGTGAACGGCGAGACCAGCATCCGTCCGTAGCGGATCGGGACCAGCTCCTGCAGCCGCGTAGCCGCCTGGGCCTCGAGCACCGCGACCGGATCGGGGCGCTCGGCAGCCGGTTGCCAGTCGCCGTGCGCCGGCCGGGGCAGATCGTCGCGGGCGGACCGGCCACGCTCGGCCGACTCGCCCACCTGCAGGCTCGCACGGGTCATCGCCCTGCGAGCGTCGAGCGACGGAGCGCTGCTGGCATCATCCGATTAGGGTGAACGCCGCGCGGCTAGCGCGATCCCGGCCGCCTACTGGGCTTGCCCGGCGTCGCGGCAGGGGCTGATCGTTCCATCCAGTAGCGCTGGGCCGAGCGGGGCCCAGGCGTCGCCGTAGTGCGGTCCTCGCGCGCCAGCCGGCGCGGATCACCCGAATCGGATGATGACCACGAGCCCCCGTCGGAGAGGATGTCGGAGACTTGACCCTGGGGCGAGGTTCGCCGACCCTCGACGTGACCCGACCAGGAGGCAGCCCGTGCTGATCACAGCATCGTCGTACCCGTTCCTCAACATCCTGTGGACGACGCTCATCTTTTTCGCATGGGTGATCTTCATCTGGATCGCGATCACGGTGCTGATCGACGTGTTCCGCCGTCACGACATGTCCGGCTGGGCGAAGGCCGCCTGGGTGATCCTGATCGTCATCCTCCCGTGGATCGGCGTGCTGATCTACCTGATCGCCAACCACGACGGGATGGCCGAGCGACGGATGAAGGATGTCTCCGACAGCCAGGCGCAGTTCGACAGCGCCGTCCGCAGGGCCGCGGCAACCGGGGGCGGGGCCGCGAGCGAGATCGAGAAGGCCAAGGCGCTGCTCGACAGCGGCGCGATCACGCAGGCCGAGTTCGACGCGATCAAGGCCAAGGCGCTCGCATGAGCGAGGGCCGTCTACGCTGAACGTGATGCCAACGTCAGCCGTGAGCCTCGAGGAGATCGGTGGCGCCAGGCTGCTTCTCTCCGACGCCAGGGTCGCGCTGATGCTGCTGCGCGAAGCCCACTACAGCGCACTCCACAAGGTGTTCGGAACCACCCGGGAGCAGTCGGCGCTCGTGACGATCGTGCTCTCGATGCTGATCGCGCAGGCGGCTCACGACAGCGTGGTTCGGAGCATGCAGGGGGTCGGTGGCGCCTCTTGGGGGGACACAGCGCTCGGGGCGGCGGCGGTCAAGGAGAGCCTTCACCTGATCGCCGGCCCCAAGTCGCGCGAGGTGCCGCTCGGGACGATCGTCGCCCTCGCGCTGGTCGCGCGCCTGTCAGTGCCGGTGGTCAAGCAGTCGGCACACAGCATCCGCGCCTCATCGAGCCGCGTCCACGGAGCGTTTCTGCACCGCTATGGACACGTGGTCCACCTCAGCCGCCACCACTACGGCCGCCTGCGCGACAAGGCGGCAGCCGGGGTCGCGACATCCGGGCTCAGGACTCGCTAGCCCCGACCCGGGAGATGCCAGGTGCCTGAAGGACTGTCGGCCAGCGAGGTCGGCAAGGAGATCGCCGAGCATCACGAGCACACCTCGGAGGAGCACGCCGAGACGCATCACGCAGGGCGCGACCGCGTGATCTCGATCATCGAGGCGGTGCTGCTCTCGATCGTCGCGCTGGTGGCGGCATGGTCTGGATACTCGGCCGCCAAGTGGGGGACCGAGTCGTCGCTGTCACTCGCGAAGGCGTCATCGGCGCGCTCGAGAGCGAGCTCGAACGAGATCCAGGCGATCCAGATCCGGACGCTGGACTCGGTCTCGTTCAACGCCGTCGAGTCGGCCTACCTGTCCGGCAACAAGCGGGCGTTCGCGCTCGCACGCAGACGGCTGCGGCCCGGCTACCAGCCGGCCTTCGACGCCTGGCTCGCGACACACCCGCTGAAGAACCCGAACGCGCCGCCGGACCCGTCCGACATGCCGCAGTACAAGATCCCCCAACAGGCCGCGGCCGCGACTTTGAACGCAGCGGCGACGGCGGCCTTCTCGCGCGGCGAGTCCGACGCCAACACCGCTGACAAGTACGTGCGCCTGACCGTACTCCTCGCGGCGGTGCTGTTCCTGGTGGGTATCGGCAGCCGGTTCCCCGTCCGTGCGGCGCGGTACGGCCTGATCTCGGTCGCGGGGGTGCTACTGGTGGTCTCGCTCGTTCAACTTCTGAGTCTCCCCGGCCCGCCGTCGTGATCGCCAGCCGCCTGACGAGCCGGGGGCGCGCGCTGATCGTCCCGAGGCTCACGACTGGCATTAGTTCCATGGCAGTTCCGAGCGCAACCGCCAGTAGACCTCGGGCTCTTCGACGATCGCCCCCAGCGGCGCGAGCAGTTCGGGGTCGAGAGCCAGCTCTGCGGCCGCGAGGTTGCTGTCGAGCGTCTCGACCGTCGCCGCGCCGCTCAGCACGATGCTCGCCCACGGCTGCGCGAGCGCGACCGCGAGCGCAAGCGCGTCCGGGGTCGTCCCGGCACGCCGCGCCGCGGCGGCGAGCGGCTCGATCGGCTCTCCGCGGCCGGCCAGCCGGCCGTTGGCCAGCGCCTCCTTGACGAGCACGCCGAGCCCGGCCGCGCGGGCGGCCGCGAGCGCGGGCGCGGCCGAAGTCTCGAGCAGGTTCCAGGTCGCCTGCACGACGTCGAAGCCGCCGACCTCGAGCGCCCGCTCGATCGTCGCGCCCTGTTCGGGCCCGGTCACGCTGAGCCCGATCGCCAGGCCACCCTCCCGCAGGCGGGCGAGCTCGTGTAGCACCGCAGCGTCGTCGAGCACCCCGCTGTCGAGCGTCGCCGAGTGGATCTCGTACAGGAGCAGATTCGAGCCCAGCAGCTCCCGGCTCTCGGCGTACTGACGGCGAAGGGTCGCGATCGTCAGCTCCTTGACCTCGTGCACCGGGGCGTCCACGCGCCAGTTGGCCGTGTAGGTGTAGCCCCACTTCGAACCGACGGTCACCTCCGCCGGACCCAAGCCCCGCCGTTTCAACCAGCTGCCCAGGAACGCCTCCGCCTTGCCGTACGAGCGCGCGGCATCGAAGTAGCGCACGCCCCGCTCGTAGGCGAAATCGAGCAGCTCATGGGCCTCTTGTTCCATCTCGGGCTCGGAGATCCGGCCGCCGAGGTCCGTTGCGTGCCCGAGGTTGATGTACCCGGGACGCCCGGCCGCAGCGAGCCCGAGGCCGATCCGGCTCGCCCCGATCACCGCGATGTCCATCCTCCAACCTCCCTCAGTTGGCGTTAGAGCCTATCGAGGGCGGGGCGCAGGCAGCGCGAGCGCTGAGCATGCTCCGCCTCGCCGAGCGCCTCGAGAAAAGCTGATTCGCTGGCGGATCTGTAGGGGGTGTGGGATCTCGTGGGTGCTATAGCCCCCACGAGATCCCACACCTCTCCCGTCAGGGCGTGAACTTGACCGTGATCACGTCGCCGTCGGCGACCGGCTGGCCAGCGGAGGTACGATCCGCGCCGTGGCCGAGTCACCGATCACGGCGGCGCTGGCAGCGATTGACGCGCTCGACTCAGACGCGCTTGCGGCGCTGTTCGCGCCCGACGGCCGGCTGCTGACCGCCGACGCGCGGACCGCCTCCGGGCAGGAGGAGGTGCGCCGCTTGGCGCACCACTTCTTCGCCGATCTGCGGGCGACGCGACACCGCGTGACCGCCGAGTGGCACCCCGCGCCAGACGTCTGGATCAGCGAGCTCGAGGCCGACTATGAGCTCAGCAACTACGCCGAGCTCGGGCCATACGCGCGTGCGGCGATCCTGCGAAACAGCGAGCGGGGGATCCACGAGCTGCGCATCTACGGCCTCCACGAGCGGCCGCTGACTGACTCGACCCGTGGCTATCAGGAGGTGTTCGGCAGTGGCCACTGGCTGCCGACGCTGTGAGCCGCGGGAGCTTTATGTCTGCGCCGGACGCGAGCTCCAAATCTGAGTCGGGGCGGCGATGGTTTCAAAATCTGAGTACGGGGAAATAGTCGCTGCAGGATGAGGCTCACCCAGACCCAGCGCGTCTACGAACTGACGCCGCAACCGCGGGACCCGAATCCCTCGTACGTCCGCGAGGCGTTCGCGGCCGTCCCTGACTCGATTCCGGCCGCCCGCGACGCGATCGCGGACTTCGCCGAGGCGGCCGGTGCGAGCCCGGAGCAGCTGGACGCGATCCGGCTGTCGGCTTCCGAGGCACTGACCAACGTCGTCAAGCACGCCTACCCGTCGCGGATCGGGCACATCCACCTGACTGTCCGGGTCGCCGGCGGCGAGCTCTGGGTCCTGATCGCCGACAACGGCTGCGGCATTCATGCTGGACGCGAGAGCGACGGTCTCGGCCTCGGCCTGGCGCTGATCGCGCAGACGACGGACGGCTTCTCGGTCGTCGAGCGCTCGTGCGGGGGCACGGAGCTGCGGTTGCGCTACTCGCTGTCCCCCGAGCTGCACCCGATCGTGTGCGGCGCGGGCGCTAGATGATCTAACCGTCTAGCCGCGCGGCTCGCTGGTCTAGCTGCGCGGGTCCTCGTCCTCCGCCACACGCCCCGCCTCGGCCCGCTTTTCGACGATCGAGTAATGGTCGTGGTGCTCGACGACCTTCTCGGCGTCGCGCATCTGATGGCCCGGCGCGACGATGAACCTGCGCGGATGGGCGCGAACGCGCTCGTACTCGCCGGCGGTCAACTCGATCAGCTGGCTGCACCCGAGCTGGCCGCACTCGCAGCGAAAGGCGATCGCCTGCTCCTCGCCGGGCCAGCGACCGGCTTCGATCGCCTCGTTGACGTCACGGAAGACCGCTTCGTTGTCGGCGATCTGCTCAGGCACGTCGTCTTCCTCGCTCATCAAGCAATCCTCGCATCAAGCGCAGTCCCGTGCGACCGCCGGCCGCGCGGGAAGGTTTGCCATCCGGCGGCGTCAACAGCGATAGACCACCACTAATACGGAGGGATCGATGTCCGGACCCAAAGCATCGGGCGCTGCCCGGATCCGCCGCCTGACAATCGTCCTCGTGACGGCGCTCCTTGGCGTCGGCACCGCGGCGCTGGTCGCGGTAGCCGTCGCGAAGACGTTTACGCTCACGATCGCCCACAACGCGAGCGTGACCAACGCCAACACCCATGTGACCACGCAGGCAAACATCGTCACCGCCTCGCGCGGGCGGGCGGTCTACACGCTCAGCGGCGACACCAAGTCGCACCCGAAGTGCACGAAGGCCAACGGCTGCTTCGCGTTCTGGCCGCCGGTCCGTGTCTCTTCCGCGAGCAAGCTCTCCAAGGCGCCGGGAATCAAAGGGAGGCTCGGCACCTGGCGACGCGATGGATTCATACAGGTCACGCTCTCCGGACATCCGCTCTACACGTTCGCCTCAGACAGCCGCGACCATGCCACGGGCGACGGGTTCGTGGGCTTCAAGGGAACCTGGCATGTGATCAAGACCTCCGCTGACACGGCCGGGGGCTCAATGACCACCACGACCACGGGCACGACGACCACGAGCCCGTATCCGCCTGGGTACTGAGAAAGCCCCGCGGCCGCGCACGTGAGCCCCTACCTGCGCGGCGGCTGGCGCTGCGGCCGAGCTGCTCGCCAGATCGACTGTGCGAGCAGCCCGGTCGCCGCCAGCGGCAGTACCCACCACGCCTCCACCCCGGCGCCGGCGAGCAGCGCGGTCACGATCAGCGCGATCACCACGCCGACCGCCACACGCCAGTCGTCGCCGACCACGAACTCCCACAGAAAGCGCGTCAGCGCGCCTCCGCGGGTCATGTTCGGAGCGCCGTTCGCTCGTGCGGCTCGGGCGGCTTGTGCGACTCGGGTGACCCGTCCGACTCGGGTGACCCGTCCGACTCGGGTGGCCCGTCCGACTCGGGTGGGCGGTCCGGCTCGGGCGGCTCGTCCGACTCGGTGATCGGCGCCTGACGGCGGGCGACGGCCACCAGGCCCAGCCCGACCGCGAGCGTCAACGGGATGATCGCCAGCAGCGCCGCGTCGCCACCAGGCCAATGCGCCCCGGCCCCCTCGGCGCCCCAGAACATCCCGTAGGAGGTCAGCATCACGCCGACAGCGAACTTCATCGCGTTCTCGGGCACCCGCGCGAGCGGCGCGTGAACCGCGATCCCGGCGATCACGACGATCGCCACGGCGACGCTCGCGGCGGCGGCGGCGAGGCCGACGTCGTGCTGGTTGGCACCGAAGGTCAGCACGATGAACACCACCTCGAGCCCCTCCAGTAGCACGCCCTTGAACGCGATCGTGAACGAGTAGCCGTCGAAGCCCGCTGCGACCTCCCCCGCCCCGCTGGCCGCCTCGCGCTCGTGCGTGAAGGCCGCGGCTTCGTCGTGCAGCGCCTTGAGCCCCGCCGCCCTGAGGATCGCCTTGCGCAGCCACTGCAGCCCGAACACGAGCAGCAGCCCGCCGACCACGACCCGCAGGACGCCGATCGGAAGCGACGGTCAGTGCCGGCCCGAGCGCCGCCGTCAGCGCGGCAAGTGCCACCGCGGCAGCGCCGACCCCGGTCAGCGCCGAGCGCCAGCTCCGTGTGATGCCGACCGCGAGCACGATCGTCAGCGCCTCGACGGCCTCGACCGTGCAGGCGAGGAAGACTGAAAGCGCTAGCCCGAGCTCCGCGCCGCTCATCGGCTTCATGGCGGTCTCGATGCTCGGCCGCTGACACCAGGCTCGAGCTCCTGCGATCGCCTGCTCGCGCATCTTGAACTTCTGCACCTTGCCGGTGACGGTCATCGGGAACTGGTCGACGACCTTGACGTAGCGGGGGATCTTGTAGTGCGCGATCCGGCCCTGGCAGAACTCGCGCACCTGGTCGTGATCGATCCGGGCGCCGGGCGCGAGCGATGATCCACGCCATCAGCTCCTCGCCGTAGCGCTCGTCGGGCACGCCGATCACCTGCACGTCGGCGATGTCGGGGTGCGAGTAGAGGAACTCCTCGATCTCGCGGGGATAGACGTTCTCGCCACCGCGGATCACCATGTCCTTGATCCGCCCGACGATGTTGACGTAGCCGTCTTCGTCCATCGTCGCCAGATCGCCGGTGTGCATCCAGCCGTCAACGTCGATCGCCTCGTCGGTGCGATCAGGGTCGTTCCAGTAGCCGGTCATGACGCTGTAGCCGCGGGTGCAGAGCTCGCCGCTTTCGCCGCGCGAGCACCTCGCCGGTGGCGGGATCGACGACCTTGATCTTGACCCACGGATGGACGCGGCCCACGGTCCCGACGCGCTTCTCGAGTGGGTCGTCAAACGCCGTCTGCGTCGAGACGGGCGAGGTCTCGGTCATCCCGTATGCGATCCCGACCTCGGTCATGTGCATGCGCTCGATCACACGCTTCATCACCTCGACCGGGCACGGCGAGCCGGCCATGATCCCGGTCCGCAGTGATCGTCAGGTCGTAGCTGTCGAAATCGGATGCGCCGAGCATCGGCGATGAACATCGTCGGGACGCCGTAGAGCGAAGTGCAGCGCTCGGCGGCGACCGCTGCGAGTGTCGCCTCGGGGTCGAACGCCGGCGCCGGGATCACGATCGCGGCGCCGTGCGAGGTGCACGCGAGGTTGCCCATCACCATCCCGAAGCAGTGGTAGAACGGCACCGGGATGCAGACTCGGTCCTCGTCGCTGTAGCGGCACCCCTCACCGACGAAGAAGCCGTTGTTGAGGATGTTGCGGTGCGTCAGCGTGGCCCCCTTCGGGAACCCGGTCGTGCCGCTCGTGTACTGGATGTTGATCGGGTCGTCCGGTCCAGTCCGGCGCTGACCGCGTTGCACTGCGCGTCCGGCACTGAGCTCGCACCCGCGAGCAGCTGCTCCCAGTCCCCGGAGTCGAGGATCACGACCTGCTCGAGCTCCGGCAGACCGCCGCGGATCTCGGCGATCATCGCCCGGTAGTCACTGCCCTTGAACTCGGGCGCCGCGATCAGCATCTTGCAACCGGACTGGCGCAGCGCGTACTCGAGCTCGGTGGTCCGGTACGCGGGGTTGATGTTGACCATGATCACGCCGATCTTCGCCGTCGCGTACTGGACCAGCACCCACTCGGCGCAGTTCGGGCTCCAGATCCCGAGCCGGTCACCGCGCTCGATCCCGGCCGCGAGCAGCGCCCGCGCCAGCTCGTCGACCGCGGCGCCAAGCTCTGCGTAGGTGTAACGCTTGCCCTGCAGGTGCGAGATCAGCGCCTCGCGCTCGCCGAAGCGCTCGATCGTCTGCTGAAGGTTGGCCCCGATCGTCTGCTCGAGCAGCGGCGCGGTCTCGCCACCGCGCGCCTCTGACGGAGCGGTCCGCCGATCGTCCACCGTCGCCTCCTGGTTGCGGTTCGTCAGGAGCGCAATTCTACGTCCGCCGCGCTCGTCTCGACGGCGGGCACGACGACCGCTACGTCTTCGCCGGCGCCCTGCAGCACCGAGCACACCATCTCGACCACTTCGGGGTCGAACTGCGTTCCGGCGCAGCGCCGCAGCTCCGCAATCGCGTCAACCTCGGGGCGGGCATGGCGGTAGCAGCGTTCCGAAATCATCGCGTCGTAGGCGTCGCAGACGGCAATGATGCGCGCGCCGAGCGGGATCCGGCTGCCCTCGAGACTGTCCGGATAGCCGGTGCCGTCCCATCGCTCGTGGCTCGCCCGAACCAGCCGGGCGACCGGCCGCAGCGCCGGCGCGGCGCTCAGAATGCGCTCGCCGATCACCGAGTGCTGGCTCATGAAGCGCCACTCGGCGTCAGTCAGCGGCCCCGGCTTGTTGAGGATCTCGTCCGGGATCGCAAGCTTGCCGATGTCGTGCAGCTCGGCCGCGCGCTTGAGCTCGTCGCGCTGCTCGGCCGCGAGGTCCAGGCGCGCTGCGATCGCGGCGGTCAGCGCGCCGACGCCGGCGACGTGCTCGTGCAGGCTCGGCGCGCGCTCGTTCAGCAGCTGCATCAGCACGTCGCGCGCCTGCGCCTCGCCGGCGCTGCTGCGCCCGGCCTTGTCGGCGTACATCCGCTCGTCGGCGAGCTGCAGTGCCGAGCTGGCGCTCAGCGCGTCGTCGGGGATCACAGCCAGGCCGACTGACGAGTTGACGGTGAAGCCGCTTCCCTGCTCGACCAGCGCCGCGCTCGCTCTGGCGACAATCCGGTCGTGGCGCTCGACGCGCCCGTCAAGCAGCACACAGAACTCGTCGCCACCGAGCCGGTAGGCCCGACCACAGTCGGCAACCGCGGCTCGGAGCGCCGTGCCGATCCGCGCCAGCAGCGCGTCACCGGCGGCGTGCCCGAAGCCGTCGTTGTAGCGCTTGAAGCCGTTGAGGTCGAAGAACAGCAGCGTCGAGGTGGCGCGGCCCGCGAACGCCCGCTCGAGATCCGCCATCAGGCGCCGGCGGTTGCCGAGCCCGCTGAGCGGGTCCGTGACAGCATCGTGCGCGCTGCGGCGCAGGATCCGGACGTTCTCGAGGTAGGTGAGCGCGGCGCGCACGCTGGCCAGCACCAACGCCCCGGCCGCGAACGCGACCGCGAGCGCCGAGATGCGCTCGAACGCCGCCAGCACGAGCAGCGTCAGTGCCCCGGCCGCCGCTACGAGCGTCAGCGCGATCGTGTGCGGCGCGTCGACCGAATCGCTTGTCCGGCGGCTCGGCCGCGCCCACGCCGAGACCGCGAACAGGCACATCGAAGCCGGCCACATGACATCCAGCAGCGTGCCGGTGGCGTAGGTCCCCTTGGCGCTCTGGTAGGTGAAGACGATGTCGGCGACGGCGGTCACCGTGATCCCGGCGCCGAGCAGCAGCCATGCGCGCCCCGGCCGCCAGTTCGCGAGCGAGTAGGCGACCGCGACGCACATAAGCAGGATGAAATCGCCGATCGGGTAGGCGACGTTGACGAGCTCGGCGATGAAATCGGTCGGGCTCGAGGCGACCACGGCGTCGAACACGAGCGCGGCCGCGAGGCTCGCCAGCGCCAGCCCGACGACGCCGCCGTCAAGCCATTGGGCGGCGCCGGCGTTGCGCAGCCGCGAGCGGATCAGGAGCATCAGCGCGGCATAGACCGCCGGGTACATCGTCAGATAGAAGACGTCGGCGAGCGAGGGGTACGGCGGGTTAGCGACGTTGTCGAGCCACAGCGTCCAGGTGAGGTCACCGGCGGTCCAGGCCACGAGGCCAACCGTCATCAGCGCCCATGCCGCCCGGTCCTCGCGGCCGCGGATCACGCGCGCCGCGCAGACGGCCACTGCCAACAGCTCGACCGCTGTGTAGACATAGGTATCGGCGACCGTATTCAGCCCGTGGCCGCCGAACCCGATCGTCGCCTGCAGGCTCTCGAACATGACGCCGACGACCATCGCGGCGACCGCTGCGCTCAGGATCGGGTGGGTTTGAATTCGCTTTTTCACGGTACGCCACCGCACCCCGGGTCCTTCCGTGGCACCCCTAATATCGGCGTCGCGCGCGAGAAGCCTGAGTTTCCGGCGGGTACGTCTAGAGCGGCGAGATGCCCCAGCTGGCGCTGTGGGTAACGCCCGGGGCGAGCTTGACCAGCCCGTGACCCGATTGAAATGCGTTCGGGGCGCAGGTCATCGGCTCGATCGCGAGCCCACGGCGGCGCGCAGCGGCGGCGAGCGTGTCGCCCGTGAACACCATCAGGTAGGCGTAGGCGCGATCGACCCAGAGCTCGAGCCGCCGGGCCCCGTCCTCAGTCGCGATCGTCGCGCGGGCGCGCCCGTCGCCGTCGCGGACCAGGTCCGTGTAGCCGATGTCGAGCCTGGCATCGCCGAGCCGGCGCGGGGTGCGGTAGTCAAACGGGCTTCCGTCGACCTGATGGACGGCAGTCGGGATCCCGCGCTCATCTGACTCGAGGCGGGAGCGGGCCGGGACCTGGAGCGTCACCGCGTCGATCGACTCTGTCCCGAGCGTCAGGTAGGGATGCTGTCCGGCGCCATAGGGGACCGTCACCTGACCGACGTTGGTCGCGAGCGTCGTCACAATCAGCCCCCGGTCGTCCAGCGCGTACTCGATCGCGAGCCGCAGGCTGCCGGGCCACCCAGTCTGGGGATGGAGAACGTACTCCATCACGACCCTGTCGGGCGCTCGATCGGCGACCGTCCAGTTAGCCCAGCGCACGAGGCCGTGGATCGCGTTCCGCGCTTCCGGCTCGGTCAGCGCCAGCTGATAGCTCGCCCCGCCGAACTCATAGCGCCCGTCGCGCACGCGGTTGGGCCACGGGATCAGCGGCTGGCCGCGGCCACCCGAGCAGGCCTCGTCGGCGCGGTAGCCGTCGAGCACCGGGCCCTGCGAGGCCTCATACGAGCGCAGACCGCCGCCGACTTCGACCACGACCGCGCGCTGCGCTCCACGGCTGATCTCATGCTGAGCGCCGGAGGGCATCACGGAGGCGATCGGCTCGGCCACCGCGGGAAACGATACCCAGCCGGCTCTGCCGCAGGCGATGCGGCGGTACGTGCTCAGCCGCCAGGGAGCGACAAGGGTTTGGGGCCTCGTGGTCGCTATAGCCACCACGAAGCCCAAAGGGTGTAGCCCCCGGCGGCCGTGGGTAGTCACTTTACTGACAGTTTTTGTGCGATGCCAGATCGCTGCTCAATCCCGCATGCCCTTCCCAAAAGCCCCCCCAGACAGACACATGTGCCAGATCCTCCGTGAGGATCCCGAGCTGGCCGAGGCCCTGTCGCCCGCCGACCGCGAGCAGGCGAGCGAGGACTGCGTTGCCCGCACGGTCCGGATCGCCCGCGGGCGCTGGACGGTCCAGCTGCACACCGAGATGCGCAGCGGGATCGGGCTGCTGGTGCTCGACGGGCTGTTGCTGCGGCGGGTCGGGATCGACGGCCGCTTCGGCGCAGAGCTGCTCGGCGAGGGCGACCTGCTACGCCCCTGGCAGGGCGAGGACTCGGGCGCGACGCTTTCGCAGACGACCGGCTTGCGGGTGCTCGAGTCCACGCGCGTCGCGGTCCTCGACATGGACGCCGCGCGCTGCCTGTCGGCCTACCCGGAGCTGACCGGCCGGCTCGTAGGGCGGGCGCTCGAGCGTGCCCGCAACCTCGCGATCAATATGGCGATCGTCCACCAGGCGCGGGTCAACGTCCGCCTCCACATGCTGTTCTGGCACCTCGCCGAGCGCTGGGGAAGAGTCCGCAGCGAGGGCGTGATCCTGCCGCTGAACCTGACCCACGCGGTGCTGGCCGACTTGGTCGCGGCCCGCCGGCCGACCGTCACCACGGCGCTGACCGAGCTCGCCCGGCTCGGCGTCGTGAATCCCTCGGGCAACGGCTGGCTGCTGTCAGGCGATCCTCCCGGCGAGCTGCTCGAGCTCCAGGAAGTCGCGCTCGGTCCGTCCTCCTGATTGATCTGCTGGGCGGCGAGCGCCGTAGGAACTTCTCAGGCGCGCGCTCCTGCGCGCTTCAATCTGGCCTGATGTGTTCCGAGCACCGAGAAGCCTTCGACAACCACGCACCGATCCGCTGACGCTCGCCGACGAGGATCTGATGGCGCTCGTCAGCGAGGGGGACGCGCAGGCGTTCGAGGTGATCTTCGACCGCCACGCCGACGCTGCGTTCTCGCTCGCATACCGGATGTGCGGGCGGCGGACGATGGCCGAGGACGTCGTCCAGGAGGCGTTCGTCTCGCTGTGGCGAAGCGGCGCCCGCTACGACCGCAACCGCGGCAGCGTGCGCTCCTGGATCCTGCGCGTGGTCCACAACCGCGCGATCGATGCGTTCCGGCGCGAGACCGTCCGCACGAGCCGAGACGTCCAGGACGACGGCCTCGCGGAGCGGCTGGTGGCCAGCGAGCGGACCGAGCTCGAAGCCGAGCGCCGCGACGAGGCCCGCGAGGTGCGAAGCGCGCTCGGCGGGCTGCCCCCAGACCAGCGCCAGGTGATCGAGCTCGCCTACTTCGGGGGCTTCAGCCACAGCCAGATTGCCGAGATGCTCAAGCTCCCGGCCGGCACCGTCAAGGGCCGGATGCGGCTCGGGCTGACGAAGCTGCGGCTTGCGCTCGGCGATCCGGCGGAGATCGCGCTATGACGGTGGTCAGACGATGACGCCCCCGATCACGACTCAGCAGGCAAGCGCGGCTGCGGCGGCGACGTGGCGGCGTATGCGCTCGGCGCGCTCGAGCCCCACGAGGCCGAGGCGTTGCGCGCCCACCTCGAAACGTGCGCGATCTGCCGTGACGAGCTTGCCGCGTTCACCCAGGTCGTCGACGCGCTGCCGATGAGCTCCCCACAGCACCCGGTACCAAGGCGCGTGCGCCGCCGGGTGCTGACCACGGTCCGCGACGAGGCGAGGGTTCGCTCGCGCTGCGAGGGTGGCCGGCGCTCGCCGCTCGCCGAGCGTCTGTCGACGCACCGGCCCGTGGTCGCGCTCGGCGCGGTGCTCGCCGTGATCGCACTCGTGCTCGTCGGGATCGAAATCGGGGGATCGGGCGCCGGCAAGCCCGCGACCCGGGTCTACGCAGCGCAGGTCACCGGCTTGCCCGGCAGCGCCGAGGTGCGGGTCTCCAGCGGCCAGGCGGAGCTGATCGTGCGCCACTTCCCGCCGCCGCCCTCGGGCAAGATCTACGAGGTCTGGGTCGCCCGACGGGGGGCGTCCCGGCCCCGACCGGCGCTCTGTTCAGCGTCGGTTCGAGCGGCTCGAGCGACGTCGCCCTCCCGACTGATCTGAGCGGCGTCAAGCTGGTGCTGGTCACCCCCGAGCCGACCGGCGGGACGCGGGTCCCGACGCACGCGCCGGTGATCACCGCCCGCCTGAGCTGACCGGACCGCGCGGCCCCGCGGCGCCGAGCTGATCCGAACGGTCCGCCGGGCCGTACCTACTAGTGCCCCGAATCGGGGGCACTAGCGGCCTTACAACCACTGAAACGGAGAACCGATGGTTGGACTAGAAAGCCCACTTCACATCGCGCTCGTGCTGGTCGTCGTCTTGCTCGTGTTCGGGGCCAAGCGCCTACCCGAGATGGGCAAGTCGCTCGGCGAAGGTATGCGCGGCTTCAAGCAGTCGCTGAGCGGCGAGCAGTCGCCGGCGGAGCTGGCTCTCGAGCAGCGGACTGACGACCCCAAGGCGGTCTGAGCAGCCCGGCGCCGCTCACTGACGCCGCTGCGTTCACTCCTCTTCCGCGAGCACCCGCTGGGCGATCGCGAGCGCCGCGTTGGCGGCCGGCGCACCCGCATAGGCGGCCGTCTGCAGCAGGACTTCGCCGATCTGGTCCTCGCTGAGTCCGTTGCGGCGCGCCGCGCGAACGTGGAGCTCGAGCTCCTGCTCGCGGCCAAGCGCCGCCAGGATCCCGAGCGTTACGGCGCTGCGGGTCGCGCGGTCAAGGCCGGGCCGACTCCAGATCTCGCCCCAAATACAGCGGGTGATGTACTCCTGAAACGGCCGCGTCAAGTCAGTCGCGCTGCCGAGCGCCCGCTCCACGTGGGCGTCCCCGAGCACCTCGCGACGGACGGTCATCCCGGCTTCAAAAGCAGAATCGCTCATTTGCCTGCCTCCAGGTGTCGTTGCATCAGATCGGTGACTGCGTCGGCTCGCTCGACGCTCGCCAGGTGCGCGGCCGGGTCAAGCAGCTCAAACCGCGACGCTGGGATCGCGGCGGCGATCGCACGGCCGTGCTCGGGCGGAATCGACCGGTCCTCGGCGCCCGCGATCACAAGCGCGGGTGCCGTCACCGTTTGCAGCCCGGCGCGCAGGTCAAGCGTCGAGATCGCCTCGCAGCAGGCGGCGTAGCCCTCGGCCGGCGTGGCGGCGATCATCGCCCGGTGGCGGGCGACCAGCTCCGGCTGGGCGGCCGCGAACGGCGCCGTAAACCACCGTCCGACAACGGTGTCGGCGACGACCTCGGGGCTGCCGGCGTCGCGTACGGCCGCCGCGCGATCGGTCCACGCCGACGGCGGCGGCAGGTGCGCGCCGGTGCAGATCAGCACCAGCTTTTCGATCCGCTCCGGCGCGTTGATCGCCAGCCACTGACCGACCATGCCCCCGAGCGAGAGGCCGCAGTAGGAGGCCCGCTCGATTCCGAGCCGATCCAGCAGCGCCAGCAAGTCGCCCCCGAGATCGGCGATCTCGTACGGACCGGGCGGCACCGGCGAGCCGCCGTGGCCGCGGTGGTCGACCGCGATCGTGCGCAGCCTCGCCGACAGCACCGGCTGCTGCGGCGCCCACATCTCGAGCGTCGTCCCGAGCGAGCCGCCGAGCACCAGCACCGGCGCCGTCGTCGGGACCGGCGGCCTCGTAGTTGAGCTCTACGGCGGTCATCGCCGATGCGCCGCGAGCGCCCGATCGATCAGCTCGTCGCAGGCCGCCAGCTGTTGCTCGTCGAGGCTCGCCGGGGCGCCGGCGGCGGCGAGCCGCTCGAGGTTCTCACGCATCCGCTCGGGGTCGACCTCGAGGCTCTCGAGCAGCTCGCGACACCAGGCGGCCGCCGAGCCGGTCAGGCCCAGCAGCTCGTTGTAGGTCCCCCACTCTGCCTGCCAGGCGCCTGCTGCCCGCTCGTGCTCCTGCTCCATGCACGCGAGCACGGTCGCCACCAGGCCCGGCACGCGCTTGGTGCACGCCAGCGTCGAGACCGCCGCGACCGGGTTGTGCTTGTGCGCGATCGCCGTCGAGCCGCCGCGTCCCTCGAGCTCGCCGCTCGCGCGGCCTCGCCGACCTCCTGCTGGGCGAGCAGCGTCGCGTCGCGGGCGATCTTGCCGAGCACTCCGGCCAGCGTCCCAAGCGCCGCCGCGAGCGTCGCCGGCGCCACCCTGACCGTGTGCCACGGCACGACCGGCTCGGCCAGCCCGAGCTGGCCGCCACGTTCGCGGCGATCGCCGGCGAGCGGGCTCCGACGGGGCCGCCCATCTGCACTGCGAGCTCTCCGGCACGCAGCTGCTCGAGCCGGCGGCGCGTGGCGTCAATGCCCGCCAGCCAGGTCGCGGCCCGCAGCCCGAACGTCATCGGCAATGCCTGCTGCAGCAGCGTCCGCCCGGCGATCGGCGTGTGGCGATGCACGTCGGCGAGCGCGCCGGCGGCGCCGGCCGCGCGCTGCAGGTCGGCTAGCAACGGGATCAGCGCCCGGCGGGCGACCAGCATCAGCGCCGTGTCGAGGATGTCCTGGCTGGTCGCGCCCAGGTGCACGTCTGCGGCGTGCGGCTCGCCGACAGCGGCGCGCAGCGCCGCGACCAGGCCCACGACTGGCGACGCATGCCGTGCCGCCTGCGCGGCCGAGCGCGGCGGCATCGAAGCCACGCGCCACGCACGCGGCGGCGATCGCGTCAGCCGCCTGCCCGCGGGATCAGCCCATCCTGCGCACAGGCACGCGCAAGCGCCGCCTCGACGTCGAGCATCGCCTGCAGCCAAGCCTCGTCGGTCAACTCCGACGCGACCTCGCCACGGCCGTAGACGCCTGCGAACAGCTCAGACGTCAAAGAAGACCGTCTCGCCGGGGCCTTGGAGCCGGATGTCGAACCGGTACCCGTCGCCGTCTCGCTGCGCGATCAGCGTCGAGCGCCGCTGCGCGGGCACCGTGCGCAGCACCGGATCGCTGTCGTTGGCGAGCTCCTCGTCGTCGAAGTAGATCCTGGTCACGCACCGGTGCAGCATCCCACGCGCGAACACTGACACGTCGATGTGCGGCGCCTGCAGGCTCCCGTCGGTGCCCGGGATGCGTCCGGGCTTGACGGTCACGATCTCGTAGCTGCCGTCGCCATCCTCGACGCCGTAGCGGGCAAAGCCGCGAAAGCCCACGAGCTTTGATTGCGCTCCGTAGCCGCAGATGTCGGCGAAGCGCCCTTCCGGGTCCGCCTGCCAGGTCTCGATCAGGTGGTCGGGGACCGGCTCGCCGGCGCCGTCATAGACGTTGCCACCGATCGTGATCGCTCCCGGCGTGCCCGGCGCGACCGCGTTGCGGCCCTTCGGGCCACGGCAGCCCGATCGCGAAGTACGGACCCACGGTCTGTGAGGGGGTCGTCTTGAAGATCAATGTGCCTCCTCAAACGGCGTCGCCCCCGGACCGCGCAGGTAGATGTCGAACTCGTACGCGGGCGCCCAGTTCGGGCGGGTGTCATGGATCGAGAAGCGCGACACCATCCGCTCGCGCGCGCCGCTCGTCGGCGACCGAGTTGAAGATCGGGTCATAGGGGAAGAACGGGTCGCCCGGGAAGTACATCTGCGTCACCAGCCGCTGCGCGAACGCCCGCCCGAGCAGCGAGAAGTGGATGTGGGCGGGGCGCCAGGCGTTGTAGTGGTTGCCCCACGGATACGGGCCGGGCTTGATCGTCAGAGAACTCGTAGCGCCCCTGGTCGTCAGTGACGCACCGCCCGGCGCCGGTGAAGTTGGGGTCCAGCGGCGCCGGCCAGCGGTCCCAGCGGTGCGCGTAGCGCCCGGCAGCGTTGGCCTGCCAGATCTCCACCAGCGTCCCGCGCAGCGGCTTGCCCTCGGTGTCGAACACGCGGCCTGAGACCGTGATCCGCTCGCCGATCGGCTCGCCCGCGTGACGGGCGGTCAGGTTGCTGTCGAGCTCGGAGACCGGGATCGCATCGCCAAGCTGCGGGCCGGTGATCTCGGTCACCGCGTGCGGCAGGTAGACGAGCGGCTCGCGCGGGTGGCGCAGCGCGGTCGACTTGTACGGCGGGTAATCGAGCGGCGGGTGCGCGTCGGGCCCCTCGCGCAGGTAGCGCGGCGGGGTGTCGGCCGCCGGTCTCGATCTCGGGCGCGGCTCGGTGCTCTGGTCACTCATGCAGTTGGCTCCTTGCTCGGTTCACCTGCTGGTCAGCTCGCGCAGGGCCGACAGCTCATCGTCAGTCGGCGCTGAGGTCACGAGCAGGTCCTGCGCGACCCGCAGCTCCCAGCCTGTCTGCTCGCTCACCTGCCGGCGCTGTACTCCCTCGTGGACCTGGGTCAGCGTCAGCTCGAGCGTCTCAGGGTCCGGTCTGAGAACGCCGAGGTCGGTGATCACGGCGCTCGGGCCGCGCCGCGAAAGCCGAACCGTTGCCTGTCCCCCGGGCCGTCACCCTGGCCGACGGTGGTCCGAAAATCGAGCCGGTCGACGAGCGTGCGCCTCGTGTGCGGTGCGATCACGATCACCTCATCGCAGCCCGACGCGATCTCCGGCGCGCCGCCCGCGCCCGGGAGCCTGGTCCTGGGATGGTCGTAGTCGCCGATCACGGTCGAGTTCAGATTGCCAAAGCGATCCACCTGCGCGGCGCCCAGGAACGCGACCTGGATCCGGCCGGCGCCGATCCAGTAGTTGAACATTTCTGGCACGGAGACGACCAGGTCGGCGGTCTCGGCCAGCTCGCCGTCACCGATCGAGAGCGGAATGTGAAACGGCTTGGCGCCGATCGTCCCCGACTCGTAGACGAGCACCAGGTCGGGGTTGTGGACCATTCGAGCGAGGATCGCAGCGGTGCTCGGCCGACCGACCCCGATGAAAACTGTGCGAGCGTTCTGCAGCATCCGCGCTGCGACGATCGTCTGCACCTCGGCCGGCGTCGCTTGGGTCATCGCGCGTCGCTCAAGCTGCGATCAGTCACGTCCAGCACGTGCTCCCGCATCCACACGGTGAACCGTTCCCGGTCGCGGCTGATCTCGTCCCAGGCGCGGTAGAAGTCGTTGTCGCGCGTGGTGACCCCGAGGCTGTACGACGGCAGCGAGCCGCCGGGCACCACCGCGACCGCGTCGATCACCCACCCGGGGATTACCACCGCGCCGGGGCGCGGCTCGAGCCGGTCGACGATCCGCTCGACGGTCACCAGCGAGCGCTCGGCCGCCAGCACGGCCTCCTTCTGCACGCCCGGGATCCCCCACAACTGGACATTGCCCTGGCGGTCGGCCTCCTGCGCGTGGACGATCGCCACGTCAGGCGCAGCGCCGGCACCGCCGACAGCCGCTCGCCGGTGAACGGGCACTCGATCGGCCGCATTGCTGTGCGCCGCGCCAGATCGGTGCCCGACGTAACCGCGCATGACCGCGAACGGCAGCCGCGCGGCGCCCGCCGCGTAGCGATTGGCCATCCCGGCGTGGCTGTGCTCCTCCAGCTCGATCGGCCGCGGCCAGCCATTCTCGACCGCGTCCCGGAAGCGGTGCAGGGACCCGACGCCCGGGTTGCCGCCGTAGGAGAACACCAGCTTACGTGCCGCGCCCACGCCGATCATCTGGTCGTAGAGGATGTCCGGAGTCATCCTGATCAGCTCGAGCTCGCGGCGTCCCTGACGCAGCAGCTCGTGCCCGGCCGCGAACGGGATCAGGTGCGTGAAGCCCTCGAGCGCGACCGCGTCGCCGTCCCAGACCAGCTCCGCGATGGCCTCGGCAGCGCCGTCAGCTCAGCCATGCCGGCCGCCTCCCGTAACCGCTCGCCAACGGCAGCCCGACATAGTTCTCGGCCAGCGAGGTGGCCGCCGCCTCGGAGCTGCAGACGTATTCGCAGCTGAGAGCGCTGCAGCGCACGGCCGTAGTCGTCGTCGTCCGGGGTCCACGTGCAGCATCGTGGTCATCCACCACGAGAAGTGCTGCGCGCGCCAGACGCGCGCCAGGCACGCTCGGAGTACTCGTCCAGCCCGGTCGTCGAGCCGGAGCTGAAATCGTCGGCCAGCGCCCGGCGAGCACGGCAACGTCCGCGACCGCGAGGTTGAGGCCCTTGGCTCCGGTCGGGGGCACGATGTGGGCGGCGTCGCCGGCCAGGAACAGCCGCCCGTAGCGCATCGGCTCGGCGACGAAGCTGCGCATCGGGGTGATCGACTTCTCGAGCACCGGTCCCTCGCTCAGCTCCCAGCCGTCGCTGGCCAGGCGCGCGTGCAGCTCCGACCAGATCCGATCGTCGGTCCAGTCGGCGAGGTCGTCGTCTGGCTCGACCTGGATGTAAAGCCGGCTGACGTCCGGCGAGCGCATGCTGTGCAGCGCGAACCCGCGCGCGTGGCGGGCGTAGATCAGCTCGTCGGTCGACGGCGCGACGTCGGCGAGGATGCCCGAGCCACGCGAACGGGTACTCGCGATCCCAGCCGCGCAGCGCGCTCGCTCGGGATCGCCGGCCGGCAGATGCCATGGAAGCCGTCGCAGCCGGCCACGATGTCGCACGCGCAGCTCGTGTTCTTCGCCCGCGTGGGTGTAGTGGACGACCGGCTCGTCGCCCTCGAGGCCCTCGACCGACACGCCGCGGCACTCGAAGAGCAGCGGCGCGCCGCCGTCAGCCGCGCCTCGATCAGGTCCTTGACGACCTCGGTCTGGCCGTAGATCGTGACCGCGCGCCCGCCGGTCAGCTCGCTCATCGGAATGTGGTGCTTGCGCCGTTGAAGCACATGTAGATGCCGCCGTGGACGCAGCCCCTCGCGGTCCATTCGCTCGCCGACGCCCGCTTCGCGCAGCAGCTCGGTCGTCCCCTGCTCGAGCACGCCGGCGCGGATCCGCGCCTCGACGTACTCACGGCTGCGCGCCTCGAGCACGACCGCGTCGACGCCGTGGCGCTGCAGCAACTGGCCGAGCAGCAGACCGGCAGGACCGGCACCGACGATCGCCACCTGCGTGCGCTCGGAACTCACTGTCGCCGCAGAATATTCGATCGCCGCGGGCGCACAGCGAGCGTGTGGCTCGGTGAGTGAACTACTTGACGATCCCGCTCGGGCGTCGGCGCTTGCCCTTGCTCTGCGTGGGAAACGGACCCGGGACGGGCGTGATCGCGGGAAACGCCTGGCAGGTCAGCGGGGCGCCCGGATGCGCCAGCGATGGACGGCGGTAGTTGGGCTTGGCGGCGAAGTTGAAGGCGCTCGTCAGGTCGCCGGTGACGCCACGGCGCCAGGCGCTGAGGTTCGGGATACGGACGCCGAAGCGGGTCTCGATGAAGCGCAGCGTCGAGGTGTGGTCAAACACATGCGAGCACACCAGGCCGCCGCGCGAGAACGGCGACACGACGAGCATCGGGACGCGGAAGCCGAGCCCGAGCGGGCCGCGGATCCCGCCCGCCTCGGCCGGCAGCGTGGCGACCGTCAGGTACTCGCCCGGGGTCCCGGGCGGCGCCGTCGGCGGCGCGACGTGGTCAAAGAAGCCACCGTTCTCGTCCCAGGTGATGAACAGCGCCGTCTTGCGCCAGATGTCCGGATGCGAAACCAAGGCATCGATCACCTGCCGGGCGCCGAGCTCGCCGGCGTGCAAGCTCCCGTAGCCGGGGTGTTCTGTCTCTTGGAGACCGAACAGCAGCCACGAGACCTTCGGCAGGCGCTTTGCCTTCAGGTCGGATAGGAAGTCATGCGGGTAGGTGGTGCCGAGCCCGCGGTCGTAGAGCTCGGTGCCCTTGCGGTACTGCTTGAAATAGGTCAGCACGTTGTCGAAGAACCCGCTCACCGGGTCCATGTAGACCTTCCAGCTGATGCCCTTCGCGCTCAGGCGCTCGGGCATCGTCGTCCAGCTGAAGATCCCCGTGCGGTCGAGCGGAGATTCGTTGGTCATCACCAGCGGACCGCCCGCAACCCCGGCCGGGTCGATCCACGCGCTCATTGACATCAGCCGGTTGGGGTCAGTGGGTCCGATCACCGAGCAGTGATAGCCGTCGCAGATCGTGAACGCATTCGCGAGCGAGTGGTAGAACGGGAGATCGTCGGCCGTGTAGTAGCCCATCGTCTCGGCGGCGGGGCTGACCCCGTTGACGCTCGCGTCGTACTGCTGATGGGCGGAGTAGAAGCCGTCCATCTGGCCGTTGTCCCACGACAGGTGCTGCGGCGCCCAGTCGTGTGTGAGGTCGGCGATGCAGCTGGTCTGGAGGTGGAACGGGGCGAGCGTCGTCCCGTCTGTGCCGCGTTGGTGGAAGACGCCCGGATCAGTTCTGACATCGCCAAACCCGCGGACGCCCGAGTAGGTGCCGAAGTAGTTGTCAAACGAGCGGTTTTCCTGAATCAGGATGACGACGTGCTCGATGTCCGCCATCGTGCCGTGCTTGGAGCTCGCGGCGGCGGCTTGGGCCACGAGCTCATCGACCGCGCTTGAGATTCCAGCCGCGCCTGCGCCTGCGATTGCCAGGTCGCGAAGCGCCTGGCGACGAGTGATCCGATCCCGAGCTGACATCAGCTCCCCCTTGATCTATGTGGTGGCCGCGCGAGCCTACCGCGCGCGGTGGCGGACGACCGCTAGTGGCGGCGCCCGGCGCGCCGGTGCGGGGGTGGCGCCGGGCGTGGCGCCAGGGGTGGCGGACGCCGCGGCGGCGCGGTGCCAGACAGTGCCGCTTCGACGCTCGGCAGCAGCCTCGCGAGCGCGTCAATCTCGGGTTTCGGGAGGCCGACGAGGAGCGTCCCGAGCCGCTCGCGCAGCAGTGCCTGCGCGGACTCGAACGCGCCGCGGCCGTCGGGTGAGAGCGTCAGCTTCTGGCGGCGGCGGTCGTCGGCGGTCTGCTCGCGCTCGATCAGGCCGGTGTTCGCGAGGGTGGTCAGAAGCTGTGACACGGCCGGGCCGGAGACGCCGGTTCGCCTTGCGAGCTCTGCTCCCGACACTCCCTCGCGCCCGATCGCCCGCAACGCCAGGTACTGAGGCACGGTCAGCGGCGGCTCGTGACCGGCCAACAGCCGCTCGATCCAGCGGGTCGCGAGCGGAGCGACCGCCACCAGCCCTTCGGCCGCAGCTCCTGGATCGCGGGGTTGACGCGGACTCATAGATAAGCTACCTTAACTATTAATCATGCTTATCGTCCATATCATTCTTGCAGCAATCGCGGTCGGCGCGCTGGCGCTGGCCCCGAGCAGCAACCGGGCCACGGTTGTGGTCGCGGTGGCCGCTGCGGTCGATCTCACGCTCGGCGCCCAGGCGCAGCCGGTGGTGGCGGTGGTGGCGCCGTTGATCGCGTTCCTCGGCGCCGCCCTGACGCTGGCCGGCGTGGTGGAGCGCTCGGGTCTCGCGGAGCGCACCGCGTGTGCACTCGCCGCCCGCGCTCGCGGTAGCTCGCTGTCGCTGTACGTGCTCGTTTGCATCGTCTGCGTGCTGCTGACATCGGCGATCTCGCTCGACGGCGCCGTGGTCCTGATGGTGCCGCTGCTGTTGGTCCTCAGCCGCCGCTTCGACGCCCCGTTCGCGCCGCTGTTCCTCGGCACGGTCGTGGTCGCCAACGCCGCCTCGATCGCGGTCCCGCAGGGCAACCCGACCAACCTCGTGATCATCAGCCGGCTCGGGCTGTCAGCCACGGCGTTCGCCGAGCACATGCTCGCTCCCGGGCTGGCGGCGGCGGCGATCTGCGCCGTCGGGGTGGGGCTCTGGGAACGGCGGGCGCTGTCCGCGCCGCTCGCCGCCGCCGAGTCGCTCAGCTCTCCCCTCTCGCGCGACGAGTGGCACGGGATGATCTCACTCGCGTTTGCCGCCATGGTGGCGTTCGTCGCGCCGCTGCTCGGGATCGCTCCGTGGTGGCCGTTCGCCGGCGCGGTCGCGCTCGCGCTCGCCGCGCGCCGCGAGCGCCCACAGCTGACTGTTCCCTGGCGCGTGACGGTCCAGGTCGCCGGTCTGCTGATCGCCTCGTCGGCGCTCGGACTGACGCTTCACGCCTCGAGCGTGATCAGCCTGCCGGCGCTGCTGGCGGTCGCCGGGACGCTCGGAGCCGCAGCGGCGCTCGCCAACAACCTGCCGGTCAGCGTCTGCGCGACCGGCCTGCTGGCGGCGGGGGCACCGGCCTATGCCGCGTCAGTCGGGCTTGCGGTCGGTTCGCTCGCGACGCCGCAGGGATCGGTGGCGACGCTGATCGCGAGCCAGCTGGCCGGACCTTGCGCCCCTACGGTCAGTGTCCGCCGGCTCGCGCCACTGGCGATCGCCGGGGTGCTGGTCGCGACGCTGCTGCTGCGCATGACCCTCTGAAGTGGGTGTGGAGGATTCGTCGCGGCGCCGCGGCGTTCCTCGACCCGACCTGCTGGATGCGACAAATCTGCAGGGGCACCCCGGATTTGTCGCCAGGCGCAGGCTGGACCCCGATTTCGCGGCAAATCCAAAGGCGGATCCCGGATTTGTCGCATCTGGCATGTCGGGGGCGCGCCGCGGAGGGGCCGGGCGGAGGGGGGCGCGCCGCGGAGGGGCCGGGCGGAGGGGGGCGCGCCGCGGAGGGGCCGGGCGGACGGGGGCGCGCCGCGGAGCCGCTCGCCGTGATGGTCCCGAAAGCCGCCCGCAGTAAGGAGGAATAGGAAGGTTATGCGGCGAATCACGGCGGGCGGATGATCATCGTGATGGCAGGCCTGTGGACAACCACCTGCGCCTGCAAGTCGCCGCAGGGACCCGCCGCGAACCTAGCAAGAGGCCCCCTTTGCAGGACCTTTACGCCGACCTCTGCAGCAAGACTTGCATCCCCAGCGTTCAGCTTCCGGGCAGGTGATAGATCTCGACCGTGCTCGAGCTCGAGCTGTCGTGGTAGCTACCGGTCGGCAGGATGATCCGGCCGCCGACGACGATCGGGCTGTTCCAATGTCCGCCCTGAGCGGGCAGCGAGCGCAGTACGGCGCCGCTCTGAGGCGAGCGGATCAGAAGCTTGCCGTCGAGCTCGTCGTAGGCGTACAGCAGCCCGCCCGCGACCACCGGGCTGGTGGCCGGCGTCGAGTCCTGCCATACGGACCGCAGGCTCGGGTGGCGGCCGCCGGTCAGCGTGTAGGCACCGGTGCCGGAGTCGTCACCGACGAACACGAGCACCCGCCCGCCGTCGTCCAAGACCGCCGGCTGGGTGAGGACCTGACCACCGCCGGGGCTCGGGACCTGGCCCAGCTCGCCCCCGAGCCGCCGGCCCGCGTGGCGTCCGGTGCCGTCGAGCCGCGCGAGGTTGAGCAGGTGCAGCACGCCGTCCTTGCCGCTCTGGATCGCGAGCCGGTAGCCGGAATATCGCGGCAGCAGCGCCGGCGAGGTGCTGCCGACGTCGGTGTCGGAGTCGTCGAGCGCCAGCTCGTTGGTCGGCGTCCAGTTGTGAAGCAGGCGGCTCGCGTCCGGCGACAGCTCGAGCACGCTGTCGCCCCAGTTGATCGAACCGTTGAACGGGCCGTTGCCGGTCGCGACCAGGATCCTGCGGCTGCCAGGCTCGATCACCGCCCCCGCCCGGCCCCAGATCGCGTTGTCGCCGTCAGTGTTCGTGTAGTGGCACGAGCTCGCGCGGATCAGGCGGTGGCGGTCAGAGCACTCGGTGTTCCAGATGTGCGCAACGCGTCCAGTGGACCGCCCGATCGTCAGCACGTGGCCGTCGTACGGCGGTATGTCGCCGTCGTAGCCGCCGGTGACGACGACCAGGTACGGGCCGCTGACGTTCAGCGCCGAGGCGATCTTCTCGTGCACCGCGTCCAGCGTCACGCGCCGCGACCAGATCTCGCGGCCGGTCGCGATCGCGAGCTTGTAGACGAACCCGTTCGGGCTGGCCGAGTAGAGGTACCGGCGGTCGGGGTCGACGACCGGCGTCGCGGTCGTCACCTGCGGGTTGCCCGGCGAGCTGTCGACGCCGTGGGGAACGAACTCCCACAGCCTGGCGCCGGTCCGGGGATCAATCGCGATTGTCTTGCCGTACGAGGTGGTGACCGCGATCAGGTCACGGGTCCCGCCGTCGACTCCGACCGAGCTGAGCTCGATCGCCGAGGAGTCGGCGATCCCGTTTATCTGCACCGTCCGCGGCGTCAGCTGACTGACGTTGGCCGCGGTGATTCCGGTCTGCGACGGCCCCGCGCCGCTGCGCTGCGGGTCATAATCGAACGTCGTCCAGTCGCCGGCCGGGCTCGCCACATCGGGGCGGGCGGTCGCGCTCGCAGGCGCGGTTCCGGCGGCCGCGTGGCCGCCGCAGGCTACGACCGCCGAGACGCACAGCAACGCCAACGCACGCAGACCCCAAGCCATATCTCTGGATGCTAACCCCAGCCTCCGCACGACACGACGGTTCCGATTGCGCAAGATTGGCCCATCTGCAGCGTTTTCACGAGTACGATCCGCCCTCCAATCCAGGCATATCAGGGACGCAGGGACCCCAACTGAGATGCGTATTTCGATCGCACGAACGCTGAGCGTTGCGCTGACCGCTTTGACGATCGTGCTCGCGGTCGTCGCCGGCGCCGGGGTCGCGAGCCTCTACCGGGCGCGGCAGCGCTACGAGCGCACGCTCGCTCAGACCTCCGAGCTCTCGACCGCGGTCGCCAACCTGACCAGCGCCTCGATCACCGAGGACGAGGTGCTTCGCGACGCCAGCGGACCGGCGGCCGGCGGCGAGCGACGGAGCGCGACGGCTGCCTTCGACGCCGCGGCGGCCGAGGCGACGGCGGCCGCGAGGAGCGATCCGATCAGCGCCCGGCTGGTCGCGGCACAGGTCGCCACCCAGAACCGCGCCCGCCGGCTGGCATCGACCGGCCACTCGCAGACGGCGACCACCAGCGGCAGCGCACTCACGCGGTCGACCCAGATCGCGGCCCGGACCCAGGCCCGCCAGCGGATGCTCGAGCGCCGCGCGAGCAGCCGCGCGCAGTCGCAGTCGCACAACGCGATCGTCCTCGTGATCGTCGCGGGGGCGCTGGCGCTGATCGGCGCGTTGATCCTGATCGCCGCGCTCGTGCACTCGATGCGCCGCCCGCTCGACGACCTCGTCGCCGCGACGCGCGGGCTCGCGGCCGGCGAGCTCGGCCGCCGCGTGCGCCCCTCCGGGCCGCGTGAGCTGCGCGACCTCGGGGTTGCGTTCAACGCCATGGGCGAGGATCTCGCGAGCGCGCAATCGCAGATCGAGGCCGAGCGGCGGCGGCTGGCGGTCACGATCGAGAGCCTCGGCGACGCCCTGCTGGTGACCGAGCCAGGGTCGAGCACGATCGCGACCACCAACCCGCGAGCCGCCGAGCTCGTGCCGGAGCTGACCCCCGGCCAGGCCGTCGACGACCCGCGCAGCCCGCTGCCCCCGCTCGAGGTAGCGCTCGCACGCGAGACGGTGATCGACCACGGCGGTCGCACGCTCGCGATCATCGCCGCGCCGCTCGGCAGCGCCGACGCTGGTGTCGTCTGGACGGTGCGCGACACGACCGAGCGCGCCCGCCTGGAGCGTGCCAAGACCGAGTTCGTCGCCACCGCCTCACACGAGCTGCGCAGCCCGTTGACCTCGATCAAGGGCTTCGTCGAGCTGCTCGAGCGCACCCCGGAGAACATGTCCGCCCGCCAGCGCGAGTTCATCGACATCGTGCTGCGCTCGACTGACCGGCTCGTGGAGCTCGTCAACGACCTGCTCGACGTCGCCCAGATCGAGGCCGACAGCTTCGAGATCTCGCCGCCGGCCGATCGACATCGGCGAGGCGGTGCGCGACGTCGCCGAGCTGATGGTCGGCGGGGTCCGCGACAAGCACCAGGAGTTGGGGGTGTACGTGGCTCCGGCGATGCCGCTCGCGATGGCCGACCCGGGTCGCATCCGCCAGGTCGTCGCCAACCTGCCGACGAACGCCCACATGTACACCGCGAGGAGGGGCCGGATTCATGTCGGCGTCGAGGCCGACAGGGCGTGGGTCAAAATCGTCGTCAGCGACTCCGGCGTGGGATGACGAACGAGGAGCTCGAGCGCGTGTTCGAGCGCTTCTACCGCGCGCACGGAGCGTCGGCGTCGGTCCCCGGGACCGGCCTCGGGCTGTCGATCGTGAAGTCGCTGATCGAGCTGCACGAGGGCAAGATCGAGGTCGAGTCAGAACTCGGGCGTGGGACGACGTTCTACGTGTACTCTCCCGGCCGCGGTCGTCAGCGAGCCGCGCCAGGCGCTCGACGTTCCTTCCGTGGCAGGCGCGTCTGATCGTCGATGACGAGCGCGAGATCGCGCAGCTGATCGCCGACCAGCTCGCGCCGCTCGACGTCTCGGCGACGATCGCCAACACCGGCGCCGAAGCGATGGCGCAATTGCGCGCCGAGCGCTTCGACGCGATCACGCTCGACATCCTGATGCCGGAGATGGACGGCTTCGAGGTTCGCGCCCAGATCCGCTCCGACCCAGAACTGCGCGCGACCCCGATCCTGTGCGTGTCCGTGTTCGCCGGCCGCAGCGAGCTGTCGGGCGAATGGGTCGTCTCCAGCCGATCGACGCCGACGAGCTCGTGATGTGCTCGCCGCGGCGGTCAAGAGCCGGCGCTCACGGGTGCTGGTCGTCGGCCGCCAGGACATGCAGGTGACGCTCGAGCCGGCGCTGGACGAGCTCGGCATCGAGCACCAGTGGGAGACGACCGGGGCCGCGGCAGCGCGGTCTGCAACGAGCGCCGCTTCGAGGTCGCGCTGATCGACGTCGGGATCCGCAACCCGCAGGCGGCGCTGCAGGCGCTCGATCTGCGCGGGCGGCGCCTGCGGCGCGCGGTGATCCTTGTTCTCGGACGGGGCGACCCCCGACTCCCCTCGGGTATCGTGAAGCTGGGGATGGAGGTGGTCCCGGTCGAAGACGCCGCCCAGGCGCTCCTCGAGGCCCTTTTTGCGCGGCGATATAGACGAACCTGAGCGGAGCACACAGAAACACGGACCAAATGGAGCTCAGGAGCTAGACGAGCTGACACCAGGAAATCGATCGGTTGGAGATCCGAATTGGCGCAGCGCGAGCGCGAGGCGGAACCAACAACGCCCTGCAGCTCGAACGCTATGCGGCTGACTCGCGAGACGTTAAGGAGGAGCGCGCCCCGCTCCCAGGAGCTGACACGTTCCTACACCGCGACCTCGGCGCTCTCCAACGCGGTCGAGGCGCGCGACGCGTACACCGGCAAGCACGCCGAGCGCGTCGCCGCTTACGGGATGGATCGGCGCGTCGCTCGGCCTCGCGCGGGCCTTGACGCACCCGAGATCAAGTTGGTTTCCTGCTGCACGACATCGGCAAGCTCGCGATCCCGGACTCGATCCTCTACAAGCCGGGCGCCCTGACCCACCTGGAGCGCGCGCGGATGTCCCCGCCACCCGGAGATCGGCGCCGAGATCGTCGGCGGGATCGAGTTCCTGGCTGAGGCGTCGAAGATCGTGCGCCCACCACCACGAGCGCTGGGACGGCACCGGCTATCCCGACGGCCTGGCGGCACGGACATACCACTCGCGGCACGGGTGTTCTCGGTCGCCGACGTGCTCGACGCGCTGACCACGGACCGCCCCTACCGACCGGCGTCGACGCTGCGCCAGGCGCGGGAGATGATCGTCGCCGGCTCGGGCACCCAGTTCGATCCGCGGGTCGTCGAGGCGTTCAACTTGATCGGCGACGAGACCTTTGAGCGGATCCGCAGGAGATCCGATGACCCGCGCGGTGCTCGTCGTCGACGACGACCAGTTCATCCGCAAGCTTGTCGCGACGACGCTCGAGGACGTCTCGGAGTTCGACCTGCACGAGGCGGCCGACGGCGTCGAGGCACTCCGGCTTGCGCAGGACAAGCAGCCCGCGATCGTGTTCCTGGACGTCGACATGCCGCGCATGGACGGGATCGACACCTGCCGCCGGATGCGCGCCGATCCGGCCACCAGCCACGCGACGATCGTGATGCTGACCGCCGCGCACGGCGATCAGACCCGAGCGGCTCGCCGAGGAGGCGGGCGCCGACCTGTTTTTGACCAAGCCGTTCAGCCCGCTGGAGCTGCTGCGGCTCGTCGACCGGCTCGGCGACAGCTCCTGAGCGAAGTCAGGAGACCTTGATCAGCACGATCGTGTTGATCACGAACGCAGCGCGAACCCGACCGTCCAGCGGTTCAGGTTGCGCTCGACCAGCGAGCCGCCGCCGAGCGGGCCGGCACCGGTGCCGACGCCGAATGCGCCCGAGAGGCCCGAGTCCTTGCCGGAGTGCATCAGGATCAGGAAGATCAGACCGACGCAGACGATGATCTGTATGAGGTCGAGGATCGTCACCATGGCGCGGATGGTAGCGGGGCTCAGTCCTCGGCGCTCGCCCGTCTCGGCGCCGTCCAGCGCCCGCATGATCTCGATCGCCTCCGGGCGCAGCCCCGGTCGATCGCGCCGTAGTCCTCGTCCGACAGCTTGCCCGTCCGCAGGTCGAGCTCGGCGTCGCGGATCTCGCGGTACTTGGCGTCGCGGGCCGCCTCGAGCTCGGCGACCCGGCCGGCCTCCGGCGGCACGGCGATCGCGGCGCCCGGCGCGAAACGGCGCCGAGATCACGTACACGCGACCGGCGAGCACGACCAGGACGATCACGTACTGCCATCGCTACGCGGGCTCCTCGAGACCAGCTCGGCGGCCGCTCGGGAGCGGGCCGGCGCTCCGGGCGCGGTCGGCGGGCGCGCCGGCGGCTCGGCGCCGCGGCGGCGGCAGCGGCCACAGCGCGATCAGACCGCCGAGCGCCGCGATGATCGCCCCGAGCCACAGCCAGGTGACCAGCGGCGAGACGATGAACAGGAAGGTCGCCGCCCACGGGTGGGTGACGAACCGCTTCGGCGAGCCCCCGGATCGCGATGTCGCGCACTGGATAGATCGCGGTCAGCGCCGCTGGCCTGAGCCGCCGGGGGCTCTCTGCGCGGCGTCGTCGAGGCCTTCCGAGACGGCGTCGCCCTGGCTGATCAGCGGCTGAAGCGGGGTGACGTTGGGGTTGATATCAGTCCAGATGTCGTGAGTCAGGCCCGCGTCGAGGCCGACGCGGCTCTCGTTCGAGCCGTTGAAGAAGCGCCCGATCGGGCCGGCGTGGGATCCTGCGAGGGGTACAGGCCGTAGCTCGTGTGCAGGGTCGTCACCGGCCGGCCGCCGCTGCTGACGGCGACGACCGCGCCGAACGTGATCTTCTGCGCCGAGGCGCTCGCGATCGGGCGCACATAGCGGAACCGGTAGCCGTCGAGCGCACGCTCTGCCCGGGCCGATCGTCGCCGTGCGCGAGTGCTGGAACGAGGTCGAGGCGGCGACGCCGATCAGGGCCACCGCGACGCCGAGGTGGACTATATAGCCGCCGTAGCGACGGCGGTTGCGGCGGACCAGCCGCCGAGCGCCACCGGCGGCGACTCCGAGGTCATCGCCTGGCGGGCGCGCATCCCGCGGTAGAACTCCTGCGCCACCGCGGCGACGACGAACGTCCCGGCGCAGAACATCGAGCAGCGCGAACCCGTGGTCGATCACGCCGGGAACGAGCACCAGAACGACCAGCGCCACGACCATCGCCGCGACCGGGAACACGAAGCTTCGCCTGAGCTTGGCGACCGTGACCCGGCGCCAGGCGATGATCGGCCCGACCCCCGACAGCAACACGATCACGATCGCCAGCGGCACGACAAACGGCCTGAACGCCGGCGGCCCGACTGACACCTCGGTACCGGTGATCGCCTCCGAGATCAGCGGGAAGAACGTGATCCAGAAGATCACCGCGGTCAGCGCCAGCAGCAACAGGTTCTGAAGCATGAACACCGCCTCGCGCGAGATCAGCGAGTCCAGGCGGGCCTCGGTCGCAGGCTCTCGCGGCGGCAGATCACCAAGCGACCGAGGCGAGCACCATCGCCGCGATCAGGCCACGAACGAGATGTTGAGGGTCGGGTCAGAGACGAACGCGTGGATCGAGCTCAGGATCCCGGAGCGGACGAGGAACGTACCGATGATCGCCAGCGTGCCGGTGGCCAGGACCAGCGAGGCGTTCCACACCTTCAGCATCCCCCGCTTCTCCTGGATCATGATCGAGTGGATGAAGGCGGTCGCGCACAGCCACGGCATCAGCGCGGCGTTCTCGACGGGATCCCAGGCCCAGTAGCCCCCCAGCCGAGCTCGGTGTAGGACCATCGGCGCCGAGCAGGATCCCCACCCCGAGGCACAGCCAGGCGGCGAGCGCGAACCGGCGCGTGACCGGATCCACTCGATGCTCAGGCGCCCGCTGATCAGCGCTCCGACCGCGAACGAGAATGGGACCAGCAGCAGTGTGTACCCCGAGTACAGCATCGGGGGGTGGATCATCATCGTCGTGTGGCGCAGCAGCGGGTCCAGACCGGCGCCCTCGGTCGGGGGGATTGGCGGTGGTCGCGAACGGGTTTGCGAACAGGACGTTGAGACCCACGAAGAAGGCGCAGAGGGTGAACAGCACCGCCTGGCGTAGGGGACGATCTCCCGGCACCCGCCGGCGCGTGAGGAACAGCGCCAGGCTCGACCACGAGGACGAGCAGCAGGACCCACAGCAGCAGCGATCCCTGCTGGGTGGCCCAGATCGCCGCCGCCCGGTAGAAGAACGGCGTCGTCGTGCTCGAGCCGCCGGCGACGATGTTGTAGGAAAAGTCCGAGCTGATGAACGCGATGTCGAGGATCACGAACGAAGATCGCCGCGAACGCCGCCAGCATGTACATCGCGCGGCGGCCAGAGTCGACCCACGGGCGCCCGCCGGCTCGCGCTCCGTAGATCGAGGCGCCGATCCCGTAGACGCACGTGATCAGCGCGAAGATCAGCAGCAGGCGCCCGGCGACGGCCATCAGCTAGTGCCGCCCATCAATACGACGCCGCGGCTGCCTGGTACTTCGACGGGCACTTCGTGGTCAGCGAGTTCGGCTGGCCGACGAACGTCGGCTTCGCGCCCTCGCTGACGGTCACGAGCACCGCGCGCCCCTGCGCGAACGGGTCCGGAACCACGCCGGTGTAGCGGACGGGAACCGACTCGTCGAGCTTCGGGTCGCGGATCCGGAACCACAGCACCGAGCCCTCGCGGCGTACGGATCCGTCGAGCACCGTCCCGGCCAGGATGTAGGACCCGCCGGGCCGCGCGCGCTTGAGCAGCTGCGAGGCGGTGAATTCGTCCCGGCCCGCGGTGAAGCTCGTGTAGACGAGCGCGAAGGCCAGCAGCAGCGCGGCGGTGAGAGCGACGGTGAGGCGGATGGCGCGCTTGCGGCTCGGGTCCATACCGTGCCTGATTGTCCCATACCAAGCGCGGTGAAGCGGCGGGCGCGCAGCTGCCCCAGAGACCGCAACAGAACATTAGCGTCGCGTTAATGGCGAGGGTTTTGGGCCCACCCGGCGAAACCAATGGCCGCCGACGCCGTTCCTCGTTATGACAGTGATTGCTAAATCAAAAATCGGCGCCGGCAAGATCAGGCGCCGCCGCGAAGGGCGACTGGGGCGAGTCGCGGAGCGCATCGAAGCTTCGTCCTTCTCCAGACCGGCACGGTCGACCACCGCCACCACGAGCACCGCACCCAGGCGCCGGCGCGAAGTGGGAGCGCCAGAGGATCAGGCGCTCTACAGCTGTAGCTGCGGGTATGTGTTCGAGGCGCAGGTGTCGACCTCGGTCGGCTGCCCTCACTGCGGCGACACCCAGGCCTGGTAGCGCAAGGCGCATCGCGCCCCGCTGACCGTCAGCGTGCCCCCGAGGCGCGCGGCGGCGCGCTCCCCCGCTCCGGCTGATTGAATCCCGGGCCGGACGGCCTCATCGAGGGGTGGGCAGACGTGAAGCGACTTTGTCTCGGGATCCTGGTTACGTGCGCGGCGCTGGCTTGCTACGCGCAGTCTGCGGTCGCCCACGCGGTCTCCTATCCGGGAATGGAGCACCTCGACTTCAACGCCGGGCCCTACCGGGTGATCCCGGGCGCCAACCTGATCCTGCTCGACTACAACCACGTCCCGAAGCCCGAGCAGGACGGCTACATGGTCCGCATGCAGCCCAACCTCCGCTACGCGCTGCCGAACGGGAAGTGCTGCGGCAAGATCCCGCCGGTCGACGTGATCCACCTCCACCATGGGGTGTGGCTCAGCAACGGTCCGCTGGGCGAAGGCGAAGGCGACTCCTACGGCCGTGGCTTCTACCCGTTCATGGCGACCGGCGAGGAGAAGACCGTCTACGAGTTTCCCAAGGGCTACGGCTATCCCGTCCAGCAGAGCGATCTCTGGGTGCTCAACTACATGATCCACAACCTGACGCCGCACCCGGCGCAGGTCTACATCGACTACGACATCGATTTCGTGCCGGCCTCGTCGCCGGCCGCCGCGAGCATCACCCCGATCCATCCGATCTGGATGGATGTCGAGGACCATCATCTCTACCCCGTATTCAACGTCCGCGAGCACAGCGGCGTCGACGGCAGGTTCACGTTCCCGGACATGGCCAAGGATCCCTACGGTTCCACCCAGGTCCCCGCCCAGCCGGCGCAGCCGCTGAACGAGTTCACGGTCGATCATCCCGGCGCCCTGATCTGGACCGCCGGCCACCTGCACCCCGGCGGGCTCTACGACACGCTCGCCCTGGATCGAGCCAGCGCCGATCCCAGCCACGGCGCGATCCCCGGCGGGGAGCCCCATTCGGTGCGACTGTTCCGCTCCTACGCGCACTACTTCGACAAACGGGGGCCAATCTCGTGGGACATGGCGATGACCGCGACGGCAGCCAACTGGCGACCCGAGGTCAAGGCCGGCGACACGATGCGGATCTCGGCCACCTACAACACCACCCGTGCGTCCTGGTACGAGGTGATGGGGATCATGGTCGTTTGGGAGGCCTGGAACTCGCAAGCCGGGATCGACCCGTTCGACCACAGGCTTGACGAGCAGGGACACATCACCCACGGCCGCCTGCCTCAGAACGAGTTCCTGGGCGGCACCTACACGGTCAAGAACAAGGTCGAGAGCTTCCCGCGCTGCTACACGCACACGGTCAAGATCTCCCAGTTCCAGTTCGACCCCGGCGACTTCACCGCCACCGGCGCCAATGCCTGCATCCCGACGATCCACGCCGGCCAGGCTCTGAAGTTCATCAACTACGACGCGAGCCCGCTGGCGCCAGGCAACCCGATCAGCCCATCGGCCGCCTACCTGATGTCGGTCTTCCACACGGTCACCGAGTGCCGCGACCCGTGCTCGCTGAACACCGGCATCTCGTACCCGCTTGCCAACATCCCCGGGGGCTTCGATTCGGGCGAGCTGGGCTTCGGCCAGCCGGCCGAGAACTCGCTCACGTGGAGCACCCCGAAGAACCTCAAACCCGGGACCTACACGTTCTACTGCCGCATCCACCCGTTCATGCGGGGGATGTTCATGGTCGTCAAGTAGCGGGCGGCGGTCCGCCGCGCCGCACCGGAAGCTTGGGCACCGCGCTGCTCGCTGAAGCCGGTCCCGGCGTAGGTTTGTCGAACTATGGGCCTCCGGCTCCAGTTGCGGCAGATCGGGGCCGATTGCGCGCTTATGTCGGTGCCTGGCATCCGCCGTCCGAGGCTGCGGACACTCCGTGGGAGACCGAGGCCCGGAACCGGAGTCTGGGTGACGTACGCCGTCATGGGCGTCCTGCTAGTCGCCTATCTGGTGCTGCTGCTCGTTGACCAGGATCTCGCTCACTCCAACGGGGTTGGCGGCTGGGGCGTCAACCTGTTCGAGCTCGTGGCCGGCTTCATGTGCATCGCCGCCGGCCGGCGGCGGACGACCGCGCGGGCGGCCGCGCCGGTGTTCCTCGGCATCAGCCTGGTCGCCTGGAGCCTCGGCGACTTCGTGCTGACGATCGAGTCGCTGGGAGGCGCGACGCCCCCCTCGCCGTCGCCCGCCGACGCGCTGTACCTGCTGTTCTTCCCGCTGGCCTACGTGGCGCTCGCGCTGATGGTTCGCGGCGAGGTCCGGCATCTGAGCACGCCCAACTGGCTCGATGGCGCGGTCGCCGGCTTCGCCGCCGCGACCTTCTGCGCGGCGTTCGCGTTCCGCGCGATCGAGCAGTCGACCGGCCAGCGCGGGCTCGAGCTGGCGGTCAACCTCGCATACCCGGTCGGCGACGTGTTGCTGCTGCTGTTCGTCGCGGGGGGTACCGCCGTGATCTCGGGCCGGCGCAAGGCGCCCTGGCTGCTGGTCGCGATCGGGATCACGATCAACGTCGCCGGCGACACGCTCAACCTGTTGCACACCTCTGCTCCCTCCTCTGGGATCGGGATCTGGATCTATGTCAACGCCGCCGCGTGGCCGGTCTCGATCTTCTTGATGTCACTCGCTATGTGGCTGCCGCCGGGGCGCTCGAGCCCGCTGGCGGGGCAGAAGCCGGCCGGATTCATGCTGCCCGCCGTGGCGGCCGCAGTCGGCTCGACCGCCCTGTTTCTCGGCGGGGTCGGCCACGTCAACACGGTCGCGCTCGGGCTGGCCGAGGCGACCCTGGTGCTGGTCGCCGTCCGGATGACGATCTCGGTTCGCAGCCTGCGGGCGCGAACAAAGGACGAGCACCGGATGTCGGTCACTGATCACCTGACCGGGCTCGGCAATCGCCGCTACCTGTTCGACGTGCTCAGCGCCTACTTCGCGCAGGGACCCGAGGCACAGGGCGAGCTCGCGTTCCTGTTCATTGACCTCAACGGCTTCAAGCAGGTCAACGACTCGTTCGGGCACCCGACCGGCGACGAGATCCTCGAGCGCGTCGGCGCGCGGCTGTCTGACTCGCTGCGCGACGGGGACCTGCTGGTCCGCGTGGGTGGCGACGAGTTTGCGGTCCTGTTGATCGACGCCGACACCGAGATCTCGACCGAGGTTGCTGAGCGGCTGGCCGCCAGCCTCGAGCAGCCGTTCGTGATTGACGCGGTCAGCGCGATCATCGGCGCCAGCATCGGGATCGCGCTCGCCCCCCCTGCACGCCGATAGCGCCGAGGCGCTGATGCGGTGCGCGGACGTCGCGATGTACCGGGCCAAGATCGCGCACGTGCCGATGGCGCACTACGAGCGGGAGTTCGACGAGGACGGCAACCGGGTGCGGCTCGCGCACGAGCTCAAGAAGGCGATCTGGACCGACCAGCTCGTGCTGCACTACCAGCCGCAGCTCGACCTGCGCAGCGGCGAGATCAGGTCAGTCGAGGGGCTCGTCCGCTGGCGCCACCGCACCTATGGCCTGATCCCACCGGTCAAGTTCCTGCCGCTCGCCGAGGAGGCCGGTCTGATGGGGGCGCTCACCAGCTGGGTGCTGACCCGGGCCGTCAGGCAGTGCCGCGCCTGGCACGCCGAGGGCCATCCGGTGCGTGTGTCGGTCAACATCTCGGTCAGTGACCTGCTCGACCCTGGGCTCCTGGACCTCGTTTCGGGCCTACTCACGGAGCATCACCTACCGACGGGAGCGTTCGCGCTCGAGATCACCGAGACGACGATCATCGAGGAGTTCGAGCGCTCCAGAGAGGTCATCGCCGGGCTGAGTGACCTCGGCGTCGAGGTCTCGATCGACGACTTCGGCGCCGGCGTGACGTCGCTGGCCTATCTCGGCGGCCTGTCGGTGGCGGAGCTGAAGCTCGATCGGCGCTTCATCGCGCCGCTGGATGACCAGCGTGGGACACGCGACGTGGAGCTCGTACGCGCGACGATCGCGCTCGGTCACGCGCTCGGGCTGCGGGTCGTCGCCGAGGGTGTCGAGTGAGCAGACCGTCGAGCTGATCCGCGAGCTCGGCTGTGACATGGTCCAGGGCGATTGCATCCAGAAGCCGATGCACCCGGCGCTGGTGCGCTTCGAACCAGTCTCGATCACAAACGTGTGGCCGATCAGGTCCGGGCAGCAGGCGGGCGCCGACCCGGCCGGAGCGCCGAGGCGGCGGCATGGCATCCAGCTCGCGAAGTCCGCCAGCGGCGGCGCGGGGCCGTTGGCGCCGGAGGTCTGAGCCGCTCTGGCGCCCGAGGTCGAGCCGGCCTGGGGAGCGCTACAGGAGGCTGCCGCCCGGCGGCACGACCCACAGCTTACGTGCGAACTCGGCGGCCGCCTCCGCATCGAGGTCGCGGACCTGCTCTGCGCCGGCGACGGTCATCGCTCGCGCCAGCTCTGACCAGCCACGCGCGACTGACGCCGACCCGGCCGTCGGCCCCCACCCGGCGGCCTGCGCCGAGCTCGGCCGCCCGTGCCTGGACGTCCGCGAGGGTGAATTCGCCGAACGGCTTGTAGCCGTCGCCCGCGAACACCGGTGCGCGAGCGGACCGTCGGCGCTCACCCGAACGCCCCATTTGGGGAGCGACGAGAGGCCGCCCTTGCGGATCGCGCGCTCGGTGTCGGATGAGTGCCGGCTGGTCGGATACGGCGGCCGCTTCCAGGGATTGCGGGGCGATCGTGCCGTAGTGCTCGCGCAGGTAGGCGGTCAGGTCCCCTCGGTGCTCGGCGCACGCGTAGCGTCGGGGTCCGAGCGGCCCGCCGCCGAGCCACACCAGCCACCGCCCCGGCGGCACCTCAGGTACTCGCCGAACGCGAGTTCGCGCAACTGGCGCTCGAGGGCGAGCTGGGTCGCGGATCCGGGAGCGCCGGCAGAACTCGCAGCGGAAGATGACCCTGGTCGGCATCGGGCGCTCACCAGCGCGGCTCGTACCCGTGGTGAGCCGGTCGCCGGCCGCGCCATCCGGCTCGACTCGAAGTGGCGGCGATGGCCCGCCGGCGCAGCCGTCGCAGCACCGGGCCATAGGTGAACTGCCGCACGTGTGCGGCCGCCGAGCCCGACGGATCGGGCTCCATGAACGGCATGAACCTATCGGGGAAGCCCGGCATCGTGCAGGCCATGCAGATCCCGCCGACGTTCGGGCAGCCGCCGACCCCGCCGGCCCAGCCGCGGATCGGCACGTTGCACTTGACGACCGGTCCCTTGCACCCGAGCTTGACCAGGCATCCGCGGCTATCAGCCGGGCGCCGTGGCGAACTCGCCCTGCTCGGCGAACCCGGCGCGGCCGCAGCTCTCCTGGACGGTCCGCCCGAACAGCCACCGCGGCCGGCCCTGCTCGTCGAGGTCGAGCATCGGCTCCACGCCGGCGATATGCAGCGCCAGGTGCAGCAGCGTCTCGGTGATGTTGTCCGGCTGGACCGGGCAGCCGGGGAGGTTGACGATCGGGACCCCGAGCCGCGAGCACCAGCCGTGCCGAGGTAGTCGCGCAGGCCCATCGCGCCGGTGGGGTTGCCCCGCATCGCGGGAATCCCCCCGTACGCGGCGCAGGTGCCGAGCGCCAGCACCGCCGCGGCGCTGCGGCGCGAGGCGATCGATCCAGGTGCAGGTGGTGATCGGTTCGCCGCTGTCGCGGGTCGACGCCGAACGCCGCCCAGTGGCCGTCGCCGTTGATCGCCTCGTTGGGTACCGATCCCTCGAGCACCAGCACGAACGGCTCGAGCGCGCCGGCCGCCGCGCGCCAGAATGCGCGCATGAAGTCCTCGCCGGACTCGAACGCGAGCATCGGGTTGTAGATCGCCAGCCGTGGCATCCCCGGCAGCATGCCCCGGACCAGATCCTCGAGGCTGGGGTTGGTGGCGCGCGGTCATCGCCACCGAGTCCCCGTCGCATCCCAGCCCGCTGGTCAGCCAGAGGACGTGCACGAGCTGCCGCTCGGCGTCGGCGTAGCCGGGGCCGAACTCGATCCCCGGTGACGGTCATCGCGGCCCGAGCGCGGCGACCGCGGCGAACGAGCCGCTCGACCCGGCCGCTCGGCTGGGCTCGACCATGCGACTGCAGCTGCTCCTCGATGTTGCCGTGCAGATGCCACTCGTCGCCGTGCCCGGTCACCAGCCCGGACGCGCGAGCCGCGCCAACGCGTGCGAGACCGAGGGGCGCTCGGCGCCGACCAGCCGACCCAGCAGCTGGTGGGTGAGCGGCAGCGGCAGCCGGATGCCGCCTGGCTCGACCTTTCCCCAGCGCGCCGCCAGGTGCCAGAGCAGCAGCGCGAGCCGGATGTCGAGCCGCGGCTGCGACGCGATCGCGCGCTGCACGTTGAGGTTGTGGGCGCGGCGCTCGGCGCGGCGCAGCAGCAGCTGCATGATCTGCGGCCACGGCCGCACCCGCTCGGCGAACTCGCGCATCGAGCGCCGCGAAGCGCATCGGCACGCAGCGCGCGCCAGCCGACCGCGCAGGCCAACAGCTCTTCGTCGTCACCGTCACGGGCTCGACGCAGATCGCCGGGCCGAGCAGCTCGGCCGCGATCCGGTCGCCGACGCGGACGTTGACGGCCAGCACGCCGTCGAGGATCAGCAGCCCGGGGCCCGGCTCGCGGCGCGGAGCCGCGGCGAGAGGCTGAGCTCGCCGACGTCGGCGTCGAACGTGAACGCGGTCGCGGCCGGTCGGGCGACGCAGGCGCATCCGCACGTCGAGCGCCTCCGCGAGCTCGACGTCGAGATCGAGCAGATAGTGGAAAGTGCCGGCGCGTTCGCGCGCTCGCCCGCCGCCGCCCAGCGCGGGCGAAGAGTGCCGTCTTGGTCGGGCCTCAGCTGTTCGCTCCCAACCCTGTCGCTCACACCGCCACTGCTCCTCTGTTCGCGGGCCGTGCAGCTGCCCGAGCGGGCGAGTCTACGCGCTGGCCGCATGACCGTCAGAAGATTGACAGTCACGGCCGGAGGGGGGTGTAATCGTGCTTACCGTCACCAGGATTACGCGGGGTTGATCGGCTGCGGGGGCCGGTGATATACCGGCGCTGGCGGCCGCTGCGGGGCTGACGCCGCAGCCACGGGCTCCGCCGGAGAGGAGCAGTTCGGCCCAACATGTGCCTGGCCATTCCCGGACAGGTCGTCGAGATCGTTGACGATGTCAACCAGATCGCCAAGGTCGACGTCGTCGGGGTACGCCGCAACATCAACGTCAGCCTCCTCGCCGAACGACGGCGACGGCGCGCAGCCCGGGGACTGGGTCCTGATCCACGTTGGCTTCGCGCTCTCGAAGGTCGACGAGGAGGAGGCGCACGCCACGCTGCGGCTGCTTGCAGCGGATGGGCGCGGACTACGAGCAGGAGCTCGAAGAGCTGAAGGCGAGCGTGATCGAGTGAGCTCCGAGGCGTCCGGGCAGCATTGTCAGGCCGCCGACGGTCACTGCATCACCTGTGGCGACGAGGGGATCCCGATGCGGGTTACGGCGTCCGACGGGATGACTCGCCACTGTGCCGACGACGATCAGGGCCAGAGCCATGAGGTCGCGGTCGACCTCGTCGGGTCCCGTTGCCGCCGGCGACGGCGTGCTGGTGCACGCCGGGGTAGCGATCGCATGAGCGCGGCATGAAGTTCGTCGACGAGTTCCGCGACGCCGAGCTCGGTCAGGTCGCTCGCCGGCGAGATCCTCGCCGAGGTCGAGCCGGCCCGCCATTACAAGGTGATGGAGGTCTGCGGCGGCCACACGCACTCGATCTACAAGTACGGGATCGACGATCTGCTGCCCGAGAACGTCGAGCTCGTGCACGGCCCGGGCTGCCCGGTGTGCGTGATCCCGATGGGCCGCGTCGACGACGGGATCGCCGTCGCCCACAACGATGGCGTGATCTTCACCTGCTTCGGCGACATGCTGCGCGTGCCCGGCTCGAAGTACACCCTGCTCGACGCCAAGGCCGCCGGGCGCCGACATCCGGATGGTCTACTCGCCGCTCGACGCGCTGCGGATCGCGCGCGAGAACCCCGACCGCGAGGTCGTGTTCTTCGCAATCGGCTTCGAGACGACGGCGCCGTCGACCGCGCTGACGCTCAAGCGCGCGAAGGCCGAAGGCATCGACCAACTTCTCGTGCGTCTGCAACCACGTCACGATCGTGCCGCCGCTGCGCGCGCTGCTCGAGTCGCCCGACCTGCGGCTCGATGGTTTCATCGGCCCCGGCCACGTCTGCACGGTCGTCGGCGCGCGACCGTTCGAGTTCATTCCGGCCGACTACGGCCGCCCGGTCGTGATCTCGGGCTTCGAGCCGCTCGACATCCTGCAGTCGATCCTGATGATCCTGCGCCAGCTCGCGCGACGGACGCTGCGAGGTCGAGAACCAGTACACCCGAGTCGTCCCGCAGGAGGGCAACCTGCGGGCGCTGGAGGTGATGGCCGAGGTATTCGAGCTGCGGCCGCACTTCGAGTGGCGCGGGCTCGGGTTCATCTCCCAGAGCGCGCTGAAGCTGTCGGACGCATACGCGGACTTCGACGCCGAACGCCGCTTCGAGGTGCCCGGTGTGCGGGTCGCCGACCCCAAGGCGTGCCAGTGCGGCGAGGTGCTCAAGGGCGTGATCAAGCCCTGGGAGTGCAAGGTATTCGGCACCGCCTGCACCCCGGAGCACGCGATCGGGACCTGCATGGTCTCGCCCGAGGGCGCGTGCGCCGCCTACTACAACTTCGGCCGCTACGCGCGGGAGCGGGAGGCCGTGTGAGCGAGGCCGGCGCGACCAAGACGGGCCGCGAGCAGCGGGTGCTCGAGATCATCGAGACCGCGCGCTCCAAGCGCGCCCGGTTCCGCGACGAGAAGATCACGCTCGCCCACGGCGCCGGCGGCAAGGCGACGCAGACCCTGATCGAGGGCCTGCTGGTGCCGGCCTTCGACAGCGGCGCGCTGGCAGCACTCGGCCGACTCTGGCGTGATCGCGCTCGGCGACACGCAGCTGGCGATGACGTCCGACAGCTTCGTCGTCAAACCGCTGCGCTTCCCCGGCGGCTCGATCGGCGAGCTGGCGGTCAACGGAACCGTCAACGACCTCGCGATGGCCGGCGCCCGGCCGCTGGCGCTGACGGTCTCGATGATCCTCGAGGAGGGCCTGGACTCCGACGTGCTGCGCGCCGAGGTAGAGGCGATCGCCGACGCCGCCGCAGCGGCCGGGGTCGAGATCGTCGGCGGCGACACCAAGGTCGTCGAGCGCGGCGCCGCCGACGGCATGTACCTGTGCACGACAGGGGTCGGCGCGATCGATTCCCGCGCCGCAGCTGGCGCCCGCGCGCATCCGTGCCGGCGATCAGGTGCTCGTCTCGGGCCCGATCGGCGAGCACGGGACCGCGATCATGCTCGCCCGCGACCAGTTCGACCTCGACGCCGAGCTCGAGTCCGACACCTGCTCGCTGTGGCCTGCCGCCGACGCGCTGCTCGAGGCGGCCGGGCGCGCGCCTTCACTGCATGCGCGACGCCACCCGCGGCGGGGTCGCCTCGGTGCTCAACGAGCTCGCCCGCGCGTCGGGCGTCTCGGTCGTGGTCCGCGAGGCCGCCGTCCCGGTCTCGCCGATCGTCGCGGCGCGGCGGAGCTGCTCGGGATCGATCCGATGTACGTGGCCAATGAGGGCCGCCTGGTGGCGTTCGTCGCGCCGGAGGCCGCAGATGCGGCGCTGGCGGCGCTGCGGGGCGTCGACGGCTGTGAGCAGGCCGGCGGCGATCGGCGAGGTGCGGTCCGAGCCGCCGGGGATGGTGCTGGTGCAGACGGCTTTTGGCGGCAGGCGAGTGATGGATCAGCTGGTCGGCGATCCACTGCCGCGGATTTGTTGACGAGACCGAGAGGAGGACTCGCGATGGCGACGGCAACCGAGTTCGTACCGAACCAGCAGCAGACGGAGCAGGTCACCGCCCACGTCCTCTGGATGACCACCGGCCTCTCCTGCGAGGGCGACTCGGTCGCCATGACCTCGGCCACCAATCCGAGCCTCGAAGACATCATCCAGGGCGTCATCCCCGGCATGCCGAGGGTGGTCATCCACAACCAGGTGATCGCCTTCGAGACCGGCGACGAGTACATCCAGGCCTGGTACGACGCCGAGCAGGGCAAGCTCGACCCGTTCGTGCTGGTGGTCGAGGGCTCGCTCGGCAACGAGCAGATCAACGGCGAGGGCCACTGGACGGGGTTCGGCGTCAATCCCGCCGACGGCCAGCCGATCACACCAACGCCTGGGTCGACCGTCTGGCGCCGAAGGCTGCGGCGGTCGTCGCGGTCGGAACCTGCGCAACCTACGGCGGGATCCCGGCGATGCAGAACAACCCGACCGGCGCGATGGGCCTGCCGGATTACCTGGGCTGGAATTGGCGCTCGAAGGCCAACCTGCCGGTCATCTGCATCCCCGGCTGTCCCGCTCAGCCCGACAACATGACCGAGGTCGCTGATGTACCTCGTGTTCCACCTGGCGGGGATGGCGCCCGCGCCCGACTCGACGAGCAACTGCGCCCGAAATGGCTGTTCGGTCGCACCGTGCGCGAAGGCTGTAACCGCGCGGGCTTCACGAGGAGGGGAACTTCGCGACCGAATACGGATCCGATCACCGCTGCCTGGTCAAGCTCGGCTGCAAGGGCCCGGTGGTCAAGTGCAACGTCCCGGTCCGCGGCTGGGTCAACGGGATCGGCGGCTGCCCCAACGTCGGCGGCATCTGCATGGCCTGCACGATGCCCGGCTTCCCGGACAAGTACATGCCGTTCATGGACCAGGACAATGGGGCGGGGCCGGCGGCCAACTTCCAGCGCTTCACCTACGGACCGGTATTCCGCTACTTCCGTAAGCGCAATTCGAGAACAAGTACGACATCGAGCCCGAATGGCGGCGCCCGGCCGGCGTTGACCAGCGGCTACGCCAAGCGCTGGTAGCCGCGCCCAGCAATCAGGCCCGCCAACCTTCAAGGAGCTTTCCAACATGGCAACAGAAACCG
>CAVPFS010000058.1:0-7949 GCA_963703825.1 uncultured Solirubrobacterales bacterium | reverse complement strand
GCACCCCGGCGTCGTCTCGATCGGCCTGCTCGTGATGGCGGCGCTGTTCGGGCTGATCGGGGTGCTGATCGCGATTCCCCTGCTGTCGCTCGCGATCATCCTGGTCGAGGCGCTGTGGATCGAGCCGCAGGAGGCGCGCGCCGAACGTGCGGTCTCGGCGGTCGTGACCCCGACGGCCGGCGCGCCCTGAGGTTGTCGAGGTGAAACCCCGCACAACGTACAAACTGACATGCTGCTCGTCGCGCTGCGCGTAGCGTTCCTATAGCGACAAAAGGAGCACGCAATGACTGGTAAGGCCGACTTCACGCAAGAAGAGTGGGACCTCGTGCTCGAGGGACCGCCGAGCGCCGGGATGATCATCGTCACCGCCCAGCGCGGGGGGACGTTCCGCGAGACGATCGCGATCGCAAAAGCGTACGTTGAAGCGCGCCAGCAGCACGGTGAGAGCGAGCTGCTCGACGAGATCGTCACCGCGAAGCCCGAGGTCGACCACACGCGCTATCACTCCGCCGAGGAACTCAAGCAGCACGGCCTGGAGCACCTGCACGATGCCGTCGAGCTGCTCAAGCGCAAGGCGACCGCCGACGAGGTAGAGGACTACAGGAAATTCGTCCTCGCGCTCGCGGACAAAGTGGCCAGCGCGCACCGGGAGGGTGGAGCCGACGTCAGTGACGCAGAGCGGGCGGCGATCGAGGAGATCGATGCCAGCCTTCGCAGCGCGGACAATTAGAGGTTCTCGAGGATCTCGCTCGCTCGCGACCATTGCTCTGGCGGAACCACGAGGTAGATCTCCCCGCGGCCGAACTGGTCAAGTTCGTGATCGGCCACGCAGGCTCCATCGACGCCCATGCTCCGTAGCTGGTCTCGCCAGGCGACAGCGGTCTTCTGGTCCTCGAAGGTGCCTACCGTCTCCCACCCCTCCAGGCGTGGGTCGCCGATCGAAACCGCGGGCTCGCGAGCGGCAGACCCTCTCCGAAAGCGCGGGAACGGCACGGGTCAAGCCTACGGCGATCGCCTCGCCGGGGGCTGCGATTGGCGCGTCGGGGGGTCCGCGATTGCCGCGTTGGGGTCGGCTGCAGTGGCGGCGGTGGCTGGCCCCGGGTCGGCTACAGTGGCGCCGGTGACTAGCCCGGGGTCGCCCCCGCCCGAGCTGACCGGCGTCCGCCACGAGTATCTCGACGCCGGAGGCCTTCGTATGCACGTCGCGTTGGCAGGTCCCGAGGACGGGCCGCCGATGCTGCTCGTCCACGGCTGGCCGCAGAACTGGTGGACGTGGCGAAACGTGATCCCGGATCTGGCCGACCGGTTCAGGGTGATCGTGCCTGACCTGCGCGGCCATGGCTGGACCGAGGCGTCACCCGCCGGCTATACCAAGGACCAGCTGGCGTCTGACCTCCTGGCCTTGCTTGACGCGTTGGGTGTCGACCGAGTCACCTGGGTTGGCCACGACTGGGGTGCGTTCGTCGGCTTTCTCGCCGCGCTCCGAGTGCCGGCCCGGATCGAGCGGATGCTCACCCTCTGCATCCCGCATCTTTGGGCCAAGCGCGACCCGCGACAGCTGGGGCTGATGCTGAGTTATCAGGGTCCGCTGAGCCTGCCGGTGGTCGGGCTCCGGATCGCGGATCCGATGGCCCGTCGCATCCTGCAGACCGGGCGCCACGGACAGAAGCTTTCCGATCACGACCTGTCTGTGTTCGCCGACCACCTACCTCCTAAGGTGAGTGTCGCCATGTACCGGACGTTCTTAACGCGAGAGCTGCCGCCGATCGCGCGCGGACGGTTTGCGAGTAAGCAACTGCAGGTCCCGACAACGCTGCTGGTCGGCGAGCGAGATCTGGTGACCCGGAGCGTCGAGAGCGGGCCGGTCGTCGGCCAGCCGCTGCTGCGCGTCGAGCAGGTGAGCGGCGTGGCGCATTGGTTGCCCGAGCAACGGCCGCGCGAGATCGTCGACTGGGCTCTGGCGCGCTGAGGCCGTTGTCTGGAAGCGAACTTGTGTCGACGGCCTCGGGCGAACGCATCGCTCGCGTGGGTGATCTGAAGCTCTGCTACGAGACCTTCGGAAGCGCCGAGGCGACACCTCTGCTGCTGATCATGGGCCTCGGCTCGCAGATGATCCTCTGGGATGAGGACTTCTGCGAGCAGCTGGCCGCCGAGGGCTTCTGGGTCATCCGGTTTGACAACCGCGACGTCGGCCGATCGACGATCCTTCACGACGCGCCTGTGCCCAAGCAGTGGCAGTTCGTTACCCGCGATCCTCGGAGCGCTGCCTACTCGCTCGACGACATGGCCGCCGACGCAGTCGGTCTGCTGGACCAACTCGAGATCCCCGCGGCCCACGTGGTGGGCATCTCGATGGGCGGCATGATCGCCCAGGTAATGGCGATCCGGTATCCGGATCGGGTGCTGTCCCTGGTTTCAATCATGTCCACGACCGGCAACCGGCGCGTCGGCCAGCCCCGGCCCCGCGTCGCGCTGCGCATGTTCCGCAAGCCCGCGCGCGGGCGCGATGCCTACATCGAGGACCACGTCGCCACCTATCGCCTGATCGGTTCCAAGAGCGTCGACTTCGAGGAGACCCGCAAGCGCGACCGAGCGGCCCGCATGTTTGACCGCGGGATCCACCCCGCCGGCAGCGCGCGCCAGCTGGCCGCAATCGTGACTGCACCCGACCGTGGGGAAGCTCTGAAGGGAGTCCGTGTCCCGACGACCGTGATCCACGGCGACGCAGACCCGATGGTCAATGTCTCCGGCGGTCGGGCCACGGCGGACGCAGTGGCCGGCTCGAAGCTGCTCGTCATCCCTGGCATGGGCCATGACCTGCCGAGGGAGTTTTGGCCACAGGTGATCGGGGCGATCACGCAGAACGCGGCGTCTGTCACCGGCTGACGACTGATAGCGGCTCGGCGGTCTCCGATCGCATGCCGTCATGACGGGTCCGAGCTTTCCCCACGTCGGGCGCCAGACACGATACGTTCGCGCCTAACCTACGGGCAGCACCGATCTGCCGGCCACCAGTGTCGAGAATCCCCCGCCGCCTTCCTCGTCTTCTCGTCGCGTCGCTTTGCGCCGCGGCCGCACTCGCCGTGTCGGGCGCGGCTAACTCCGCCGCGCGCGCGGGTGATCGCCTAGGACCCGACCTACTTCTGAATGGCGACGCCAGCGCTGGAGCGGTCTCGGTTCAGGGATGGGACGCCGTCACAATCCCGGGCTGGCGAGTGCTGAGCGGCCTCCCGACTGTCGTGCGATACGGGACGCCAGGTTTCGCACGGGCGGGTGCGCGCTCCGCCCGGCCACCGCGGCTGTTCGCGGGCGGAGCCGGCGGGACCGCGCGCTTGGAGCAGACCGTCTCCCTCCGCTCCCCGCGTGGCGGGCATCTGTCCCCGGTAGCGCGCTACCGGCTCTCGGCCGAACTGGGCGGCACGACCACGAGTGCCGCCTCGATCACGGCCACGTTCATGTCGTCGTCTGGACGCGCGCTGAGTCACCGGACGATCGGTCCGGTCGGCAAGCGGATGCTCTCGTTGCGGTCTGTGTCGGGCCCGCTTCCGGATGGCTCGGTGAGCGCGAAGGTGCTTCTGCGCCTGGCTACCTCGCTGAAGAACGCTGATGGGGCCAACGCGCCGACAACCGGATACGACCGCGCCGTAGCCGGAGCGATCAGCCTGCGCGTGACGGTGAGCACCCAGCACGCCCGCCTCATCCCTCCGGTCGCGCACGTCCCTCACTTCGATCACGTGTTCGTGTTCATGTTCGAGAACCAGGACTTCCGAGCAGTGATCGGAAACCGCAAGCAGGCCCCGTTTTTGAATGGTCTTTTGCCTCGGTCCAGCCTGCTGGCGAACATGTTCGCCGAGGAGCATCCCAGCGATGGAAACTACCTCGCTCTATCCGCCGGCGGGGTGTTCGGCATCCCCCTGACTGATCCGCTCGAGGAGAACCCTCAGTACACGATCAACGCTCCCAGCATCGGAGGCATGATCGACGGCGCACGGGAGACCTGGAAGGCTTACCTCCAGAGCGCCGCCGGGCCGTGTGACGACACCGTCCACCGTTACTACTGGAATGACGATCTGCCGTTCCTCTACTTCGCCGGCGTGCGCAATCGCCCCGCCTACTGTGCGGCACATGTACCGCCGCTCGATGCGCTGCAGAGTGATCTCGCGAGCACCGCCACCACGCCCAATTTCGCCTGGATCGGGCCGGATGATTGCAGCGACATGGAGGGATGCGGGATCAGAGCGGGCGACACGTTTCTCAAGCAGGAGCTCGGCGCGATTCTCAGTTCGCCCGCGTGGCGCACGCAGCGGTCACTGGCGATCATCACCTTCGACGAGGACGCCTACGACCACGAGCACCCCGCGCAGCGGATCCCGACCCTGATCATGGGCTCCGCCGGCGTCCGAGCGGGCTACGTCTCACACGTTCGGTACACGCATTACAGCCTGCTGAGGACGATCGAGGCCGCGCTGGGGCTCGGCACACTGACCGACAATGACCGCTACGCGCAGCCACTCAATGACGTGTTCAACACGCGAATCGCAACGGCGGCTATGGCAGGTGCGCCGCGCCTGCCCGTTCGCCCCCTGGCGCCCGGTGCGCCCGCTGCCCGGCGGCGCGATCGAGCGCCCGCTGATCCTGCGTCGCAGCCAGAGAGCAGACGCCACCGCTCGCCGACGGCGTTCGTCGCAAACTCAGCCTCGGCGAGTGTGACCCCGGTTTCGCTCGTGACAAGGAAGGCCGGCCACGCGATCCGCGTTGGTTCTGACCCCGAGGCGATCGCCGCGACTCCCGACGGCCGCACCGTCTACGTCGTCAACCGCGGCTCTGGAACCGTCACGCCGATCGACACCTCGACCGAGAAATCGGGCGCGGCAATCCAGGTGGGCAGCGACCCGGCTGCGATCGCCGTCACTCCTGACGGTGCCACCGCGTACGTGGTCAACACGGGCTCGGATACGGTCACGCCGATCGACACCGTGACCGACACGGCCGGTACGCCAATCCCCGTTGGCCTGGAGCCTCGTTCGATCGCCGTTACGCCGGATGGTAAGACGGCCTACGTTCTTGATTGGGGCGGCGCCACGGTCACCCCGATTGACGTCGGCAGCGGTCACCCCGGCCCGCCGATACCGGTCGGGTCCTACCCGTCGGCGATCGCGATCAATGCGACTGGGTCGGTTGCGTACGTCGCCAACTACGGTTCTGACACGGTCACCCCGATCGACACCGCGGATGACCAGCCGGGAGCTTCGATCGCGGTAGGTGCAGCACCGAATGCGCTCGCGGTGACGCCGGACGGGGGCACGGTCGACGTGGTCAGCGGGAACACGGATTCAGTGGACCCGATCACGGTCTCGACCGGCGCGGCCGTTCGCCCGATCCGTGTCGGCTACTCGCCGCTCGCGGTGGCCGTGGGCGGCCAGACCGCGTATGTCGTCAACACGATCTCCGGGACGATCACTCCGGTCTCGACCAATGGCCGCACGTCCCGACCGATTTCCGTTGGCATCTACTCGTACCCAACCGCGATCGCGATCGCGCCCGGCGCCCGGATCGCGGCGGTCGTCGACACGTACTCGGGCCAGCTCTCGCTGGTCAACCTGCGCTCGCGGCACGCCGCCCACCCGATCACGGTCGGAAGCTTTCCGGTCGCCGTCGCGATCGCCGGGTAGGGGTTTGCCGCCCGTCGGGCGCTGCTCCTGCGCTACCGGCGGCCACGATCTCAGTCCAGCATGAAGATGTTGTCGCTGATCAGGGTCGGCGCATCGTTGACGATCTGCGCCGCAATCTCCACGGCCTGATCGCCGTAGCGTTCGTGCAGCTCAGCCAGAACGTCGTGTAGGAGCGAGTGCGCGACGTCGGGGATCGGCGCCGCGTCAGGAGCGGATTGGCCTGACGCTTCGAACGCGACCATGTGGCTGATGATCTGGCTTAGAACGCCGCCGCACTCGAGAAGGGCATCGACGAGCTCGTCCAGCGGACCTTGTGAACCGTGTGGGTTGGGTTGTTTCGTCATGTCCTATAGAGCCGCGACACGGCGCGAGTCGCCCCCCTGGCGAAAGATCCTCTTTTTGGAGGATGGTGCGCGCGGCGTGGCCGCCGATACTGGATCTACACCTGGGCAGGCCTTCAACACAAAGCATCCCCGTCGCGAGGCGGGTTCGCAAAGCCACGGGACTCCGCCGGAGTTAGCCGGGCTGCCGGCGGGAAGGCAACCCGGACACTCGTCCGGGTTGCTAATGACCGTTGACCGAGGCTGCTCTACATGATTGAGGGTTCCATGTTGAAGTCCCTTACACCCCGTGTTTCGCGGGTCGCGGTCGGTTTGGCCGTGCTCGGCGCGTTCGCGGTGGTCCCGTTTGCGGCTCAGGCCGCTGACACGAATGCGACCGGCACGCTCAGCGCCGGTTCGCTGTCCAATACAGCACCGGTGATCGCGCCGTTTACTGCGACGCTGACCGGCGACAACCAGACAGTCAATACAGCGGTGGGCGGGTGGAGCGTCACCGACGCGACTGGCAATGTGCACAGCTACACGGTCAGCGTGTCGGCCGGTGCCCCGACCATCAACGGTACCTCCGTCGCGGGCAGCCTGGGCAGTACATGGCTGACGCTGACTCCAACCCAAGCCGTCGCGGCGGCAAATAACCCCGCCCCGCCCAGTACGGCTCCAGTGCCCGCGACCGCGCAGGCTCTCGGGGCGACGGCTGCCACGATTGACAGCGCAGCTGCCAGTACGGGCGCCGGCGAGTGGGATTTCCCCGCGGATAGCGGCGCTGCCGCGAACCTCGCGGTGGTCATCCCCGGCAATGCGGCCATTGGTGCCTACAGCGACACGCTGACGTTCACCACCGCTCCGGGCGCGTAAACCCGCATGGCTGCCGACCCCACGCAGATGACCAGTCCGCGTCTTCGCGGTGGGGCGATGGCCGTGCTGGCTACGCTGGCGCTCGCCGCAACTGCGGCGAGCCCAGCGTCAGCCGCGAGGCTGCCGTCTCCCAGGCCAGCGGCGTTCGCGCTGTCGCCAGTCGCGACCGCGGGCGCTTTGCGGCTGCGCGGCACCCGCGGCCAGGTTCTGCACGGGGCAGTCTTGGTCCGCAACGTGTCCGGGCGCCCGGTCACCGTCATCTTGCAGGCAGCCGATATCCAGAACGCCAGCAACGGCAACGCCGATTACGTCACCGCTCCCCTTTCGCTGACCGGCCGCTGGCTGCACCTCACCACCAGACGGGTACGTCTGGCCCCGCACACCGGCCGCCAGGTCGGGTTCACCGTGAGTGTTCCCGCCGGGGCCGGCGGCGCTTCGCACTACGCCGGCATCGTCGCGATCAACGCGGCCGACCTGGCCGTCACCGCTGCCCGCGAGACCGTCAAGGGACGGACCTTCACGTTTCATCGGATCGACCGCCAAGCGCTGCCGGTCACGATCCGCCTCCCCGGGCGATTGTCGCGCGCTCTGGCGCTACGCTCGGCCAGGATCGCCGTTCCGCCGGTCGGGGCGGGCCTGGTGCTCGGGCTGCTCCCCGGCGGTACCGAGCTCATCGAATCGGCACGGATAAAGCTGCGCGTCCTGCGCGGCGACCACACCATCTTCAACTACGTCTCGACGCTGGGGCAGTTGTTCCCCGACGCCCCTCTTGAATACCGGATCCCGTGGAAAGGTCAGCCTACTCCGGGCAGCTACCACGTGCTCGGCGTGATCTACCCTCAGGGCGCCGCGGCTGTAAACATCAACCAGGTCGTCGACTTCACCGCCGTCAGAGCCGCCCAGCTCAGGCACCGCGACCCCTCCCGCCGCGCAGCCGGCCACATCGAGCCTGCCGGGCTGGGTATGGCTCGTGCTCGCCGCCGGCGCCGCCCTGCTGATCACACTCTCGGTCGCTGTTTGGAAGCTCGCGCGCCGGCCCAAACGAGCAGTCGCCTAACTTGGATATGGCCGGCTGGCCACC
>CAVPFS010000057.1:0-44124 GCA_963703825.1 uncultured Solirubrobacterales bacterium | reverse complement strand
TCAAGGATGCTTCTATGAAGTCAAGGGGATCGCGGTGAGGCGGTGGTAGAGCTCGCGGGAGATGTGGCGTTTGAGTGAGCGGATTGCTTCGCGTTTGGTTTTGCCGTCGCGGATGCGGCGTTCGAGGTAGGCGCGCGTTTCGGGTTGGTGTTTGGCGCGGATGATCGCGATCGTGTGGATGGCGTTGTTGGCTTGGCGGTCCCCGCCGGGGTTGAGTCGGTAGCGGACGGTCTTGCCGGATGAGGCCGGGATCGGGGCGGTGCCGTTGCAACGCGCGAACGCCGCCTCGTTCTTGAACCGCACGGGGTCGCGCGCAAGCAGCTTGGCGGCGGAGATCGGTCCGATGCCGGGCTCGTCGAGCAGGGTCTGATCGAGGAATCGGACGAGGTCGGCGAGCTTGTCCTGGTAGCGCTTGGCGTCCTTGCCGAGGGCGCGCGAGTGGGCGGCGAGGTCACGCATGACCGCGAACGTGACGTGCTCGTCAAGGTCGGCGTTGGCGCGAGCGCGCAGCGAGAGGATCCGTCGCTCGAGCTGTTTGCCGGTGCCGTGGCCGATCCGCTCGCGCAGCGCGATCGGTGCGGTCGCGTTCGGCTTGCAGCTGGTTGAGCACGCGCGTGCGCTCGGTGACTGCCGAGCGCCGCGCGATCAGCAGCGCTCGTATGGCGGTGAGGATCCCGCGCTGTCTGGGTGTCGAGACGTTCTCGTCTGCGAGTACGCGTTTGGCTGCGGTGATCGCGTCGATGCGATCGGACTTCCCGGCGCGCCGGTCGCGCCGACGTGGACGCTCGACCTCGAGGACGGTGTGTCCGGCGTGCAGCAGGTGTTCGCAGAGCCCGGCGCCCCAGCTGCCGGCGCCTTCGATCCCGAACAGCAGCTCACGACCGGCGGCGAGCCCTTCGGCCCAGTGCTGCAGCTCTTCGTAGCCCGCGGCCGTTGCTGCCAAGATCAGCTCGGCGAGCATCTGTCCGAGGTGGTCGAGTGCCACGGCGTAGTGGCGCTCCTTATGGGTGTCGACCCCGACTGCGATCATCGCGTTCTCCTCATCGTCGACGCTGTTGGTGATGTGGAGGCCGTCGGACAGAGCTGTGTCGAGTGATGTCCAGGCTTCTATGAAGTCACGGCGGCATCCGTGGACGACGGCGGGAGACAGATCCTTGAGAGGGCACCGATCGGCCAGCCGGTTGGTGAGTCATCCCGCCGCCGCCCACACCCTCCAGGGGGTCTCGGACGTCGCGCCCGGCAGCCACGTCGCTACGCCCTACGGGCTCCGCTCCGCGGCCGCCGGCTTGCCAGGCCCAAACCGGACCGGACACGCGATTTCAAACTACACAGCCGGTCGAAAAGTGGACCGGTTGCGCCGGTTGAAAAGTGTCCCACCCCTGCCCCCTTCGTTGCTGGTTTAGCCGGGGAGTCGCAGGCCCCGCAGGGGCCGAGCACATCCGGCGTCGGGACGGGTGAGCGGTTAGGGGGTGGGGCGGGCTGGGCGGGCGTCGAGCTCTGGATCTAGGATGGGGCGAATACCGAGTCTCTCGGATCGCGGCCACGGTGCGAGCCCTGCCTCCGTGTTGGCGCGGGCGTTTGCCGCTCAGGCGGGTCGCGCGGCTGGTGTTGTCCGCAACCGGCAGCGCGACACGCGCCGGGGTGGCCGCTGCTCTCGTGCTTGCAACATCAGGGCGCCTGGCTAGCAGCGGCCGCGATGAGCTCGCGCGTGAAGCGCCCGCGGGCGGCAGGCGCGCCTTTCGCGAGATGAAGGCCAATTCGGGCATCCCCGCTGAAAAAATGATCCTGCCGCAGGACGTGGCCGAGGCCGTCTGATTTTTGCTGCGCACCTCCACCTGGTGTCTGGTGCCCGAGCTGGTGCTCAACCGGCGGGGCGCGGTGAGCTGGGGGGACGCGGACCGACCTATCTACCAAGTTGGCGGGCTGATCATGGCGATTAGCCGCGCGGGATCTTCTCCCGGATTCGTCAACGCATGGGCCGTCGTGCTCTTGAAATATGCACTATCGCCCGCACAGAGCGTTATTGGCTCACGGCCCTCGAGCATCAGAACGATGGTTCCCTCGAGGACGTGGATGAAATCCTCGCCTGCATGGTCGGTGAACTCAGCCGTGTGTCCATGTGGTTCATAGACAACAAGAAGTGGCATGACCGTCCGATGGACGTCTGGAGCGAGCAGAAACATCTCGATTCCTTCAATCGGTGATGAGACGCTGCGCCTCTCTCCGTTACGGACGACCTCGGCGTCCTTTGGCTGAGAGTCCGGGATCAGGTCAGCCAAGCCGACGCCGTAGTAATTGGCCAGGCGGATCAGGCGCCCGAAGCTGATGTCGCTCTTGCCGCTTTCAACCAGTGAGAGAAATGACGGTGACAAACCGGTCGCCCCCGCGACCTCGGCCAACGAGGTCCCGCGCTGATTGCGCCGCTCGCGAAGAGTGGCACCGAGGTCGCGAAGGTTCACGCCTCCGATCGGATGCGCGACCGCAGTTGAGTCGACGTCTCTGCGTGAGTCGTCAGACGTTGCTGCGGATGAGTCCACCGTCTACCTGCCATGTCGCGCCGGTGACATATGACGCTTGCTCGGATGCCAGGAAGGCCACCACATTCGCCAGCTCCTCCGGCGCGCCAATTCTCCCTAGAGGTATGCGCTCCGTTATGGTCGCTAGCTGGTCCTCGAATGTACGTCCCGCACGTTCGGCGCGAAGCGCCTGCGCACGCGCTATACGGTCGGTCATGATGATCCCCGGGAGTACGAGGTTGACAGTGATCGGCGAGTCTCCGAGCTCGATACAGAGAGATTTGAAGAGCCCGGCAACCGCGGGCCGGATCCCGTTCGACAGAGTCAGCGCGTCAACCGGCTGCTTCACAGAGCTCGACTGAATCGCGATGATTCGTCCGTAGCCGTTCTTACGCATGTGCGGCAGCGCCGCGCGGACCATTCGCACGACGGATAGGTGCACCTCGGCGAATGCGGCCAGCCATTGATCGTCATCCACCTCGGCGAACGTCCCAAGAGGTGGACCGCCGCTACTCGCGACCAATACGTCCAGACGGCCGAACTCTTCTGCCGTACGCTCCACAACATTCGTTGCGTCCGCCGACCGAGAGATGTCGGCTGGGATTGTCAGCGGTGGACTGCCGACCTCGGCTATCGCTCGAGCTGCGACCTCAAGGTTCTCCTCATGGCGAGCGCAGATGGCGACGTTCGCGCCTTCTCTGGCCAGTGCCACTGCGCAGGCTCGGCCGATTCCCTTGCTGGCTGCCACGACGAGAGCAGCCCTTCCGCGGAGTCCGAGGTCCACTAGACCGCCGGCCTTTGTCGCTGCGCATCGCGCACTGCCAACACGGCGCTGACGATATTCGCGTAGCCGGTGCAGCGACACAGCACACCGTCGAGCGCGTCTCTAATCTCGGCGTCACTGAGATCCTGATCAGATGAGAGGGCCTGGTAGGCGGTGATGAGGAACCCCGGAGTGCAGAAGCCACATTGGAGCGCATGGTGGTCCGAGAACGCGACTTGGAGGGGGTGCGGATTGGTTCTGTCACCAATCCCCTCGACGGTGACTACCTCGCTGCCATCCACCTGCACGGCCAAGGTCAGGCACGACCGGACGACCTGACCGTCGACGATCACCGAGCAGACGCCGCAGACGCCGTGCTCGCAACCCAGGTGCGTGCCGACTAGGCCAAGTCGCTCTCGCAGCAGGTCGGCGAGCAGCATGCGAGGCTCGACCTCGACCTGGCGCGCGGTGCCGTTTACAACGACGTTGACTTCAGACATTTTCGAGTTTCCCATTCTGTGCGCCCCGCCCGCGGGCGCGTGTGACGTCGGTTAGCGCCCGAACCACCAGCTCGTGGGCGATGGCCCGGCGATCCTCAGACGTTGCGTGGACATCACGCGTCGGCCTGAGGCCGGCAAGCAGTTCGCTCGCGGTCAGCTGCAGCAGGCGATCATCAGCCGCGGCCCCGATCAACGGGGCTCCATTCGTTTCGAGTTTCAGCGGGATTTCGCTGCAGCCTCCGATGCAGACGCTGAACCGCTCGACCGTTCCGTCGCCGGCTCTTGCGCCGACGCGATGACAAGCACGAGCCCGAACGCGCCAGATTGTCTGGAGAACTCGTGAAATGACGAGGCGCAGCGCCGGTCAAGCGCTGGGAATGCCACCTCGGTGATCAGCTCGTCGGGTTCGAGGGCCGTGTCGAAATAGCTCTGGAAGAAGTCGGCCGCAGCCACTGAACGAGTCCCGCGACGGCTCACGCATGAGATCCGCGCTCCGAGACCAACCGAAACGAGCGGCCATTCGGCGGCGGGATCGGCGTGGGCGATGCTTCCCCCGATCGTCCCCCGGTTACGGATCGCGCGGTGTCCGATGCGGCGCGCCGCGTTGACCATCACGGGTATTGCGGTTGCGACCAGAGGCGACTGCGCCACCGCGGTATGGGTGGTCATGGCGCCGACGCGAAGCCACCCCTGATTTTCGTTGATGCCCACCAGTTCGGGAATGCGCCGCAGGTCCACCAGCAGCCCCGGCCGAGCAAGTCTGAAGTTCATCATCGCGATCAGGGTTTGCCCTCCGGCCAGCACTTTGGGCTCCTCGGCGCTTTGGGCCAGCAACACGAGCGCGTCGTCCAATGTCTCGGGCGAGGCATACCTGAACGGGGCGGGCCGCATGCCTATACCACTCGCGAATCGGCCGGCTCGTTTGCTCCCGCGCGCTCTGAGCGCCCGTCCTCGACAGCCCGCCAAGATGTGCCGCGGGGCCAGGCTGGAGTGTCGGATCCTGACGCCCAGCGGCGACAACGCGTCTTCGACCGCCGCCGCCATTGCGGCGGGAGTCCGACAGTCCCGCCCTCGCCGGCGCCTACCCCAAGCACGTTTGTTGTCGATGGGGTCTGGGTGCAGGATCTTCGAGCTCTGGAATGTCGCTGAGCGAAGGTAGAGGTAGTCCACCAGGCTCGCCGTTATGAGTTGGCCCTCGTCGTCGTAGACGATCTCCTCGAGCAGCGTGCCGCCGATGCCAGCGGCAACTCCCCCCTGTATCTGGCCGCGGACGATCATCGGGTTCAGCATCCGACCGCAGTCGTGCACGACCACGTAGCGAATGATGTCGACCTGGCCGGTCGCGGGGTCGACCGACACGGTCGCGGCATGGACAGCGTTTGCCCACGTCACGGACCCAAACTCGACGTAGTCCGATTCGTCGAGGCCAGGCTCCATGCCATCCGGGCGGTCTGCCCCTGGAATGCAGCGCTGGGCGCACTCTGCGAGCGTGACGCTCGCGTTCGGCGAGCCCTTGACGTTGATCTGACCGTCGTGGACCTCGAGATCCTCCACCGAGGCCTCGAGTATCTGGGCCGCAAACCGCACTGTCTTGTCTCGAGTCCGGTTCGCGGCGCTGTGGACAGCATTCCCCGCCGCCACGGCCACGCGACTGTGATAGGTCCCCCGGCTGAAGGCAATATCCGCCGTGTCGCCCTGTCGGACGGTGATCTGCCCGGGGTCCACGGAAAAGACATCGGCGCAGACCTGCGCCAGGACCGTCTCGTGTCCCTGCCCCGTGCTCACGACGCCGGTATAAACCGCGATCTGGCCAGATGGATCGATCTTGACCCGCGCTCCCTCGAACGGTCCGATGCCCGTCGATTCGACATTGCACGAGACACCGATCCCAATGTGCCTGCCCTGTTCGCGCGCGCTCGCCTGAGCCTTCCTGAATTCGTGGTAGCCGATTGCGCTCACGCAGCTATCGAGCGCCGCCGGGTAATCCCCGCTGTCTAAGACGAGCGGTCCGCCATCGCGGTACAGGGTGCCCGGTGCGTATGGCATCTCGTCGGGTGTGATCAGATTCGTCGCCGAACCTCGACCGGGTCGAGCCCGAGCTGCTGTGCGACCCGATCCACAAGCCGGTTGAGCATGAACACGGTCTCGGGACGTCCCGCACCCCGGTACGGAGCCGAGGTCGTCTTGTTCGTCAGGACCGACCGCAGCTCCGCCGCCACGGCGGGGAGTCTGTATGGGCCTACGGTGTGTGCAAAGCCGATGACGGGCAGCACGACAGGGAACGTCAGGTAGGCGCCGGCGTCAAGGTATGCGCTGTACCTGAGCCCCAGCAGGATGCCATCCGCAGTTACTGCCAGGCTGGCATCGAACTGCTGCTCGCGTGAATGGCTTGACGCCATGAAGTGTTCATGGCGGTCTTCCAACCATCGCACTGGGCGATTGAGCGTTTCAGCCGCAAACGGGATCAGAACATCCTCGGGGTACAGACCGGCCTTCTGGCCGAATCCGCCGCCCACATCGCATTGCAGGACCCGCACGGTGAACTCAGGTCTTCCGAGCGCTTCGCAGATCAGCGCCCGCTGGAAGTGAGGTAACTGATGGTTCGACCACACCGTCATGCCCCGGCGATCCGGGTCCGGTGCGGCGAGCAGGCCGCGGCCCTCCAACGGCACCCCCGTGTATCGGTGACAGGTGAACCGGTCAGTGATGACGTGAGCCGCGTCCGCAAACGCCCGCGCAACGTCACCAAACCCCAGCTTGAGATGCAGGGCCACGTTGTCATCCCAGCCCTCATGAAGCCGCACCGCTCCCGGGCTCAGCGCAGCCTCGATGCTGGTCAAGCTCTCGAGCGGCTCGTACTCGACTTCGACGAGATCGACGGCGTCCTCGGCGGTGTAACGGCTGTCGGCGACGACGAGGGCCACCGCCTCGCCGACGTACCGAACCTTGTCACTCGCCATCGTCGGTACCGGGGCGGACCGCAGCATCGGCTTCCAGTTCGCGATCAACTTCGGAGGAAACTGCCCGAAGCTGGGCAGAGGCCGGAGTGCAGCGCCGAGGTCGGCCGCCGTGAAGACAGCCGCGACGCCGGCCAGCGCCCGCGCGCGCTGCGTGTCGATCGACGTGATTCGCGCGTGCGCGACGGTGCTTCTGACCACGGCCGCGGTTAACATTCCCGGAGGCTGGAGGTCGCCTACGTACCGAGCATCGCCGAAGATGAGACGGTCATCTTCCTTGCGCCGGATCGGCGCGCCCACGAACGTCTCGCTCATGTTGCTCCGACCTCGGAGCTCTCCTCTCGATACAGACCGAGTGCCTTGAGCGCCGGGAAGTCCTGGATCGAGAAGAGGATCGCCGGGTCCGCTTCGCGGTTGCGGTGAGAGTGCCATGCGAGAGCCGGGACGACAAAGAAGTCGCCCTGCTGCCATTCGACCGTCGTCTCTCCCACTGTCGTCGTTCCGTGACCTTCAAATGCGTGGTAGACCGCGGAGCCGGTATGTCGGTGGGGCACCGTCGCGATGCCCGGTCTGATCATCTGCACGCAGCACGCGATCGTCGGAAACACCGATCGTCCCGTGGCGGGATTCACGTATTCCAGAATCACATCGTCGTGCGGCGTCACGGCGCCCATGGCAGCCAGGCGCTCGAGTGCCCGCTGCGTCGTGGACCACGGATAGCGCAGCAACGTTCGGCGGTCCCGGTCGAGCGGCTCGTCCTTGGCGGGCGGCGGGAGCAGGCCGACGTTGCCGAACATGGCATCCGAAAATCCGGTCAGGCCGGCATCCTGGTACCTGGTCTCGCTCCGCTCGTAGATGACCGCGTTGAGATATCGAACGAGGGGATAGTCCAAGCCGTCCATCCAGATGGCGGGCTCGTTGCCGTCATTGCCGTGATCATGCCACTCGAGAAACGGCGTGATTACGAGGTCGCCGCGACGCATGTCACATCGCTCTCCGGCTACGGTCGTAAAGGCGCCTCCGTGCAGGAAGAATCGGAAAGCGTTGGGGGTGTGGCGATGGGTGCGAGCCACTTCACCAGGCAGCAGATATTGGACTGACACCGACATCGTGTCGGTGACCGTCTCCTCGGGTATGCCGGGGTTCTTGAGCCGGATGATCCGGCGCTCCGCGCCCTCGTTCCCCTGTGGCAGGCTGCGCTGGAATTCCGCCGCCAGCAGCAGTAACCGCTCGAGCTCGGGCCACTTCCAGTGGTGGGTCACCACCTGATTGAGCTTGGGCCTGATGATCTGCTCTTGAGTGAGGCCGGGAAAGTTCAGCGAGGCCTGCTCGAGTTCGGCCGCGAGCCTCTCGCTGCTTATCTTGCTCGTCAGCATCTCCCTACCCTTCGATCGTCACGCCCGCATCCACAGATTGTGGACCGGTCGGCCAGGCGTAGCTCATCGGACGCCGATTGGCCAGGGCGGGCACCGTTTCCCGGACGTCGGCGATCTGTTGAGGGTCCAGCTCGGCCAGCACGACCATCTCTCGATCCGACGCCTGGGCCACGACGACTCCCCACGGGTCGATGATCATCGACCGGCCGTACGAAGGGGGGCCCGTCACCCCGAGCCTAAGCTGGCCCGCGGCTAACACGAAGCACTGATCTTCGACGGCCCTGGCCCGCAGGAGTAGCTCCCAGTGGTCCCGTCCGGTGAACAGCGTGAAATTGGCAGGCACGGTGAGCAGGTCGGCGCCGCGGAGTGCGAGTATCCGGTACAGCTCTGGGAACCGGACGTCGTAGCAGATCGACAGGCCGAGGCGCCACCCGCCCGCATCGCACGTGACGATCTCGTCACCGGGCACCTCGGCGGCCGATTCTGCATATTCGTGGCCGCCCACGCTCGCATCGAACATGTGAATCTTGCGGTACACGGCGCCGACCAGCCCGTCCGCGTCGAACACGATCGACGTGTTGAACAGCCTGCCGTCACTGGCCCGTTCGGTGATCGATCCACCAACGAGCACAACATGGTGGTGGCGGGCCCAGCCCGCCATCGCCGTGACACTCAGCCCGTTATCCAGATCCTCAGCGTTGTCGGCGAACACTTCTGCTGACCCCAAGGCGTTCCATTTCTCAGGCAGCAGGACGAACTGGGCACCACGGCCCGCGGCTTCCCCTACCAGTCGCTCACACGTTTCGATGTTGTCGAGCTTGTGCTCGCTCGACCCCATCTGCACGGCCGCGACTAGAGCTGCCTCAGGCACAGCTGTGCAGAATATCGAAGACTTGACGCAAAATCTAGACGTTGAACGTCGTTTCCGACCACCGGGCGTTGAATGTCGTTCACGACTGGGCGAGCTTCGTGGCCAGCCAGTCCGCCATCCGCGGGCGGACCAGGTGGCCCATGTTGTGCGCACAGTGGTCTCCGTGCTCCTCGACCACAACCTCGATCGGCGCCCGCGAAAGCGCCTTGGTGACGAGCTCCATCTGCCGGGTTGGAAAGATCGGGTCGTGACGGCCGTTGAGAAGCAGCGACGGCGTGGAAAGCAACTCAGCGACATCACCGAGCGATAGCGCCTGCTGGAGGTATGCCCTCGCCGCGTCGGCGCTCGGTTGCCCGGTTACATAGGCAAAGCCGCGTTGCGTGGTGGCTGGCATGGTGTCGAAGTCCGACATGTCATAGAAGAAGCCCCAGGCGACGCACGCCGCAAGCCGGTCGTCGGTCGCTGCAGCCCGTAGCGCGTAAAACCCGCCGAGGCTGCGACCGAGCACACCGATCCGGAACGAGTCAATCTCGTCACGGCCTACGAGATGGTCGACCACAGCCGCCGACCACCGCTCGAAGTCCGGCTGCAGCTTGACGTCGAAGAAAAGCTCGCCCTGCCCCGGGCCGTCGAACGCGAACGTGGCCAGGCCGCGGCGTAGGCACATCTCTTCGAAACGGAGACTCTCCTCTTTCGTGCTCTCGAGGCCCCCGATCAGCACTACACATGGCCATCCCGAGGCAGGGCGCAACCCCGACGGAAATCGCAGGAAGGCCGGTATGACGGCGCCTTCGAACGGCAGCTCAACGCGTTGGGCGGGCGGCGTGAGATACGGCGCCGCGTGGTTGTAGACCTCGACCTTGCGGCGCTGTCCGAGCTCTCGTCGCGCAACATCGTGAAACGACATGAACTGTGCGTAGTGGAAGCTGAGCGAGGCGTGCCAGAGCAGCTCACCCCCTGAGACCAGGTGGCCGGCTTTGAGCGCCTGCTCGCCGATGCGCTCATACATCTCCCCCTTTGACCACCAGAAGTCAAACCACTGATCCCGGGTTGCAATCCTCTCCACCGCGTCGCGGAAGTCCGGATAGGGAATCCCGTCCGAGAGCATCCGGCCCGCATTGAGAATCGATGCGATCGGAGAGTCGCCTTCGATCGGTTCTGACATCACACGTTGACCACCGCTGAGCCCAGATAGCGTGCGAGGCTGCCGGCGACATCGACGGTCGAGGCGACGAGCAGCGAGAGCAGAATTCGCGCCTTGCGAGCGTTTAGCCACCCAGCGCTGAGCACCCCGCTTGCCAGCAAGTCCCGCTCGGAGCCGGCAAAGCCGTAGGTGCCGCGCAGGATCTCGCCAACCTGCACTCGAGAGGCCATTAGCACGGGCATCGCGGCGACAGCGTCGTCAACAACATCGAGCATCGTGCTGGGAACGTGACCCCCGCCAAGCGTCTCGATCACCAGTCCGTCGTAGCCTGCATCGATGGCCGCACGCACCCCGTCGCCATCGTCACCCAGCACGACCGTGACGAGCGCGACTCGGCCAGCATGGGCGCAGCCGGTCAGTTCGGGCAGGGTGGCCGCAAACGGACGGACCGCAATGCTCGGCCGGCCCTCGGTGACCCAGCCGATCCGCCCGGTCAGAGGTGACGCGAATGCAGCTGGGCTCGTCGTGTGCTGCTTGAGCACGAATCGTGCCGCATGGATGTCGTCGCCGATCACGACGACACAGCCGAGCCCGTGCAGCGCTGGCGACGCCGCCGCTTGAACGGCGGCCAGGATGTTCGCCGGGCCGTCCGCTCCAGCACCGTCGGGAACGCGCATTGCGCCGGTCACGACGACCGGACCAGGCGCATGTACCAGCAGGTCCAGGGCAAACGCGACCTCTTCGATGGTGTCGGTGCCCTGGGTGATGACCACGCCGCACGCACCGCCGGCGAACTCGTCCCCGATCCGCGACGCCAGCGCGATGACGTCTTCAAGGGAGAGGCTCGCGCTCGGCAGTTGGCGAAACGTCGCTTCGCGCACCAAGGCAACGCCGCTAAGCGAGGGCACGGCAGCAATCAGCGCGTCGGCGCCTAGTGTCGGGATCGCGCCGCCCTCGCCCGACGTCATCGCAATCGTCCCACCGAGCGCAAGCACGCTGACCTGCGGGAGCGACACGACCGTCACCGGAGGTCGGGCGGATGCGGGCATGGGTATGGCGCGGCGCGTACCTCAAACATCAGCTCGCGCGCAGTCGGCAGAAACGCGGGTGAGGGCTTGATCTGCGTATTTGTATTACATATACTCAAGTCGTGGCAACAGCGTCGGTTTCGGAGCCTGTGCGTTCGGTTTCTCCGACGCTTGCTGGTTATTGGCACCCAGTGGCGGCGTCGGACGAGGTCGGCGAGCGGCCGTCGCGGGTGACGTTGCTGGGACAGGACCTGGTTGTGTTCCGCCACGAGGATGGGGTGTCGGTCTTTGACGATGTCTGCATCCATCGCGGCACGGCGCTGTCATTGGGCTGGATCACCGAGGGTCGCCTGACGTGTCCTTACCACGGCTGGCAGTACGACCAGACCGGTGCCTGCGTGCGGATTCCGTCGCTTCCGGAGGGGGCGCCGATCCCGCGCAAGGCGTGCGCGACGGTGCGCCGCAGCGAGGAAGCCTACGGGGTGGTGTGGGTCGCCCTCGACGAGCCGTGCGGGCCGCTCCCGTCATTCCCCAACGGGGAGTGGGACGACCCGGAGTACAGGGCATTCCTCGCGTTGAGCTACAAGTGGAAAACCTCGGCAGGGCGCGCGGTCGAGAACTTCATGGACTTCTCACACTTCCCATTCGTGCACGAGGGACTGCTGGGCAGCCGGGATCGAACGCTGGTCACGGCGCACGAGATCGTGCCGACCGACTACGGCTTCTCGTACAGCTTCCAGCAGGCCGAGCCCAACACGCTGCATAGCGCCGCCGATGTGCTGGTCACCTGGGAGTACTACCTCTACCGGCCGTTCACGATCCACCTCAAGAAGATCACGCCCGACGGCAACGCGACCCTGATCTCGATGGCGGCTTCGCCAACCGACGAAGACCGCACCAACATGTGGGTGTGGCTCGTTCGCAACTACGACCTTGACCCGTCCGAGGACAAGCGGTTCGCCGACTTCAGCAACACGATCATGGAGCAGGATCAGGTTGTGGTCGAGAGCCAACGGCCCGAGCGGATACCGGTTGACCTCAAGGAGGAGCTACATCTCAAGGTCCCGGATGCCAGCGGGATCGCGTTCCGGCGGATGTTGAGCACGATCGCCGAAGTCGCCCCATTCATGCCCTGAGATGACTTACGTCATCGCGGAGCCTTGCATCGGCAGCAAGGACGCCTCGTGCGTCGAGGTGTGCCCGGTCGACTGCATCCACCCCACTCCGGACGAGCCCGGTTTCACTGAAGCCGAGATGCTGTTCATCGATCCAAGCGAATGCATCGACTGTGGCGTATGCGCAGAGGCCTGCCCGGTCGAGGCGCCGTATGCGGAAAGCGAGCTCCCAATGCAATGGAGACGCTTTGTTGCCGCCAATGAAGACTTCTATCGGAAAACGTGACCTTGGGATGACGACCAGGACACGCCGCCTAAGCGCGACCGAGGATGACTTTCTCCTCGACTCTCCGGATTACCCCGGGGATCTGACCCACTACTGGCACCCGATCGCCCGCGCCGATGAGGTGACGCGAGAGCCGCAACGCGTGGTACTGCTCGGCCGGCCGGTTGTGTTGTTCCGCGACGAGCAAGGGGTCGTCGCGTTCCGCGATCTATGCGTACATCGCGGGACGCGCCTTTCGCTAGGCAGGATCACTCCCGAAGGCAACCTCCAGTGTCCATACCACGGTTGGGAGTACGACCGAACCGGTCAGTGTGTTCGCATCCCCGCCCGGCCGGCGGAGGCGCCAATCCCGCGCTCGGCGTGTGCGCTCGCGTACCGGGCACGCGAGGCCTACGGTCTCGTCTGGCTGTGTCTGAGCGAGCCCGCGTATCCGATCCCTCCGTTTCCCGGCGGCGAGTACGACGATCCCGCGTGGCACACGTTCTTTGCCTTCAGCGAGGACTGGAACACGTCGGCCGGCCGGATCCTCGAGAACTTCTGCGATTGGACGCACATCCCATTCGTGCACGACGGCGTACTCGGCAGCCACGACCTGCCTCGGGTCACTCCGTCGCAGGCCGTCGAGCAGGAGGACGAAAACGCCTTCTCGATTCGCTACTCCTACGAGCAGATCGACCAGAGCGAGCTTTATGGCGGCGGCGGCAAGTTGAGCATCCGCCGCGAGTTCGTGGTCTACCTCCCGTTCATGGCCCACCTCTACAAGATCGCGCCGAGCGGTGATGCAAGCCTTCTGTCGCTGTCACTCTGCCCGCACACTCCGACGGAGACCACGCTGTACCTGTGGATTACGCGCAATCACGACTTCAAGCGGTCCGACGATGAGTACCGCCAGCTCTCGGCCGACGTGTTCGCACAGGACCGGCGAGTGGTCGAGACCCAGCTTCCCGAGCAGATCCCGGTCGATCTGAGACACGAGCTTCATCTCAAGGTGCCTGACGCCTTCAGCTTGGAGTACCGGCGGCTGTTCGCGCGGCTCGGGTAAACGCGCGGCCGCGCAAAGGAGGCGTCAACGCCGCCAGCCCGGAGACGACCCCGCCCACGGCGAGCAGCGCCATCGGGGCCGCAAAGCCGCCGGTCAGCTCATACAGACCACCGACGACCAGCGGCCCGCTCGCGGACAGTAGGTAGCCGTACCCGAACATCCAAGCTGTGAGCTGGGTTATCGTCCGCTCGCTTTCACCAAGGTCAAGTGGCAGCGTGAGCACCAGTGGAAACATTGAGCCGCTGCCCAGGCTGAAGACGACGATCCAGAGCCATGACGCAGCGGTCGGCGCGAACGCCAGACCCAGCAAGCCCGTGGCCATCGCAAGTGCTGCTCCCAACAGCCACTTGCTGCGGTCGTGGCCATCGGACAGGCTCGGGATGATCAGCGCCGCCGGAATGTTGAGAATCGAGACTGCAGCAGTGGCGAACGCGGCTGTGGCGGCGCTCCAGCCTGAGTGCGAGTAGAGAGCCGCGATCCAGTTGATCACAGCCGCATAGCACATCGATTGCAGGCCGAACACGACGGCCAGCAGCAATCCACGGCGGGAAGGCAGCAACGGGTGTCGATCTGCCGTGGTGCCGGTGCTGGCCGGACCCCTTGTGGCTCGATGGTGGCCGGCGAACCGCAGCCAGAACGGCACCGCGAGGACCGTTGGAACCGCGGTGACGACGAAGGCGGCGCGCCAGCCGCCAAGCGCGTCGGCAAGCGGCACCATCGTCAGCGCGGTGAGCGAGGCGCCGACGCTCAGAGCGGCGACATAGGTGCCGGTCGCCGCACCGGTGCGCGAGACGAAGCGGCGCTTGATCACCGCTGGCAATGCGAGCCCGATCAGCGCGATCCCGATACCGATCGGGACCGTAGCCACGACGATCAACGCCGCGGTCGGCATGACCGCCCGAGCGACCGTGCCAGCGGCGACCAGCCCCAGCGCGCCGGCGATCAACAATCGTGCGCCAAAGCGCCGAACAAGTGGTACCCCCGCCTGCGCGAACAGCCCCATGCAGAGGAACGGAATCGCGCCCAGCGCCCCAGCGAGCGTGGCGCTCATGCCCGTGTCGGCGCGAATCTCGTCGAGCACCGGCCCGACGGCGACGACGGCGATCCGCAGGTTGAAAGCAGCCACGGCAACCGCGGCGACGGCGGCCACCCTCTGGCTCTGGGTGCCGGCCAGCGTGAGGTCTGCGTCCTCGACCTGCTGCGCGCGCACGACCCTTACCCCGACCCGCCCGCCGGGCTACGCGGTGGGCCAGCCGTTGCTCGCGGCCTCGGCTACATCGCGGTGGAGGTCGAGCAACTCATCGATCTTCTGACTTAGCGGTCGGCGGCCCCAGCCGCACGGCGTGGCCACGCCGAACGAGGGGAGGTACCGCTTCGCCAGCGTGCCCCGGCTCAGCGCCCCGGCGACGCCGTCGCTTGGATCGACCAAGCCGATGTACACACGCGCGTCACCAACTTCCAGTCTTTGTAGGGGTGCGTAGAAATCGTTTCGTAGTTCCGACAATTGCACTGGCATGTGAACGTAGTCGACGCGGCGGCCACACGCTCTGACACCCGCATTGAGCATGCTCACCGCGGTGCGCAGGTCCCGGATCGGGGCGAAGTGGGCCGAATCAGGAGACTCGCCCTCCTTATGCGCAAGTGAGCCGTAGCAGACATGCAATCCGAGCCAGACGCCGGCCGGTATCCCAGCCGAAAGCTCGGCCAGGGCATGGCAGTAGCGCTGCATCGGATCGGGCGGGAGGCTCTTGAGCTCGGCGTCCTGGAAGTTGAACTCCAGACCCTCCACGGCAGCAGTCTCGCGAGCCATGTCCCACTGAATCGCGAGGTCTTCGTGTGGAATCGACGCGGCGAGATCTTGGAGCTCGCGCTTCACCGCCTCGTTGTATGCACGCCACACGATCTCGAAGTCTCTGGCGTGCCCGAAGAACGCGCGGACCGCGCTCTCGGTCAACGGGTATGCGACCAGAAAGCGCACGCCGTCGGGAATCACGCCCTCGTCGCGAAGGCTGCGAAAGATCTCATAGGACTGCTTGGCCTCGTCGGCGTAGCCGATCGTTTCGAACCGCACGTCATCAACGCCGTCACGGACTGCGAAGCGCCATTGGTCGTCATAGCTCTTGGGCTTCCAATCCTCGAACGTGTGCCGCGACAGCGTCACCAGGTCAGGATGGCCGTAGTACACATGGCGCGCGATGTAGGTGATCCAGGCCGACCGATCACCGATCTCGCCGTCCGGCAGCATCGAGACGTGGCGACGGAGGCTCTCGGCGCTGTGGCGAAACACGTCCTCGACCGACCAGCCATCCTCTGGTCGCGCGATGCTCCCGACCAGGAGCACCTCTCCGTTGTCACGTGGTGAGTTCATCTGGCCTCCGTAGTCAGGTGGTGGGGTCATCTGGCCGGCCCGGGTCGTCTGCCCACGCCGCCTCGAAAGCGAGAGCAAGCTTCAGGAGAGCTGCGTCCTCGTCGATGTGGCCGACGAGTTGGATCCCGACAGGGAGCCCCACCGTCGGAGCCGGCAGGGCTACGACGGGTTGACCGGTGACACTGAATGCTCGGAGAAATCGCGTCAAAGGCTCACGCCGGTCCGGATCGTCGAGCCTCGGCGCGACGCAGGCCGTGGCGGGAAGCATGATCGCGTCCCATCCGCTCATCGCATCTGCGACATCGAGCCGCTCCTGCTCCTTTTCAGCAACTGCCGTCGCATATTCCTCGGCCGTGACCTGCAGGCCATCCCTGAGCCTCGCCAGGACGTCCGGGCCGTACAGCTCGCAGCAGTTCTCGATCCAAGTGCGATGAAACTGCGCGGCCTCGTATCCGGAGATCTTCTTGAACGTCGCAGTCAGACGTTCGCGGTCGGGAAAGTCGATCTGTGGAAGACCGGCGCTGACCCGGCGCCACACGGCAGTCGTCTGAGCGTCGAGGCCTTCAACCCAACCACCGGGAACCGCGACCCGATATCCCCTGACTGGCATGGGGTCCTTCGAGGGCACCAACCCGGTGCGCCCGGTCAGCATCTCGAGACCCAGCGCAGCCGTGCGGACGTCGGCGGCCATCGGCCCGACAGTGTCGAATGACACGGCCAGTGGGATCACATTGTCGGTCGAAACAGTGCCGTAGGTCGGCTTAAAGCCGACGATCCCACAGAGCGACGCAGGCATCCGGATCGAGCCGCCGGTGTCGGTGCCGATAGCCCAGTCGCAAAGGGCCGCAGAGACCGCAGCGGCGGAGCCGCCCGATGAACCCCCCGGTATCCGCTCGGTGTCATGCGGGTTGCGGACGAAGCCGTAATGCGGATTTGAGCTCGTCGGCCCAAGTGCCCACTCGTGGAGGTTGGTCTTTCCGATCACGAGCCCGCCAGCTTTCCGCAGCGCGCTGATACACGGCGCATCCTGGCTGGCCGGCGTGTTCGGCAAGATCGCTCCCCCTCCCGTCGTCACCATCCCGGCGACATCGACCAGATCCTTGACGGCGACCACTGGGCCCGGACCTTCCTCGTCGGAGACGCTGATGAACGCATTGAGCCCGGATGCCGCAGCAATGCGGCGACGCGCCGTCGCCGCGTCGATCGAGCTTCTCGGGGCGCCACCGCGGGCGACCTGCCGGGGAGATCTCAGCACTTGCTCACCGCGTGACCACCGGGGACCGCTCCTCGATCAGCTGCAGAACCCGCTCGGGCGTGAGCGGTAGCCGGTTTGCCTCCGTGCAGAGCGCGTCCGCGACCGCATTAGCGATCGCCGCGGGGGCGGCAATCGTGCCGCCCTCCCCGGCGCCTTTCGTGCCGAGCTCGTGGTTGGTTGAGGGCGTTTCGAAATGGTGGATCTCCACATCCGGCACGTCCCACGGGGTCGGCAGGAGGTAGTCCATGAAGCTGCTGGTGAGCAGCTGTCCGTCATCGGAGTACGTGATCTCCTCGAGTAGAGCGGTGGCGACACCTTGTGCAACCCCTCCCACGATCTGCCCGTCGACGATCATCGGATTGATGATCCGGCCGCAGTCTTCGGCAACGACGTACCGGAGGACCTGAACCTCGCCTGTCTCACCGTCGACTTCGACCATGCAGACGTGGGTGGCGTAAGGATGGGTGGCCTGGAACGCGTCATAGGTCACATCGGCGGCGAGCCTCACGCCGCCGTTCTCCTCGACCGTTGCCGCTCCGAGTTCCGCCAGGCTGATCGCAACATCGAGATCTCCGATCTTGTGCACCGTGGCTCCCTCGACGATGAGCGCTCCGGGGGCAGCATCCAGCTGCCAGGCGGCAGCTTCGAGGATTGCCTCGCGCAGTTTCTGCGCCGCCCGATCGACCCCTGTTGCACCGGCAACCGAACTCCGGCTCATGCCGGTACCGAAGCCGCTTCCAACCTTGGCCGTGTCGGTGTGCTCGACGACAACCCGGCCGAGGTCCACCCCGAGCGCGTCGGCCGCCACTTGCGCGAACGTGGTGTGGCTTCCCTGACCGAGATCGGGACAGGTGCTCTGGATGCGAATCAGCCCCTGCTCGTCGACTCGTATATGCGCTGCGTCCACTGCGTGAACGTCGACCATCCCGCGCCCGATGAACGTGCGCGAGCCGCCCGCCGTCACCTCGACGTACGACGCCATTCCGATCCCGATCGCCCGTCCGTCGGCGCGGGCCCGAGTTTGCTCGACCCTTGCCTCTGCGTATCCGAAGGCCTCGAGTCCGGCCTCCAACGTGGCCACGAAGTCGCCGCTCTCATACGGGTGCGAGGTGACCGTCGTGTACGGCATGCTCTCGGTGGGCACGAGATTGCGCCGCCTGATCTCGGCGGGGTCCAGCCCGAGCTCGCGAGCGGCGATATCCATCATCCGCTCATGGGCGAACACCGCCGTGGTCATGCCGACCCCACGGAAGGCGCCGCCCGGGGCCTTGTTCGTGGCCATCGCCGAACTGTCGTAGGAGTAATTGCGGATGTCGTAAGGGCCCGGGATCAGTCCTGAGCAGGTCATCAGGTCGAGAAGCGGGCCCATCGGGTGCACTCCATAGGCGCCGACGTCCGATGTCACTTCGGCGTCGACGCCGAGTACGCGGCCTTCGTCGGTCAGTCCGACCCGGAACCGCACGCGCTGATCCCGAGAGTGGTTGGAGCACGAAAAGTGCTCGAGGCGGTCCTCGAGCCATTGCACCGGTCGGCCGAGCCTGAGCGCGAGCCAGGGGATCAGGATGTCCTCCGGATAGACGTGACCCTTGAGTCCGAAGCCTCCACCGACCTCCGGCACGATCACATTGAGGGCGGCATCGTCGATCCCCAGCACGCGCACAATCGCCTCGTGGACCGAGTGGGGATTCTGGGCGGAAAGCCACACGGTCATGGCGTTGGCGTGAGGCACGGCCACCACGCCCCGGCATTCCATCGGCGCTCCGATTATCCGAGGGTGTCTGACCTCTCGCTCGATGATCACGTCGGCGTTTGCGAGCGCCGCCTGAACGTCGCCGAACTCGACCTGTCGACGGGCGTAGCGATTGCCGGGAACCGTCTCGTGTATCAGCGGGGCTCCAGCCGTGCCGGCCCCGATCGGATCGAGCACGGGCTCGAGTGGCTGCCAGGCGACGTCCACCATCGCCGCGGCATCCTCGGCCAGGTAGCGGCTCTCGGCGACCACAGCGGCGACCGCCTCGCCCGCGAACGTGGCCTTGTCGATCGCCAGCAGAGGCCGGTCGGGCGAGCTGATGTCAGGCGCGTCGAGGATCGTGTGAAGCAGCGGATGTGTGCCGTGCACGTCTGCACCGGTCGCAACCAGCTTCACTCCCGGCGCCGCGCTCGCCGCGCTCACGTCGATCGACTCGATTGCGGCGTGCGGAAACGGGCTTCTCACGATCGCCGCGTGAAGGACGCCCTCGGGGGCAATGTCGCCGGTGTAGGTGGCCTCACCCCGCAGCAGTGTCTGATCGCCCGGTCGTAGAACCCGGCGCCCTACGTACCGGCGCCGCTCAGATCCGGCGCGTTCGATCGTGGCCGGCGCGCTGCTCACGACCGTCGCGCGAACTCGGGCTCGAGCTCGACGTGAAGTGGCCCGAGGATTGCAGCACAGAGGTGATACCAGGCAACGGTCAGCACGAGGTCTGTCAGCGTGGCATCGCCAAGAGCCGCCCTGAGCGTCTCGAACAGGTCCTTGTCGACATCGCGACTGCTCGCCACCGCATCGGCGTATGCGACCACTGCGCGTTCGAGCGGAGCGAGTTCGTCCGTCTCACCGGCTGCGATCGCAGCGACCGTACTGGGTGGGACACCCGCCGACACGGCGGCAGGCTCATGGTGGGCTTTCTCGTATGGCTGGCCCAGGGCGCGCGCGGTAGCCAGTACCGCTATCTCGGTCAACTTCGGGTCGAGGCTCGAGCGATCTCGGACGTGGTGCGACATGCCGAGGAATGCCTCCAGCGCGGCCGGCTGATTGGCCAGGACCTTGTAGAGGTGGATAACTGGCCGGCCCCAGCCGTCGATCTGCGCGTAGAGGGCCTCGATCAGCTCCGGCTTCGACGTCTGCTCCGCTTCGAGATACGGAAGTCGGGCCACGGCGTGTCAGCCGACACGGTTGATGACGACCGGAAGCTGGAACAGTCGCGCCGCGTTCTCGTACTCGATCTTTGCACGATCGGCAGCAGTCAGCTCAAGTGAATCGAGCGCGACGGTCGCCAGTGACATCGACCAGAAGGGGTGATCGCTGCCGACCATCAGCTTGTCGACGCCGAAAAAGTCGAGCGTCAGCTTCAGCGCGGGCGGCCAGTTGCAAACGGTGTCGACGAAGAACTTGCGGATCTGCTCACCGGCGGGCGTCGACAGTTGCCCGGTCGAGCCCGGGCGGATTTGCCCGAAGTGGTCGATCCGGCCTACGAAGTACGGAATCAGGCTGCCGGCGTGGGGGACGATGAATTTGAAGTCTGGATGGCGCTCGTATAACCCATCGAATACGAGGCGGAGCGCCGCCGTCGTTGTGTCAAACAGGAACCCGACGATCTCGATCATGCCGTGGGCCGAGACCGTCGGTGCGCATAGGGGATAGGTGGGATGGAGCAGGATCGGAACGTCGAGCTCCGCGGCCGCATCGAAGAACTGTCGGCGGGTTGGATCATCGAGGTGGCCACCGGCCACGTTCGAATAGATCATCGCCCCCTTCAGCCCCATTTCGATTGCGCGGTGGAGCACGTCCGCAGCTTCATCCGGATACTGAAGCGGAACCGTCGCCAGCCCCGACAGCCGATCGGGATGCAGTCTGCAAAGTTCGGCGGTCTCGCGGTTGCACTCATCAGCGATCATGCTCGCCTCATCCGGGCCGAACCAGTCGACGCCTGGAATCGTGACGCTCAGCACCGAGTGATCGATGCTCGCCTCATCCATCCCCTGGAGGATCACATCGATATCGGTGAACCCAGCGTGAAGCGGGACCGCAGAGCGGGGCCCGTAGTCGATCATCGTCCGTCCGTCCCGGTCGACTACCCGAGGTGAGTCGGCGCGCCGACCGAGAGCCCGCAGCAGCGCTTGGGGTAGGTAATGCGAATGCATGTCGATTACCACTTCGCTACCTCCGATGTCAGCGACGGGCTCGCGTTACTTTGAGTCATGCCGATTGGTCGTCTCGACCGATCACTGCGTCACACTCTTGAGCGCTTCCGGCCCGATCGTCGCGATTACCGGCTGCTGACCCTGAGACGACGCGAAGCCGAGCACCTCAAATCCGCCGGCCGAGTTGTGCCATTGGTTGAATGCGCTCTCGCCGTTGGGACCGATGTACGCGATCTTCTTGCCTTGTGCCAGCAATGCCTTCCCCTGCGCGAATGTGTGAACGATCGTCGCGCCAGAGCCGACCGTCGTAACTCGAGGTATGTAGCTGTTCCAGACCGCGGGGCTTGTGGAGTGGGCGGCCAGCATCGCGAGGCTTGAGATCATCACCGTGTCGTAGCCGCTCTCGCTGTATTCATCGTGCAGCCACTGCTTCGGATTGGGCACTGACTTCGAGGCGAGCAGGTTTTTCGCATACTGCTGGTACGCCGGTCCGCTGAACGTGGACGCGGGGAGGACCGCGTTGTAGGCTGGTGCGAGAGTCGACGTGCCGACAGCCTTGCTGACCGCCTTGATCCAGGGGGTGTACTGCGCGGCGGTGGAGATCAGAGGCTGAACGTGGCCCTGCAGCTGCTTGAGCTCGCTGAAGAAGGTCGCCGCCGTTTGCGGATCGAGTTCGTTGAAGATCACGTCCGGCTTGGCGGCGATCAGCCGCTCGATCTCACTGCGGTAGGAGCTCTGGTCGAGGGCGATCGTCAGGTTGGTCGCGATCGTCCCACCGAGCTTCTTGACGCCGTTCAGGATGCCGGGCACGGTTCCCTGCGCACCGATCGTGTTTCCGTACACGAGCGCCGCCCGGTTGAGGCCCTTCCGGTGGGCGTAAATCGCCTCGGCATAGCCGCTGGCAGTGTCAGGTGCGGTGATTCGCCAGAAGTAGGTGTAGTGCGAGTGGTCGAACAGGGACTGCCCCGTGTCGGCGAACATCGGGATGTGCGCAGCGTTGATGCGCGGTACTGTCGCAGCGGCTTCGTCCGAGCTGGGACCAAGGGTCGCCATCAGGTTGCTCTGGGTTGCGAGCATCTGTGCCGCGGCCGGCACCGCGTCGGCCGGATCCCCACGAGTGTCGACCGCGACGCACTTGATCTGCGTGTGCCCGAGGACGCCTCCCGCATGTTCAATGCCTAGTGCCGCGGCCGGGCATCCCGCCCCCAATTCCGGACCGAAACTCGCATCCGGTCCTGAGTACGGCTGGAAGGTGACGAAGGTCAGGGGGCCCTTGTTGCTCGCGGCCCCGGAGCTGCCTCCGCACCCTGCGACCGCGACGAGCAGCGATCCCAAGGCGGCGACTAGATATAGCTTCCGACGCATGTTGCTCGTACTCCTCTACTTGGATGGCGGTGAGACGTGAGGACTCACCTGAACTAGTGACTGTTGCGGCTCTACCGCTGGCGTCTCCCTTGGCGGAGGGCGGGTGGCCTGGCCCAGAAACATCTCGGCCACCGAGCTGGTCAGCATTTCGGCCGGCGCGGCTGACAGTCGCACGGTGCCCGACACGAGAAGGTAGCCCCAATTGGAAGCCTCGAGAGCGGCTGACACTTTCTGCTCGACCAAAAGGACACCGGCTCCGGACTCTGCGATCCGAGCCACGTGTTCCTCCAAAAGTTCCTTAGAAAGATGCCTCGCCAGCCCTGCCGTGGGCTCGTCGAGAACGTAGACACTGGGGCGCATCATCATCACCTTGCCCACAGCGACAAGCTTCTGCTCGCCCCCACTCAGTTTGTGCACGCTGCGACGTATTAGCGGGGTCAGAAGAGGGAACGTCGCGAGCACCTCCTCGATCCGGCCGGCGACCTCCTTCTTGCTGAGGAGGTAACCGCCCATCTTGAGGTTCTCCTCAACCGTGAGCGTGCCGAAGACATTGCGCGACTGCGGGACATACGCGATGCCACGCCTGGCGAGCTCGTCCGTCCTCAGATTGGTGACGTCTTCACCGCCGTGTATGACACGGCCCTCCATCGCGGGGATGACTCCGAGGAGCGCCTTTATCAGGGTGCTCTTCCCGGCTCCGTTCGGTCCGACAATCGCAGCGATTTCCCCTAGCCCGACGCCGAGATTAACTCCCGAGATGATCCTCGTTCCACCGTAGCCACCAGCGAGATCCTTCACCTCGAGGTGGTGAGAAGGCCGGGCCGACTCAGCCGATGAGGTAGGCATCGCGCACCTCGGAGTTTGCTCGCAACTCGTCCAGCGTGCCCTGCGCAACGACCCTGCCCTGTGCCATTACAGCCACTGAGTCACAGACCCGACCGACGGCGACCAGATCGTGCTCGACCATCAGCATCGTCAACCCCTCATCGCGGAGTTCCTCCAGATATCCCAAGATCCGATCCCCGAGGGCCGGGTTGACGCCGGCAAGCGGTTCGTCGAGCAGCAGCAGCTTCGGCCTCGCCATCAGCCCTCTCATGATCTCGACGAGTCGCTTCTGTCCTCCGCTGAGGTTTCCCGCGTACTCCTCCTCCTTCTCGCTCATATCGAAGCGCCGTAGCAGCGCGCGCGCCTCTGCGACGAGCGCTCGCTCCTGCTTCTCCCAGCGGCGGGGGCCCAGCAGGGCGCCGATGAACGTCTCACCCCGCTGGCCGGGTGCGGCGACAAGAAGGTTCTCGAGAACCGTCAGCTTGGCGAACTCGCTCGAGAGCTGAAACGTCCTCGTGATCCCGAGCCTGGCCACGCGGTAGGGAGCAAGCCCGGTGATGTCGCGGTCGGCAAAAAGGATCTCGCCGGAGTTTGGTTTGATCATCCCCGAGATCAGCCCGACCACGGTCGACTTACCCGCACCGTTGGGTCCGATCAGTCCGGTGATCCGGCCCAACGGGACCTCGAAGCTTGCGCCGTCAACGGCGTGGACGCCTCCAAAGGTGCGGATCAGATTACGGGCCTCGAGAACCGCTGACGTGGTTGTCGGTGGAGAGCTCACCGCGGCGTTCATGTCGTCTCACCGCCGTGAACCTCAGCTGGTGCCGGCCGCGGGCCAACGCGCTTCTTCAAGCTCCTGATGATCGTCGCCGGTCTTCCGTCAGCGAGATACCTGCGCTTGCGTTCCGGGAGGATCCCCTGTGGCCGCCACCACAGGAACAGGAGGAACAGAAGGCCGATCGCGATCCACTGAAATGCGTCGACGAGGCCCGCTCGTCCGATCGCTGGGATGTAACGCGTTGCCTCGGCAAAGCCGATCGGCACCAAGAGGACGCCGACGATGGTCCCGAGGTCGTTGCCGGTACCGCCGATGATGATCGCCGCAAGCAGCACGAAGGTCTCGGGATAGAGCCAGGCGCTGGGGGCCCAGGCGCCGATGAACTCGACGAGGACGGCGCCGCTGATACCGGCCATGGCCGCCCCGATCGCGAACGCCAGCATCCGCAGCCCGGCGACGTTCTTTCCAAGCGACGCGGCCGCATGCTCGTTGTCTCGCACCGCCCGCATCGAGCGACCGAGCGGCGAGCGCGTGAGCCGGCGGAAGACGAAGTAGACGATCGCGCAGAGCACCACCCCAAAGGCACCGTAGGCCCACTGGTAATTCACCGGGCTGAGGTTGAGACTGTTTACCAGTGGCTGCGGGACTAGGGCCACGCCCGCTGCTCCGTTGAACAGATGCACGTCGTTGGTCACAACGCTCGTCGCGATGATCGAGACCACCAGCAGGGCGACCGCTTGGTAGTCAGTTCGAAGTCTTCGGAGGGTGATCAATCCGATCGGTACCGAGATCGCCGCCGCAGCAGCGCCGGCAACCAGCAGCGGAAGCGGAAACGGAAGGTTGATCCCAGCGATGTAGTGCTGGAATCCCCCGTTGCCCGTGTCTGGCCCGAGCGTCACAACCGCGGCCGTGTACGCGCCCACGGCCTGGAACAGGATGAAGCAGAAGCTCAGCAGACCAACCATGCCGAACTGCAGGCTGAGGCCCCAAGCCGCGAGGACGTCGACGCAGGCGTAGACCAGGAGCGTCGAGATGTAGAACTGGGTCGCGGTGCTCACGCAGCCACTTCCCTCTGGGTCGCGATCTCAGCCAGGATCCCCTGCGGCCGCAACAAAAGTACGAGAACCAGAATCACGAATGCGACCACGTTCTTGTAGGCCGGGTCGACGTACGCCGCAGAGATCTCGGTCGCAAGACCGAGCACCAGCGCACCAAGCATCGCTCCGTAGGCGTGCCCAACGCCGCCGAGGACCGCGGCAGCGACGATCACGACGAGAAACTCGTTCGCAGTTGCCGATGTAAACGTCGCCAGGTTGATGAACAGAGTGACGCCGGCGAGGCCACACAAGGCGCCAGAGATGAGCCATGCGATGTCGACGATCCGGTCCGTCCTGACACCGCAGCTCCGTGCGAGCGTGTTCTCGGCAGCCGTGGCTCGCATCGCGATGCCGAGCTTCGTGTACCGAAGGACGCCGTGAACGGCAAGCATGCACACGAGCGCCAACCCGATGATCGCAACCTGGAAGCCGGTCAGAACCATGGACGCAACGTGGAACGTGCTTTGGTGGGGAAGGTTGTAACTGAAGAATGTCGGACCGCCGATCGCGAGGATGGCATTCTCGATGATCAGCCCCACTGCAATGGTGACGATCACCATCCCAAACAGACGGGTACCTCGCCGGATGAAGGGAGCGAGGATGGCCCGATTGAGTGCATATGAACTGACAGCGCCGAACACGGCTCCGATCGGAAGGCAGAGCCAAATGCTGAGACCGGCGTTATTGCACAGCAGTGCTATGAACCCCGCTGCACCCATCACCTCGCCATAGGCGAGGTTGAGTATGTTCGTGACGCCGAACTGCATCGTGAACCCGACAGCCGCGAGCGCAAGGATCGACGCAGTCACGAGGCCGAAGCCGATTGCCGGTCCCAGCAGACTCATCTACTCATCTCCGACAAACGCGACGATCCGGCAGATACTCGACTCGCCGCCGATGAACTTCCACGGAAATGCTCCGATCAGGCAGCGGGTGTTTGACAGCTCGTCGATGTCGCCGCCGAGGTTCTCCGCATGGACGATTCCCTTCGGGAACGGGATCCGATGCATCGGGAACCAATCCTCCTCGTTGGCGTATTCCGATGCGTCGATGCCCGTCTGGGCCTTCCAGGCGCGCGCTACATCCTTGCGGTGCAGGTGCGGGATCGAGGTGTTCATGATGTGGTCGAGGGATCCGGTGTCCTGCCCAACCCACGAGAGCTCCATGTCAACGATCCACTGCGCCAACTCGCGCGTCCCACCCGGGTGATAGCAAAAGTATTTGATGTCGTTCTCTTCTGCATTGTGGGTGTAGTACTTGTGCCACCCGGTGTTGATGATGACGATGTCACCCTTTTTGATCTCCATGCGGCTGGTCAGCATCTCTGGCGTGATCCATGTGAAGTCGTCGCACTCGTCACTGATATCGACGATCACGCCCTCATGGACCAGGCGATCGAGCGGCATCGCCGCGATGTCCCGCCCGCCGGGCGTACCGTGCATCTCGCCGTCGATGTGCGTTGATACGTGAAGCGAGGTCTCGATCCACTGAGACACCACACCCTGGGTGTGGTGACGCTGGAAATAGCTGATCTTCGGTGACGGGTAGTTGACCCAGCCCGGCGTGTGCATGCTGAACGGCTGACTCAGGTCGACGACCTCGATCTTCGCCTCGGGGACGCGATTTACTCCCCCCGAGGCGACCTTCTCGGCGTTAACTGCCATTGTGTCCTCCTCCTCCAATCGTGGATGGGCGCGGCGATGCCGCGCCCTCGCGCATCCGTCGTGCCCCCTCGAGCACAGCGGTGACGATGTTCTGGTATCCCGTGCAGCGGCAGAGGTTTCCCGACAGGGCAGTCTTGACCTGGTCGCTCGTGGGGTCCGGCTCGTCGCGCAAGAAGGCCTCCATCGTCATCAGGATCCCCGGCGTGCAGAATCCGCACTGAAGCGCGTGGAACTCGTGAAACGTCTGCTGAAGCGGGTGCAATTCCTCCGGTGACGGCGCCATCCCCTCGACCGTCTCGATGCGATGGCCGTTGGCCTGAACCGCAAACATCAGGCACGACCGCACCGCGGCGCCATCGAACTGGACGGTGCAGGCTCCGCAGACGCCGTGCTCGCATCCGAGATGGGTGCCCGTGAGTCCCACCTCATCGCGGATGAAGTCCGCGAGCAGGAGTCGCGGCTCGACGGTGCCGGTGACTGAGGTGCCATTGATCTCAACGGAGATGTCAACTGTCATCTGTCGCTCCCTTCGCGCGTCTGGCCGCCGCTGAGAGCGCTCTGTGAGCCATCGTCCGCAGCAACTTCCGGCGGTATTTGGTGCTGCCGTGGATGTCCCCGGTCGGCTCAACGCCCAAAACTGCCGCATCAGCAGCCGCGGCCAGGGCTGCGCCATCTAGGCTGGAGCCGACCATCAGCCGCTCCGCTGCGGTGGCTCTCGTCGGGGCCGGAGTCGCCGCCAGCAAACTCAACCTCGCCTCGCGACAGGTGCCCCCGGCGTCGAGCAGCACGACTGCGGCGGCGCCGCCTAGCGCGAAGTCACCATGGCGTCGTGCGAATTCCACGAAGCTGGTGCCTGCATCCTGAGGAAGCGCCGGCACCTCGATATCGACCACCATTTCCTCGGGCTCCAGCGAAGTCGTGAACCCGGTGACGAAGAAGTCCGACCAGCTGACGAAGCGGTCAGCGTGTCGTGAACGGACATGGAAGCGCGCGTCGAGCGCCGCGAGAGCCACCGGGAGCTCGGCGGCCGGGTCAGCATGGGCGACCGATCCGCCGATCGTGCCGCGGTTGCGAATCTGCTCGTGGCCGACCCACTTCACCGCTTCGGTCAGCAGCGGCCATTCCGATGCGAGCAGCGCGGAGCGCTCGATCGCCGCATGTCGGGTCATCGCACCGATCACGATGTGGCCGTTTCGCCGCTCGATGCCGGCGAGCCCGTCGACGCCGTTGAGGTCGATCAGTCGCTCGGGCCTCGCCAGCCTGAAGTTCATCAACGGGACCAAACTCTGGCCTCCGGCCAGAAGCTTCGCGTCGTCGGGCTGCTGCGAGAGTAGGTCGAGCGCCTCATCGAGGGTCGCTGGCGCGCTATACGCAAAAGTGGCCGGCTTCACGCCCCGCCTCCCATCAGGTCGTTGATCCGGTCGGGGGACAGCGGCAGCCTGGTGACTTCGATCCCCAGCGCATCCGAGACGGCGTTCGCGAGCGCCGCTCCGACGGCAGCCGTCCCGCCCTCGCCCGCGCCCTTGACGCCGAGCGGGTTGAGCGGTGAGGGGGCGTCCTCGGTGACGAAGATCTCCACGTCCGGCATCTCGCTCGCCGTCGGCAGCAGGTAGTCCATGAAGCTCGCAGCCAACGGTTGGCCGGCAGAGTCGTAGACAAACTCCTCGAGTAGCGCGCCGCCGATGCCCTGGGCGGCACCGCCAGCGATCTGGCCGCGCACCAGCACCGGATTGATACAGCGACCGATGTCGTACGCCACCGCGTAGCGCTTGATGTCGATCACGTTCGTGTCCGTGTCAACTTCCACGGCGGCGATGTGGATTCCATACGGGTAACCAAGGAGTTCGCAGCTGTAACGACCCTCCTCGACGAAGTCGCCGCCGTTCTTGTCCACCAGCCGTTCCCACGAGATCCGTTTCCATTCAGCGCCGCGAGGAGCAACGCCGGCGGCGTCAAGGACCAGGTCTTCAGGACCGATCTCGAGCTCGGCGCTCGCAGCTTCGAACACCCGGCTTCGGACCTCGGCCGACGCGATCATCACCGCAGCTCCGCCGAGCATCGCCGCCCTGCTTCCGAACGCCCCCATCCCCTCGGGAATGACAGCTGTGTCACCATGGCGGACGCTGATCTGGTCGTACGGGATGCCGAGGTGGCTCGCACAGACCTGGGCAAGCGTCGTCTCGACACCCTGTCCAACCGACGCGGAGCCCGAGAAGACGGTCACCTCGCCCGCCGCTCCGACCTCAACGCGGGCGTATTCCTTGACGGCGGGGCCGGCCTTCTCGACGAAGTAGCCAACCCCGACGCCGCGCCGGATCGGGTCGGCGGTCGGCTCGCTCCGCCATCTGAGCATCCCCTCGTAGTCAAACGTCTCGAGGCATTTGTCGAGCAGCAACTCGTACTTGCCGCTGTCATAGATGACGGGATGTCCGTCGTAGCTCGTCCCGACGGCGTATGGGAAGCTGTCCTCGTCGATCAGGTTCTGGCGGCGAAGGTCGATCGGATCGCGGTTCAACCGCCCGGCGACGATGTCGAGTAGCCGTTCGCGCACGAAGTTCGCCTCATAGCGGCCTGGCGAGCGGTAGGTGCCGGCCGGCGTCTTGTTCGTCACCACGCTGCGTGCGTGACACCTGTAAGCCGGCCAGTCGTATGGACCGAGGAGCATCGCTGCCGACATCGCCGGCACCGTCATCCCGTGAGTCCGGACGTAGGCCCCGGTGTTGTTTATGAACTCATCCTTGAGCGCCAGCAGCCGACCGTCGGCACGGACCGCAACTGCAACGCGGTGGACCTGCTCACGCGAGTGGTTGGTTGCCTGAAGGTTCTCCTGGCGGTCCTCGATCCACGCGACCGGTCGCCCTGTCCGCAGCGCGCAGATCGGGATCAGGTAGTCCTCTGGATAGAACTCTCCGCGTGCGCCGAAGCCGCCGCCGACGTGGAGCTCGACGAGGCGGACCCGGTCTTCGTCCTCCCAGCCCAACAGCCGCGCCAGGATCCCCTTGTTGACGTGGGGAATCTTTGCGGCGCCCCAGACCGTGAGAGTCTGCGTGTCCTCGTCGAACTCGGCGAGCAGACCACGCGTCTCGAGTGGCACGGCCGCGTGGCGCTGGATCCGGAAGACTTCCTCTACGACAAGGTCGGCGGTGGCGAATGCCTCGTCTACGTGACCCTGGTCAATCACGATTTCACCAGACACGTTGGACCCCGCCTGCGGGTGCAGCAGCGGAGCGTCGGGGGCCACCGCGAGATCGCCGTCCAACACTGGAGTCAGCGGCTCGTAGGAGACTTCGAGCAACTCCGCGGCATCCTCGGCCAGATACCGTGACTCTGCGATCACGACGGCCACCGGCTCGCCCGCGTACCGGACGGCGTCGGCGGCGAGCGGGGGCTGCAGGAACAGCTCCGACCCCGGGACACGGAACTGCCGCATCGGTATCCGAAGACTCTGGTCGGGGAGGTCGGCGGCCACGAACACATCGATCACACCTGGTGCCGCCAGGGCAGCTGCCTTTTCGATACTCGTGATCTGGGCGTGGGCGAACGGACTTCTGACAACGGTCGCGTGCGCCATGCCCGGCCGCTTGAAGTCGCCGATGAAGCAGCCGACGCCCGTGACTAGCGGCAGGTCCTCCTTGCGCAACGGGGACACGCCGATGCCCATCACGTCTTCTGGCGCCGCCACGTCGGCGCGGGTCTCGACGGTCGGGATCACAGTCGGTCCCGACGTCGGATTAGCTCGAAGCGGACGAAGCGATCGTTGACGTGGATCGCGCTGAAACCCAGCGCTATCCCAAACTCCGAATAGTGAACTTCCCTGAGCAGGATGCACGGTTGGTTGGGCTCAAGCCCGAGCTTCTCGACCAGCTCCTCACCAGCGCTCTGGGGCAGGATCTCGACGACCGCGTGGTCGATCGGCTCGATGAACAGGTTCGGATCGAGATCAAACGGAGAGCGGGGGACCGTCGCGTGCGTGAAGTCGAGCTCGCTGACGAAGCTGCTCACGGGAAAGACGTCCACGGCCCAAACGGCAGGCTGACCGTCGGCGCGCAGCAGTCGCTCGATCTCGTAGCACTCGGTGCCGGCGCTGATTCCGAGAGCCTCGACCACGACGGCGCTGGGCTCATCTATCACCTGGAGCGTTGGCGTGTATGTCACCTCATGCCCCTGTTCGCGCATCAGGTCGGCGAAGCCGATCAGTCTCTGGAGGGCGACGAGCGGAGGGCTCATGCGCTCGTGCACACTCGTGCCCCGACCCGGCGTCCGGTTCACGACGCCATGCTGTTCCAGCGACTGCAGCGCGGTCCGTACCGTCGTCCTGCTGACCCCGAGCAGCCGGCCGAGCTCATCCTCGGGGGGCAACCGCCCGTCTGGGAACTCGCGCTTGAGGATCGCCCGAAGCAGAGCTTCACGGGCTCTGAGGGCCCGGGACGCGCCGCCGACGAACTCCAGAGCGCTCGGCCCATCCGAATTGAGGTTTTGCTTGCTGATGGCGGGACTTTGCAATATCTTGCTGGGCCGCCGAGTTTGTAATACAAATGACGGACGCTGTCAAGACGAACTCGAGAGGATCGAGCGCCGGACATCCGGGAAGGGAGCGTCGTGCAGTTTGAGAATTCGTTCGACGTCGAGGCAGACCCCGACGCCGTCTACAAGTTCCTGCTGGATGTGACGGAGGTCGTCACGTGCGTTCCCGGGGCGGAGCTGACCGAGGTGGTCGACGCGGACACCTATGGCGGGCGCATGAAAGTCAAGGTCGGGGCGATCGTGACGTCGTACAAGGGCACAGCGAGCATCGTCGATCGCGATCCGGGCATGCGGTCGGCGACGCTCAAGGCGCAGGGCCGTGAGACAGCCGGAGCGGGCGCGGCAACGATGCAGGCAAGCCTCAGCGTTGCGCCGACGGCGACCGGATCGGCCGTCTCGATCGGGACTGAACTCGTCGTCACTGGCCGCGTGGCGCAGTTCGGGCGCGGAGTGATCGAGGACGTCTCGAAACATCTGATCGATCAGATGGCCAGCTGTATCAAGCAGAAGATCGAGAATCCGCCGGCGGCCAGCACTTCGGGAGCGGCCGTCTCAGCCCCCGCCGCTGCCTCGGAGCCGGCTCCGGTCAACCTGTTGGCGGTACTGCTGTCGGTTTTTCGCAAGCGAGTCGCGCGCATTTTTCGGCGGCGACCTCCGTCCGGGCAGGCCGACGTAAAACCGGAGCCGTAGGGGATGGATGGACCACCGTCCGTCAGCCATGATCGCGAGCCCGTCGACTGTCACCGTCTCGGAAGCCCGGTCCCGGATCGCCGAGTTCGAGCACCTGAACGCCTTCATCTCGCTGTCCGAGGAGCGGGGCGATGGGCCGGCCGTCGCGGTCAAGGATCTCGTCGACGTCGCAGGAATGGTCACAACCGGCGGCGGTCGGATCCTCCCCGGGCGGCCAGCCGCTCGCGATGCGACGGTGATCCGACGCGTGCGCTCTGCCGGCTGCGTTGTCATCGGCAAAACCAACCTTCACGAATGGGCATACGGCTCGACGAGCATCAACCCCCACTTCGGCCCGGTGCTCAACCCAGCCGACTCTGCCCGGATCGCCGGCGGGTCATCAGGCGGCTCCGCCGTCGCCGTCGCGACACGGATGTGCGAGTGGGCGATTGGTACCGACACCGCCGGTTCGCTCAGGATTCCGGCGTCGCTGTGCGGAGTCGTCAGCTTCAAGCCGACATACGGCACGGTTTCGACCGCCGGTGTCATCCCGCTCAGCATCTCCCTCGACGCGGTCGGCCCGATGGCCCGCGACGTCGATACCGTCGCGACCGCATTCGCGATCATGGCGCTCGAGCCGCCGCGCCGGTCTCGCGGAGCGCCGCCCCTTCGCGAGCTTCGAATCGGGCGAGTCCCTGATGTCTGGGCAGACGGAATGGACGACGAGACGGCGGCGGCTTGGACATCGGCGTCCGCGGACTTCCCGCCGGTGGAGATCCCCGACCGCAACCATGCCAGCGCGATCTGCACGACTATCTCCATGTACGAGGCCAGCCAGTTCCATCGCCGCTGGATCGAGCAGTATCCCGATCGGTATGGAACCGACGTCCTCGAACGGTTGCGCGAAGGCCTGCACATCCCAGACGCTGATTACAGGCGCGCGCTGCTCGGGCGGCTTGCCCTCCGCCGCGAGATGGCCTCTGCCCTCGACGGTTGGGATGCGCTGCTCGCGCCGGCGACCGCGATCGTTGCCCCCCGTGTGGACGATGAGCGAGACGTACGAGAGCCGATGACCCGGTTCACAAGGCCTTTCAGCGCGACCGGTCAGCCGGTCGTGACAATCCCTGCCCCCACGACCGGGCTTCCGGTCGGCGTTCAGGTCGTGGGGGCGTACAGACGAGATCAAGCTCTGCTGTCCGTTGCCCACAGCCTTGAGGCTGAGTGGCGGTGAGCCCTGAACACCACGCTGTCGAGAGGAGGATCAGGATGGAGACACCGATCGATTATCGCGCCCTCCAACCGGAGATCTACGAGGCGATGCACGGCCTTCAGGAACGGATCGACGGCAGCGGCCTCGAGGCCGGCTTGCTCGAAATGATCAGGCTGAGGGCTTCCCAGATCAACGGCTGCTCGTTCTGCGTAAACCTGCACACGAATGGCGCGCGGAAGGCGGGTGAATCCGATGCCCGCCTCCATATGGTCGCGGCATGGAGGCATGCCAGAAGCTTCACGGCACGGGAACGGGCTGCGTTGCAGTGGTGCGATACGAGCACACGACTGGCGGACGCGCAGCCCATGGGCGAGGCTCTCGCCGAACTGCGTGAACATTTCACCGATGCGGAGATCGTCACCCTCACGTGGGCGGTCGCGTCGATCAACGCCTGGAATCGGATCGCGGTTCCGCTCGGTCAAAAGGGGGGCCCTCCCGCTCCTCACGGAGCCTCGGTATGAGGCGGGTTGCTGACCGGCATGAGGCCTGATATCAGAGAGCCCGCACCGAGCCCGATCGGGGAGTCGATACCCCGCTTTGAGGACGGCCCGCTGCTTCGCGGTGCGGCCGCCTTCATCGGCGATCTTCGGACCCCGGAGATGCTGCACGTCGCGTTCCTGCGCAGCCCGGTCGCGCACGCTCGCCTGGTGGGCTTGAGGCTGGGCGAAGCGCTCGCGAGCGAGGGTGTCGCGGCCGCTTTTGGCGGCGCCGAGATACACGCGGAATGCCAGCCATTCAGGGTGCATCTGACCACTCCCGGGGCGCTGGCCCCAGAGCGTTCGCTGTTGGCACAGGACAAGCTGCGCTATGTCGGTGAGCCTGTCGCCGTGGTGACTGCCCAGAACCGGTACGTGGCGGAGGATGCGCTCGAGCTGATCGAGTTGGACTACGAGCCGCTGCCGACAGTCAGTGACAGCGCGAATGCTCTCGAGCCAGGTGCGGCGCTCGTCCACGAGGCCGTGCCCGGCAACGTCTACTTCCGACTCGAGAAGGAGTTCGGAGATGTAGACGCCGCCTTCGCGGTAGCCGAGATCGTGATCGAGGAAACCGTCACGCACCCGCGCGTCGCCGCCGCGCCGATGGAGTGTCGGGGTGTGGTCGCCGCTCCGACCGATGAGGGCGGAGTCAAGGTCTGGAGCTCGACGCAGTGTCCGCATCTCGTGGCGGAGGCGATCGCAGAGTGCTGCGCGCTGCCGGACGATCTGGTGCGAGTTCTGACGCCCGATATCGGGGGTGGCTTCGGCGTCAAGGCCCACGTCTACCCCGAAGAGGTGACGGTGGCGTGGCTCGCACTCAAACTCGGTCGCCCGATCATCTGGCTCGAGGATCGAAGCGAGCATCTCCAGGCGGCGAGCCACGCGCGAGACCAGCGGGTGTCGTTTCGAGCCGCGGTCGACTCCGACGGGGTTGTGCTGGGACTCGACGCGCGGATCGTTTCTGACATCGGGGCCTACGGGATCCGCCCCCACGGACCTCTGCTCGATCCGATGACCACGGCCGGGCTTGTCGTGGGCCCGTACACGATCGAGAACTACCGCTATGAGACGATCGCGGTCGCGACGAACAGGAGCCCCGAAGGCCCGTACCGCGGGGTTGGGATGCCCACGGCTGTGCTTACTCACGAGCGCCTGATGGACCTAATCGCGCTCCGGCTCGGCCTCGATCCGGCCGTGGTCAGGCGCCGCAATTTCATTCCGGCCGAGCGCATGCCGTACACAACCGTTACCGGCCACCCGTACGAGTCAGGCAATCACGCGGCGACGCTCGAGATCGCTCTGTTGAGGTTTGACTACGCCGCTGCCCTGGAAGAGCGCGAGGCGGCCCGCGCCGACGGCCGCCTGGTGGGGATCGGAATCGGTTCCTACACCGAGTTCACGGGCGGTGGCTCGAAGACGTTCGTCGGGCGCGGGATGGTTGGGATTCCGGGGATCGACACCGCCCGCGTATGGCTCGCCGCCGAAGGAACCGTGCGCGTGCAGTCGAGTTCCCCGGCAATCGGTCAGGGCAGCCAGACCACGCTCGCCCAGGTGGTCGCCTCCGGGATGGGCGTGACCGTCGACCAGGTCGTCGTCGAGCAGACGGACACCGGAGCGGTCTCGAGGGGCACCGGCACGTTCATGAGCCGGAGCTCGGTCGGGACGGCGACGGCGACACATCGAGCTGCTCGTCAGTTGCGAGAAGCAGTTCTCACCGCCGCGGCCGAGACGCTCGACGCGGATCTCAGCCGCCTCGAGCTGTCGGGCGAGATGATCGTTACCGACGAAGGAGCCCCGACTGGACTCCGACTCGCCGATCTCGTCTCCGAGTATGCCGGGGCTGACAGAGCTCAGTTCGACGTCGAGGTCACCTATGACCCACCGGCGGCAGCGCATCCGCTCGCCAGTCATGTCTGCATGGCTGAGGTCGATCCGGAGACCGGACACGTCGAGATATCCCGCTACGTCGTCGGAGAAGACTGCGGGTACCAGATCAACCCGATGATCGTCGATGGTCAGGTCCATGGAGGCGTCGCCCAAGGACTCGCGGCGGTCCTGTCCGAGGAGATGATCTACACCGACGAGGGTCAGTTGCTGACGGGCAGCTTTATGGACTACCTGATACCGACGGCGGCCGAGATGCCGACGATCACAATCGAGCACATGGAGACTCCGACGCCCGTGCATGATCTGGGATTCAAAGGGATAGGTGAAGGCGGCACGATCGGTGCTACGGCGGCGGTCGCCAATGCAGTGGCCGACGCAATCGGCACCAGCGCCATCCGGCTGCCGCTGACGCCTTCGCGGATTCTGGACGCACTTGCCGCCGCCGAGCGCGTTGAGACTCGAAGTTGATCGTCAGGCGCGAGAACCGGAGTTGGAGCCTGATCGCCCAGATCGATCACGCTCGTCATGCGGCCGAGATCACCGACGCGTGGAAGGAGGGCCCGTTCGGTGGCGACGACATCACCGCGAGTCTGCGATATGCGACCTCGGGTCACGACCTCGGCTGGACGGAAACCGACCTGAACCCGGAAATTGATCCGGAAACGGGGGCGCCATCTAACTTCTTCCGGGTCGACGAGGCAACGCACACGTCCTTCTACGCCCGAGCGGTCCGCGCGATCGCCGACACCGACCCGACCGCCGCCTACCTCGTCAGCCTGCACGCTTCGGGGCTCTACTCCCGGCGGTACGCGTGGGCCGGACTCAAGCCGATCGACTGGAGCGCGATCGGGGAACATGGCCGGGCGCTGCTGGATTCCGAGCGCCAGTTCCGGACCGAGCTCGTGTCCCGGATGCCGTCCGCAGAGGCGGAATTCGAAGCGATCTGGCGGGCCTACATGCTTTTGGAGACGTTTGACTGCCTTTCGCTGCTCACGTGCCTTGGCGTTGATTGTGAGAGCTTCGGCCCGGTCCCGACCCTGAGCGGAGAGTGGGAGGCGATCTCCGTGCGAAGGGACGGACCCTGGGAGGTAGAGCTCGATCCGTACCCGTTTGCAGTGCCCGAGCTCGTGATAGAGGTGCCCTGCTGGCGCCTTGACCAGGAGAGCTTCGCTGACTCCGCCGAGCTTCGCAACGCAATTGCGGCAACTCCGAAAACGGCGCAAAAAACCATCTACCGCCCATTTTTTGAGCGAGCGTAAGCAGTGCCGAGACGCGTTGTGCTCGCCAACGGTGTTGTGTGGGGGACTAGTCGACGTGCGGCCGATGGGGAGTCTCGACGTCTGGTCGATGCAAGGGCACGACGTCCAACCGACGCCGTGGCGATTTCTGACGGGCGCATCACGGCGGTCGGGACGGTGGACGATGCGAGAGCCGCGGTCGCCCCGGCGCAGGAGATCGATCTCGCCGGCGCGACCGTGCTGCCGGGTTTCGTCGACAGTCACCTTCACATCGTCAACTGGGGCCGCGGCCGGTTGGGAGTTCCATGCTGGCCGGAAGATGTTTCGTCGGTCGCCGAGATCGTTTCTCGGGTGCAATCTGTAGGTGTTGACCTGCCGGCGGGGGGTTGTCTACGTGGCCGTGGTTTCGACCCAAGCCAGCTTGCCGAGGCACGCTCACCGACTGCGCACGAGCTCGACCTGGGACGCGATCGACTTGTCGTACTCGACAGCATGGATTTTCACCGTCGGGTGGTCAACACGGAGGTGCTCGCAAAAGCGGGGATCGGCCCGTCGACCGTCGACCCGCCGGGAGGAGTGATCGTCCGAGATGCCTCCAGCGCTCCCACCGGGGAGCTCCTCGATTCCGCGCGAGCGCTCGTCGATCACGTGATTCCGCCTTGGTCGGAAGGCGACAACGACGAGGCCGTACGGGTCGCCGCACGTCATTTCGTGCGTCAGGGTTTCACCGGACTGACCAACGCCGCACCGCTGACGATGTCTGCCACCGGTGAGGAGATCGCGGCATTCGGTCGTCTCGCCATGCGAGACGAGCTTCCGCTGCGGATCCGGTCAATGGTGAAGGCGGAGGCCGGCGGAGCCGTTCTCGAGCTCGGCCTGCCCGACGGGCTTGCGTTCGGGCGCTTGACCGTCGCGGGGCTCAAGATCTTTGCCGACGGGGCATTCGGGCCTCGGACTGCCTGGCTGGCCGAGCCCTATGAAGATGTAGATACGACCGGCGGGCTGTCTGCGGACACGCGCACCTTCGAGTCGATGCTCCGGCACGGAGCCGCGACTGGATGGCAGATCTGCGTGCACGCGATCGGTGACCAAGCCGTCAGCCTGACCGCAGCCTTACTCGCGTCGCTTGGCTCGGGCGCGGTTGGGCACCGGATCGAACATTGCTGCTTGACGGATGCCGAGACCGTCGGTGTGATGGCGTCCTCGGGACTGATCCCGGTCCCTCAGCTCGGGTTCCTGCGCGAGCGCGCCGACGATTTCCTGAGCGCTTTGGGAGCTGCTCGTATGCATCGGCTCTACCCGCTGCGCGATTGGATCGACGCAGGTATTCATCCTGTCCACGGCTCTGATGCGCCTGTCACCCGTGATACGCGACCGCTGGTCGCCCTCGCGACAGCCGTCACGCGAACCGACAGCTCGGGCCGCAGCTGGGGATCGGATCAGGCGATCTCAGCCGAACAGGCGATCGCGATGTTGACCAGCTGGCCGGCACTCGCCGACGGGGCAGCCGACCGCGGGCGGATCGAGGTCGGCTGTCGGGCCGACCTGACTGTGCTCGACAAGGACCCGCGCGCTGTTCCGCCCGAGTCCTGGTGCGAACTCCAGCCCGTGATGACGATCGTTGACGGATCCGTGGCGTGGTCGCGCTGACCGGGACTTCCAGCGATGAGGGCTAACACTTCCGCCGTACACAACCGAAGGGAACGTCTGAGATGGAGACTTGGGATGCGATCACTTCACGACGCAATGTGCGGGCCTTTGCCGATCGGCCGATACCGACCGACGACCTGGACAGGATCCTGGAAGCCGGCAGGCGGGCTCCCTCCTCGCGGAATTGGCAGCCATGGGATTTCGTCGTGGTCACCGACCGCGAGCAGCTGCGAGAGCTGTCCAAGGTCTGGCAGGGGGCGGCCCATGTAGCCGACTCGGCGGCAACGATCGCCTTGATATCGCCGCTTTTCGATAACCCTGGCGAGCGTGAGCGCGCCCAGTACGACCTCGGGCAGGCGACGATGTCGATGTTGATCGCCGCCGCCGACCTCGGCATCGGAAGCGGTCACTCGGCCGTCGCCGACCAGGATCAGGCGCGCCAGGTCCTGGGTTTCCCCGAGGACCGTTACACCGCCTACCTGGTCGACCTCGGTTATCCCGCCGACCGGCCTCTGAAGCCGATCAAGAAGCCGAACCGACGTCCCTTCTCGGAGGTCGTGCACCGCGGCCGGTGGTAGTACCTCGGTTTCGATGACCAAGCGGAGGCAGGGACCAAGCGGAGCTAGTCGATCAGTCCGTGACGCAGGGCGGTGGCGACCGCAGCACATCTGTCGCTCACGCCGAGCCTGTGGTAGATGTTGTCGAAGTGCGATCTGACGGTGGTGGCGCTGACGCCGATCTGCTCGGCGATCTCGGCCGACGTGAGGCCATTGGAGGCCAAGCTGAGCACCTCGGCCTGCCGTGACGTGATCGACGGGGGCTCCCCGGGCTCAGCGGAGACGCGTGCCTGCAGTCGCTGCGCGCTCGCCCTGGCTCTTTCCGCGCCCCGGCGAGCAGTTCCGGCTGCGTGCAATTCCGCGAGCTCCGAGTCGCCGCGACCAGCGAGGCGGTACCGCTCGGCGCACTCCTCGGCGAGCTCGGCCGAGCGGTCCAGCCGCTCTGCCATTCGCAAGTGCGCAGCGACAGCCGCGGCGTAGCTGGGCGCCGGGGTGGCAACCGCCAATACCGCATCGATGCGGCCGTTCTGGTTCCGCACAGGCACCGCCCTCACCGAGTATGCGTGACCGTAGCTGGTGAATGCGAATCGGCCTCGCTCACCGGCCAGCGCTGCGGTGTAGTTCTCGACGCACAGCCTTCGCACGGGCGTGGGCATCTCGGAGATCTCAGGCAGTTGGCGCCCCACGAATAAGCCGTCCTCGAACCATGGCAGCCGCAGGATGGACTGGCCCCGCGCGGCTTGAACGACGAGGTCCTCGTCCATCAGGAACGACGTCGGGTCCTGCAGGCGCCGCGCCCGCGTGGGGCGATCCGCAACACTTCCGGCAAGGATGCCAAGCGAGAGCGCCTCGCGCACAGAGGTGTCACCGGGGAGTCTCCGCACCAACTCGTCGAAATCGTCTGACAGGCCGTCGAAACGAGCGACCAACGGCAGATCAAGTCCGGCGGCCGCCAACGCCGCGCCCGCACCGGCATGCTCATGGGCTCGGTCAAAGGCCCAGACGAGCGCCGACGCAGTATCCGTTTGAAGTGTCATCAATTCCAGCGCGGCGCCCCCGGACCGGCGCCTGCCACGTGACGAGGAGCAGTGCTGGCGGCCATCCTATACCAACTATGCGACCGCCAACAACGCCGGGTCGACGGAAACTGGATGAGCGCCGGCCATCCTCTTTGACGAGGATTAACGACGATTCCGACCCCGCGAACGATCGCGGTTAACACAATCGCGGTCGCCACATCCGGTGCCGAGTGCGGCGGCCCCTCCGCGTGGGACATGTCAGCTTAATTACCGGATGATCTGCACAACCGCGGCAGTCAATCACTGGTTACCCTTCCTGAAGATCCTCATTTCGGCGGATTGTGCGACGCGCGCTGCTCGTCGATATTAGATGCGTGGCTCAGCGAAGCGAGCGCGGAGGGAGTTGGCGCGTCGCGTCGGTCCTCGTCGCCGTGATCTGCGGTGACCCACTGTCCGCGGAATGATGTCGGCGTGTGTGTGCGTTGGCGGGTCGATTCGCTGCGGGGGTGACTGCTGCGCTTGCCGAGGAAGCCTGGGGCATCGTGCTCTCCTGCGCATCTCATGCTGGCACTTGACGAATTCACCGCTCTCGCTGTGCTCGGCGCGAGCGGAGTAGACGTGCCCCTCATCATTGTCTCTGGTGAGAGCGGCGACGAGCCGGCCGTCCCGGCGATCCGCGCGGGCGCCGCTGATTTCGTCAGCCTCACGAACGGTGCGGCGTGCGTGGCGAACGTTCTTGCGCGTGAGGATCGCTCGCCATGGCCGACCTAACGCCGGGTGATCCCGCTCCGGATCAGCACGACGAGGCGGTCAACGGATGGCAGGAGACCGGCGCCTCCGCTGGAGGGACACCCCCCGACGGTCAATCTTTCGCTGGCCGCGAGCAGACGTTCGCGGATGCGGACCAGACGAGCGCTGACAGCGACCAGACCGCGGCCGACAGGGACCAGACCGCGGCCGACAGCGATCAGGCCGCGGCCGACAGCGATCAGGCCGCGGCCGAGAGCGATCAGGCCGCCAGCGATCGCGAACTCGAGCACGGCAGCGACCCTCAACTGCACGATGCCACCCACAAGATTCGGGATCGCAGTGCCCGCCGACGCCAGCAGACCGGACATGCACGTCTCGAGCGGGCGGCCGCTCGCGATCAAGCGGCGCACGACCGCGATCTGAAAGCGTTAGAGCGCGATCAGGCCGCCGCGCGTCGTGATCGCGAACTGGCGGCGCGCGAGGCTGCTGAGCCGGACCGCGCGCGGGCGGCGACAAACGCGGAGAACCGACTGCGTGCGGCGAGGGACCGCCAGGATGCAGCCGCTGACCGCAGCATCGCAGCAGAGGGTCGAGTCCGCGCGGCGGCAGACCGCGAACAGGCAGCCCGAGATCGCGACCAGGCCGCCCAAGACCGGGCGCAAGCTCGCGCCGACCGTCACGCGTTGATCCAACAGCTGGCCATGGCTGAGATCGACCAGCTCACAGGGGCGCGCCTGCGTGGGCCGGGACTAGTCGAACTTGACCACGAGATCGATCGTGCTCGCCGAACGAGCGGAGCGCTCGTGGTCGCCTATGTCGACGTCGTCGGCCTGAAGGCTGTCAACGATGTGCACGGTCATGCCGCCGGCGACAGGGTGCTCCAGCACGCAGTGCGCAGGATTCGCGCCCATCTGCGCCGCTATGACTTGATCGTTCGCGTCGGCGGTGATGAGTTTCTGTGCGTAATGTCCCGCACGACGATTCAGGACGCCCGTCAGCGCTTTGCGTCCGTCCAAACTATGCTCGCAGCCGACCCCGATCCTCTGGCGATCAGAGTCGGCTTCGCCGCGCTCGGGCCGCGAGACAGCGCCGCCGAACTCATGCAACGCGCCGACGCCGAGCTGCCTGCTGGTGCGCGGCACAAGGCGACGGCAGCACGGCACGGATATCGTCGAAGCTCCTAATTTCGGAGGACATCGGCGCAGTGGCCGACGTGTTCGCGAGGTGAGGGTTGAGGAATGGTTGTTCGTTGGTGTTGTCACTTAACGCGCGGATGACGCGAGTCCTGGCAGCAGGCGCTTTTGTAGTGGGGTTTGCGCTCGCGGGCTTGTCAGCTGCAGCGGGGTGTGTGCCTCGGAGACGGTTGTCGGCGCTCCCTGATGGTGTAGTTGTAGGAACGCTTTGACTACCTGGGGGTCGAATTGAGTTCCGCTGCATCGGTCGATCTCGCTGAGGGCGTCCTCGACCGAGCAGCCGGCCCGGTACGGCCGGTCGTAGGCCATGGCGTCGAAGCTGTCGACGACGGCGACGATACGTCCAGCGATCGGGATTGCCTCCCCCGTGAGGCCGGCTGGGTACCCGTCGCCGTCCCAGCGCTCGTGATGGGTGAGGGCGATCTGCTTCGCAAGCGAAAGGATGGCGCAACCGCTTCCGGCGAGCAATCCTGCGCCTAGAACTGTGTGTTGTTTGATCGCGTCGAATTCTTCTTGGGTCAGTGGTCCGGGTTTGAGAAGGATCCTGTCCGGGATTCCGATCTTGCCCACGTCGTGAAGCGAAGCGGCTCCGCGAATCACCCCCACGAGGCTGGCCGGGAGACCGAGCTTTGTTGCGAGTTGTTCCGCGCTAGCACCGACGCGCTCCGTGTGCTGAAAGGTGTCATCGTCACGGTATTCCGCTGCGAGTGCGAGTTTCTGAAGTGTCTCGGCTCGCGAGCGCCGCAGTTCGCGCGTGCGTTGCCCGATCGTGTTCTCGAGCGCGTCTCGGGCCCGGAGTCTTCCGCTGATGTCGCGGTACACGGCACAGAAGCCGGCCAGCGAACCGTCGTGGATGATCGGCGACACGGTCACCGAGACCTCGAGCCGCGAGCCATCTCTGTGGAGGCTTTGGGTGTCGCATTCGGTGATCGGGTCCCCGCGCGTCGCCGCTACGATCCGTCGTCGCTGCTCCGCCACGGCGTCGGGTGGACTTAGGACGCTGATCGGCTGACCGACGATCTGTCGTGCGGGGTACCCGTAGAGCTTTTCGGCGGCGCGGTTCCAGGTCGTGATGATGCCATCGGGATCAGCGCTGACGATCGCTTCGTTCGCCGCGTCGACCAGCGCCGCGAGCCGTACGGCGGTGGCGGTGGCGTGCTTACGCTCCAGATCGAGCCGGTTTAGCCGCTTGGTCAGCGACAGGACCGCGAGTGCCATGACGACGGTTGACGCGAGAACTCGAAGCGCGGCACCTTCCGCCGGCGAGAATAGCCCGTGACGTTGGCCCTCGAGGCCAAGCCAACCGATGGCCGGGAGCAGCACGACCGCGACCGGTAGCAGTCTCCGCGCCACCACACTGCCTGGACCGTCGCTGGTCAGCACCGCGACGAAGACTCCATCCGAGTCGCTGGCGGCAATCCCAGCGCACAGGAACAGGAACGCAACGGCGGTGAGGAGTGCGATCGGTGTGATTCCGGGGGGTCCGTCAAGCCCCGAGACGCCGAACGTGTAGCCGATCATGGCGGACATGGCGAGCACGAACGAGCTCCCGGTGAATGCACTGACTAGTCGGGTCTTGGTCGTCCCGGTCTGCAGGAGCAGGAGCGCCATGCCGAGCAAGATGAAACCTATCGCCGTCTGGAGAGCCGGCCGGCCCGGGTGAACGGTGTGCACGACGCTAACGTCCGGGAAGATCAGCTGGTCCAGTCCGAGGTTGCGACCGAGAAGGTATTCGCCCAGCGTGAGCGCGCCGATCAAGATCGCCAGACTCGCGACCAGGCGCGCCGCGCGCCGTCTTGTCGGTGACGGGCTAGATGTCGTGAGGAGCAAGGCGATCCCGAGCGCGAGCAAGCCGATCGACGTGTTGGCCTTCATCTGCACAAGCCCGGGAAACGGGCCCTTCAGGAACGGGACGTTCAACACCCACCCGCCCAACACCAACAGGCCAAGAGCGACGGCACAACTCCCGGCCCCGCGAGCGGTCCGCGTCGCTGTTGCACGCCGAGACCGCGCGGAGATAGGTGGCCAGCCGGCCATATCC
>CAVPFS010000056.1:0-122540 GCA_963703825.1 uncultured Solirubrobacterales bacterium | reverse complement strand
CAAGCCACCGCCTTGGTTCACGAGGCCTCTCTCCGGCTGATAGGCCAGGCGCCGGGCGCTGCGGCGCTTCCGCGGCGCCGGCGCCGCGCGCCTGGAGAGCTTCGAGGATCCCGGCGTGCGCGTGATCGAGCTCGGCGCAAGCCGGGCCTGCCCGCCGCGGATCTGGGCGGCCGCGACCGCGGCCCTCGGCTCGACCGCGGCGCTCGGCTCGGCCGCTACCGCGGCGCTCGGCTCGGCCGCCGCCCCGGGCGCCGGAGAGCCCGGCGAAGTCGGGCTCTGGCGTTGTGACAGCGACCGCTCCCAGGCCCAGTCGGTCGCCGCCGACATCGAGCGTCTGCGGCGCGCGAAGGTGTGAGCCCGGGCCCGGTGGCGGTGCTGTCCCGGACGTCATCCGTGAGGGGCAGGCCGTCGCGGTCGCGTTCGAGGAGCGCGCGGTCCGCACCGGCTGGTCGGCGAGGCGGCGTTCTTCCAGCGCGCCGAGATCCGTGACGTGCTCGCCTGGCTGCGGCTGCTTGCCGACCCTCCGACGCGGGCGCCGTCGTGCGCGCGCTCGCCCGCCCGCCGATCGAGCTGCGCTCGGTCGACATCGCCCGCTGCACCCAGATCGCGCGCCGGCGCAAGCTCGACATGGTCGCGGCGCTCGCCGCCGCACCGAGTCCCCGCAGGTCCCGCCCGAGCGCGCGAGCGGATCCACGTTTCCTGAAGCTCTATCGCTCGGGGGTGGCCGCGGTCGATACGACCCGTCCCGACCTCTATGTCCACCGCCTGATCGAGCGGCTCGGTCTGCGCCGGCAGCAGTTGTTCGCCGCCCAGGCCGACGTCGTCGAGCGGCTGCGGGCGCTCGCCCGCGTTCGGCGAGCTGGCCGCCGACTACGTTCCGGGCGCGCCCCAGGCGACGCCGCGGGAGTTCGCCCGCCCGGTCGCCGCCGTCGCCGATTCGGGCTGCGCGAGCAGGAGGAGCCCGAGTTGCCGTGCCGGGGCGGTCCAGGTGCTGGCGCTCGGCGCGGCGGGCGGCCTCGCGGCCGACCATGTCTTCGTCATCGGCCTCACGCCGGCTCGCGCCCGCCGAGCCCGAGCCGATCCCGGACGCGCTGCTGCGCGAGCCGCTGCCCGCCGACTGCGCGGCGACCGGCGCGCGATTCTGGGCCAGGCGCTGTACGTGGCCTCAGCAGGGCCCGTCGCGGGCTCGTCCTCTCCTACCCGGGCACCGGCGAGCGCGGCGAGGCGCGCGCCGCTCGCCGCTCGAGGACGCCCGGTCGGCTCGGCGGGTGTGGGTGGACAAGGAGGAGGAGCTGTTCGGCCCGGCGGAGGCGCCCCACTCGACCTATCGGCTGATGCGCGACGAGCTGCTGGCGGGCACCGGCCGCGCCGACCGTCAGCCGGCTGTCGGAGCTGCGCTTCGACACCGATTTCGACGTTTCGCACGCGGTCGTGCGCTACCTCGAGCTGCTCAAGCTGGCGGCGCTGATCGCCCGGCCCGAGTGCCCCAGCGTGGCGGAGTCCCTGCGGGACATCAACTCGCGGATCCTCCAGGCGGTCACCTCCGAGCAGCGCGAGATCTTCGACTCCTCCGCCCTGGACGACTATCTCCTGGACGCCGAGCTCGACGTGCGCCGGCGGGCCCAGGCGATCGTCGCCCGCGACGAACCCTCGCTGGAGCCGTTCCTGCCCCGGCGCGGCGAGGGCGTCATGTTGTCGGCGACCGACATCGACACCTACCGCACTTGCCCGCTGAAGTACAAGTTCGCGCGCGTCTTCCGGATCCCCCAGGAACCGACGCTGCACCAGCGCTTCGGGATCCTCTGCACCAGGTGCTCGAGCGCTTCCACGCCAGCGAGGCCGCTTCGCTGCCCGAGCTGCTCGGCCTGCTCGACGGCGGCTGGCGGCGCGGCGGCTTCGCCGACTCCGAGGAGGAGCGCCAGCTGCGAGGCAAGGCGGCGGCGTCGCTGACCCGATACCACGAGCGCTTTCAGTCTGAGGAGGCGCAACCGGTCTGGTTTGAGCGCTCGTTCACGTTCAAGCTCGGGCGCCATCTGCTGCGTGGACGGGTGGACCGGGTCGACCGGCTGCCAGGCGGCGAGTACGAGCTGATCGACTACAAGACGGGGCGGCCGAAGAGCGCCGAGCAGCTCACCGACGACGTGCAGCTGTCGCTGTACGCGGTCGGTGCCCGCGAGGCGTGGCGGCTGGACGCCTCGCGCCAGGCCTACTACTACCTGCTCGACGACCGCAAGGTCGCGGTGCCCTCCGACGAGGGCGACCGCGCCGAATGGGTCTGCGAGGTCGCGACCGAGGTCGCCGAGGGGATCCAGTCGCAGGGTTTTGAGCCGACACCGTCGTTCTCGGCCTGCTCGATCTGCGACTACCGGCTCGTGTGCCCCGCGGCAGAGCGATGAGGCCGGTCGGCGCCGAGCGGCTCGAGGGGCTCGGGACGACGATCTTCACCGAGATGACCGCGCTCGCGCAGCGGACGGGCGCGATCAACCTCGGCCAGGGCTTCCCCGACGTCGACGGCCCCGCTGCGGTGGTGGACGCCGCGGTCGCGGCGCTGCGGGCCGGCGGCGGCGAGAACCAGTACGCGCCGCTCGCCGGCGTGCCCGAACTCCGGGAGGCCGTCCTCGAGCATCAGCGCCGCTGTTACGGGCTCGAGCCCGAAGACGTGCAGGTGACGTTCGGCGCCACCGAGGCGATCGCCGCGGCGCTGCTCGCATTCTGTGACCCGGGCGACGAGGTCGTGGTGCTCGAGCCCTACTACGACTCCTACGCAGCCTGCATCGCGTTCAGCGGCGCTCGGAGGCGCCCGGTGACGCTGCGACCGCCGCGGTTTGAGCTCGACGTCAATGCGCTGCGGGCGGCGATCGGGCCCGCCGCGCGGGTGATGCTGGTCAACTCGCCGCACAACCCCACCGGACGGGTGCTGGCGCGCGCCGAGCTCGAGGCGATCGCGGCCGCCTGCATCGAGCACGATCTCGTGTGCGTCACTGACGAGGTCTATGAGCACCTCGTCTACGACGGCGAGCACATCCCGCTCGCCTCGCTCCCAGGGATGGCGAAGCGGACGCTGACGGTCTCGAGCGTCGGCAAGTCGTTCTCCTTCACCGGCTGGAAGATCGGCTGGTGCAGCGGCCCGGCCGAGCTGGTCGCGGCAGCGCGGACCGTCAAGCAGTTCCTGACCTTCGCGGGCGGCACGCCGCTCCAGCACGCGGCGGCCGCGGCGCTGCGGCTCGGGCCCGCGGTGCTCGAGTCGGTGCGCGATGATCTGCGCGCGCAGCGCGATCTGCTGTGCGCGGGGCTGTCGGCCGCCGGCCTGACGCCACTCGTGCCGGCGGGCACCTACTTCGTCAATGCGGATGTGAGTGGCGACGCGGTCTCGTTCTGCCGCGAGCTGCCGGAGCGCTGCGGCGTCGTCGCGATCCCGACCGGGGTCTTCTACGACGACAAGCAGGCCGCCTCGACCCTCGTGCGGTTCGCGTTCTGCAAGCGGCGCGAGGTGATCCAGGAGGCGGCGCGGAGGCTGGCGGGGCTGCGCTGATCCCCGCGGGAGCCGTAGTCCGACCTGTAAAACGCACCAAATCCGCAGGAGACGCGTGGATTGGTCGCGTTCTGGGGGCTATGCATGCCACCGGCGACAAATCCGCGGAGGGCGTCCGGATTTGTCGCAAACCGCATGGCGCGGCGCCGCACGCACGTCGCCTCGCCCGCCCCCGCCTCGCCTCGCGCCGCCCGCGCCTCGCCGGATCGGCTCAGCCGGCGCCCGGCTCGTCCCCGCGCTGGCGCAGGAAGCGCTGCAGGTCCCTGGCGATCGTGTCGCCTGACGGCAGTGAGGTGGGCTCGTCGCCGGCTTCCCTGATCGCCGCCTGCTCGAGACGCTCGACGAACGCCTGCACGTCCGGGTCGCTCTGCACGGCGATGTTGACCTGGCGCTCGTAGTCGCCGGCCGCGGACTCGAGCTCGGAGGCATCGACTGCGACCCCGACGAGGCCCTCGAGCTTGCGCACCAGCGCGAGCGCGGCCTTCGGGTTCGGCGTTGCGGCGATGTAGTGCGGCACCGCGGCCCAGAGGCTCGCCGATGGGAGCCCGGCCTGCTGGCAGGCGGCGTGCAGGATCCCGACGATCCCGGTTGGTCCCTCATAGGAGGACGGCGCGAGGCCGAGCCGCGCGACCAAAGCCGGGTCCGAGCTCAGCCCGGTGACCGACACCGGGCGCGTGTGGGGCACGTCGGCCAGCAGCGCGCCGAGCGTCACCACCAGCTGGGTGCCGAGCACCTCGGCGAGCTCGATGATCAGCTTGCAGAACGTGCGCCAGCGAAACGACGGCTCGGTGCCGGCGAGCAGGATCAGGTCGCGGTCGGCGCGCGGCACGTGCGCTTCGTAGAGCTCGACCGCCGGCCACACGATCTCGCGCGCCTCGCCGTCGACCATCTTGACCCGCGGGCGCGTCGCCTGAAAGTCGTAGAACTCCTCGGGATCAATCGTCGCAAAGCGCTGGGCGCCGAGCGCCGAACCGACGAACTGGATCGCGCTCGATGCCGCGTCAGCGGCGTCATTCCAGCCCTTGAAGGCGCAGATCAGCGCTGGGGCGCGCAGGCCGTCCGGGCGGTGCTCCCATTGCAGGGGCTGCATCCGATCCACCGTACATGATGGGCGGATGGCGTCCGACGATCTGACACTCGTGGCGGTCAGCACGCTGCGCCCGGGCGAAGACGTGACGGGGGTGTTCGCGTGCACCCGCAAGGACCGTCTGATGACCCGAAACGGGTCGCCCTACCTGGCGCTCGAGCTGCGCGACCGGACCGGGACCGTGCCCGCGCGGGCGTTCGTCAACGCGGACGCGCTGGCGGCTGGATTCGAGCGCGGCGACCTGGTGCGGATCGCTGGTCGGGCCGAGCGCTTCCGTGATGAGCTTGTGCTGGAGCTGTCGGCGATCGAGCGCGCTCCGGATGGCACTGATCCGGGCCAGTTCCTGCCGTCGGCCTACCGCGATCTGGACGAGCTCGACGGCTTCCTCGAGCACCTCTCGCGCGAGGTCTACGACCGCCAGTTCCGGGCGCTGCTCGATGGGCTGCTGGCCGATCGCGAGCTGCGCGCGGCCTGGCGACGGGCGCCGTGCAGTCGCGCGGGGCACCACGCCTACCTCGGCGGGCTGCTCGAGCACACGGTCGCGGTCGCGACGCTCGCGCACGAGACCTGCCAGCTGCACCCACGGCTGAACTCCGACCTACTGCTGACCGCGGCGATCACCCACGACCTCGGCCGCACCCGCGAGTTCACCTACGGCGCCGAGATCGGCCTCACTGACGAGGGGCGCCTGCTCGGCCACCTGGTGCTCGGCGAGCAGCTGCTGAGCGACCACGGAGCCCGGCGGCTGGACGAGCCTCGGCGGCTTGGGCTCCTGCACTGCGTCCTCTCCCATCACGGGCCGACGACGGCCCCGGGAGGCAGGTTTGCCTCGCCCGAGGCGCTCGCGCTCCACCGGCTGAACGCGCTCGACGCCGGCGTCAAGGGCGCGCTCGAGCACGGGCTCGATTCGACCACATCCGCGCCCCTTGCGCCGCGTAGCATCCGGGGCGGCGCGGCCGGGGCCTGGTGGCTCATCCGGTCTTCAAAACCGGCAGGGCGGGGCAGCCCCCCGCTTGGAAGGTTCGATTCCTTCGCCGCGTCGTAGCTGGAAATAGGGCTCTTTTAGGTGTTCGCAGTGATTGGCAGTAGGGCTTGTCATTGAAACCGTGTCCCGAATATGTCCCGAGCATTCGGTACGATTTCAGGCATGGCCCAGCGGCCACGTGTTTCGCGTCGAGCGAAAGCGAGGCCTGGCTTGGTACGCGAAGTACCGGCTGCCCGACGGTCGCCAGGTCCAGAGGAAGCTCGGGCCGGCGTGGAGTGGGCGCGGCCGCCCGCCGGCCGGCTACCTCACGAAGCGACTGGCGGAGGACTGGCTTCGCTCGACGGTTGCCGAGGCACGCCGCGGGACTCTGCCAGGGATGGTCGCGACGGGTGCGATCGTGGCTGACGCCGCGGCGGAGTGGCTTCGATACGTCGAGCATGACCGCGCCTGCAAGCCCTCGACGCTGACCGACTACCGCCACACGTCAGACCGGATCATGCGCGACCTCGGGCAGCTGCGGCTCGAGGACGTCACGCCCGAGCTGCTCGAGCGCTGGAAGGGGACGCTGAACGTGTCGAACCGGATGGTCGCGAAGTACCTCGTGATCCTCCACGGGATCTTCAGACGGGCGATGAAGGTGTGGGGGCTGCCGCGCAACCCGGCCGCCGCGGTCGAACGCCCCCGCTACCGGGTATCCGATGACCTTGATGCGTTCTCGCCTGAGGAAGTGTGGGCGCTTGTCCGGGCGGCCTGGTCGGAGAAGGACGGTGCGCTGTTCCTGACCGCGGCGTTCACCGGGCTTCGTATGGGCGAACTGCTTGCGCTCGAGTGGCGGGATGTCGACTTCGGCGGCGACGTGATCCGCGTCCGGCGGAGCTACAACGCCCATGGAGGTCTCGGGACTCCGAAGAGCGGCAAGGTGCGATCGGTGCCGATGGTGCCCGATGTTGCGCAGTCCTTGGCGTCGCTGACGGGCCTGGTCTTCGCGCGCTGCGGTTCCACGATCTCCGACACACCTTCGGGACGCTGGCGGTGCGCAGGGCCGAGGTGCCGGCCGTGCAGGCCTGGATGGGCCACTCGGACATTCAGACGACCATGCGCTACGCGCATCACCGCAATCGCGGTGGCGAGGCGCGGCTGCTGGCTGAGGCATTCGCCCTCGAGCCTCTGGACGATGCCGCAACGGCCAGCACACGGGCTGACGGGTCGCGCGGTGAGAACTTCTAAAAGTGCGGATTTGCAGGCAGATGTCCAAAGACGTCCCGCAAACGTCCCAAGATGTCCGGTAAGACCTCGGTCGGCCCGGTACTCCGGCTGCCGGATAGCCCGCCACGGCTGGCGATAGGGTTGGAATGGACGTCTTGAGGGACGTCTTCAGCACTTTTGTGCGTGGAGTGTATGGCTGTGATGGGAGGTATAAGGGGACTGCTCAGCTGAGGGTCGGGCTCAAGACCGTGGCTGCCTACTCCACAGACTGTCGGGCGACGGCCGCGGGGTTCGAGCAGGGCGGGGGCAGCCAGTAGATGGATCTGTCTCTCGTGCGCGCGGATCCGTCATCGCGCAAGAATGCGCGATCACCGGCTTCCGCTTCCGCGCGCGTGTGACCCGGTCGTTCGTCTGCCAGCGCGTGACCGATCGGCCAGCGATCGCCGCGCGCGACGTCGCAGCCGGGCACGGACGCACGGCCCCTAATCCGCGCGCGACCGAAAGGGGGGCACCATGGCGACTGTCGCCATCCTCGATGCTCTATCCGTGCCGTACTGCGAGATCGAGCACTGGGGCGTCCGTCGACTGGGGGCGTGCGATCAGTCAAGCGGACGATCGGTCTTGGGCGAATCCGGTCGTCCGCCCGCGGCGCCGTTCAGGTCCGGCCGGCAGGATCGGAAAGTCGCCGAAGCGATGGCCGGGGATCGGTGCCGCGAGAGGCGAATGGGATCGTTCGGGCTGCGTCCGCCCACGGGCGCGTCGCGCGTGTCAGTGGTCCCGACGCGCTCGTGTAGCTGGCGTTGCAGCGCGCTTGTCGGCTGGAGCGGTCGTGGGCGGAGGTCCTTGCGGCTCAGGCGACGGCGGCTAGGTCGTAGGCGCCGGCGTCGATGTCGGCGATCAGTCCGGGGGCGGTCGGCGCCCAGCCGAGTAGCTCGCGCGTGCGCGCGCTGGAGGCTGGGATGTCCATGGCGATGAATCGGGCGAGGAACCCGAACTGTTCGGCGGCCTGCTCGGCGGGCAGGGAGGTCGTGGGCAGCTCGAGCCGGCGCCCGATCGCCTCGGCGATCTCGCGGAAAGGGATGCCCTCCTCGCCGGCCGCGTGCAGCACCGAGCCCGCGGGTGCGTCCTCGATGCCGAGGCGGACGAGGCGGGCGGCGTCGGTGACGTGGACGGCGGGCCAGCGGTTCTCGCCGTCGCCGACGTAGGCCGCGGTGCCGTGCTCGCGGTCAGCGGCGATGATGAGGGCGATGAACCCGTGGTCGCCGGTGCCGTGGACGGTGGGGGCGAACCGCACGCTCATCGAGCGCACCCCGCGGTCGGCGAGGGCGAGTGCGGTCCGCTCGTTCGTGACTCGGCCGCCGGGGCCGGGCGTCGGCTCGGGCCGGTCGTTCTCCGTCGCGAGCTCGCCCGTTCGGATGCCGGCGAGGCCGGAAGCGATCGCGAACGGCTTGTTGCTGCCGGCGAGCGCTTCCCCGAAGGTCTCGATCGCGGCGTGGTCGGAGGCGACGGCGGTATCGAAGTCTCCGGAGAAGGCGACGTCGTGGCGAAAGGCGAGGTGCACGACCCCGTCGCACTCCGCAGTGGCATCGCGCAGGACGTCGAGGTCGGTGATCTCGCCGCGGCGGACCTCGGCACCCGCGGCGGCGATCGTTTCGCCGGAACCGTCAGAGCGAGCGAGACCGAGCACCTGGTGGCCGTTGGCTAGTAGCTCGGTGACGACGTGGGAGCCGATCCAGCCCGATGCTCCTGTGACGAATAGACGCATGGATCCTCCTTGTTGAATCCGATGTCAGTTGCTGTCATCACTCTAGCATTGAATGCCAGTGACTGTCATCATCGCTACGACGAACCGATGACACGCTGGAAACCCAACGCCCCCGACCGGCTACGCGAGGCCGCACTCGAGCTGTTCGAGGAGCGCGGATTCGAACAGACGACCGTCGCCGAGATCGCGGCACGCGCGGGTCTCACCGAACGCACGTTCTTCCGCCACTTCACCGACAAGCGCGAAGTCCTGTTCCGCGGCTCCGAGGGGCTACGCGACACGCTCGTCGCCGCGATCGACGGCGCACCCGCGGGGGCAAGCCCGCTCGCGGCGGTGACCGCGGCGCTCGACGCGGCGGGCGCGGTGTTCACCCCCGAGCTCTCCCGCCGCCGCCAGGCCGTCATCCTCGCCAACACCGCGCTCCAAGAGCGCGAGCTCATCAAGCTCGCCTGGCTCGGCGACGCGCTCGCCGAGGCACTACGCAGCCGCGGCATCAGCCATCCGGTGGCCGGCCTCGCCGCCGAGACCGGAATGGCGATCTTCCGGATCACTTTTGAGCGCTGGGTCACAGACCCCGCCCACCGGCCGTGGACCGAGCGCCTGCGCGAGGCGCTCGCCGAGCTCGACGAGCTCGTCATCGGCGCTCCCACCCCCGCCGCCTGAGCCCCGACTCAGTCGATCGCGTTCGCCGACGAGGCGCCGTCTAGTGAGCGCCACTCGACGATCGCATCCATCGTCTCACCGACCCCAACGCGGGCGAGCGCAATGGCGCATACGAGTCGCGCGGAACCACGTGCGTCCAAGCCTGAGTCTCTGGCCGACGGGCAAGACGGCGCCGAGGAGCTGGCGCGTGCTTTCACGCGATACCAGCGGCGGACGTGTCGTCCTGTGACTGCTGCTTGCGCGCAGGGGCCGCGTGCCAGACGCGGTTGCGAGCGTTCGAAGCCGGCTTGGCGGTGAAGTCGTGAGCAAGCGGTCGGGCTGCGTGCTCGCGTCGGCTTCCGAAACGCCGGGCGGATCCAGCAGCTCACGGTCGCGGAGAGATCGCTGTTGCTAGCCCACAGGAGAAGCGCCGTACCGCAGAGCCCGGACGACCTTGCCGTTTGCCGACCGTCATCTACGCGGTGAGCCAACACCAGTTGGTGCAGATCCCGGCCGTGGCTCTCTACGGCGGGGTAGGCGCCGCCCTTCTGATCGGCGCCATCGCCGGTTTGTACCCCTCCATGCGAGCCGCCCGCCTCTCGCCAACCGAGGCCCTACGCACGGTATGAGCGCCCGAACGGCTGCCGGCACCAGCCGCCCCCGATCAAGGTCGCAGACATATTCGGACCGATTGCTTTCTCAGCGAGCGGCTGCTCGGACACATCCGAAGATCGTGCGCAGCGGAGTTATCCGGCCACGACGTGCGCCCTGCAACGCGCGGATTGCGAGACCCACGACAGGCGCCCCAGCCCACTGTGTCCAACGTCCACGCACGCCGTCGAGAACGTCCCTAGGGAGCTTGTCTCGGAAAACGGTGTCCCAAACCATGTCCCGAACTCAGCAATTCTGAGCTGCTCTAACTGCTTTGAGACGACGTCAACTGCCCGTATCTAACGCAAATTACCTGCAAATGGGGAACTTCAAAACCGGCAGGGCGGGGCAGTCCCCCGCTTGGAAGGTTCGATTCCTTCGCCGCGTCGTGGCTGCAAATAGGCGACCGTGAATTCGACCCGCAGGTCGTCGGGGCCCTGCTCGCCGAACTCGAGCGGCGCAATCGCGTCCACCTCGAGGCAGCACTCGCATCGACCTCGGACTGCGAGCTCGCAACCCGCATTGCTTCAAGAGAGGCGGCTGGCGAGAACGCTGCTCTCACCGCTCCGGGCCGGCATGACTTCCCGATTGCCTCTGAGCCAGCCATGCGGCGAGCAGCCTGGCATTCGACTGTGTGGCCCGATGATCAGTGGCCTGGTGGCTAGAGTGTCGATCGATTCGGAGATCGCGCGAACGGGGGGAGGGCTTTGCGGTGAGCACTTTGGTCGGGAAACGAGGAGGCACGTCGGCTGAACGTGTGCAGCCGCAGGACGTACACGACGTGCTGCGTAGGCACTTGCTCGTCGACGGGTTCGAACTGGTCTTCGATACCCGGGAGAGTCGCGGGTCGTGGTTCGTTGACGCTTGCTCTGGCGAGCGCTACCTCGACCTGTACACGTTCTTCGCGTCCGCCGCGCTCGGCGCGAACCCGCCGGGGCTCGCGGATGATCCCGAGTTTCTCGCCGTGCTCGCCGAGGTCGCGGCGAACAAGCCGGCCAACTCGGACGTCTACACGACCCACTACGCCGAGTTCGTCCAGACGTTCGGGCGCGTGCTCGGCGACCCGGCGCTGCCCCACCTGTTTTTCGTCGAAGGTGGAGCGCTCGCGGTCGAAAACGCGCTGAAGACCGCGTTCGATTGGAAGAGCCGCCGAAACGAGGCCGCGGGCCGGTCGCCCGACCTGGGGAGCAAGGTGCTGCATCTCACGCGCGCGTTCCACGGTCGCTCCGGCTACACGCTCTCATTGACCAACACCGACCCGAACAAGACTGATCGGTTCCCGAAGTTCAACTGGCCACGCATCGACGTACCGGCGGTCACGTTCCCGCTCGAGGCGCACCTCTCTGAGGTCGAGAACGCGGAGGCGCGGGCGCTCGCGCAGGCCCGGGCGGCGTTCGAGGCGAACCCGGACGACATCGCCTGTTTCCTCGCTGAGCCGATTCAGGGCGAAGGCGGCGACAACCACATGCGGACGGAGTTCCTGCAGGCTATGCAGGCGCTGTGCCACGAGTACGACGCGCTGTTCGTGCTCGACGAGGTGCAAACGGGGGTGGGCCTAACCGGCATGGCGTGGGCCTACCAGCGGCTGGGGCTCGAGCCCGACATCGTCGCGTTCGCCAAGAAGACGCAGGTCGGCGGCATCATGGCGGGCCGCCGCGTCGACGAGGCGGTCGAGAATGTCTTCACGCTCTCCGGTCGGATCAACTCGACGTGGGGCGGCGGTCTGGTCGACATGGTGCGGGCCCGGCGGATCCTCGAGATCATCGAGCGCGATCACCTCGTGGATCACGCTGCCCGCGTCGGCGAGTGGTTTCTCGCCGAGCTGCAGGCGCTCGCAGCGCGACACGCCGATGTGATGACTAACGTCCGAGGCCTCGGGCTGATGTGTGCGTTCGACCTGCCGACCCGGGCTGTCCGCGACGATGCGATCCGCGGGCTGCAGCAGGAGCACGTGCTCGCGCTCAGCTGCGGCGAGCGCTCGATCCGGTTCCGTCCGGCGCTCAACATCACGACGCCGGAGCTGGGCGTCGGGCTCACTGCGCTCAACCGCGTGCTGTCCTAAACAGCGCACCGACCGATTAAGTCATCGAGCCGGGCGTCTCGAGCACCTGTGTGAGCTAAAGGTCGCGCTGACGACGCGCGATCGCCTGCACCCGCTCACGCTCGGCCCGAAGTTTACGAGCCTTCCGGGACGCCTGCTCGTTGCGTTGCGCGATCTCCTTGCGAACCTCGTCGAACGCCGCCGCCGCTGTCGACCGGCCCGGGCCGGGCTGTTGAATCTGCTTTGCCATCACGCTGCACTCCTCGTCGCTCCGCTGGGAAGGCTGGACCACAGGAAGAATGCGAGAGCGCGGCACTCAAGCGGTGGAGCCTGCGTCTAACACTCTACTCGGCCGCTCCCGAACCCCAGCCAATGGCGGTCGCAAAGACGCCACTTTGGCCACGCCACTTTGGCCGGACGAAATCGGTCGCGAGAGAGGCGGCCGTCTGCACGCCGGGAGCCGATCGGATGAAGCGGCGATGAGTTCGGCGCGGCGTGATGGTCGTAACGTACGGGCGTCGACACGCGGCCGCCGATGATTGCCGACGGCAGCCGACGCCAACGCGACGAACGGCAACGGAGGTAGCAATGGCCGAGTACAAGGTTGGGACGCGAGAGGAATGGCGGTTGGCTCGCGATCAGCTTGCGGAGCTCGAAGCCGAGCACGCCAAGCTCACCCAGAGGGTGACCGAGCAACGTCGTCAGCTTCCGTGGGTTCCGGTAGCGAAGGAGTATGAGTTCGACACCGAGGATGGGAAGCAGACGCTCGCAGAGCTCTTCGCCGGGCGCTCGCAGCTCCTCGCCTACAACATCATGTACGGGCCCGACTACGAGGTCGGCGCCTGCCCCGGGTGTTCCAGCCTCGGCGATGAGCTGGACGCCACGCGCGTGCATCTCGATCACCGTGACGTGACGCTGATCTGTTTCTCGCGCGCGCCGATCGATCGGCTGATCGCCTACAAGCGGCGGATGGGTTGGCAGTTCCCCTACGTCTCGACGAACCAGACCGAGTTTCCATTCGACTTCGGGCTCGCCCTGACTTCCGAGCAGGCGCAGGAGATGCCCGAGGTCAGATCGATCCTCGACAACCCGCCCGAGTGGCTCGAGGATTGGGCGCGGCAGGTCGGAGCCAAGCTCCAAGACGGCCTGCGCGAGGCCCCGGGGTTCATCGCGTTCGCGCGCGAGAACGGAAGCGTGTACCACACCTACACGGTGACCGCACCCGATCCGTTCGTCGCCCCGTACCACTCATTCCTGCTCCAGCGAACGCCGAAACCTGACGGCGATCCGTTCCGCATCTTGCGCAAAGACGAGTACCCAGAGGCAACTGATGCGGAAACGTGATCTCCAGATCCTCCACGAGATCCTCGAGTCTCGGGGCGGCTTCGGTCATCGCGAGCACCTCGAGCTCGCGTGGACCTACGTGCGCCGCTATCCGTTCGACAAGGCTGCAGAGGCCATGGTCGCAGCGATCCGGCGGGTGGCTCGGCTACACGAGGCCGAAGACAAGTATCACGACACGATTACGCGCGCGTGGCTGCACTTCGTCGCGGTCCATATCCAACGTTGGGGCGCGGAAAGCTTCGAGGAGTTCATCGAGCGCAACCCTGACCTGCTCGACCGCAAGCTGATCGAGCACTTCTATTCGCGCGAGCTGATCTTCAGCGAATCCGCTCGAGCGGCTTGGGTCGGCCCCGACCTCCGCCCCCTCCCAGCGCTCGTATAAGCCGGCCAGTTGCGCACCGGCTCGCCGGCCAGTGCCTCGGACACCTGAGACTCGACGCGCGAGCGCCACTCCGCCTTCAGCAATCGGGACACTCGCGCTTGATCCCGGACCGGTCTGGATGGGCTACTAAGGTGCGCGGATGAGCGCCGACGCGCATCGTGGAGCGACGGAAGGGGCCCGAACCGCGAATGCGGCGGCCGCGGCGGGGATCGTCCTGCTGACCCTGGCGGCCGGACAGTTCGTGATGGCCCTCGACACGACCGTCATGAACACAGCGATCGCGACCGTCGCCAAGGACGTTGGAACCACGGTGACCGGGATTCAGACCGCGATCACTGCCTACACGCTGGTGATGGCGTCGCTGATGATCACGGGCGGGAAGGTGGGTCAAATGATCGGGCGCAAGCGGGCGTTTGCGATCGGGTGCATCGTCTACGCCTGCGGGTCGCTGACCACCGCGCTGTCACAGAGTCTGACGGTGCTGATGATCGGCTGGTCAGGCCTGGAAGGGCTCGGGGCGGTCCTCATCATGCCGGCGATCGTGGCGCTCGTCGCGTCGAACTTCGGCAAGCCCGACCGTCCGCGCGCCTATGGGCTCGTAGCTGCTGCCGGCGCGATCGCGGCGGCGCTGGGACCGCTGGTCGGCGGTCTGTTCACGACCTACGCGTCGTGGCGGTGGGTATTCGTCGGGGAGGTGCTGATCGTGCTGGTGATCCTGGTCCTGACTCGCCGGATGAAGGACACGCCGGCGGAGGAAGGCGCCCGGCTGGACCTGGTCGGCACGGCCCTGTCCGCGCTCGGGCTCGGTGCGATCGTGTTCGGCATTCTCAAGGCCGGGACGTGGGGTGTCGTGCAGCCGAAGCCGGACGCTCCTGAATGGTTCGGGCTGTCCCCGGTGATCTGGCTGATCTTCGGCGGCGCCGTGATCCTGGGCTTGTTCGTCTGGTGGGAGAACCGGCGGGTTCAGCGCGGCGAGGCCGCGCTGATCGACCCGGCGATGCTGCGCAACCTGCAGCTGCGCGGCGGGGTCATGTCGTTCTTCTTCATGTTCCTCATCCAGGCGGGGCTTTTCTTCACGCTAGCGCTGTTCCTGTCGGTCACGCTGGGGGTCTCGGCGGTCGAGACCGGGGTGCGGCTGCTGCCGCTGTCGCTGTCCCTGCTCCTGTTCGCGATCGGCGTCCCGAAGCTGCGCCCAAACGCGTCACCCCGGCGCGTCGTCCGGCTCGGATTCATGATGCTGTTCGCCGGTCTCGTGCTTCTGGTCGCGTTGCTCGACGTTGGCATCGGCCCGGAGATCGTCACCTGGCCGCTGCTGCTCGCCGGGTCCGGGCTCGGGATGATGGCCTCTCAACTCGGCGCCGTGACGGTCTCAGCGGTACCCGACGAGGAAAGCGGCGAGGTCGGTGGGCTCCAGAACACCGGCACCCAGCTCGGCGCGTCGATCGGCACCGCACTCGCCGGCGCGGTGCTGATCTCCGCGATGACCGCGTCGTTCTTCACCGGTATCGAGAACAACCCCAAAGTTCCCGATAGCGTCGTCTCGCAGGCGCACACCCAGCTCGCAGGCGGCGTGCCGTTCATGTCAGAGGCCGACACCAAGGCCGCGCTGCAAAAGGCGAACGTGCCCACCGCAACCGCCGACGAGATCGTCAAGCAGAACCAAAAGGCCCAGATCGACGGACTGCGCGCCGCGGAGGCCATCCTCGCGCTCCTCGCCCTCATTGCCCTTCCGTTCACTCGAGGGATCCCGACCGTCCAACCCGGCGCCCAAGCCGAGCTCAGACCAGCCCCGGCGGCCCCGTCGTGACCATGGCGTCCGGCGCTCACCGATCCGGGAGCCTGGATCCTGACGACTTGCAGTCGGGGGACGTGCTCCTGTCCGCCTTGATTTGAGCATTTCGGGCACACTCTGGCCGTGGCCAATCGATCCAGATTCCGGTGGCTGACCCGCCACGGGGCCCTCCGGGTTCCCGAGATCACCGTCTATTTCTGGGTGATCAAGGCGCTCTCAACCGCGATGGGCGAGGCGACATCCGATTACAGCGTTCACGCGATCGACCCCGTGATTGCCGTGATCTTGGGGTTCTGCGGGTTTGTCGTCGCGTTGGCGTTGCAGTTCTGGGTGCGCCGATACGTCGCCTGGACGTATTGGCTGGCTGTTTGCGGCGTGGGTGTTTTCGGGACGATGGCGGCCGATGTCCTCCACGTGCGGTTCGACGTCCCGTACGCGGTTTCGACCATCCTCTACGCGATCGTGTTGATAGCGGTGTTCGTGAGCTGGCAGCGGACCGAGCGCACGCTCTCGTTTCACACGATCGACACGCCGCGACGCGAGGCGTTCTACTGGGCCGCCGTCGTCGCAACGTTCGCGATGGGCACTGCTATGGGGGACCTCACCGCGACGACCTTGGGGCTTGGCTACTTCGCGTCCGGTTTGGTGTTCGCCGCGGTGATCGCAATCCCCGCTGTCGGCTACCGCTGGTTGCACTGGAACGCGATCTTCTCGTTCTGGTTTGCGTACGTCGCGACCCGGCCACTAGGCGCCTCGTTCGCCGACTGGATGAGCAAGCCCAAAAGCGTCGGAGGACTCGGCCTGGGCGACGGGCCGGTCGCGCTCGCACTCACCATCGTGATCTTCGTGCTCGTCGCCTACCTCGCGATCACTCGTGTGGACCTGCAGAAGCCCGAGCGGGGGCGGGGCGCCGACACGCACTCGTTGGTAGAGGGCGCTCTCCAGCGAGAATCAATCGAGCAAAACGCCTAGCTCCTAGGGCGCCTCGCCGCGACCGCTGGGCACGGCAAATCCTCGAAGGCGGCATCCGTCGGGGAGGCGCGCCCGGTCAGTCGAGGTCAAACGCGGCCCGGATCGCGTTGCGGAGCTCGGGATCTCGGCGTCTCGCGCTGCGATCCTGCGGCGGCGCTCGCGCTCAAGCGCTCGGGTCACGACCGCAGCGCGGCTTCGTTGCTCGCCCGTGTTGGCCGTCCGCCACGCGGCGGCTGGGTGCCGTAGCCAATGCGTGCGCCTGCCGGCGAATCGTGGCCAGCAACCAGCTAGGGTGCATGGAGTGGACGAGGGACTTCCGATCGCGTACCAGGTGCTTGACGAGGGCATCCCGGTGTATTCCGCTGACGGCGTTCAAGTGGGGACTGTCGACCACGTTGTCGCCGTTCCAGAGCAAGACATCTTTCACGGAATTGTGCTTCGGGGGATCGACGGGACCCGACGATTCGTGGCGGCCGACCAGGTCGCGTCATTACATGAGCGCGGCGCGGACCTGCGTATCAGCGTGGCGGAGGCTGCCGGGCTGCCCGAACCACACGGTGCCGCGCCGGCGTGGCGCGACCGCGAGCCCGGTGTCAAGCCAAGCCGCTGGACGCACCTCGTCGACTTGGTGACCGGCAAGGATCCACACCGGCGGGACTGGACCGAAGACAACTAGTAAGTGCGCACGATCGAGATGTGGTGCGGGCGCGTGGCTTGAGCGCCTACAGATGCGGGAGGGATCGGATGGCTCGGGAGCGATGGTGGGTATGTACAGAACAGTCCCCGCTCACGATCGCCGGAGAGGAGAACACGGATGGCCAGTCGAGAGTCCAATGTCACCGCGCAGGAGGCCCAGACCGCGTTAGCGCGGGTCCTTCTGGAGTGTGTGCGCCGAGACAAGTATCCGAGCTGGACGCACATGCAAATTCTCGAGGAAACGCTCCCGCGGTCGCTGCAGCGTGAATACCTGAACGTTCTGCTCGAGAAGGTGATCTCCGATTCCTGGCCGAGCATTTCGATGCTCCGCCACATCGCACGGGTCTCTCAGAGCCTTTAGCGGAGCGTCTCCCGGCCCGGAATCGTCGCTGAGGCCGAGGTGATCGCTGCGTGACGCACGGTCACGACCTAGCTGCCGAGGTGTTCGCGGCGGCGTTGGTCGGACGTGACCGCGATCACGCCAGCGCGGCTCAATCCGTCAATGGTTGCTTGATATCGCCGCCAGGAAGGTGGTCGACATTCAGCGCGCCTACTTGACGAACGACCATCTATACAGCTAAAGTGCTATGTAGATAGTTATATGGACCCCTTGATCCAGTTTCATCTCGATTCGCGTTCTGGTGTGTCGCCGTACATGCAGATCGTTCAGCAGGTTCGTCACGCCTTGCGCCTTGGCCTGTTGGACGAGGGCGACCAGCTGCCGACGGTCAAGGAGGTCGTCGCACGGCTTGCGATCAACCCGAACACCGTGCTGAAGGCCTACCGTGAGCTCGAGCATGCGGGGCTCGTCGCAGCGCGGCCCGGCGTCGGCACGTTCATCACCGGCTCGCTCGCCGATCCCGCGATCGGCGCGCACGGGCCGTTGCGTCGCGAGCTGCGTAATTGGATGGTCAAGGCCCGCCGCGCAGGTCTCGACGAGGAGTCAATCGAGGCGCTCTTTCGCGACGCTGTTCGCTCCGCCCGCATCGAGGGCGTAGCGTGAGCGCCGCACTGGCGGCGCGAGGGCTCGGCAAGCGCTACGGGCGTCGCTGGGCGCTCGCGGGCTGCGACCTGCAGGTTCCCGCCGGCCACGTCGCCGGCATTGTCGGGCACAACGGCGCCGGCAAGACGACGCTGCTGCACCTCGCGGTCGGTCTGATCGAACCGAGTGCTGGATCGGTCGCCGTCCTCGGCGAGGAGGTCGCCGGGACGCCAGCGCAGCTCGCGCGCGTCGGCTTCGTTGCGCAGGACACGCCGCTGTATCCGTCGCTGTCGGTCGCCGACCACCTGCGCCTGGGAGCCGAGCTCAACCCCCGCTGGGACGCAGCGCTCGCGCAGGCGAGGATCGTGCGGCTCGGTCTCGACCCCGGGCAGCGCGCGGGCACGCTGTCCGGCGGGCAGCGCGCGCAGCTCGCGCTGACGCTCGCGATCGCAAAGCGCCCCGAGCTGCTCGTGCTCGACGAACCGGTCGCCGGGCTTGACCCGCTCGCGCGCCGCGAGTTCCTTCGGGGCCTGATGGAGTTCACGGCCGAGAACACGGTGACCGTCGTGCTCTCCTCGCACCTCGTCGCAGACCTCGAACGCGTGTGCGACTACGTGGTCCTGGTCGCCCAGGGTCGCGTCCAGCTGTCGGGCGAGGTCGAGGAGCTGCTCGCCACCCACCGCCGGCTGAGCGGGCCGCGGCGCGACCGCGCGCGGTTGCCCGCAAGCCACGAGGTGATCGAGGAGACCCACACCGACCGCCAGAGCACGCTGCTCGTCCGCACCGAGGAGCCGATCATCGACCCGGCCTGGAGCGTCGAGGAGGTCGGCCTCGAGGACATCGTGCTCGCCTATATGGGCCGCCCGGCGGGCGACGACGAGCGCTCGAGGATCGACCGATGACGTGGGTCGCGTGGCGCCAGTTCCGCACGCAGGCGTTTGTCGGGCTGGGCCTGCTTGCCGCGTTCGCCGTGCTCGTGATCGTAACGGGCGTGCATCTGCGCGACGTCTACGGCTGCTCTGCGGCGCGCGCTCACCCAGTTGACTGCGCGGCGCCAAGCGGCCACGACACAGGTGCTGTCCGGCCTGCTCGGTCCTGCGCTGCTGGCGATCCCGGCGTTGCTCGGGATGTTCTGGGGCGCGCCTCTGGTCGCGCGCGAGCTCGAGAGCGGCACCTACCGCCTCGCGTGGACGCAGAGCGTTTCGCGCCGGCGCTGGCTGTCGGTCAGGGTTGCGCTCGTCGGCATCGCCGTGCTTGTCGTCGCGGGCGTCGCGAGCTGGCTGGTCAGCTGGGGGCTCGCCCCGATCGTCGCCGTCGACATGAACCGCTTCGACCCGAGCATGTTCACCGCGCGCGGCATCGTCGCGATCGGTTACGCGGCGTTCGCGTTCGCGCTCGGGGTGACAGCCGGCACGCTTACCCGGCGCACGCTGCCGGCGATGATCGTGACGCTGATCGGCTTCGTCGCGGCGCGGTTCGCCGTCACCGTCTGGGTCCGCCCGCATCTCCTCCAGGCCAGACAAGCCATCTTCTCGGTGACCGCGGGGAAGGGCATCGGCTACGTCTCGAGCGCCGCGGGCGTCAGCGTCGCCCCGCAGGCGCCGCCGATCCCAAATACCTGGATGGTCTCGGACACGACCATCGATCGCGCGCGCCACGCGCTCAACACGACGCAGCTGCACGATCTACTCGTCCGTACCTGCCCAACGATCACGACGTTCCCCGCCGGCTCCGCCAAGGCCAGCGCCGTCGCTGACACCTGCCAACAGCGACTCTCTGATCATCTGCTGCAGCTCGTCACCTACCAGCCGCCAAGTCACTACTGGCCGCTGCAGGCACTTGAGACCGGCATCTTCCTGGTCGCGGCGGTGGCGCTGATCGCCGCCACGATCTGGGGCGTCGGGCGGCGGGCGGCGCGCACGCCCACAGCCACTGGACCGCACGAGCCGACCGCAGACTCGCCTCCCCTCCGGCGCGGGCCGGAGATCGGCGCGGGATCACGGACCTAACCGGCCGACGCTCTCAAACCGAAAGGAACCGATCCACGATGCGCTACCGCCCACTCATCATCGCCAACGTCGCTCTGTTGCTGCTCGCGGCTGGCTGCGGCGGCGGCTCGTCCAGGACTGCCGCGACGACGGCGAGGGTGAGCGGACCGCTGGCCCTTTCTAACTGCATGCACTCCCACGGGGTGCCGAACTTCCCCGACCCCAACAGCAGCGGACAGATCCCGAAGCGCCAGATACTCGCCGCCGGTCCCAGCAGCCCCCAATTTCAGTCGGCCGAGCGAGTCTGCGCAAGGCGTTGGCCATACGGCGGCAGCCCAGGCCAGAACCCGGGCCTCCCGGCCCAGAGCCCCGCCCGCACGGCCGCGATGCTGGCCTTCGCCCGCTGCATCCGGAGCCACGGGTTCCCGAACTTCCCTGACCCGACCAGCAGCGGCGAACTGAACCACGAGATGGTCGCCAGCGCGGGTATAAACCTGCATCAGCCGGCTGTGCTGCAGGCCGGGGACGCGTGCACCAGCGTCACCCACGGGGTCATCACCAAGACCATCGTGGCCCGCTTCGTCGCGGGGTCGTAGGCCATGGATTCGGGACGCATGCACCGGGCCAGTGCGTCGCGGGCCGCGCCATAGGATTCGCGAGTGGTCGATCCGGCGTTGCCATCGCGGGGAGCTCTTGACGAGGTTCGGCGCCTGGCAGGGCCATCGGCGACGATCGAGTCTGTGGTCAGCCTCGTGGGTGGCCAGCATGCCGCCACGTGGAGGGTCGACACGGCGAGACCCGCGTGGACTGCCGTTGTTCGACAGTTTCCCGCCGGCGACCCGGCAGCCGCTCAGGAGACGCAGGCGTTGCGGGTACTTGAAGGGCTTGGGGACCTGGCGCCAACCTTGCTGGGCGGCGACCTTTCAGGCCGGTGGTCAGAGTGTCCAACGGTGCTCATCAGTTGGTTGGATGGTGAGGCGGACATCACGCCGTCCGATCCCGATGCGTGGGCGGCGCAGCTCGGTCGCGCCCTCGCCAGAGTGCACGCCGAGCTGAGCGACGGGCTCTCTGGTCTGCCCAGCGTGTTTGACCGCCGCGGCGGCTCTCGGGAGGCGTTGGCGGGGCCGGCGGCGCAGCGAATCCGATCGAGCTGGCCTCGGATCACCGCCGCCCCCGAAGTGCTCACGCACTGCGACTACTGGTCTGGCAACGTCGTCTGGCGCGACGGAGTACTGACGGGCATTGTCGACTGGTCTGGCGGAGCCCGTGGTCCACGCGGCTTTGACGTCAGTTGGTGTCGCCTGGATCTCTACCTCCTTTTCGACGACCGGGTTGCCGACGTGTTCCTCGCGGCCTACGAGGACGCGATCGGCCAGCCGCTGGTCGACCTCGCCCTATGGGACGGCTGGGCGCTAGCGCGCTCATATGACACGGTCACGAGCTGGGTCCCGAACTACGAGCCGCTGGGACGCGCTGACCTCGACGAGCGTCAGCTCCGACGGCGCCACTCCGATTGGACAACCCGCCTCCTGGAGCAACGGTAGACACGAACACGATCGCGTCGGCGGGCGGGCTGGTCACGATTGGTGCGGGCTTAAACCTGATCTTTGAGGGCCGTAGCGGCTGTGCGGAGTTCGGCCGCCAACTCATCTCGACGGGCTCGCGCCTTTGCGGCTTCGGGTTCATCACCCTTACGACGCGCTTGCTTCATGGTTCGGTGTTGGGTCTTAATCTCCGCGGTGACGCCCTTGGCGTAGTCCCTGAAGCGCTGGTGTGCGGCCTGCTTTGACACGCCGAGCGCCGTCGCGATCTCCCTCCACGAGGAGCTGATGGAAGCCTGTCGTACGGCTTCTCGGAGGTGCGCATCGGTCTGCTTCTGTAGTGCTGTGATGATCGGAAGCGTGTCGATCGGATCCGTGGCGATCGCCTCGGCCAACTGCCGGGAGAGGAGTTCACGAGTGGCGGCGATATCGTTGCTCATGGCGTCAACATAGCTTGACGCCATGATCGTGTCAAGGACTCTTGACGACCATCGCACCCCAGGCGCGACAGCGGGGAGCGCGGACAATGCGATCAGTTTCGCGGCCAACACCGGTCTGGGGTGTTGGCGGACCGACACAACCGACCGGAGGAGACGAGATGCTCATCCTGTACGAACATCCCTTCGCGCTCTACTGCCAGAAGGTCCTAGTCGCGCTCAACGAGCTCGGCGTCGCGTACGACGTGCTTGAGGAGCAGCGTGACTTCGACCGCGCCGGCCTTGCCGAGCTGTGGCCGCCGGCCTCGATCCCGGTGCTGCGCGACGGCGACCAGGTGATCGGCGAGACCTCGATCATCATCGAGCACGTCGCCGGTGCGCGGTTGGTTCCTTCGCTAGAAGCCCGCATGTGGGACCGCATCTGCGACCAGTACGTCTCCGACGCCGTTCAGGCGATCGTCGCCGACACGATCGAGGAGCGCTTCGACGAACGCGCCGTGCAGCGGGCGCGGGGTCAGCTCGATGTGGCGTACGGAATGCTCGAGACGCAGCTTGCCGCGCACGAGTTCCTCGCCGGCGACGCGTTCACAATCGCCGACTGCGCCGCCGCGCCGGGCCTGTTCTTCGCTTTGGCGATCCACCCGTGGGACGAGGGCACGCACCCGCGCCTCACGCGGTACTACCGTGCGCGTGCGCAGCGGCCGTCGTTCGCCAAGGTGATCGACAACGCCCGCCCCTACCGTCATCTGTTCCCGCTGCCGTGGCCGGCCGACTTCGATCGCTACCACTGATGCGACGGACGGCCGCTCTTTCGCCGGACGCTGACCCAAGTCGCCGTTGGTTCCTGTGACGCAGCTGCGGTGATCGGGGCGATGACGACGTGCTGCGTCGACCCCGACGCGTTAGATGCCCGGCGTAGTGGCTTTGTCCGCAGCGCTCTTGAGCGCGTGTGCGGCGCGGCGGTCAGCAGCTTCTCGCTTGAGCTCGGCCTGCTGGGTGGAGAGCCACACGACCTGCGCCGCGCGCCGCTCCGCGCTGCTAGGGCGGTGGCTCGTCGATTGTGTGGACACGGTCATTTTGTGTTTGGCTGCCATCACTGTCTCCTTCGAGTCCCTCAGTTGCGCGTCAGCCGCGTTCCGCGCCCGTGGCCTACCGGCGCGTCCGGCACGAGGACCCTCGACTGCGATCCGAAACTCCGCCGGCGTGTGCGCAGATCGCGGAGCCTTCGTAGACGCTTGTACTATGTCGTCTAGCAGGTCCGGCGCTGTTATGCGAATCGCCGGCCAAGGCTTCACCCCTCCTTCATACGTGCGGGAGTAGCGTCAGGCCTTCCACTGAACGGGAAGGAGCCTCCGATGAGAAAACGACTCGTGATGCTGCTTGCGCCCGCTGTTGCGCTGCTCGCCGCGGGTTGCGGAAGCTCAAGCAGTACTTCGACCACGTCGTCCGCGTCCACCCCGGCCGCGTCGAGCACAACGAGCGCACCCGCTGCGGGAGCGGCGCAGATCTCCACCAGGACGGTGGCTGGCCTCGGCAGTGTGGTGGTCAACGCCAAGGGCCAGACCCTGTACGTGTTCTCGCCCGACAAGGCCAAGAAGGTCACGTGCGTGGGCGGGTGCGCGGCGGTCTGGCCACCGTTGGCGCTGTCGTCCGGCCAGAAGCCGGGCGTCTCGGGGCAGGCGAAGTCCTCCCTCGTAGGGAGCGACCCGAATCCCGCGGGCGGCCGGACCGTGACCTATGCCGGCTGGCCGCTGTACACCTACGTCGCCGACACCTCACCGGGGAGCGCACGCGGCCAAGCGCTGAACCTCAACGGTGGCCTGTGGTACGTGATCGCGCCATCGGGCAAGCTGATCACCAAAAAGTCAACCACAGGCGCGAGCGGATACTGAGCTCGCCCTTAGTTGCTCGCGGGGCGGATTCGACTACGCCATAGCTCGGGATCAAAACGCGACGGTTCGGTCTCGGTCATGAATCGGTCGACCGCCGCGACAAAGCGCGCGGGGGCTTCGATTTGCGGAAGATGCCCCGCTTCCTCGAAGATCTCCAGACGGCTGCCGGGCATCGCCTCGTGCGCGCTTTGGCCATGCGCGACCGGAATGATTCGATCTCGCGCGCCCCAGACGATGAGGACTGGCACGCCCTCGGCCAGGTAGAGACGGTCGGCGGCATGGACGCGCTGACCTCCTGAGCCGACCACTCCGCGCAGGGTGGCCAGGAAGGCAGTGCGTCGGTCGCGGTCAACGAGCGATCCGTAGCCACGCATGACCTCCGCGACGTCCGCGTTCGGATGCAGACCGACTGCCGCTAGCCCGCGTCCGACCGGCCTTCCGATAGCGCCGCCCAGGGTGGCGGTGGCGGCGATGAACAGTTCCGACCCCGGCAGCGTCGCGGCGCGCAGGATCGCGCTGACCTCGGTGCCGAGACCGCCGCTTGAAACCAGCACCAATCGCTCCGCCATCTCAGGGAACTGGTATGAGAACTGCATCGCGATCCCACCACCCAACGAGTGCCCGACCAGCGTGATCCGCTCGTGCCCGAGCGCGACCAACAGATCGCGCAGACCGGCGGCCAGCGCACCGAGTGAATAGTCACCCGCTCCCGGGGCCGATCTGCCGTGTCCCGGCAGGTCGGCCGCAACCACCGTGTAGTGCCGCGACAGTGGCCCGATCACCGCGCGCCAGTTCTCCACAGTCCCGGCCACGCCATGGATCAGCAGCAAGACCGGGCCGCTGCCCGCCTGGACATAGTTCAGCGAGCGGCCGTGGAGGGTGATCTCGCCCGTGGCGTCTTCAAGCATCGGCCGATTCTCCCATTCTCAGAGAGGCTAGCCGTCGAAGAAGGCTCGAACCCATGCCGACGGCATCCCGTAGGGGCGTTCGGTTGCGCGCCGCCAGCAGATCCGCAGGGTTATTGCAGGATGTTCACCGCACGCGCGACGATCAGCCCGATCGTCACCAGCGAGACGAGCGACTGGATCCCCATGATGCTCTTGGCGCGTGGGCGAGAGCGGCATTGTGTCAGTCGGGCTCAACGCCAGCGCGTTGGTGAGTGAGACGTAGAGGTAGTCGATGAACTGCGGTCGCCAGTTCACGGGCTGGATCCGGTCGTCGCTCATCTGCGGGAAGAGGAGGTCGGGAGGCCCATCCTCACCGGCAGCGCGCCGGCCCGGCCCGCCGCGATCGGTTTGCCAGTACCACAGACCGAAGATGAGCACGTTGGTGAGCCAGATCAGAGCACCGGAGACGATCAGCTCGCGGCCGTTGGGCGAGCCGTGGTGAAGCAGCTCGTGGCTGAGCAGCGCGAGCGAGGTGATGTTCGCCGCGCTGACCAACGCGGTCAGACCCACCGCCGCCAGCCGGCGCCCGCGGTGCGCGTGCTCGACTTCGCGGGGAGAGGCGAACGCCAGCCCAACGAGCAGGACGGCCTCCAACGCCGGCAGCAGCCACCGCGGCCCAGCCGTCAGCCGTTTCGGCAGCAGCAACTGAAGAGCGATCGCGAACAACACGGTGGCTAGCGCCGGCCACAGCGGTTCGGCACGCGCAGGTGGTGGATACGGTTTGCCAGGCAGAGAAACCCCGGCGGCTTCGTGATCGGGCTGCGACACCGCCGGACAGGGTACGCCGCACTCCCCTGGTGCGCATGCGCGCCAGTCCCCCTACCACGGTTCTGCCCCTACTCCTCCTGCTCGCTGATCCTCCCTTCCGAGCAGGTGTCCTGACCGTCTCGCCGCGGAGCTGGTGGCCGCACAGGCTCGCGAGCCAGCGGCGGACTTTTTACAGCGAGCACCCCACCCGGCCAGGAGGGTCGCTGTGCTATTTCCACCCCCTGGTACCAGCGGAGCGAGCCCACCGCGATCAGCGCACGCTCGCTGGGAAGTGTCCGCCCGGGCAAGCTCAGGCAGAAGGGCGAAAGCGTGTCGTGGGAGCCGCGGCCTCGAATCCAAGCCGCAGGTAAAGCTCTTTGCCGGCTTCACTGGCGTCGAGCCCGGCATCGCGAGCGCCGGACTGCTCGGCTGAGCGCAGCGCCGCTGAGGTCATCGCCAGCGCGATCCCGCGGCGGCGCCAACCGGGGTCAGTGTTGACGAAGATCACGGTCGCCGCTGTCCCAAACACACCCGATCCGGACGTCGCGCGCACCGCACCGGTCGTATCGACGGCCGCGAACAGTCCGAACGCCGGTGGTAGCGACTGTAGATAGTCAGCGAGCGCCTGAGGGTCCGTGATCCCCGGGGCTGCCAATCGCGCTGTGGCTACCGCTTGCGCGAGCGGCACCCCGTTGAGTGCGTCGTCGGCGAGCCGCCGCACCGGTCGCAGCGCCAGCTCGCGGGGCAGCGGGACCGTCGGCACCGCACGCAGGTCACGACAGATCATCGCCGTCGCCGGATCGCCGCGCCACGCAGGGTCCTCGTTGAGGAGCGTGGTGCACTGCGCAGCGGCCGCGCAGACCGTGATCATTCCCGCCCGCGCGTCGCGCACCAGCGCCGACAGGGCGTCGCAGGCCCCGTCTCCCGTCACCAGCAGCCGGGTATACCCGTCGCCATTCCCGGGCAGCAGCCCGTACATGTCGGGATCGTCGACCATTGCCTGCCCGGGGTGTCGCATGGCGTCGCACCGCGCCATGAACGCCGCGACGTAGACGTCAACTGCAGCCAAGTCCATCGGCCCAGGTTAGGCGCGACGCCGCCGCTGCGACCGCGCCACCCGACAAGGCGCTGGCGGGGCGCGCATAAACTGAGGCACTGTTCAGCGATCCATCCCCTGTCCACTGTCCTGAGGAGCACGATGTCCACGTCGCCCGCCGACTTCAACGCTCAGATCATCGACGAGTTCCGCGCCAACGGAGGACGCGTCGGCGGCATGTTCGAAGGCGGGACGCTGCTGCTGTTGCACCACACCGGCGCGAAGTCCGGCAAGAGCCGCATTAATCCGCTTGGCTATCTAAGTGACCAGGGGCGCTACGTCGTATTCGCATCGAAGGCTGGAGCCCCGACGAACCCCGACTGGTACCACAATCTCAAGGCTCACCCCGATGTCACGATTGAGGTCGGGAGCGACACGATCGAGGCCGTTGCCAGTGAGGCGACCGGCGATGAACGCGACCGCCTCTACCACACGCAGGCCGAGCGCGTCCCGCAATTCGCCGAGTACGAGAAACAGACCGATCGCGTCATCCCCGTGATCGTTTTGACGCCCACAAAGACCGGCTGAGCACCGCGGGTCCCCCTCGGACGGCGGGCATCGGCCGCCTGACCACACGCGACATCGAGGACTACGGCGCCCGAAATGTCGGGCAGGAGGCGCAGCAACGACGCAAGCCCGGTCTCATGCGGACCGCTGCCCTGGCAGAGAAGTTGGTCATACGAGGGCGCGATGTCCGACCAAGTCGACGCTGCCCGGTTGTTGCTGATTGCCCAATCGTCGCACTCGCCAGGTGGTCAGCGTCGGGCCCGATGCGCCTCACGACCCGGGGTCCACGTACCCGTCCACTCAAGGTTTGCCTTCGGAGACGACCCCGCCGGCTCGGTCAGGCGGGTGCCGGGGTGCGCCCGAAGAAGAGGACTTCACTGCCGATCGGCTGAAAGCCGGCGGTGAGCAATGTGCGGATCGACGCTGCGTTGCCCGGGGCGGTTTGGGCGAACAGCAGCTTGTCGGCTTCGATGATCCGGCGGGCCTCGGTGAGAGCTTGTCGGGCGATGCCCTGGTTGCGGCGGCTCGGCTCGATCTCGATCGCGACTTCCGTGCGGTGTGCCAAGCCTCGGCCGAGAATGATCGTCGCAGCCCCTGTGGGGTCTGTGAACACGCGTACGTCATCTCGGTGCGCGTGAGCTCGTCGCACGCGAGGGTGCCCCGCCAATGTTGTCTCGCGCAGAGTTGTCCGGCCGCCCAGCCCGCGCGCCGCCAGAAGCAAGTCGATTCCGTCGTCGTGACGCCCGAGCTGGTCAGCGAGCATCGTCAGAAAGCGTGGGCTCATCGGCGCGCGCAGATCATTTGGATCGAGCTGCCCCCGGATCCAGTCCTCGGAAGCGGAGCTGGCGATCAGATAGTGACCGGTGAACGCGACGACGGCCATCGCTGGGCCGGGTGGCGCCCGCAACACCTCGATCGTGCCGTCGGCGATGGGGAAGTCACCGTGCCCGGCGGACTCCAGAGCGACTGCGAGCCGGTGCGCGGAGGACGGCATTGATGGGAGAGTACGGCCCCACCTGGGGTCCCCGCGACTTTCGGGTGCCTCGTGCCCGTGCGAGAGAGAACTCCGTCACACGGGCACCAGACGCCCCCGGCAGACAGGCGAGATCGTCCAGCGAGAGCTAGTTTGCCGCGATGCCGATTCGGTGCCCTTGAGCATCGGCCAGGACACCGAAGCTGACGCCCGGCACCTGCTGCACCGGCTGAATGATCTTGCCCCCGAGCTCTTCGGCTTTGGTCAGCGTCGCGGCGACATCGTCTACGGCGACGAAGAAAAGAACCTCGTCCTCGGTGCCCTGGCGCGGGCTGATTGCGACCGCCGGTCCTTCCGTCGCTCCGGTATCCATGAATGTGTAGCCGGGGAACCCGCCCTCCGAGGCCACCTTCCAATCAAACAGCTCGGCGAGGAACTCCCGAGTGGCGTCGGCGTCCTGAGACCGGATCTCGGCGTGGATCACTGGATGAGGCATCGACACTCCTTGCTGTCGTGAGGGCCCTGGTGGCCATCGTTGATCTACCGACGAACGAGCTGCCCCGATGGGGACACGCCTGGCCCAGCGCAGCCCAAGCCGGAACCACGACGATCGTGCTCTCCGGGGGTACAGTGACGTTGTGGGCGCATTCGTTCCGGGAGGGCAAGCGGGCCAGGAGTCGGAACGCCTGACTCGTGAGGCGGAGATGAAGGCCGATCAGCGCCGCGAGCTACGAGACTCTGAGCAACCAGAACGCCCCTCGCTGATCAAGCGGATCCTGCGGAGGCTCCGTCGCGCGCAGTAGCCCGCTGACCGCCAAGGCAGCCACGAGATCGAGACGCCCGGTCCGAACGTAGCCTTTGGCGACGATGATGCTGGACTGACCCGATTGGAGGCTTGAAATGGATGCACCCATCAAGGTCCGCGAGCAGCTGCCGCGCGTCGTGCGCTTCGATCCCAGGGAGATCAGGAAAGCGGTAGGTGAGGTCGAGGGGTTCAACGCCAAGCTCGCGCTCGTGATCACCCGTAGTGTCGGGACGATGGCGTGCGCTTACCTGTTCGCGGCGATCGCGCTGATCAGCCTGCCGGCGGCGATTACGTCGGGACAGGTGATCGTGATTGTGGCCTGGATCGCGCAGACGTTTTTGCAGCTGGTGCTCCTGTCGATCATCATGGTCGGGCAAACGGTGCAGTCCGCCGCGTCGGACGCGCGCGCCGCGAAGGAGTTCGCTGACACCGAGACGATCCTTGACCGCCTCGACGTCAACACCGCGGGCGGCATCAGAGAGGTGCTTGACGCGATCCACGCGATCGGCAACCCGGCCGCGTCGTCGAATACGCACATGACTCCGCCGACACAAACGAACTGACCCGGGAGGCCGACAGGCCCGCGGCTGATCGTCTGATCGGCTTGTCGGCGCTGGTTTCGGATAGGCGCTCGCGATAGGAGTAGAGTCGCTGGCGAGCTGGCCCTGCGTGAAGGATTTCTCGGCCTGTGCCTGGATGAGACCGACGGCGCGATCCGCGTCACGAGGCGAGAGGCATGGTGACTGTTTGACTGCGGGTCTGGCGCTGTGGCGGTACGGGCGTCAACACGTGGTGGCCCTGCGCCAGTCCTCATCTGATTGAACGCTCGGGGGTTCTAGCCCTCTTCCTTCCGGCGACCCCCGACAGAGGGACGGGAAGGTTCAATATGGCGCGCGCGCGACACCCCGTAGCGGGGCGCAGCCGAGCCGCACTCGATACAGCTCGTCGATCGCGGCTCCTCTGGCAGGCCGTCGTTGCCAACCGGCGCCTGAACGCGGTGCCTGCAGATGGCGCCCTGATCGCGCGAGGCGAACTCGAGCAAGCCCCAGTCCCGCAGTCTGATCAGCCCGTGGCGGCCACGCCGTCGACTCAATGTCAGCGGAATTAGAAGACCTTGATGAGGTCAAGGGTCTGGTCGCGCGCGGCCGGAGGGTCGGCGTGCTCACGTTCGCCGAGGTTGCGAGCGCAATCGCCGAGGTCGGCCTTGACGAGCGCGATCTTCAGGACCTGCACGGGATCCTCGAGCACGGCGGGGTCGAGCTCGTCGAAGAGCTTGACCCACCCACGACGGCCAGTCCGAAGATCGAGCGGGCGGCCGAGCGGCGCACCCGGCCCAAGGCGCGGCTGGATCTCGCCGCTGATCCGACCACGGACGCGCTTCAGCTGTTGCTCAAGGACATCGGCAAGTCGCGGCTGCTGACCGCCAAGGAGGAGGTCGAGCTCGGCAAGCGGATCGAGCGCGGCGACCTCGCCGCCAAGCAGAAGATGGTCGAATCAAACCTCCGACTGGTCGTCTCGATCGCGAAGAACTACCGCAATCAGGGGCTACCGTTCCTCGATCTGATCCAAGAGGGCACGATCGGTCTGGTCCGCGCGACGGAGAAGTTCGACTATCGCCGCGGCTACAAGTTCTCCACCTACGCCACCTGGTGGATTCGCCAGGCGGTAGCCCGCGCGCTCGCCGACAAGGCGCGCACGATTCGGATCCCGGTCCACATCGTCGAGAAGCTCAACAAGATCGGCCGGGCCGAGCGCGCTCTGGCCACCGCGCACGGCCGGGAGCCAACGGTCGAGGAGATCGCCGAGCTGGCGGGTCTAGAACCGGCCGACGTCGCAGCGGTCACACGCTCCGCGCTAGCGCCCATCTCGCTCGAGAAGCCGCTCGGAGACGAAGACGGCTCCGAGTTCGGCCAGCTCGTAGCCGACGAACACGCCGAGTCCCCCTACGAGCGCGCCGTCGAGATCCTCACCCACCAGGCTCTGCGAGACGCGCTGCGGAATCTCACCTACCGCGAACGCCGCGTACTCGAGCTCCGCTACGGACTCGACGACCAGCAGCCGCGCACACTCGAACAGATCGCAAGCAGATTCCGTGTCACACGCGAACGGATCCGCCAAATCGAGAGCCAGGCACTCAAAAAGCTCCAACATCTCGCCGCCGCCCAACAACTTCGCGCTGACACTCACTCACCGCCGGCCGCGCGCCAGAGACTGTGAGGATGAGTTCGTAGCGACCTCGGCCCCGCAGTTTCGGTGATCGTCTTGACAGCTGCGCTAAAAGTGATATCACTTAGATACTACTTTTCGAGGAGGCACCATGGACGATGATCGGATACTGAAGCTTGTATCCCCATACGGATACAGGCACCCACTGGTCGTCGCCCGCGTGCGGATAGGTGTCGGTGTCTGGCTGCTCATCCTCACCGCAATTGCCTACGGCAAAGGCCAAGGCGGCTGGGGAGTGCTGCTGATACCGGCAGCAGCGCTGAACTTCTACCTCGCCTATCGCGAGCCACGAGCAATCAGTGCGAGGACGAAGGCGAGGAAACCATGACCGAGGACGCCCAACAATCTCACCAGCCCGCGGCGACTCCGGTCGGACACTCGGGGACCCGCGTCGTGATCGAGGAACGCCCCGCCAGGGCGATCAGCGGCTGGTTCGGCGTGCTCGTGATCGCCGTCTGCATCGCCGCCACGATCCTGCTCGCCGGAGGGTCCCCGGCGTGGCCCGCCTTCGTGCCCGCGGTCGTCGGGGTGTTGGTCTTGACCTCGCTGGTGATCGTCCAGCCCGGTCACACGAAGGTCGTGCGGTTCTTCGGCAGCTATGCGGGCACCGTTCGTAGTACGGGCTTGTGGTGGATCGTGCCGCTCGCCGACCGGCGGGGCCTGAGCATTCGGGTCCGCAACTTCGAGACCAACCATCTGAAGGTCAACGATGCTGACGGCAACCCGGTCGAGATCGCTGCGATTGTCGTCTGGCAGGTGGCCGATACCTCACGGGCGGTGTACGCCGTCGATGACTACGTCAACTTCGTTGAGGTCCAGGCCGAGTCGGCGTTGCGTCACGTCGCGACCACCCATCCCTACGACGACCCCGGGGGCACGAGCACCTCGTTGCGCGGCTCAGTCGACGTCGTCGCGGCCGAGCTCGCCCAGGAGGTGGCCCAGCGGGTGACGATCGCCGGGGTGGAGATCGTCGAGGTGCGGATCAGTCATCTGGCCTACGCCCCGGAGATCGCCCAGGCGATGTTGCGCCGCCAGCAGGCCAGCGCCGTCGTCGCGGCGCGTTCGCGGATCGTCGAGGGCTCTGTGGGATGGTTGAGATGGCCCTCGCCCGGCTCGACGAGCACGGCGTCGTCGAGCTCGACGAGGAGCGCAAAGCCGCGATGGTGAGCAACCTGCTTGTGGTCCTCTGCGCGGACCAACCAGCCTCCCCAGTGGTCAACACCGGCACGCTCTATTCGTGACCCGTGAGCCGTGAGCGCAAGCAGGTGCTGCTGCGCATCGACCCGGCGGTTCACGACGCCCTGGCGCGCTGGGCCAATGACGAATTTCGCAGCCTCAACGCCCAAATCGAGATGTTGCTTCGACGCGCGCTCAATGATGCCGGCCGGATGCCCCGACAAGCCGGGCCGATGCCCAAACGCGGCCGGCCCCCAACCCGCAGCGGCTGACAAGCGACGGCACTGCCACGGAGCGGCCGGCCGATATCTTGTGACCGAGTGAACGCGCGCGTCCTGATCCTCGGGGCCGGATTTGGCGGCCTGGAGCTTTCGACGATGCTTTCGGATGCTCTCGGCGAGGACGCCGGCGTGACGGTGATCGACAAGAGCGACTCGTTCGTGTTCGGGTTCTCCAAGCTCGACGTGATGTTCGGGCGCACGACGCTCGACGCTGTTCGGATGCCCTACGGGGAGTTCGCCAAGCCCGGCGTCCAAATCCTGCGCGAGACGATCACCGCGATCGACCCGAGGGCTCGCCGGGTGACGACTGACGCGGGCAGCCATGCGGCTGACTACCTCGTGATCGCGCTCGGCGCGGATTACGACATGGACGCGACTCCCGGCCTTTCCGATGGTGCGAACGAGTTCTACTCCGTCGCCGGCGCCGAGCGGCTCGCCGGGATCATCCCGTCATTCAAGCGCGGCCGGATCGTGGTCGGCGTCAGCGACGCCCCGTTCAAGTGCCCCCCGGCACCGAGTGAGTGTGTACTGCTGCTGCATGACGAGCTGACCAAGCGCGGCGTCCGCGATGGGTGTGAGATCTCGTTCGTGCTGCCGCTCGGTTCGCCCGTGCCACCCTCGCCCGAGACCTCGGCAGCACTGATCACCGAGTTCGCGCAGCGCGAGATCACGTTCATCCCCGGCCGCAGGGTCAGCGCGATCGACTCGGCTGGGAGCGCGGCCGTGCTCGACGACGACAGCGAGGTGCCGTTTGATCTGTTCCTCGGCGTGCCCAAGCATCGCGCGCCAGAAGTGGTAATCGCCAGTGGGATGACCGAGGGCGGCTACATCCCGGTCGACTTCAACACACTTAAGACGCAGTACCCCGGCGTCTACGCGGTCGGGGACGTCGCGACGGCAGGGGTGCCGAAGGCGGGCGTGTTCGCCGAAGGCGCCGCGCGGGTCGTCGCCAAGACGCTGATCGCCGAGTTGCGTGGCGGCGTCGCGCCGGGGCGCCATCTGGGACAGGGCACCTGCTACATCGAGTTCGGCGAGGGCCGGATCGGGAGCGTCGAGATCGACTTTCTGTCGGGGCCCACCCGCACCGGAACGTTTCACGCGCCGTCCAAGGCGCTGGTCGCCGAGAAGGAGAGCTTCGGCGCCAGCCGCCGTCAGCGTTGGTTCGGCGGCTGACTTCAGGGATACAAGCGCGACTTCACGGCCGCGGCCAGCGGTCGCGGGAGGATCGTGAGCGCCCGCAGCGCATACGGCATCGCGCGCAGCTGACGATCACTGAACATCGTCGGGATCACTGCCTCGATCAGGTGCGGACCGGGCTCGGCGGCCGCGTTCTGGAGCGCCTCGACGAGCTGTTCGGCGTCGTCGACACGGCGGGCCGGCACGCCGAAGCCGGTCGCGATCGAGACGAAGTCCACGTCCGGGCGGCCGAGGTCGAGCTGTGCCTTCGCCGCCGGACCGGCAGCCTTCGCGCCTACCCGTGCGAGCTCCATGTTGAGGATCGCGTAGGAGCGGTTATTGAGGATCACGACGGTGACGTCGAGCGCTTCGCGGGCCATCGTCCACAGCGACTGGATCGTGTACAGCGCCGAGCCGTCGGCCTGCAGCGCGAACACGGGTCGATCCGGGCACGCGACCGCGGCGCCGACCGCGACCGGGAGTCCCTGCCCGATCGCGCCGCCGGTCAGCGTCAGCCAATCGTGGGCTGGAGCGCCGGCGGTGCTGGCGGCGAGCGTCACGCCCGACGTGACCGCCTCGTCGGACACGATCGCGTTCTCGGGCAGCATCGCGCCGATCGCCTGGCAGACGCTTCTCGGCGGTCAAAGCGCCCGCGGGCCGCCGGGGACCGCGACTGTTGCTGGAGGACAGGCTCGATGCCGCCGATCCCGAGCGCGGACTCGCGGCTTGCAGGCTCGCGAGCGCGTCGGCGCTCGGCGATGCAAGCTCGTGGACCTCGCAGCCGTGCGGGACCAGGCTGCTGTCGACGCCCGGATAGGCAAAGACGTCACCGGCGCCTTGGTGTCGACCACGATCAGGTGCTTGAGGCCGCTGAGCTGGACGGACGCGAGCTCGGGCAGGTAAGCGAGCCGCTCGACCGCCGGCAGACCCGCGCCGCGCTGGACGCGGGTGGGGAACACATCCGTCAGCAGCTTGGTGTGAGTCGCAGCGGAGATCCTCGCCGCCGACATCAGGGCATCGCCGCGCAGCGCCCGCCGCCGAGCAGGATCGCCGTCTCGGCCCCCGTCGCGCAGCGTGCGGGCCACGGTTTCGACGAGCTCAGCGTCGGGCGGCGGCAGCGGGGCGCGCGGCGCGATCGCCGCGGGCGGCGCGCCCTCGCTGCCACGAGACGTCGGCGGGCAGGATCAGGGTCGCGACCTGCCCGGGAGGACCGAGCGCGGCGGTGATGCCTCGGCGGCATCAGTCGCCAGCTCGCTCGTGCTGGCTGACGTCCGCACCCAGCGCGAGACGTTGCGAGCGACCGTTTCGATGTCGGACTGCAGCTGGGCGTCGTACTTGGTGTGGTAGGTGGCGTGGTCGCCGACGATGTTGACCAGCGGGACCTTCGCCTTACGGGCGTTGTGAAGGTTGGCCAGTCCATTCCCGAGGCCGGGGCCGAGGTGCAGCAGGGTTGCGGCAGGCCTGTCAGTCATCCGCGCATAACCATCGGCGGCGCCGGTCGCGACGCCCTCGAACAGGGCCAGGACGGCGCGCATCTCGGGCACCGAGTCGAGCGCTGCGACGAAGTGCATCTCGGAGGTGCCTGGGTTCGTGAAGCAGGTCGTCACGTCTGCCTGCACGAGTGTGCGGATCAATGCCTGGGCGCCGTTCAAGGGTGGTCTCCTCGGGTCACATGATGCGGGATCGCGCGCGACGACGTGAGCTTCGCAGCGGCGACGGCTCGGGTCTACCCACAAAAAGTGCGGGCCATGAGCCGCGATCCGTCGTTAGGCTCGGGCCGTGCGCTTCGCAGCCGACAGGCCGATGAACCTCGCGCCGGCGACCGTGCGCGACTACCGCGAGCTCGCGCGGCGCCGGCTGCCGCGTCAGCTGTTCGACTACGTCGACGGCGGTGCCTCCGAGGAGGCCCACTCTGGCGGCCAACGTCGCCGACCTCGAGCGGGTGCTGCTGCGCCAGCTGGTGATGCGCGACGTCTCGGTCCGCGAGCAGGCGGTCGAGGTGCTCGGCCAGCGGCTGGCTCTGCCCGTCGTGCTCGCGCCGGTGGTTTTGGTCGGCATGCTCGCGCGGCGCGCCGAGGTGCAGGCGGCGCGCGCCGCCGAGTCGGCGGGCGTCGCGTTCACCGAGTCGACGGTCTCGATCTGCAGCATCGAGGAGGTCGCGCGGGCGACCTCGAGGCCACCCTGGTTTCAGCTCTACGTGATGCGCGACCGCGGCTACGCGGAGGAGCTGATCGCGCGCGCAAGGGCGGTCGCCTCGCCGGTGCTCGTGTTGACAATCGATCTGGCGGTCGTCGGTGCCCGGCACCGGGACACGCGCAACGCGGTCGTGGGGGACCCGACGACCTGGGCCAAGCTGCTACGTGGGCTTGACATCGCCGCGCATCCGCGCTGGATCGCGGACGTGCCGGTCGCGGGCAAGCCGCTGACCTTCGGCAACCTCGAGAAGGCGGTCCCGAACGCCCGAACGCCGGCCGCGTTTCGAGACTGGGTCGACGGCCAATTCGATCCGAGCGTCACCTGGGACGACGTCGCCTGGGTGCGCGAGCACTGGGACGGACGGCTGGTCGTCAAGGGGATCCTCGATCCCGAGGACGCCCGTCGCGCGGTCGACGCCGGCGTCGACGGCGTCGTGGTGTCAAACCACGGTGGGCGCCAGCTCGACTCGGTGCCCTCGACCGCCCGGGCGCTGCCCGATATCGCTGACGCCGTCGGGTCGGAGGTCGACGTGCTGGCCGACGGCGGCGTCCGGACGGGGCTCGACGTCATCAAAATGCTTGCACTCGGGGCGCGCGCGGTGCTGGTAGGGCGGGCCTGGGCGTGGGCGGTGGCGGCCCGCGGCGAGGCGGGCGTCCGACACGTGCTCGACGTGATCGGGGCCGACATCGATGTCGGACTCGGGCTGACCGGCCAGACCGCGGTCGCGGCGCTCGACCGGACCGCGCTCTATACCGGCGGCGGCGGGCTCGAGCGCGGCCCGCTCAGCGATCGTTGAGGTCAAGCACCGGGATCGGCGGCTCGATCGTCGTCTGCTCGTCGGTCGAGATGATCGCGGTTCCGAGCGCGAAGAACTCGATCACGTGGCTGCCCCAGCCGTGGCTGCGCTCCGACAGCGAGACACCGACGATCCCCTCCGCCCCGAGCTCCTGCGCCTCTGTCTGCATCCGCTGCATCGCCAGTTCGCGGGCGTCGTACAGCGCCTGCGTGAAGTTCGGCAGCTCGACGTTGCGCCCGGTCTGAGAGATCGTCTGCAGCGGCCCGCGACGACCGACGTGATACACGCAGCTGCCCATCACCATCCCGACCGGCCGGTGGCCGGTGCGCAGCAGCGTCCAGAACTCCTGTCCCGAGAGGTCGCTCTGGAACGGCCGCCCGTTCGGAGCGCGATGAAGGACGCCGCCGCGGTGCCTGACCGCGGTCCCGATCGCGATGAACTCGGCCATGTTCGGCCCCCACTCGTAGCGCCCGATCTCGAGCCGCACGCCGACGATCCCGTCGGCGCCCAGTTGGTCGGCCTCCTCCTCCATGCGCGTCATCGCGAGATGGCGCGCGCTGTACATCGCCTGTGAGAGGACGTCGAGCTCGCGGCTCGTGGTCGGCCCGGCGACCTGGAAGCCGATGTGGAAGATCGAGCTGCCGACCACCAGACCCACCGGATCAAAGCCGGCTTCGGTGACGAGCAAGAACTCGTTGACGCTCAGATCCGAGGTGTAGAGGCCCTCGCGGTTCTGCTCGAGGCGCTCCCGCCCGGACTCGGGGATTCCCTCGAGCGATTCGGGGTCGTAGTTGGTCATGGGCCGCCGATGCGGATCGCTGACTTGACCGGCGTGCGCTCGGCGCCCGGCCGGCCGCGGACCGCGGTGCCCGCGGCGTGCATCGTGATCATCCAGCCCGATCGCTTGACGTCACTGTGTCCCGAGACGCGGTAAGGCAGCCCGAGCCGGCCGCGCTGCCACCCGAGGGGGCCGCTCCCGAGTAGCGACGAGGTCAGCGCGAGCGTGTCGCGGCGCACCGAGTGCGAGAACTCGACTCCGACCGCCCCGTTGGCGTGGGCGTCGGCGACCTGCCCCTGGAGCCGCGCGCGGACGGATTCGCGCGCGGCGCCGAAGCCGTGGCTGAGTTCCTCGAGCTCCTGGTTACGGGCCGTGGAGCGCAGCCTTCGCATCCGAGTCGTCCGCGGCGGCGAGGCGAACACGACCGCGGTCGTGGCGACCAGTCCGGCCGGCTCGTGGCCGGCGCTCTGAAGGCGCCAGTAATCCTGGACGGACACGTCAGTAAGCGTGGGGGAGGTGTTGGGTTGCGAGTTGGGCAGCCGCACTGCTGTGCCGCTGACCACGTACTCGATCGTGTTCTTGCCGAGGTTGTGGTCACTGTGGCGCAGGTGGACGCCGACGACCGCGTCGGCGCCGACCATCAGCGCCTCCTCGCGCAAACGCTGGAGCGCGCGTCCGCGCGCGAGATTCCAAGCGTCATTCAGGATCGCGAGCTCGCAGATGACCGTTGTGTGCCACTTGTAGTTGCGCACCTGGGCCGGGGAGGCCTCGGTGTAGGGAGAATGCAGCGCCCAGCCGGTGTTGGTCGGCCCGTACCAGGAGTTGCTGACGACGTTGACGCCTGGCTCGAGCGCCGGCAGGTACTGCCAGCCGGTGCGCACGACGCTCGCGCCCATCACCTGCGCGAGCGGCTTGGGGCCGAGACTGTGCAGGAGCGCGAACTCGTTGACAGAGAGCCCGCTGGTGAACATCGAGCCCTCGCTCGCGAGTCCCTGGAGGCGCTGGCGTGCACCAGACGGGATGCCGCCCGCCTCGATCCGCTCCACTGACTCGGACCGGGCGTCGTCGTCGTCCTCCTCGCGTGCGAAGAACCCCATCATCACCTCCTCCCGGTCGCCGATCGGCCAGGGCAAGGAATCTTAGGCGTCTTGAGACGATCCGTTCGGGGGCGGGCGTTGACGCCGCGTTACGCTTGCTCGATCCGGCTGCTGGGCAACGTCATCTGGTTGGTGCTGGCAGGGTTCTGGCTGTTTCTCAGCTACGTGTTCGCCGCGATCCTGTGCTTCATCTTCATCATCACGATCCCGTTCGGGGTCGCGGCGCTGCGGATCGCGTTCTTTGCGCTGTGGCCGTTCGGACGCGTGGTCGTGCCCCAGCCGAACAAAGGCGCCGGTTCGACGATCGGCAACGTCATCTGGTTCTTCATCGCCGGCTGGTACTTGACGTTGCTGCACATCGTCAGCGGGATCCTGCTGTGCTTGACGATCATCGGCTTCCCGCTCGGGCTGGCGAACTTCAAGATGATCAACGTCAGTCTTCACCCGTTCGGGCGCGAGATCGTGTCTGCTGACGAGGCGCGCGCGCGGGGATTGGACTCGCAGATCGCGTTCTGAGGGCAGCCCCGGCGGACCTGCAGAACGCGACAAATCCGCACCGGCCCGTTGGATTTGTCGCCAGCTCCACGCTCCACCCCAATTCTGCGCCAGATCCAAGACAGGCGCCCGGATTTGTCACGCCAGGCATGTCGCGCGCGCCGCCGGGCCAACAACACCCACCCCCTTCGAAGGCCAACCGGGGCAGCGCTACGCCGGTCGGATGAGGTGGGCTATCGAAGAGGGGCAGGCGCGGACCAGACCGCCCGGCGAGTACTCCGCGACTGCACCTCAAATCCGACGGCCGCCGGCTCAGCGCGTCGGCCAGCTGTGGACCGGCTCGTTGGAGTGCATGTGGTCGCGGTAGCGGGTGGTCATCTGGCGCAGCGCCTCGAAACGCTCGGTCCCCTTGTCGTCGTAGAGGTGGTGAAAGAGCTCGCTCTGCCAGGAGGCACCGTTGCGCAGCGTCACGCACCGGCGCTCGATGACCTCCAGCAGGCGATCTGCGTCGGCCGAGTCGACGCCCCAGCGCCGCAACCCCTCGTGCGCTAGTGCCAGCAGGCGGCGCAGCACGAGCTCGGCCGCCGGCACCTCGCCGACGCCGGGCCAGTAGATGCGCGCGTCGATCCCGTCGCGTGCGCCGGCGTGGAAGTTCTCCTCGGCCGCCGAGAACGACATCTGTGACCAGACCGGGCGCTCGTCGTCTGCGATCACTCGCAACAGGCCGTAGTAGAAGGCTGCATTGGCGAGGACGTCGACGACCGTCGGTCCGGCCGGCAGCACCCGGTTCTCGACCCGCAGGTGGGGCTGGTCGCCGACGGTGTCGTAGATCGGGCGATTCCAGCGGTAGATCGTGCCGTTGTGCAGGCGCAGCTCGCCGAGCCGCGGCACGTCGCCGCGATCGAGCGTCGCGCGCGGGTCCTCGTCGTCGCAGACCGGCAGCAGCGCCGGGAAGTACTGGACGTTCTCCTCGAACAGATCGAAGATCGAGGTGATCCAGCGTTCGCCGAACCAGACTCGCGGTCTCACACCCTGGGCCTTGAGCTCCTCCGGGCGCGTGTCAGTCGCCTGCTCGAACAGCGCGATCCGGGTCTCGCGCCACAGTTCCTTGCCACAGAAGAATGGCGAGTTGGCCGCGATCGCGACCTGGATCCCGGCGATCGCCTGGGCCGCGTTCCAGTAGGCCGCGAAAGCCTCGGGGTCGACCTGCTGGTGCAGTTGGACGCTGGTGCAAGCGGCCTCGGGGGCGATCGTGTCGGCGTGCGTCGAGAGTCGCTCGACGCCCGCGATCACGATCTCGAGGTCCTCGCCACGGGCGGCGAAGATCTGCTCGTTGAGCAGCGCGTATCGCGGGTTGGCGCTGAACGTCTCGGCGTGCAGGTGCTCGGCCGAGATCGTCGGCAGGATGCCGATGATCATCATGTGCGCGCCGACGCTCCGAGACCGCTGCTCGGCGTTGTTGAGGCTCGCCCGAGCGTCGCTCTCGAGGTCAGTGAAGACGCGGCCCTCGAGCAGCCGCGGCGGGACGTTGATCTCGACGTTGAACTGGCCGAGCTCGGTCTGGAAGCTCGGATCGGCGATCGCCTCCAGGGCGGCGGCGTTGATCAGCGCCGGCTCGCCGGCGTCGTCAGTCAGATTGAGCTCGACCTCGAGGCCGAACGAGCGGCGCTCGGGGTGAAAGCGCGCCTCGGACAGCATCCGCGCGAACACGTCCAAGCACGCTCGCACCTTGAGCCGGTAGCGCTGCCGGTCTTCGCGGCTGAAGGTCCTCGCGGCCACCTGCTCGCCCACGCGCACAGTATCCGCAAACCGCGGCCGCTAATACAAGCTCTATGAGGGGACCGGCTCGGTTTGCGGGGTGCTCGGCCGCGGCGGTGACGCGCTCAAATCGCCCGGGGGAGTCGGAAGCCTGTCGCTGTCGAGCGGACGCGGGAAGCGCACCTCGACGTCGAGCCCGCCGCCGCTCCCCGTGCTGACGTCAAGTGCGGCGGCGTGGGCGTTGGCAATCGCCGCGACGATCGAGAGGCCCAAGCCGAGCCCCTCGCGGTAGGTGACCCGATCGGGAGACAGGCGCTGGAACGGCTGCAGGAGCCGCTCGATCTGATCCTCCGCAACGATCGGGCCCGTGTTGACGACTACGAGTCCGGCACGGCCCGCCTCGGGTGCGACCCTGACCCCGACCCGGCCGGCCGGGACGTTGTGGCGAATCGCGTTTTCGATCACGTTGGAGACCAGCCGCTGGATCAGCCGTGCGTCGCCGGATACCAGCGCGGGCTCGAGCGAGACGTCGAGATCAAGGCCCCGCAGGCGCGCCTCGGCCCGCTGCTTGTCGAGCACCGCCGCGGTGATCTCGGCGAGGTCGATCGGCTCGCGGTGCTCGATCCCGCGCTGTCCCTGGGCGAGCGCCAGCAGCGCGTCGATCAGCTCCTCCTGCTGCTCGTTCTCGTCGAGCACCTGCTCGCAGGTGGCGCGAAACGTCTCGACGGTCGCGCGCGGATCGCTGATGATCATCTCGAGCATCGCCCGTGCCGCGGTCAGCGGCGTGCGTAGTTCGTGCGACGCGTTGGCGACGAACCGCCGCTGGGCGTTGAAGGCCGCCTCGAGCCGTTCGAGCAGGCCGTCGATCGTGTCCGCGAGCTGGCGCAGCTCGTCGCGCGGGCCATGCATCGCCAGCCGCCGGTCCAGGCTCGCCTCCGAGATCTGCTGGGTGGTCGCGGTCATCGTCCGCAGCGGACGGAGGACCCGGCCGGCGACGACCCAGCCCAACGCGGCCGAGATCAGCGCCATCACCGCCAGCGCGATGCTCGACTCGATGATCAGCTGGTGAAGATCCGAAACCCGCTGCTGGGTACCTACGTAGGTGATCGCGCCGCGCCCGGGACCGGTGCTGAAGAACTGGTTGAAGGCGGCAATCGCCTGCTTGTTGCCCTGCGCCAGCTGCGCCGGCACCGTCGCGCCCGGTGGCAATCTCTGCAGGCTCTTGCGCGCGGTCGGCGGAGCTACGGGCGGCGCGGCTGCCCCGCGCCCCCTGAAGTTGACCGCATGCTGGACGATCCCCTGCAGCGGCCCAGTCCTGGTGATCGTGGTGCTGTCGGCCAGCGTGTAGGTGACCGCGAGCAGCGCCGCACCCGAGGCGAGGAACAGCCCGCCGTAGAGCAGCGTCAGCCGCCAGCGAACGGTCGTCCGCGGATGAACGACCCGCGATCCGAGCGCGCTGAACTTCACGACCGGGTTCCGATCCGGTAGCCGACCGGCGTAACGGTCTCGATCACGGGCGGGTCGCCGAGCTTGGCCCGCAGCCGGCTGACGGTCATCCTGACCGTGTTCGTGAACGGATCGGTCGCGTCGTCCCAGGCGCGCTCGAGGATCTCCTGGGTCGAGACGACCGCGCCTTCGGCGCCGAGCAGCAGCTCGAGGACCGCGAACTCCTTTGGCCCGAGCGTCACCGGCTCGCCGCCCCTTGTCACCCTGCGCTGCGCGGAGTCGAGCTCGAGATCGCCGTGGACGAGAGTAGGTGGCAGCGCCCGGCGCGCGCGCCGCGAGAGAGCCCGGATCCGGGCGACCAGCTCAGCGAGATGAAAGGGCTTGGGCAGGTAGTCGTCGGCGCCGATGCTGAGGCCCGCGATCCGGTCTTCGAGCGTTCCGGACGCGGTCAGCATCAGGACCGCACTGGGGCACCCGTCCGAGACCAGCAGCCGGCAGACCTCGTCGCCGTGGACGCCGGGCAGGTCGCGATCGAGCACCACCACGTCGTACGTAGTGAGGTTGACGCGCGACAGCGCTTCGCGACCGTCGAAGGCGACGTCGACCGCCATTCCTTCGCGGCGGAGCACAGTCGCCACCGTCTCGGCGAGCCTTGGATGATCCTCGACCACCAACACTCTCAATGCGCTGCGCTCCTCGGCTGAATCCGGTCCGTCACTTGAATTGTGGCGCCGGGCCGGAATCGCCCGATCCGGCGCCCGCTGGCGAGGATGGCCGATCGCGCATAACAGCGGCATAACAGCGTTACGACCGTGTTACCGCTGCGGACGTACAACCTGCGATGACCGATGGCAGCGAGAGCGATCATCCCGATCCTGGCGTGTGCGCCGTGCACCTGAAAGGGATCTCAGGTGGCCGCGGGCGGGTCGCCGCCGGGCTGGCGTTGATCGTGGTGCTCGCCGTGGTGATCATCGTCGTGCTGAGCGCCGGCTCGTCGTCGCCCTCGAACGCCGCCGGCAACGCCTCGACCGCGAGCGGCGCGGCGACCGTCCAGCGCCGCGACCTGGTCGAGACTGACACCGAGTCGGGGACGCTGAGCTACGACGATCCACAGACCGTCTACAACCGCCTCAGCGGAACGATCACGTCGCTACCCCGCGTCGGCCAGGTGATCAGGCCCGGTCAGACGCTGTTCACGGTCGACGGCGAGCCCGTGACGCTGATGGATGGGACGACCCCCGCCTACCGCGACCTGACGCCGGACGACACGCCCGGGGCCGACATCCTGCAGCTGAACCGCAACCTCGTCAGGCTGGGCTTCAACCCCGACGGGATCGTGATCGACGACATCTGGCAGCCGGCGACAACGGATGGCGTCGAGCTCTTCCAGGGTTCGCTCGGCGAGGACGAGACCGGCAGCCTGTCGCTCGGCCAGATCGTCTTTTTGCCTGGCGGTCAGCTGGTCTCAACCGTCGACGGTACGGTCGGCTCGACCGGCGGCGGCAGCGGTTCGTCGGGCTCGAACGCGAGCACGACCGTCGGTGCACCGCAGCCCGAGTTCGTCAGCTACCACGCCAGCGCCAGCGCGAGCGACACGACACCCGCCACGACCACGGCTCCGACCACCACCACGGCGCCGACGACCACCACCCCGCCGACCGGCAGCCACAAGAAGCACAAGAAGCGCTCGCAGAGCAAGACGCTCGCGGCGCTGATCGCGCTGCTAAAGGCCGAGAGCGAGCAGCTCAGGGCCGAGCTTCGGTCGGGGCACAGTTCGAGCTCCTCCAACGGCTCGAGCGGCTCGCACAGCACGGGCGGCAAGTCGAGCTCGAGCAACCAGAACAACTCCGGGGGCTCGCACTCCGGTCACTCGGGCAGCTCCGGCGGCTCGAGCGGCTCGGGCGGCTCGAGCGGTTCCGGCGGTTCGAGCGGCTCCGGAGGTGGGGGCACCCCCGTCGCGATCCTGCAGACGACCTCGACCAAGCTGGTCGTGACCGTCGACCTCGGCGCCTCGAGCCAGAGCGAGGCCGTGCTCGGCGAGCACGTGACTGTCGAGCTGCCGGACAGCAGCACGGTCGGGGGCAGGATCACCGCGGTCAGCCCGATCGCTCAGACCTCGAGCAACAACAACGGCAGCGGCAGCGGAGGAGGCAGCGGAGGCGGAGGAGGCGGCAGCGGCAACGGTTCGAGCGGCTCATCGTCGACGGTCCCGGTTACGATCGCGCTCAAGGGACACCACCTCGGCCCCGGGCTCGACCAGGCGGCGGTCAGCGTCAACTTCGTGCAGCAGCGCGCCAACCACGTCCTCTCGGTGCCGGTGACCGCGCTGCTGGCGACGTCCGGCAGCAGCTACGCGGTACAGGAGGCGACGGCGCCGCACAAGCTGATCCCGGTCACGACCGGGCTGTTCGCCGCCGGCTACGTCCAGATCTCAGGGGCGGGGATCTACCCGGGCCTGCAGGTCAGCGACTCGCAGGGATGAGCGTGGAGCTCGGCGAACCCGGGACCGGTCGGTCAGCGACCCGGGGCGCGCTCGCGGGCGACGGGCTCGCCCTGTCACTGGACAACGTCGTCAAGGAGTACCGCGGCGGCGTGTTCGCACTGCGTGGCGTCAGCATCGAGATTCCCACGGGCGCCCAGGTGGCGGTGATCGGGCCGTCGGGCTCGGGCAAGACGACGCTGTTGACGATCCTCGGAACGCTCGAGCGTCCAAGCAGCGGCGCCGTCCGGGTCGCCGGACACGACGTCGTCGAAGCGACCGACAACGAGCTGGCCGGCCTGCGCGCACACCACATCGGGTTCGTTTTCCAGACCTTCCACCTCCAGGAGTACGATGACCGCGCTCGACAACGTCGCCAACGGGATGCTCTACATGGGCGTCAGCCTGCGCGAGCGGCGGCTGGCGGCGACCGCGGCGCTGGAGCGGGTGGGGCTCGATCACCGGCTTACCCATCGCCCGAGCGAGCTTTCCGGCGGCGAGCGCCAGCGCGTCGCGATCGCCCGCGCGCTCGCCAAGCGGCCGCTGATCATCCTCGCCGACGAGCCGACCGGGAACCTCGATTCGAAGTCAGGCGGTGAAGTGATCACGCTGCTTGCACCAGCTCGCGTCCGACGGGCGCGACGCTGGTGCTGATCACCCACGACCACGGCATCGCGGCGTCATTCGAGCGTCGGATCCAGATGCGCGACGGCGAGATCGTCGGAGACGAGCGCTCGTGAGCGCGCGCGGCCGCGACGCTGCCGCGCGGCGCGCGTGTCGAAGCGGCGCGGCTGCCACCGCGCGAACTGTTCGGCGTCGCGCTGCAGGGTTTGCGGACCCGGCAAGCTGCGGGCGGCGCTGTCGGCGCTCGGGATCGCGATCGGGATCGGCGCGATGGTCGCGGTCGTCGGCGTGTCGGCCTCGAGCCAGGCCAAGCTGCTGGCGACGATCGACGCGCTCGGCACCAACCTGCTGACCGTCTCGCCCGGGACCAACTTCCTCGGCAACAGCGAGGTCCTGCCGACCACGCTCGGTGCCGATGATCGACCACATGCAGCACGTCGACCGCGACGTGGCGATCTACCAGCTCCAGAACGCGGTCGTCCTGCGCAGCCCGTACGTCCCGTCCGAGCAGACCGGCGGGATCGGCGTCGACGCGGCCGGCGACAACCTGCCACAGGTGGTGGGGACGACGATGGCCTCCGGGCACTTCCTCAACGCGGTCAGCCAGCGCTATCCGGAGGTCGTGCTCGGCGCCCAGGCGGCGCAGCGTCCTGCAGATCAACCAGCGTCGGCGGCCACCTGATGGTCTATCTGGGCAACACGTGGTTCACGGTCGTCGGGATCCTCAACCCGGCGATCCTCGACTCGACGCTGGACTCGACCGCGTTCATCTCGCTGCCGGTCGCCGAGCGGCTGTTCGGTGCCGCGCCGAACCCGTCTGAGATCTACGTACGCGCCAACGTCAACGACGTCGACCAGGTGTCCAACCTGCTCGCGCCGACAGCCGACCCGCAGGACTCGAGCGGCGTCAGCGTGACCCGCCCCTCCGACGTGCTCGAAGCGCGCGCCGCCGCGAAGGGTCAGTTCACGACGCTGCTGCTCGGCCTCGGCGCCGTCGCGCTGCTGGTCGGCGCGATCGGGATCGCCAACATCATGGTGATCTCGGTGCTCGAGCGGCGAGCGGAGATCGGGTTGCGGCGCGCGCTGGGGGCGACCCGTCGCCACATCAGCACCCAGTTCTTGACCGAGTCCGCGCTGCTGGCGGCGCTCGGCAGCGTCGTCGGACTGCTCCTCGGCGCCGGGGCGACCGAGATCTACGCGTGGGCCAGAACGAGCCGTTCGTGGTGCCGCTGTACGCGCTGATCGCCGCCCCGGCCGCCGGGCTGGTGATCGGGGCGCTGGCCGGCCTGTACCCGGCTGCGAAGGCGGCGCGGCTGAGCCCGACCGAAGCGTTGCGGGTGTGAGCTGAGGCCAGCGAAGCACACCCCCTCGAGGATGCGAGGGGGTGTTGGGGAATTGCCCGCTCTCTAGTTGTGGCGGTGGCTCTTGCCGCGGTGCGCCTTGCCGCGGTGCCCCTTGCGTTGAGGCGGCTTGGCGCGATGAACGGTGATGCTCACGACGCGGCTGTAGACGGTCGTGCCCGCAGTACCGATCGGCAGGAACGGGTCGCTGGCGGGGTAGGTGTAGGCGAGCCTCAAATTGCCGCCGGCGCGAAACCTGAGGTGCACATCGAAGTACCCGCGCGAAACCTCCAGCTGCTCGATCGTGACGAACGCACCGCCGCCGCCGGCGGCCTGGAACTGGATCTGCGCCTGCTGGGCATGGCCCGTGTCGAGCGTCTCGAATTGGGCCGGGCGAACTTCCCCCCACACCTCGGCGGCGCCCAAGTGGACCAGCCGGGTCTTCGGGAGATACAGCGGCAGGCGGTAGGCCGAGTAGGTGGGCTTCTGCACCCCGGTGTACGTCTCGAGACCGCTCGCGAAGCCCGCCTGCCCGTCGACCGGCGGCGGATCCTCGAGCAGGTACTGCGAGTAGCTGGCGACCCGCGGGTTCTTCCAGCTAGGTACTCGGCCCAGTTCATGTAGTAGGCGGCGGTCGCCGGCGAGACGTAGGGGGGCCCCGCCGGGGGTCGTGTGATGTAGCCGTACTCGTCGCTGTAGATCGGATAGCGCTTGTGCGACTTGTAGACCTTGTTGACCTTGTCGAGGGCCGCTTCGAGGCTGGCCAGCTGGGGGAATGCCGCGAAGCTCGGGTCGAGCTTGCGGCCGCCGGCCGGCGCCTCCGCGATCGCGTACGGATGGTCGCCGACCCCGCTGGCCTTGAACAGGCCCGGGTCCCGGGCGCGGAAGGCACGCGAGCCGGCCGCGTTGGTGGGGCAGCCGATCGCTTTCGCCGCGCCGCCACGGAGCTCCCTGTAGCGGGAGTTGACGCAGTACAGGGCGCGGATGAAGACCAGCGGCTTGGTCTGCCCGAAGTCGCCAGGCAGCCCCTGCGGATGGGCGGCGTTGGGGCGGGCGCCGATCCCCCGCGCCGCGAACTCGCCGATCAGGATCGTGTCGTGCCCGTGACCACTTGCCTGTAGGGCCGACCAGCCGGCGTTCGCCAGCGCTGGTAGACCACGGTGCGACCAGCACACGCGAGCCGTCGACCGCCTGCGGTCCGAGGTCCTGGCCGAAGTTGGCCTCGTTCCAGATCGCCCAGAAGTGCACCGCCGGAAGCGGTGCCGAGTCTCCGGGCGGAGTGAACCCGCCGTCGTAACGGGTCCCGAGCGCCTGCATGAACTGCCCGTACAGAGCGGCGTTCGGATCCCAGCCGAACTGGCCCTGGAGCGCCTGCGCAGGGACGCCCGGCCCGTCCGCCCACAGCGGCGCGGGACCAGAGACCGTCAGGTCGACAGCGATTCCGTCACGAGTCGCGTCACGGACGATCTGGTCATACGGTGCCCAGTTCGCCGCGGGGTAACCGTTGGGGTCCGCGCCGTTGAAGCCGGCGGGGACCGATGACGCGTTCGGATCGGGAGCGACCGCGCCCCACGGTAGGACCACGCGCACGGTGTTCGCGCCCAACGCGCGGAACGCCGCGAGCGTGTCCGCCGGGTCGGTAAGCAGCGGCGGATCGTCCTCGAGCATCGAGACCTGGTTGTGCGATGCGAGTGCGGCCTGCGGGCGCGCCAGCAGCAGGGCGGCGAGGCCGGCGATCAGCGCCAGCGCGAGGACTACGGGACGGCGGCATTTGCGAGCGAGCGTGACAACGGGCACGCCCCTATGCAAACAGGTCGAGCGGCGGCGCCGCGTCAGCCCGTGCGGCTCTCGAGCGTCTCGGTCAGCTTGGCGATCGCGAACCCCCACGCCTGGCCCGGCTTGACCTTCGGCGGCAGCGAGACCTCCTCGGGGTTGGTGACGACGTCGAGCAGTACCGGTCCACGGTGGGCGAACGCAGTCCGCACCGCTTCGTCGAGCGCGTCGGGCTCGTCGACGCGGATCGCGCGTGCATGCCCGGCGGCGCTCGCGATCGCGGCCAGGTCGAAGTCGTGCAGCTTGGTGCCGAACTCGGGCAGCCCGCCCTGCTCCTGTTCGAGCTTGACCATCCCCAGGCGGCCGTTGTTGAAGACCACCAGCCGAACCGGCAGCTCGTGCGTGACAGCGGTCAGGAGGTCGCCGAGCAGCATCGTGAGCCCGCCGTCGCCGCAGAAGGCCACCACCTCGCGTGCGCGGTCCAGTGCCTGGGCGCCGAGCGCCTGCGGCATCGCGTTGGCCATCGAGCCGAGGTTGTAGGAGCCGATCAGCCGGCGGTCGCCGCGCATCGTCACGAAGCGCGACAGCCAGACGGTCGACATGCCCGTGTCGCTGGTGAAGATCGCGTTCTCGGAGGCGTGCGCGTCGACGGCCACCGCGACCGCCTCGGGCCGGATCCGCTCGTCGGGGTTGTCGAACGCCGAGCGGACCTTCTCGACGATCCCGCGCGTGTCGTAATCGGGGTCGGCGAGCTCGCGCTGGCGCTCGCGCCAGGATTCGTACTTCGAGACGGCGTCGCTCCAGGTGGCCGCGGTCCTGCTTGGCCTGGACGAGCTCGAGCAGACCCGCGGCGGCGAGCCGCGCGTCGCCGACGACGCCGAGCTCGACCGACGTGCGGCGGCCGATGTGCTCCCCGCGCTCGTCGATCTGGATCACCTGCTTGCCCTTCGGGATACCAGTCGGTGTAGGGGAAGTCCGTGCCGAGCATCAGCAGCAGGTCGCAGTGCTCGAACGCGTGCTGGGCGGCCGGGTTGCCGATCAGGCCGCTCTGCCCGACCGCGAACGGGTTGTCGTGCTCGAGCCCCTCCTTGGCCTTCAGCGTCAGAACGATCGGAGCGGCCAGGCGCGTCGGCGAGCGCCAGCAGCTCCGTCGCGCGCCTCGCGCGCGCCGTGCCCGACGAGCATCGTCACCGCGCGCGGCGCCGTCAATCTCGGTCGGCCGCCTCGCGCAGCGCCGCCGTCGTCGGGCACGACCGGCCGGCGCTCGGTCACGAAGTGCGGCGCGCGGCCCGTCGGCGTCCATCGCCGCGACGTCGCCGGGCAGCGTCAGGACGGCGACCCCGGGGCCGTCGAGCGCGCGCTGGACCGCCTGTTCGAGCAGGCCCGGCAGCTGCGCCGGGCTGGTGATCGTGCGGCAGAAACGCGCCACGTCACTGAACACCGCGTCGTTGTCCACCTCCTGGAAGAAGTCCGAGCCGAGCTCGGCCAGCGGCACCTGCCCGCAGATCGCGAGCACCGGCGCGTGCGACTTCTTGGCGTCGTAGAGCCCGTTGAGCAGGTGCAGTGAGCCCGGGCCGACCGTCCCCATGCAGACGCCCAGCGTGCCCGCTCAGCTGGGCCTGGGCGCCGGCGGCGAAGGCCCCGGCCTCCTCGTGGCGCACGCCGATCCACTCGAGCCGATCCTCGCGCCGGATCGCGTCAGTGACGGGGTTGAGCGCGTCACCGACGACGCCCCAGATCTGCTTGACGCCCGAGATCGGCGAGCGCGGTGACGATCGTCTCGGCGACGGTCGGCATCGGTCTCCCATCAGCGGCTCTGGCCGGCGGCGAAGGAGTCCGGGTTCGGCGCGAGCCCAGTCGGCCGCCCAGGTCTCAGGCGGCTCGTCCAGCAGCTGCCCGGGCTCGAGCCACTCGTACAGCTCGGCGTAGCTGCGCGAGGTCTGACGTGGTCGACCCGGCGCACGAGGTGGTGGGGGCCGACGTCAGCCGGCGAGTGCAGGCCCATCGACGCGATCAGCCGCTGGGCCTCGGCCACGGTCGGCGTGCTGGTAGTGGTAGACGCGCTCGGTCTTGTCGGGAACGTTGAGCGCCCGGGAGCGCTTGGGGTCCTGGGTCGGCGACGCCGACCGGGCACTGGTTGGTGTTGCAGCGCTGGGACTGGAGGCAGCCGACGGCCATCATCATCGCCCGCGCCGCGTTGGTGTAGTCGGCGCCCTGCGCCAGCCGCTTGACGATGTCACTGCCGGTCGCGACCTTGCCGCTGGCAGCCGATCCGCACCGGTCGCGCAGCCCGCAGCCGACCAGCGCGTTGTGGAGCATCATCAGCCCCTCGGTCAGCGGCGTGCCCATGTGATCCTCGTACTCGGCCGGCGCCGCGCCGGTACCGCCCTCGGAGCCGTCGACGATGATGAAGTCCGGGGCCGTGCCCTCGTCGACCATCGCCTTGCAGATCGCCAGCAGCTCGTGGCGCGTACCGACGCAGAGCTTGAAGCCGGCCGGCTTGCCGCCGGCCAGCTCGCGCATCTCGGCGATGAACTGGATCAGCTCGCGCGGGGTCGAGAACACCTTGTGGCCGGGCGGGCTGACGCAGGTCTGGCCCTTGGGGACGCTGCGCGCCTTGGCGATCTCCTTGGTCACCTTGGCGCCGGGGAGCACGCCGCCGATGCCCGGCTTGGCGCCCTGGCTGAGCTTCAGCGAGACGCACTTGACCGCGTCGTGGGCCGCCTTCTCCCGGAACTGCTCGCGGTCGAAGCCGCCGTCCTTGGTCCGGGCGCCGAAATACCCGGTGCCGATCTCCCAGACGATGTCGGCGCCGTTGAGGTGGTACTCGGTCAGTCCACCCTCGCCGGTGTCGTGGGCGAAGCCGCCTTTGGCGGCGCCGCGATTGAGCGCCGTCAGCGCGTCGCCGGAGAGTGCGCCGAAGCTCATCGCCGAAACGTTGAGCAGGGCCATCTCGTAGGGCTTCGAGCAGTCGGGGCCGCCGATCCTGACGCGCGGCGGCTCCTTCGGCGGGTCGAACGAGTGGATCGAATGCAGCAGCCACTCGTAGCCCGGCTCGACCACGTCGCGCTCGGTCCCGTATGCCTGCTCGTCCTTGATCCCCTTCGCCCGCTCGTAGATCGAGGTCCGCGTGTCGCGGTCATAGGGGCGGCCGTCGTAGTTGCGCTCGATGAAGTACTGCTGCATCTCGGGGCGGATCGCCTCGAGCATGAACCGGGCGTGACCGAGGATCGGGTAGTTGCGCAGGATCGAGTGCCGGCGCTGGACGAGGTCGGACACGCCGACGGCGACCAGCGCGCCCGCGAGCACCGCGACGATCACGAACACGACCCCGCCTGCGGCGAGCGCCGCGATCACCGCGAGCAGGAAAACCGCTGCCGATATCGCCAAGCCGAGAAACCTCATCCTCGCCGTCCCTACCCGCCTGTCGGGCAGGCGAACCGCGCTGAGCCGACGACGCACCTGCCGTCCGCGCGAACATGGGCAGGTGCTCGCGAGCTTGATCACCTCCGACAGCGAGTTCGCCAGGCTGCTGCGACGGCCCCGCTATCCGGGCTTCGTCACAACCGTCGTGCTATCGCGGACCACGGCGACGATGTTCAACACGGCCGGCGTGCTGCTCGTGCTTGAGCGGACGGGGAGCGGGACGCTGGCGGGCGCGACGGCTGCCGCCGCGGTCCTCCCGGCCGCGTTCGCCGGGCCGTTTCTGGGCGCCTGGTTGGACGTCGCCCGGCGCCGGCGGGTGCTGATCGTGATCGATCAGCTGACCAGTGCCGCGGCGCTGCTGGCGATTGTCGCGCTCGCGGGTCACGCTCCCAACTGGACGCTGCCGGTCGCGGGCGTGATGCTCGGCCTGACGCGGGGGTTCACCTCCGGGAGCTTCTTCAGTGCGCTGGCCGAGATCGCCGGGCCCGAGCTACTCGACCGCGCGAGCGCGATCGAGGCCACGAGCCGCAACAGTGCGTTCATCGTCGGGCCGGCGCTGGCGGGCGCGCTCGTGGGCGCGATCGGTGCCGCGAGCACGGTCGAGCTGCAGGCGGCGCTGACCGTGATCGTGGCGCTGCTGATCGCGATCAACCCCGCATTCGAAGCGCGCTCGCCAGAGCGCGCGGAGAGCGTCTCGCACGCGTTGCGCGACGGGATCCGCGTGTTGGCGGGCAATCGAGTGATCCGCGCGACATCTTTCTCGAGCTCGTTCGCGGCCCTCGGCTGGGGGCTGATGGTGGTCGGGTTCCCGGTCTATGCGGTTCGGATCCTGCACAGTCAGGCGCACACGAGCGGGTATCTGTGGGCGGCGGTGGCGATCGGCTCGACGGTCGGGACGTTCGCGTTTCCGGGGCGCGCCTCGCTGCGGCGGGTCGCGATCTCGTACGTGGTGCTCGGCCTGTCGGCGCTCGCCTGGCCCGCAGCCGACACGCTCCTGCTCGGGATTCTGGTGATCGGGACGACGGGCTTTCTCGAGGGGCCTGCCTATTCGGGGACGATCGCCCTGCAACAGCGCTACACGCCCGCCGCGGTCCGTGCCCAGGTGATGACTACGACCAGCGGCTTCGCCGGCCTTGCGATCTCGATCGGGGAGCTCGCCGGCGGCGCGGTCCATGACCCGGTGGCGCTGATCGTCGCGTTCACGTTGATCAACGGCGTCGCGGCTTTCAGCGCTTTGAAGTGGTGAGCCGGCCAGACAATCCGAGCCGGACTCCCGGTAGCGGTTGCGACGTGCCACGATCTGGCAGGTGACCAGCAGCCCCGCGGCGGCGCAGCACCTGCGCGACCTCGCGCTGCTGCGCCGCGTCCGTGACCGGATCGACCGGGAGTACGCGCTGCCGCTGGACGTTGAGGAGCTCGCCCGCGGCGCGCACATGTCGGCCGGGCACTTCAGCCGCGAGTTCCGGCTCGCCTACGGCGAGTCGCCGTACGGCTACCTGATGACGCGTCGGATCGAGCGCGCGATGTCGCTGCTTCGTCGTGGCGACCTCAGCGTCACCGAGGTCTGTTTCGCGGTCGGCTGCTCGTCGCTGGGCACCTTCAGCAGTCGCTTCACGGAACTGGTGGGTATGCCGCCGAGCACTTACCGGCGCGACGCAGCACGCGCGACCGCGGGGATGCCGTCGTGTGTGGCCAAACAGGTGACCAAACCGATCAGGAATCGAGAAGCGCGGTCACCTGGCCGCGTTTAGCATCACCGTCATGGACATCACCATTCACCAGACCTACCTCCCGCACGACGACCCGGACGCAGCCCTGGCCTTCTATCGAGACACGCTCGGCTTCGAGGTCCGCAACAAGGTCGAGTACGGCGGGATGCACTGGATCACGGTCGGCCCCGCAAACCAGCCCGGCACGTCGATCGTCCTGCATCCGCCGGCCGCAGACCCCGGCATCACCGACGACGAGCGGCGGACGATCGTCGAGATGATGGCGAAGGGCACCTACGGCCACCTCAACTTTGCGACCGCCGACCTCGACGGCACCTTCGAGCGACTGCAGGCCAGCGCCGAGGTCGTCCAGGAGCCGACCGAGCAGCCGTATGGAGTTCGCGACTGCGCCGTCCGCGATCCTGCGGGGAACCTGCTGCGAATCATCGAACAGCGCTGAGTCCGATCTGACGCGCTGATCAGGGCGAGATCGTGCTTCGCCTCCTCGCGGCTCGTCCTGTAGGACCGTTGACACCGGGTCGATCTGACCACGATTTCAGGAGTGACCATGACCAGTTCTTCCAATCAGGGAATCAAGACCGTGCTGCATCCCGTGTCGGATCTGGCGGCGGCCAAGCCGGTGTACACCGCCCTGCTCGGCATGCCGCCACAGCACGACTCGGACTACTACGTCGGCTTCGATGCCGCGGGCCAGCACATCGGGCTGGTGCCCGGCGGTGGACCGCAGGGTATGACCTCACCGGTGGCCTACTGGCACGTGTCGGACATCGAGGCGAAGCTGGCCGAGGTGACCGCCGCGGGTGCGACCGTGAACGAGTCTCCGCGTGACGTCGGTGGCGGGCGCCTGGTGGCCACCGTCACTGACCCCGATGGCAACGTCCTCGGGCTGCTACAGGACCCATGAGTGCGCGCTGCTGACAGCCACGACCTGCTCCGCGTGCTCGGCGCGCGGGTGAACAACCTCAAGGACGTCAGCGTCGAGCTCCCGAAGCGCCGTCTGACGGTGTTCACCGGCGTCTCGGGGTCGGGCAAGAGCTCGCTGGTGTTCGGCACGATCGCCGCGGAGTCCCAGCGGCTGATCAACGAGACCTACAGCGCGTTCGTGCAGGGCTTCATGCCGACGCTGGCGAGGCCCGAGGTCGACGTCCTCGAAGGGCTGACGACCGCGATCCTCGTCGACCAACAGCGGATGGGTGGGGACGTCCGCTCCACTGTTGGCACCGCCACTGACGCCAACGCGATGCTGCGGATCCTGTTCAGCCGGCTCGGGAAGCCGCACGTCGGCTCGCCCAACGCGTTCTCGTTCAACGTCCCATCGGTCAAGGCGAGCGGCGAGATCACGGTGCAGCGCGGAGACGGCAAGCCCGTGACCCGGAGCTTCACGCGCGCCGGTGGCATGTGTCCGCACTGCGAAGGCCTGGGCACGGTGTCCGATCTCGACCTGACCCAGCTCTACGACGACTCCAAGTCGCTCGCCGAGGGCGCGCTCACGATCCCCGGCTACAAGGCGGGCGGCTGGAACTATCGGCTCTACAGCGAGTCCGGTTTCGTGGACCCCGACAAGCCGATCCGCAAGTACACCAAGAAGGAGTTGCACGACTTCCTCCACCACGAGCCGGCGAGGATGAAGATCGCCGGCATCAACATGACCTATGAGGGGCTGATCGGACGGATCCAGAAGTCGATGCTGTCCAAGGACAAGGAGGCGATGCAGCCGCACGTCCGGGCGTTCGTGGATCGGGCGGTCACGTTCGCCGCCTGCCCCGACTGCGGCGGCACCCGGCTCAGCCAGGAGGCGCGATCGTCGAAGATCAAGCGGATCAGCATCGCCGACGCCTGCGCGATGCAGATCAGTGACCTCGCCGAGTGGATCCGCGGCCTGGACGAACCGTCCGTGGCGCCGTTGCTCGCCGCGCTTCAGCAGACGCTCGACTCGTTCGTGGAGATCGGCCTGGGCTACCTCTCGCTCGACCGACGGTCGGGAACGCTGTCGGGCGGTGAGGCGCAGCGCGTCAAGATGGTCGGCCACCTCGGCTCTTCACTCACGGACGTCACCTATGTCTTCGACGAGCCGACGATCGGACTGCACCCGCACGACATCCAGCGGATGAACGACCTGTTGTTGCGGCTGCGAGACAAGGGCAACACGGTGCTCGTGGTGGAGCACGAACCGGAGGCGATCGCGATCGGCGACCACGTCGTCGATCTCGGTCCGGGCGCCGGCGCCGAGGGCGGCGAGGTGGTGTTCGAGGGCACCGTCGAGGGGCTGCGGGCCAGCGGCACGCTCACCGGCCGGCACCTGGACGACCGCGCCTCGCTGAAGCCGTCGGTGCGCACGCCGTCCGGTGCCCTCGAGGTGCGCGGCGCCAGCATCCACAACCTGCAGAACATCAGCGTCGACATTCCGCTCGGCGTGCTGGTGGTAGTGACCGGCGTGGCCGGGTCGGGAAAGAGCTCGCTGATCAACGGCTCGGTGTCCGGGCGCGACGGAGTGGTGTCAATCGACCAGGCGGCGGTCCGCGGCTCGCGGCGGAGCAACCCGGCCACGTACTCCGGGCTGCTGGACCCGATCCGCACCGCGTTCGCGAAGGCCAACGGCGTCAAGCCCGCCCTGTTCAGCGCCAACTCCGAGGGCGCCTGCCCCAACTGCAAGGGTGCCGGCGTGATCTACACGGACCTCGCGATCATGGCCAGCGTCGCCACCATCTGCGAGGAGTGCGGGGGCAAGCGCTTTGAGGCCTCGGTGCTGGACCACCACCTCGGCGGCCGCGACATCAGCGAGGTGCTCGCGATGTCCGTGACCGAAGCCGAGCGGTTCTTCAGCGACGGCGAGGCGCGAACGCCGGCCGCGCACGGGATCCTCGAGCGGCTCGCCGACGTCGGGCTCGGCTACCTCAGCCTCGGTCAGCCGCTGACGACGCTCTCCGGGGGCGAGCAGCAGCGGCTCAAACTCGCCACCCGCATGGCCGACAAAGGACCCCACCCACCCGGCGTCTACGTCCTCGACGAGCCGACCACGGGCCTGCACCTCGCCGACGTCGAGCAGCTGCTCGGCCTGCTCGACCGGCTCGTCGACTCCGGCAAATCGCTGATCGTGATCGAGCACCAGCAGTCGGTGATGGCGCACGCCGACTGGATCATCGACCTCGGTCCCGGCGCCGGCCACGACGGGGGCCGGATCGTCTTCGAAGGCACCCCCGCCGACCTCGTCGCGGACCGCTCCACGCTCACCGGCGAGCACCTCGCTGCCTACGTCGCTACCTGACGGCCGATCTCACGTTCGCTTGCGCGCTCGCGTTCAATAGGACCGATGGCTCGGCGCGGCCCAATTGGCGAGAACCCACGTGTGCTGCTGGCGGCGGCGACCTCGGTCCTGCTGTGGTCGTCGGCGTTCGTCGGGATCCGCTCTGCGGGCCGTCACCTGGACCCAGGGGCGCTGGCGCTCGGCCGGCTGATCGTCGGCAGCCTCGCACTCGGGGCGCTCGTGCTCGCGCGGCGTGAGCCGATGCCGCCGCGCCGCGCGCTGGCGGGAATCGTCGTCTGCGGCCTGCTGTGGTTCGGTCTCTACAACGTCGCGCTGAACGCCGCCGAGCGTCACCTCGATGCGGGGATCGCTGCGCTGTTGGTCAACGTCGGTCCGATCTTCATCGCGATCCTCGCGGGAATGCTGCTCAACGAGGGCTTTCCCCGGCTGCTGCTGCTCGGCTGCGTGGTCTCGTTCTCGGGCGCGGCCCTGATCGCGATCGCGACCTCCAAGCACAGCAACGACGCGGGCCTCGGCGCGGCGCTTTGCATCGTCGCCGCGCTCGGCTACGCGGGCGGCGTGGTGGCCCAGAAGCCGGTCCTCCGCCACGCCTCGCCGTTGGCCGTGACCTGGCTCGCTTGCACCGTCGGAGCAATCAGTTGCCTACCCTACGCGCCGTCGCTCGCCCACGAGCTTGGTCATGCGGGCGCGCCGGCGATCGCCTGGACGGTGTACCTCGGGCTGGCGCCGACCGCGATCGGGTTCGTGACCTGGGCGTATGCGCTGTCACACACGAGCGCCGGGCGGATGGGGTCGACGACCTATCTGGTGCCGCCGATGGCACTGCTGCTCGGCTGGGTGATCCTCGGCGAGGTGCCCCCGCTGCTGGCGCTGCCCGGTGGCCTGCTGTGCCTGGCCGGGGTCGCGATCGCGCGCTGGCGCCCCGGCGAGCCTGTCGCCGCGGCGCCTCTGGGGCTTGTAGAGCGAGCACCTTCCGAGAGCGGGGACCTCGCTGTGTAATGACCACCCCCCGGAACTTGTAGAGCGAGCACCCTCGGAGTGCCGGGTGCGCGCTGGGAAATGTCCGCCGGCGTACCCGTAGCCTCGCGCGAGCGGCCTTCACGCCACGACGGTTCATCCGGTGCAAGTGGCTAGCCCGCGTCGCGGACCGCGATGTTCACGATCGTGACCGCGCACAGCCGGCCGTCGTCGTCGCGCGCCTCGACTTCCCACACCCAACGCGTCCGCCCCTCGTGGCGCGCTCGCGCACTCGCGTGAATGTGGCCCTCGAGCAGCGGGCGCATGAAGTTGGTCTCGTTCGACATCCCCATCACGACCTTGCCGTCGCGGTAGACAGCCAGCCACGTTCCCCGTGAGGCGAGCGCTTCGGCGAGCGCGGCGACGACGCCGCCGTGCACGAGCCCGAACTGCTGACGCAGCTCATCGCGGATCGCGACCCGGGCGCGCAGCACGCCGCTCACTTCGCCGCCGCGGCCATCGCCGCCGCGGCCGCCGTCGCCGCCGTGGCCGCCGTCGTCGAGCACCTCGAGCCCGTAGACCGCGTCAAAGCAGCGATCGAGCGCGATCACGGGCTCGAATCCCTCCGGAATCGCGGTCAGCGGGTCCATTGCGCCTACAAGCTAGCCGACGCGAACCGGGCGATCGCGGCCACAACCTCGTCGCCGGCCTCGAGGTGCGGGCTGTGGCCTCCTGCGACCACGATCCGGGTCATCGGGCCGCGCAGCCGCGCCTCGATCCGATCGAGCTGCTCGAGCGTCCCGTAGGGATCGTCGGCGCCCTGGATCAGCAGCGTCGGGGCGGTGACCAGTGCCGCGTCGTCCTCAAGGTTCCAGGCGGCGAAGCGCGGGTCCAGCCACATCTCGCACCAGCCCCGGAAGGCGGCGTCGACGTCGTCGTGGTGGCGTGACATGCGCTCGCGAAGCTCTCCGCTCAGGTAGTCCTCGCGCGTTTTGCGGATCGACTCGATCGTCAGCGGCTCGACGAACACGTGCGGTGCGAGCAGCACCAGCCCGGCGACCTGATGGTGGCCGGCGTGGATCAGCGCGATCGACGCGCCGTCGCTATGACCGACGAGCAACGGGCCGCGCACCGCGAGCACGTCGAGCAACTCGGGGAGCATCGTCAGCGCCTCGCGGTGGTGAAAGCCCATCACGTCGGCGGGCCAGGGACTCCGCTGCGAGCGGCCGTGGCCAAAGCGCGAGAACGCGATCACGCGCTGCCCGGTCGCGCTCGCGAGCGCTGCCGGGAACTCGCGCCACCGACCCACCGATCCCAGCCCTTCGTGCAGCATCACGATCGCCGCGCGGCGATCGTCGCCGGCCCACTGCGCCGTTTCGATTCTGCGTCCGGCAACCGTGACCGCCACAGTCTCGTTGACCGACGCCACAGCTGAGCCGGCGCTAGCTGCCGTTGCCGTGGAGCTCGCGCCAGACGCGCTCGGGGGTCATCGGGAGCCGGCGCATGCGGACCCCGCCGGTGGCCGCGGCGATCGCGTTTGCGACCGCTCCGGGGGCCCCGACGACCGGCGCCTCGCCGACGCCCTTGGCGCCGAATGGGCCCTCGGGTACCGGGACCTCGACGATCTCAGTGTCGATCGCGGGCGTGAAGACGGCGGTCGGCAGGCCGTAGTCGACGAACGTGCCGGTCGTCAGCTGGCCATGACTGTCGTGGGCCAGTTCCTCGAGCAGCGCCCACCCGAGTCCCTGGGCCGCTCCGCCCTGCATCTGACCCTCGACCAGCGCCGGGTTCAGCGCCCGGCCGACGTCCTGGGCGACGACGTGGCGCAGCAGGGTCACGGCGCCCGTGTCCGGGTCGACTCGGACGTGGGAGAGGTGGGCGGCCGCCTGCGGGGCCTGTGGCTGTGCGACGCGCCCGTGCCCCTCGACCGGCGGATGCGGGCTGCCGAACTGCAGGATCTCCGCGGCCAGCTCCGCGATCGGAACCGCACGCGCCGGCACGCCCTGGGGGCGGACTGTGCCGTCGACGATCTCGAGGTCCTCGGGTGCGATCTCGAGTTCCTCGGCCGCCATCTCTAGCAGCCGCTCGCGTGCTTGCTCGGCTGCCCGCTGCACCGCGCGGCCGACGGTGTAGGTGACCTTGCTGCCACCGCTCGAGCCGGCGTATGGAGCGCTCGAGGTGTCGGCGCGGACGACTCGGACCCGGCTTGGATCGAGGCCGAACGCCTCGGCCGCGATCGTCGCGAAGCCAGACTCGACGCCGCTCATGTCTGCCGCCCCCGTGATCACGGTCAGATTGCCGTCGTGGTCAAGCCGACAGGCGGCGGCTGCGGGCTCGTAGCCGCCCGGCCACCAGCCGATCGCGACGCCGATCCCCTCGCCGTCCGCGACCTCGCCGCGCAGCGACCAGAGCGGGTGGTCACGCACGCGCTCGAGGCACGCGCGGGCGCCGAAGATCGGGAATGTCTGGCCCGACGGCGCGCGGTCGCCCTCGTCGGCGACGTTGCGCAGCCGCAGCTCGAGCGGATCGAGCCCGAGCTCGGCGGCGAGCTCGTCAATCAGGGACTCGACCGCGAACGCTGCCGGCGGTGCGGTCGGAGCGCGGTAGGCGCCCGGCGTGACCCGATTTGTCGCGATTCCAAGCCCGGTCAGCTCGTAGGCGTCCCAGCGATAGGGCCCGGCGGACAGCATCGCCGCGATCGACTCGAACCCGGCCTCCTCGCTGGCGCCGCCGTCGACCAGCACCCGGGAGCGGATACCCGTGAGCGTCCCATCACGGTTGGCTCCGAGCTCGAGCGTCAGCACCTCGGCGGGTGCTGGGTTAGTGGCCAGCATGTCCTCGCTGCGGGTCATCGCCAGGCGGACCGGACGACCGACCGCGAGCGCGACGGCACCGACGAGCGGCTCGATCAGACCGAACTTGCCGCCAAACGCGCCGCCGAGGTTCTCGGAGCGGATGCGGATGCTCTCGACCGGCAGCCCGAGCAGCTTCGCAAGCGAGTCACGCATCGAGAACGGCGCCTGTGTGGCTGCCGAGATGACGAGCTCGCCGTCTGGTTGCAGCCACGCGGTTCCGGTCTGGGTCTCGATGTAGCCCTGGTACATCCACGGCGTCCTGAAGGTGCCGCGCGCGACCGCATGACTGGCCGCGAGCGCTGCGTCGATATCACCGTGCTCAAGCTTCGCCGTGCCGAGCACGTTCTCGGACAGATCCTCGTCCGCGCCGAGGCTGCCGGCCGCGACGGCTGCGTGGGCGTCGCCCATGTCAGCGCCCTCGCCGGCGGCCGTAGCTTTGATCCGCGCGAGCGGCGCGCCGGCTCGGGCGGCCGCCTCGAGTTCGATCACGGCCTCGAGCGGCTCGAGCTCGACCTCGACCAGCTCGGTGCCGTCCTCCGCGATCGCCTCGCTCTCGGCGACCACGACGGCCACGGGCTGGCCGGCGTAGACGACCTCCTCGCGCGCGAGCGGCTCGTAGAGCCGTCCCGGGCCGGAGGCTTTGAGCGGCAGATCGGCGGCGGTCAGGACGGCGACGACACCGGGCAGCGCGCGCGCGGCATCGGTCGAGATCCGCGCGATCATCGCGTGCGCATCGTGCGCCAGCACGAGGCGGGCGTGCAGCAGCCCGACCACCGGCATGTCGGCCGCAAACCGCGTGTTGCCGCGTACCTTTGGCTCGGAATCCCGGCGGGGCGAGGGCACACCAACGACGGACATATCGCCCAACCTAGCAGCGCCGGCACGGGGCTCTGCCGTGGCGGACACGCCGCGTTCACAGGGCACGCGGCGCCCTCCCTCTAAAGTGTGAGTCGTGGTAGGGCTCAGTCGTTGGTGCATCGCCCATCGGCGTTGGGTGGTCGTGGGGTGGATCGCAGTCGCCGTCGCGACGACCGTGATCGCGTCTGCGGTCGGCCGTCAGTACTCGACCAACTTCAGCCTGCCCGGGACCGAGGCCCAGCGGGTCACGGACCTGCTGACAAGCGAGTTCAAGTCCCAGAGCGGCGACGTCGACACGATTGTCTTCCACAGCGCCAACGGCACCGTCGATTCGGCTGCGGTGCGCTCGGCGATCGAGCCGCTGCTCGGGAAGGTCGCCAAGATGCCGCACGTCGTCAGCGTCGTCAGCCCGTACGGCCCCGATGGCGCGGTCGAGGTCTCGCGTGACAAGCACACGGCGTTCGCGACCGTCAACTACGACAAGCGCGCGAACCTGCTGCCCGACAAGACCGGCCAGCCGGTGCTCAATGCGATCAATCAGATCAAGGTCCCCGGCCTGACCGTGGCGGCGGGTGGCCAGGTGATCGAGCAGGCCGAGGGCTTCAACATCGGTCCGGCGACCGCGGTCGGAATCGCAGCGGCGATGATCATCCTGCTGCTGACCTTTGGCTCGCTGGTCGCCGCCGGGATGCCGCTGATCACGGCCGGGCTCGGGCTGGTGACCGGGATCGCGCTCGTGGGTCTGGCGACGCACATCACTGACATGTCGAGCGTCGCGCCGGAGCTGGCGATCATGATCGGGCTCGGCGTTGGCATCGACTACGCGCTGTTCATCGTCACCCGGTTCAGGGAGAACTACGCCCACAACGGCGACGTGACCGCCGCCGTGATCGGGGCGATGGACACCTCGGGCCGGGCGGTCCTGCTCGCCGGAGCGACGGTTGTGATCGCGCTGCTGGGCATGTTCGCGACCGGCGTCAACTTCATGTACGGGCTCGCGATCGCCTCGGTGCTCGCGGTGCTGATGGTGCTCTGCGCCTCGCTGACCGTGCTGCCGGCGCTGCTGTCGCGCTGGGGCCACCGGGTCGTGCGTCCCTCGCGCGCCGCCCGCCGCCGCGAAGCTCGGGGTCAAGCACCCCGGGAATCGGCCTGGCGACGGTGGAGCCTGATGGTCCAGGCCCATCCATGGCCGCTGGCGATCGCATCGGTCGCCGTGATGCTCGTCTGCCTGATCCCGCTGCTGTCGATGCGCCTGGACTCGAGTGACGCCGGCAATGACCCGTCCAACACGAGCAGCTACACCGCTTTTAACCTGCTCTCACAGGGTTTCGGGCCGGGCTTCAACGGTCCGCTGCTGGTCGCGGTCGAGCTCCACGGGGCGCCCGCCGGCACCGCCCTGCCGGAGATCCGCAGCGCGATCGCTCACACGCCCGACGTCGTCGCGGTGACGCCGCCGCGGGTCGCACCCTCGGGTCAGGTGGCGGTGATGGAGGCATACCCGGCGTCGGCGCCGCAGGCGGCCGCGACCACGAACCTCGTCAACCAGTTGCGACACGAGGTGCTGCCGCCGCTGAAGAGCTCGCTGCACGTCGACGCGCTGGTGGGGGGATTCACCGCCGGCTCGATCGACTTCTCGAACGTGCTCGCGAGCAAGCTGCCGCTGTTCATCGGGATCGTGGTCGTGCTGTCGGCGCTGCTGTTGCTGGTGATCTTCCGCTCGCTCGTGATCCCGCTGCAAGCAGGCCTGATGAACCTGCTCAGCATCGGCGGCGCGCTGGGTGTCACGGTGCTCGTCTTCCAGGAGGGACTGCTTGCCGGTCCGCTCGGGATCTCCCCGGGCCCGGTGGAGCCGTGGGTCCCGGTGCTGATGTTCGCGGTCGTGTTCGGGCTGTCGATGGACTACGAGGTGTTCCTGATTTCGCGCGTGCGCGAGGAGTGGGTGCGCCACGGCGACGCCACCCAGGCGGTCGCGGACGGGATCGCGTTCACCGGCCGCGTGATCACGGCTGCCGCGGCGATCATGATTTGCGTGTTCCTGTCGTTCATGCTCGGCGACGAGCGCTCGGTCAAGGAGTTCGGCTTCGGGCTCGCGGCGGCGGTGTTCCTCGACGCGCTGGTGGTCCGCTGCGTGATGCTGCCCGCGGTGCTCGAGCTGCTCGGTCCGGCCACCTGGCGGTTCCCAAAGGCGCTCGATACCCGGCTGCCGCGGATCCACATCGAGGGCGGCGCGGCGAGGGCGGCGGGCGCTGACGGAAGCGCTGCGACGGCGGCCGGCGATGGTGTCGCAGCGCCGCCGAGCGAGCCAGACGAGCAGGCGCGCACCCCCGCTTGAATCGCTTCGGTCCGGCGCTGGCCGAGCGCGATTTCCGCCTCTGGTGGCTGGCGCAGCTCGGCAGCAACATCAGCCTCCAGATGCTCGAGGTGGCGCTTGGGTGGGAGGTCTACAACCTGCATCACAGCACGCTCGACCTCGGCTGGATCGGGCTGGCCGAGTTCGTGCCGCTGCTGCTGCTGGCGCTCCCGGCGGGGCACCTCGCCGATCGGTTCCCGCGGCGGCTGGTGTTCGCAGGGTCGTTGCTGCTCGGCGCGTGCGTTGGCGCCGGGCTGGCGCTGCTCGAGCTCGTCGGGCACGACGCAGGTGTGGCCGTATCTCGCGCTGGCGGCCGGCGCCGGCACGTCCGTCGCGCTCGGCACCCCGTCGGCGCGCGCGATGCCGCCCACCCTGGTCAGCGTCGACCTGCTGCAGAGCGCGATGACGCTGCGCTCGATCGCGGGCCAGGCCGGCCAGGTGATCGGCCCCGCGATTGGCGGCTTTTTCTACGGCACGTCGCCGGCGCTGGTCTACTCGCTGTCGGCGACGACGTGTGTGTTCGCCGCCTGCAGCGCGATCGCGATCCGCTCCCAACCGGCTGCGGGGGTGTCGGCCGGCGGCGAGCCGACGAGCCTGCGCAGCGTGCTCGAAGGCCTGCGCTTCGTGCGCCGGACGCCGGTCCTGCTGGGCGCGATCCTGCTCGACCTGCTCGCGGTCCTGTTCGGCGGCGCGGTCGCCCTGCTACCCGTGTTCGCCAGCTCGATCCTGCACGTCGGACCCACGGGCCTCGGAGTGCTTCGCGCCGCTCCGGCGGTCGGCGCGCTGCTCGCCGCTGCGGTGATCACGCGCCATCCGATCGGCGCTCGCGCCGGACGCCTGCTGCTGATTGTGGTCGGGGTCTACGGCGCCAGCATCATCGTCTTCGGGCTCTCGCGCGTCTACTGGCTGTCGCTCGTGGCGCTCGCGGTCGGCGGCTTCGTCGACCTCTACAGCATGAACATTCGCTCGACGATCGTCGCGCTGGCGAGCCCGGACCGCCTGCGCGGTCGCGTCAACGCAATCGAGATGGTGTTCATCAGCGCTTCGAACGAGCTCGGCGCGTTCGAGTCCGGGCTCGCGGCGTTCGTGGTCGGGACAGTGCCGGCGGTCGTCGGTGGAGGGGCGATCACGGTTCTGCTCGCGGTCACCTGGCGGCGATTCTTCCCGGCGCTCGCGGACGTCGACCGGCTCGAGGAGATCTCGCCCGCCGAGCCGCAGGCGTTGGAGCTTGTCGCATGACCGCGGGACGGCGGACGTGAGCGCGCCTAAGCTGCTGGTGCTCGGCGGCACCAGGTTCGTCGGCCGGGCCCTGGGGCTCTCGCCCGAACGCGAGCGCGAGCTGCTGTCAGCGTCGCGCGCCGGGACTGGTTATCGTCGCGGGACCCCTGAATCGCAATGACTGAGTGAGAGACGGAATGGACTTGACGTTCAACGAGACCGAGCTGGCATTCCGCGACGAGCTGCGCGCGTGGTTTGATTCCCACGACACCGGCCCCGAGCCCGAGGGCGACGAGGACGCGCACTATGCATGGCGCCGCGACTTCCAGCGTGACCTGGCCAAGGGCGGCTGGGCCGCGGTCCACTGGCCGGTCGAGTACGGGGGCCGCGGCGCGACCCTGACCGAGTCGGCGATCTTCTACGAGGAGCTCGCGCGCTCGGGTTCGCCGCTGCCGGCCAACGTGCTCGGCCTGCTGCTCGCCGGACCGACGATCATGACCTGGGGAACCCAGGAACAGAAGGACCGTCTCCTGACCCCGATCCTGACCGCCGAGGAGATCTGGTGTCAGGGTTTCTCCGAGCCCGACGCCGGCTCGGACCTCGCCAGCCTCAAGACCCGCGCGGTCAAGCAGGGCGACGAGTGGATCGTGTCAGGCCAGAAGGTTTGGACCAGCGGCGCCCAGTACTCGCGCTGGTGCATGCTGGTCGCGCGCACGGACCCCGACGTTCCCAAGCACAAGGGCCTCACCTACTTCGTGATGGACATGGAGCAGGAGGAGGTCCAGGTCCGGCCGCTGCGACAGATCACCGGCGAGCGCGAGTTCAACGAGCTGTTCATCGACGGCGCCCGGATCCCGGACGAGAACGTGCTTGGCGGCGTCGGCAACGGCTGGAAGGTCGCGCTGACGACGCTCATGAACGAGCGCGCCGGCCTCGCCTTCTTCCTCCAGGTCCGCTTGCGCCAGACGCTGGACCGCCTGATCGACGAAGCCGCCGAGCGCGGCCTGCTCGACGACCCGGTGATCGCCGATCGCCTCGGCGAGCTGCACCTGAAGGCCGAGGTCCTGCGGCTGACCGCCTACCGCGGGCTGACCGCGATCCAGAAGTACGGACAGCCGGGGCCCGAGGGCTCGCTGACGAAGTGGATGTGGTCTGAGACCAACCAGCAGCTGACCCAGTTCGCGGCCGACGTGCTCGGGCCGACGCGCTGATGCCGGGGGCCGCTGGGCCTACGAGCTGCTGCGCGCGCGAGGCAACTCGATCGAGGGCGGGACCACCGAGGTGCTCAAGAACATCGTCGCCGAGCGCGTGCTCGGCCTGCCAAAGGCTCATTGGGGACACATGGACTTCGACCTGACCGAGGACCAGCCCGAGATCAAGAACGTCGCGCGCGAGCTGCTCGAGCGCGCGCTCGCCGATGGCCAAGGTGCGCGAGGCGGCCGAGGCCGGGAGCTACGACGCGGCGCTGTGGAAGGAGATCGTCGAGCTCGGCTGGCCAGGGATCGCGGTCGACGAGGCCTACGGCGGCCAGGGGCTGGGGCGGTCGAGCTGGCGGTCCTGCTCGAGGAACTCGGCTACGCCTGCGCTGCGACACCGTTTCTGTCGACCGCGCTCGCCGCGGCGGTGATCCAGGCGGCAGGCACCGACGAGCAGCGCAGAGCGCTGGCTTCCGGGCCTCGCCTCGGCGAGCTGACGGCCGGGCATCGGCGACCGCCGAGCTGGCCGCCGACGGTGACGGCGCGGCGGTCGTGGTGCTACTCGACCGCGACGACGCCCGGCTGATCACCGAGCCGACGACCGAGACGGTGGTCACGATTGACCCGACCCGTCGCTTCGCGCGGGTGATCGGCGACGGCGAGCCGCTCGGGTCGGGGGCGGCGGCGCGCGTCTTTGCCGGCGTCTCGGCGGAGGTCGTCGGCGTCTGCCAGCGGGCTCTCGAGATGACGCTCGAGTACGTGAAGGAACGCAAGCAGTTCGGGGTGCCCGTGGGTTCCTTTCAGGCGGTCAGCCACCGCTGCGCGCAGATGCTGCTGCAAACCGAAAGCGCGCGCTCGACCGCGTACTTCGCGGCCTGGGCGGCCGAAGCCGATCCCGAGCGGCTCGGCGAGGCGGCGGCGCTCGCCGCCGCGGCGGCGGCAGCGGGCGGCCGCGAGGTGGCGGCCAGCGCGATCCAGGCTCATGGCGGGATCGGCTTCACCTGGGAGGCCGACGTCCACTGGCTCTACAAGCGCGCGCAGCTCGACGCTGCCCTGCTCGGCGGCGCCGGGCGCCACCACGCTGCGCTCGCCCGCGCGGCGGCGGCGCGAGTGGCCGCACCGGCCGGCTGACCGGCTTCGTGCACTGACAGGGATGGGGGCGCTGGTGGCGAACAGCGCTCCGTTCGCGAGTTCAAGGAGTCAGGGTGATGAGCTCCTTCGGCAGACCGAGCGGGACATACGACGAGGGCAAGACGGAGGCGTTCAGTCCGATCGAGCAGGCGCAGGCCGGCTTCGAGGCGATTGAGGAGACCAAGGCCGGGTTCGAGCATGGCGAAGAACCCTTCGACGCGGGCGAGCAGGAGCAGCCGCCGACCGTCGGCGAGCGCCTGGCCGGGTTCCGGGCGCGCGTAACGCGTGCGCTGCACAACCTCGACCGCGGACCGATCAATCATCACGAGTTCGATCCGGGCGAGCCCGCCACGGCTGACGCCCCCGGGGGCGACGTCGTCGCCGACGTCCCGCCGCCCAGCGCCGACGACCGCTTCCCGATCGGACCGATCGGCTACAACCGAGGCGCGGTCGACGAGCGGATCGCCGAGCTCGAGCACGAGCTCGCCGAGCTTCGCGACAGCAATCCGGCGATGTCAATCACGAACGAGATCGAGCGGCTCGGCGAGCAGACTGCTTCGATCCTCGTCGTCGCCCACGGCCAGGCGCACGAGACCACGCGGCTCGCGCAGGAGCAGGCCGACCGCTGTCTGGCCGACGCCGCATCGAACGCCGAGGCGATAACCGCCGAGGCCAAGCGGCGCCTGCAGGAGCTCGACAACGAGACTGACTCGGTCTGGCGCGAGCGGGAGCGGTTGCTCGACGACGCTCGCGACGTGGGCCTGGCGCTGATCGCACTATCCGAAGAGGCGGCGGAGCGCTTCCCGGCCGACGTCAAGGTTACGGACGCGCGCCAGCCGCAGCTGTGAAGTCGGGTGGCCGGCGGTGGCGCCGGTAGGTCTCGGCGACCCAGCCGCCGCCCGGTCTGGCCGCGAGCTGCGCCGAGGAACTCCCGGCCCTCGGCTCGGGACCTCGGTCGCTGACGGGTACGGGAACTCGGCCGGGAGGACGATCGGGTACATCAGCGAGGCCGCGGTCAGGTCGGCGACCGTGAACGAGTCGCCGACCAGGTAGCCGCTTGGCGACAGCTCGGCCTCGAGCCTTTCGATCGCGGCGACGATCCGCTCCCGGCTCTCGCGCGCATCGTCCTCGTAGATCCGCATCCGCCGGCGCATGACCACGGTCAGCGCCGGAAACGCGGTCCGCACCAGCGCGCGGGCCGGCCAGCCGCTGCCCGTGGGTGAACAGCGGCACGACGATGTCGGGCCGCTTGAGCAACACGGCGTAGACCGCGCGCCGGATATGGGGACCGAGCTGCTCGTCGAAGTACTCCTCGAGCTCGAGCGCGCGGCGCCGCTCGTCGGAGTCAGCCGGGTACAGAGGCGGGTCGGGCCAGCGCTGTTCGAGCGCCGCGATGATCGCCGTCGAGTCGCCGATCGAGCGCCCGTCCAGCGTCAGGACCGGAGTCGTCAAGCCACCACTCAGCCGCCGCGCGACGAACGCGTGCACGCCCGGCAGCAGCGAGCGCCGCAGATGCGGGATCCGCTTGTAGTCCAGCGCCCAGCGGACCTTCTCGTTGTAGTGCGAGAGCTCGAGCTGCCAGAGGATCGGGAGTCCGTTGGCGCTCACTGGCTCGACTTATACATCGCCCGACGCGGTGTCTGCGAAGCTCCAGCTGTGTCGCAAGCGCGGGCGCAGGCCGAACCGCAGCCGGGTCATGTCTCGCTCGCGACGGTCGCGCGCGAGTGGACGCGAATCGGCATCACCGGGTTCGGCGGGCCGCCGGCGCACATCGCGCTGCTACGCGAACTGGTCGTCAACCGGAGGCGGTGGCTCGACGCGCGAGCGTTCGAGGACGCCAACGCCGCCTGCGGGATGCTGCCCGGGCCCGCCTCGACGCAGCTCGCGATCCTCTGTGCCTGGCGGGTCGCGGGGCCGGCTGGGGCGATCGTCGGTGGGCTCGGATTCATCGTTCCGGCGGTCGCGATGATCATTGCCGTCTCCGGCGCGGTGCTCGCGCACACGCCGCCGACCTGGTTGCGCGGCGCGGGCGCCGGGGCGGGAGCCGCGGTGGCAGCCGTGGCGGTGCGGGCGGCGAGCGATCTTGTCGGCCCGAGCCGCACGCGGGCTCGAGAGCGGGGTGGGGGCGAGAAACGCTGGGTGGTTTACCTGCTGGCGGGCGGCGCCTCGGCGGCGCTGATCGGTCCCTACCTGGTCCTGGTGCTGCTCGCCTGCGGAGTGCTTGAGCTCCTGCTCCAGCGGGGCGCGCTGAACGGGACACCCGCGCTGATCGTGATCCCGGCCGCCGTCGCGACCGGCGGCGCCGGAGCCGTCGCCTGGACGGCGTTGAAGGTCGGCGCGCTCTCGTTCGGCGGCGGCTTCGTGATCGTCCCGCTGATGCAGGGCGACGCCGTCCATGTCCACCACTGGATGACCAATCAGCAGTTCCTGGCTGCGGTGGCGCTTGGTCAGATCACTCCCGGGCCGGTGGTCGCAACCGTCGCCGCGGTCGGCTACGCGGCGCTCGGCATCGGCGGCGCGATCCTCGCCGCGGTGGTGGCGTTCGCGCCGTCGTTCTGCTTCATCCTCGTCGGTGGCAGGCGATTCGAGGCGCTCCGCGCGAGCCCGGGTCCGCGCGCGTTTCTCGATGGCGCCGGGCCGGCGGCGGTCGGCGCGATCTTCGGCGCAGCGATCCCGCTCGCGGGCGCGCTCGGCGAGGCGTGGCAGTTCGGGATCCTGGCGCTGGCCGCGCTCGCGCTGCTCGTGTTGCGCCGCGGCGTCGTGCTGACGCTGGTCAGCGCCGCGGTGCTCGGCGCCGCGCTGGCTCTGCTCGGTGCGCCCCTGCCGTAGCGGGGCGGAGCAATCGGTCAACATGCGTCGCGCGAATGGAGTTCGTGATCACCACAGACGCGACCGAGTTCCGGGATCACGCCTGGGAGTTCGTCGAGCCGCGGATCGAGTGCAACGTGATCGCGACCGTCCTGCTCGCCGTGCTCGATGGCCGCTACGACGACGTCGCTCCGACGTTCGCCTACCGCCCGGCCGCCGACGGCTCCGTCGACGCGGTGGCGATGCGCACGGCGCCCTACGGCCTGCTCGTCAGCAATTTCGAGCCGGCCGCCGCGGATCGGCTGGTCGGCGCCTGGCTAGATCGTGATTCCGAACTGCCCGGTTGCAACGGCGGGCCTGAGATTGCGACGGCGATCGCCGACGCGTGGCGGGCACGAACCGGCGGTGCGGCCCGCAGGCTGCGCGAGATGGCGATCCACGAGCTCGAGGTGGTCGTCGACCCGCCCCGGCCGCCGGCCGGGCGGCTGCGGCTCGCGCAGCGCTCGGAGCGCGAGCTGATGATCGAGTGGTGGCGGGCATTCGCGGCCGAGGCCGACTCCGCCGGCGCCCCACGCGCGGCGGCGACTGTCGACGCCCGGCTCGAGGACGACTGCGTCCTCGTGTGGGACGACGGCGGCCCGGTGTCGCTGGTCGCGATCTCACTCCCGGTCGCGGGCGTGGTCAGGATCGGCCCGGTCTACACCCCGCCTGACAAGCGCCGGCGTGGCTATGCCGGGATGGCGGTCGCCGAGGTCAGCCGGCGGGCGCTGGCTGGCGGCGCCACGCGCTGCACGCTGTTCACTGACCTCGCAAACCCGACTTCGAACAAGATCTACGCCGAGGTCGGCTACCGCCGGATCGCAGACTGGGAGGAGTACGCGTTCGAGCGCCCGTGACCGGGTGCCACGCTGGATCGGCCATGCCCCGCTGACTCAGCGATCGCGCGACAGCTCGGCCATCTGCTGGAAGGCGACCAGCGGCCCGGCCGACTCGACACCGCCGTCCAGCTCGCGAAAGATCGTGGCGATGTTGACCGCCAGCCGCTCGCCCTCACCCCACTGTGCCCAGCGGTCCAGCGCCAGCGAGCGCGCCGCCTGCGACCGGCGTCATGCCCTCGCTCGTGCAGCGCTCGGGCCCGCTCGTAGAGGTACTCGAAGTAGGCCTTGACCTCGGCGACCGCGTGCTTGTCGGCGAGCGGGCCATGGCCCGGGACGATCACCTCGACGTCCATCGCGAGGATCCGGTCGCAGGCGGCGATCCAGTTGGACACAGGGCCTGCCCAGGCGATCGGATGCGCGCCGTGGAACAGGATGTCGCCCGAGTAGAGGACCCGCTCGGCGGGCAGCAGCGCCAGCGTGTCGCCGCGGGTGTGCGCGGGACCCACCTCGATCAACCGGACCTCCTTGGCCCCGACCCGCAGCGTCAGCTCGCCATCGAACGTCTCGCTCGGAAGCACGGACTCGATCCCGTCGAAGTGAAACGAGCCAAAGCAATCAAGGAAGAACGCGCCCACGTCGCCCATCTGCGGGGCCTGCCTGACCAGCGCTGCGAACACCGTCGGCGGAAGTCTGACATCTCGGCCGCGGTCCGCCCCGACGCGACGATCCGGGCGTCGCCGCACGAGCTCGTTGCCGTAGCAGTGGTCGCCGTTGGCATGCGTGTTGACGAGCGTGTCGATCCGTGCCGCGGCGGGCTCCGCGCGGCGCATCTCGCTCAGCATCTGCTCGGTCAGGCGCAGATCGAACAGCGTGTCGATCAGCAGGCTCTGCTCTCCGTCGCAGACGAGGCCCGCGTTGCTCCACCCCCAGCCGCCATCGGGCTGCAGGTAGGCATAGAGCGAGTCCCCGAGCTCGTGCAACCCTCTGGTGTAGGGGCGCTTGGCGTGGCCGTTGCTCATCGGTCGCGGATCCTACGCCGGGTTGGCGCGCGACAATCACAGTCGATGACCAACCAACCCGAGAGCATCAGGCTGCGTCCGCTGGTCGCCGAAGATGCGCAGGAGCTGACCCGCATTCACCGCACCCCCGAGGTGAGCCGCTGGTGGGCACAGCCCGGCGCCGACTTCCCGTTCGACCAGCCCGACGCGACCCGCTGGACGATCGAGGTCGACGGTACGGTCGCGGGGCTGATCGAGTTCCACGAGGAGACCGAGCCGCGATACCGCCACGCGTCGATTGACCTGTTCGTGGACCCAGCGCTGCACGGCCGCGGTATCGGGACCGAGGCGGTGCGGAGCACGGTCTCGTATCTGATCGACGAGCGCGGCCACCACCGGATCACGATCGACCCCGCGGTGGCCAACGCCGCGGCGATCCGCTCCTACGAGAAGGCCGGCTTCAAGCCCGTGGGCGTGATGCGCTCATACGAGCGCGATGCCGATCGCGACCGCTGGCACGACGGGCTGCTGATGGAGCTGGTGGTCTCGCGATGAGCGCCGGGCCGCGGGGCGCGGCCGCCTGATCGGCGATCATCTCGGCGTGCGATGAGCGGATTTGCGCGATCTCCGAGCGCCTGGGGCTGGGCCGGCCTGGGGCTGGCCGGCTCGCTGCTGACCGCGTTCGCGGGACCGGCAGCGGTCGACGACGCCGTCACCCACTGGTGGTATGAGCCCAGCATTCCGGGCGGGCGCAGCGGCGCGATCGTCCTGGTCTACGTCGGCATGGCGCTGCTGTGCGCGGCGTGGCTGGCACTCGGCAGGCTCGTGACCGGCGACCAGACTCGCGAGCTGCGGATCATCGGAGCCTGCTGGCTGGCGCCGCTGGCGCTCGGCCCGGCGCTGTACAGCCGCGACGTCTACAGCTACATCGCGCAGGGAACGATCCTGCATCTCGGCGACAACCCCTACAGGACCGCTCCGGCCGCGCTCGCGGGCCTTGGCCGCGGCCACGTGCTGGCCGCCGTGTCGCCGTTCTGGCATCACACCACGGCGCCGTACGGGCCGCTGTTCCTCGGCGCGGTGAGCGTGATCGTCGGCGTCACCGGCTCGCACCTGATCGCGGGCGTGCTGGTGATCCGCGCACTGGAGCTGCTCGGCGTCGTGCTGCTCGCGATCCATGTTCCGACCCTGGCGCGCGAGCTCGGGGCGAGCCGTTCGCGCGCGACCTGGCTGGGTGTGATGAGCCCGCTGCTCGCGTTCGAGCTGGTAGCCGCGGGTCACAATGATGTCCTGATGGTCGGCCTCGTGGTCGCCGGCGTCGCGGTCGCGCTCGGGGGGCGGCCGGTGCTCGGGGTCGCGATCTGCGCGTTGGCGGCGACCGTCAAGGTGCCGGCACTGGCCGGCGCCGTGTTCATCGCGGTCGCCTGGGCGCGAGCCGAGAGCAGCTGGTCGGCGCGGGTGCGGCTGCTGCTCGAGGCGACGCTCGCCGCGGCCGCGGTGCTGGCCGCCGTCAGCGCCGTCACGGGGCTCGGTTTCAGCTGGCTGACGACGTCCCTGTTCTCGACTCCGGCCAAGGTCCACCTCGCGATCACGCCGTCGACCGCCGTCGGCTGGACCGTCGCGGCGCTGCTTCGCGATGCCGGCGTCGCCGTCGGCTTTCACAGCACCGAGTCGGCATTCGGCACGGTCACGCTGGCGATCACCGCGGTCGCCGGCGCCGTGCTCCTGTACCGGACGCGGATCCCGAAGCTCACCTTTTACCTCGGCTGGCTGCTGCTGATCGCCGCCGCGGGCGGCCCGGCGGCGTGGCCCTGGTACTTCACCTGGGGGTTGGCGCTGCTCGCCGGCTGCCCTGGGCCGCAGCGGTCGATCGCGCTCGCGCTCGGCGCTGTGGCGGCCGTGTTCGTGATCAAGCCAAACGGCATCCTCGCGCTGCCTGTGCAGTCCTCGCCGGCGGTGCTCGGCGCCTATGCCCTGCTCGCCGTGATCGCGTGGCAAGCGCGGCGAAGCTCGAAGGCCCAGCCGGCCGCGTCGGCGCTCGTCCGGACCTGAAGGCCCGATGAGCACGGTCGACCGAACCACCCCGATCAAGCCGTCGCCGGCCGCGAAGCACCGCGCGCCGGCGCCGAGGGTTGACGCGCTTGCGATCGGCCTGCCGGCGCTGCTCGCCGCGGTCCTGAGCCTGATCGAGATCAGCGGGCGCAGCATCGGCTTCGACGAGGGCGCGACGGTCACGATCGCGGCTCAGCACGGCTCCGCGCTGGGCTCCGCGATCGCACACGACGGCGGCAACATGTCCGGCTACTACCTGCTCGAGCACGTCCTGATCGAGGCGTTCGGAAACGGCGAGCTCGTGATCCGCCTCGCTTCGGCGATTGCGTTCGTCGCGACCGTCGCGCTCGTGGCCGCGATCGGGCTGCGCCTGTTCGGCCGCACCGCGGCGCTGGCAGCCGGGCTTCTGTGCGCGGTCAGCCTGCCGCTCGTGTTCTGGGCACAGAGCGCCCGCGGCTACGCGCTGATGGTTGCGTTCGTGTCGGCGGCGTTCCTGATCCTGGTCGTGGCGGCCGAGCCCGGGACAACGCTGCGAGCGCCGTCGTCGCGAGGGCGCCCTGCGCTGTGGGTGGCGTTCACCGTCTGCATGACGCTCGCGACCTACTCGAGCTACGTGGCGGTCCTCGTGATCCCCGCGCAGCTGTTGGTGCTGATCCCGCCTCACCGGCGCGCGGCGCTGCGTCCGTTCCTGATCTCGTTTGCGGCCTACGCGCTGCTGTGCGTGCCGCTGTTCGTGCTCGCCGTGCAGCGCGGCTCCGGGCAGCTGTTCTGGGTCCCGAGACCGACCCACAAGGTCGAGTTGCAGGTGCTCGAGGCGCTCACCTCCGCAGGCCTTCAGCCGAGCTTTCATCGCACGTCAACGACGATCGCACTGCTGGTCGTGACCGCGCTGGCGCTGATCGCGATCGCGATCTGGGCGCTGCGGTCGCTGTGGCGCGGTGCCGGCGCCTGGGGTCTCGGAGTCGCGCTGGCGTGGTTCGCAATCCCGGTCGCGATCACGTTTGTCTATTCGCTGCTCGCGCAGCCGCTGTTCCAGCCCCGCAACGTGCTGATGTCAGTCGCGCCGGTGGCGCTGCTGCTGGCGGCCGCGATCACCCACCCTCGGGTGCCGCGCGTCGCCGGCGCGGTCGCGCTGGCCGCGCTGATCGCCCTGCGCGCACTGCAGCTGGCGCCGAGCTATGGGACCTCGCCCGAGCCTTGGCAGCAGGCGGCCGCCTACGTGCAGGCGCGCGCGCGTCCGGGTGACTGCATCGCCTTCTATCCGATGGACGGGCGGATGGCGTTTCAGTACTACATCGGCACTGGGCGCGCAGCGGACCGGCGCGCTCCCCGCTCGATTCTTCCGATCGCGGCCTGGGGCTCGGTCAAGCCTTACGTCGAGCGCTACGCGACGCTGTCGCCGGCCCAGATCGCGCGGCGCGGCGCCCGCTGCCGGCGGATGTGGTTCGTCTCCAGCCACGAAGGCCAGACTGACGGCCCCGCGCAGTCGCTCGCCAACCGCGCCCGCTTCCTCGAGCTTCGCGTCCGGCTCGAGCGGAAGTTCGGACACGCGCGCGTGTTGCAGCTTGGCTACGCGGCCGCGATCCACATCCAGCTACTGCCCGGGCGCGCGGTCAGGGGCGCAGCGTCACGCCGTAGAACGTCAGCACGCTGAGTACGACCAGCAGGACGCAGTTGGTCCACAGCAGGATCGGCCACCACTTGCCGCGCACGTAACGGGCGACCACCATCAGCGCCGGGAAAGCCGTGATCAGCATCCTCGGCAGCGGTGGCACGTACTCCGAGGTCAGCGCCAGGAAGCTGATCCCGAACGTCCAGACGAGCGCCGCGGGCCCGATCCGGTGGCGCTGGCGCCAGACGAGCACCAGCATCGCGATCAGGAGGATCCCGCCGACGAGACCGACGATCAGGTTCATGTCGACCGGGCGCTCGTGTGGGTGCTGATGGATGATCTCCGCCCACAGCCTGGTGGTCAGGTGGAGCATCGCCAGCAGGTCGGTCTTCTCGCTCCAGCCGTGGTGCTGGGCCTGGTAGTTGGCCAGCGGAGTCCCGGTCCAAGCCCAGAGGAAGGCGGCGAACGCGGCGATCCCGGACAGCGACAGCAGCGGCGCCACGATCACGCGGCGCAGGACCGGCCGCCGGTAGCCGCTGCGGCGCCACTCGAGATATGCGGCGACCGCGCAGGCCGCCACCAGCACGATCCCGGCCGGCTGCACGGCGGTCGCCAGCCCGGCCAGGATTCCGGCCAACAGCCAGCGGCGGTGACCGAGCGCAAGCAGGCAGCCGGCCGCCAGCGGCAGCAGCAGGCCCTCGGAATAGACCATCGAGAACACGACTGAGCCCGGGAAGACCGCGAACAGCACCGCTGCGCGCAAACCGATCTTGCGGTCCCACCACTCAGTTGCGAGGCGGTAGACGAGGTATGTCGCGATCGCGCCGCCGGCGGTCGAGATCACGACGCCGGCGACGGTCGCAGCCCAGATCGCACCGTGCGTCGTCAGCACCGTGAAGACCGGCTCGAAGATCCAGATCGTCAGCGGGTAGAGCGGGAAGAAGCCGAGTGTGGTCTGCGCGTAGGAGGGGTGGTTGAGGTAGCCGTTGTTGGCCACCTCGCGGTACCAGAGCCCGTCCCAGTTGGCCAGCTCGTGCAGGAAGTTGTGGTGGCCGAAGGCGCTCAGCAGGTAGGCGGCCAGTAGCAGCAGTCCGCGCGTTGCGAAGTAGACCGCGAGCACCGCGAGCACGTCCTGGCGGGCGATCGTCAGCTCTCGCGTCCGGCGCCCGCGGCGGACACGCGTTACGCGCGGTTCGTCAAGCGCCGCAGCGTCGGGAGCGACGACTTCCACTTCCGGCATGACCAGATCCTCGATCCGCACCGGCTCGGACTCGAGGCGCTCAGGGATCGTTTCCATCGGCCGCGCAGTCTAGGAGGCGGAGCCTTAAGGTCTTGATAAGACTCTGTAGCGCTTTAGCCGCGGCCGATCTGCCGCAGCTGCACGGTCCCGTGCCAGTTCATCTGATCGCTGCAAGTAGCCGTGGTTCCCTGACAGGGACTGACCAGGAACCCGGTCTGCAACAGCGCCGAATCCGACGGCCACGTCACCCGGATTGGAGCATACGGATTGCCGGGCAATGCCTTGCCGAGCAGGCCGAGCAGCCCGAGCCGCGGCGCCAGGGCCGTGACGGCGCCGCCATCCCACAGCGACGGACCCAGGGTGTAGTACTCGGGCGGGCATGCGCCACTGTTTCTACCCGCCATCGGGATCCCGATCTCAGTTCCGACGCCGGGATCGAAGCCGAGGTCGCTGTCGGCACCGGCACTCGAGAGGTGAAAGACGGTCGTGCAGGTGCGCGTCGTCGGGGTGTTGAAGCAGCCCTGATCCACATAGGTTCGGGCCAGCTTCTCGACCGCGCTCAGCCTCGACTGGGAAGCTTGGAAGGAGACCGCCGGCAGCAGCGTCGTCGACTGCCCGCCGGTCACCGCCGAAAGGACGCTGTCGAGATCGACCACGTAGCGGACGCTCCATGACATCGGCGAGACGGTCTCGGTCTGGGTGTCGACGTACCCGCCGGCACCGGCGCAGACGCTGCGGTACTGCTGCTGGTAGTTGACTGCCTCCGAGCCCGAGCCCTGATAGACCAACGCGACCTTGAACGGGGCGGCGAGATCGGCGCGCGCCGCGTGCGGCGGACTCGCGGGCCGCGCGTGCCCACCGGAGATATGGAAGTAGGTGCTGTGCAGCCTGGCTCCGCTCGCCGCCGAGCTTGTCGTGCCGCCGGCTTGTGGCAACACGGACTTGACCACCAGCCACGACGGGGAGACCGTCGAGGCGCGGATCGAGACGATCGCCCGGTGGCGATCTGATCCGATCGACGCAAACGCTCGCGCGACGATCCGCTGTTCGTGGCCGCCGATCAGCTTCGCGGCGGCGGCCTGCCCGGGCGCAGCGCACAGCGCCAGTACAGAGAGGGCGGCCAGAGCCAGCAGACAGCGCCGGATCGAGGCTCCCAGGCCCCTTTCCGTAATCGAGAGCATCAGCCGAGGTTAGACCGTCACGGTCTGGTCGAGTGCCACCACGATTGCATCGGCGAGCTGATCTGGACGCAGCTGCGGGAGCAGGTGGCCGGCATCTGGGATCACGACAAGCCGCGCCCCTGGGATCTGCCCAGCGAGCGTGCGGGCCGCCGCCAGCGGCACGATCCGGTCGGCGCTGCCGTTGACGATCCAGGTCGGCGCGCGTACGTCGCCAAGACCGTCCTCGAGCTCGCGCAGCTCGGCCTCGAGCGCGAGCTGCTCGATCGCAAACGCCCGCCGCGCGGTGGGCGCCAGCAGCGCGCGCCCCGACGCTCGCAGGTAAGACTCAGAGAGGTTTGTTGCACCGGCGATCCGGCGGCGCACGGGCGCCACGGCGAGCGCCAGGCCGAGGGCCGCCGTCGACGCCGAGCTGATCAGGGGGCCGGCGATCGGAACCGCAAGCCAGCGGTCCAGCGGCTGCAGCGATGCGAGGTTCGCGGCCGGCGCCGCGAGCACCAGTGCGAGCACGCGCTCGGGGCGGTGCACCGCCAGCCAGACCGCGACCGCGGCGCCGAGGCTGTGACCCGCGATCGCGGCCCGGGCGATCCCGCGCCGGTCGAGCTCGGCGAGCGCGGCCTCACCGTTGCCGGCCAGACTGCGGGGCTCGCTGTGGCCGTCCCAGCCCGGGCGGTCGATCGCGATCGCCCGCGCACGATCTCCGACCGCCGCGGTCACGGCGTCCCAATCGCGGGCGCCGCCGGGCTGTCCGTGCAGCATCAGCAGCGCTGTCCGGCTCCGCTCGTCCGTCACGGCTCGGGTCCTGGCGAGCGACTACGCCGCGCCCGGAGGGCCGTCGCGCCCGTCGCCCTCGACGGCGTGCCCATCACGACCGACGTAGCCGTCCTTGCCCCCCGCCACCAACACGATTGCGTCCGAGTCGCCGACGTTCCGCATCCCCCGGTGCGTAGCCGCGTCGACCCGTGCGATGCCGCCGACGCCGAGCGTATGCGTGGTCCCATCGCCGAAGCGGAATTCGACCGTCCCCTGATGGACGAAATAGGTCTCCTCTTGCTCGTCGTGGAAGTGCTCGCCACCGGAGTAGCCGGGAGGGATGACAATCGCGTTGATGCCGAACGCGGTCACGCCGAGCTCGCGACGCACCTTGCGAAAGCCGTAGCCGTCACCGAGCTGATCGAGGCTCGAGACCGCATAGCCCTCTGTGCTGCTCGTCGGCGACATGTGAGTGAATGCTAACCGTCAGCGTCCGGCCGGGCACTCGATCTCTCAGCCGGAGCGGGCATACTAGGTCGCGTGACGTCAGCGCTCCTATCAGAGGCGCTCGCGCCGCTCAAAGCGAACCCGGAACGGTCCGCGATCATGCTCGACATCGACGGCACGCTCGCGCCGATCGTCGACAACGCGGCGGATGCGCATGTGCCCGAAACGACTCGCCAGCTGCTGATCGCGGTCGCCAACCGCTACGCGCTGGTCGCCTGCGTGAGCGGCCGGCGCGCTTCCGAGGCGCGGGCGATGGTGTCGATCGGCACGATCTCCTACCTCGGCTCGCACGGGGTGGAGCAGCTGCGCGCCGGTTGGACCGAGGCGGTGCTCGACAAGGGCGTCGAGGATTGGGTCCGCCGGATCCACGAGTTCGGCCGCGAGGCCGACACCGCCGACGCGCGCAAGCTCCGCATCAGGCTCGAGGACAAGGGGCCGATCGTCGCCTTTCATTGGCGCGGAGCGCCGAATGAGGAGGCGGCGCGCGCCGCGATTGACGCGATCGCCCAGCGCGCCGAGGCGTCCGGCCTGCGCACCCACTGGGGGCGAAAGGTCCTCGAGGTGCGCCCGCCGGTCAAGATCGACAAGGGCGCCGGGATCATCAGCTTCCTCACGGACGCCGGCGCGGGCGTCGATATGGCGCTCTACGTCGGCGACGACAGCACCGATCTCGACGCCTTCCGGGCACTCGGCGAACTGATGGAGGAGGGAAAGCTGAAGCGGGCGCTGAAGGTCGGGGTTGGGTCCGAGGAGGGCCCGTCGGCGATCACCGGTGAGGCCGACCTGGTCGTCGACGGTCCCGATGGGGTGCGCGAGCTGCTGGCGCTGCTCGCGGCCGAGTAGGCGCGAGTGCGGTTCTCGGACTTCCTGCGAACCACGGTCTTGATGAGCGCCGCCGCCGCGAGCCTGCTGGCGGCAGTGACGCTCGCCGGGGTTGCCTCCTCGGGCGACGACGCCGTAATCCTGGTCGCGGTCGGGTGGTGGCTGGTCGCGGTCCTGATTGGAGCGTGGATGGGGCGCCGCGCCGCGACCTCGTCGCCGATCGCGACCCTGCTCGCGAGCGCGCGGACGCAGCCCTCGCTCCCGCAGGTCGACCCCTCGCGGACGGTGCTCAACCGCCTCTGGCCGCTGCTGGTGTCGACGCTCGGCGCCGCCGGAGTCGGGATCAGCCTGCCGCAGGTGCCGGCGATCGCGACCGGCTTCGCGATCATCTGGGCGCTCGCCTGGCGCCGGCAGGCTTCGGCCGTGACCGCGATCGAGGAGCGTGACGGCGCCCGCTTCTATGTCGAGCGCACATCGCCGCTGCAGCCGATCAAGCTTGTTCGCACGCCGGGCTTTCGCTCGAACCTGCTCGAGCTCAACGGCGCCTCCGCCTCGCGTCGGGCCCGGCCGCGGGCATAGTGGCACCGGCGAGTGACGTGCTGGTCGTTTCCGTGGGGGCTACCCCGGGCTGGAGCGCGGCCGCGCGCGAGCTGGTCGAGGGCCTCGAACGCGGCGGGGCACGAGTGCGGCTCGCCGCTGCCGGGCCGCTGCCGGCCGTCCGCAAGTCGATGGCGACCGACTTCGTGCAAGCTCGCGCCGCGCGCCGGGTCTGTCAGCGCGGGCTCGCTGAAGGCGAGCCCGCCGCGATCGTCTACTGCTCGATCGCCGCGTCCCTGCTGTGGCCGCGGCCAGGCGCGATCTGGCTCGACACGATCACCGCCGAGTACCACGCCGGTCGCGACCGGATCTGGCAACGCCGGCTCGAGCGCCGCCGGATCGCGCAGGCGCCGCTGATCCTGACGATGGCCGACAACTCGCTGGCGCCGCTGCCCGAGTCCGCGCGCCCGGAGGCGGTGCTGGTGCCGACCGCTGTGGATGCGTCGGGTCCGCCGGCGCCGGCGCGGGATATCGATGTCCTCGCCTACACCGGTGACCCGATCAAGCGCCGTCTGGACTTCATTCTCGATGCCTGGCGGCGCGCGCGCCGTGAGGGCGAGACGCTGGTCGTCGCCGGAATCGAGCGCGACGAGCGGATCGAGGGCGTGCGGTTCGCGGGCCACCTGCCTCCCGACGAGTACCGCGCGCTGGTCCGCCGTGCGCGGGTGTACGTGGCAGCTCCGGTAAGAGAGGACTTCGGGATCGCGCCGCTCGAGGCGCTGGCCGACGGCTGCATGCTCGTCACGACCCCGTCGCCGGGACCGTACGTGGCGCTCGGGCTCGCGCGCCGGCTCGACCCGCGGCTGGTCGGCGACGACCTCGCGCCGGCGCTGCGGGTGGCGCTCGACGATCCGCTCAGAGGCTACGCCGAGCGCGCGACGCAGCTGCTGGCGCCGTTCAGCCGCGCGGCGGTCGACGCCACAATCGCCGACCGCGTGCTGCCGCGATTGCTGCCAGCATTGGTCCGATCTTGATGCCGCTCGCCTTCATCCCGAGTCCGGCGGAGAACGGCTTCCACATCGGGCCGCTGTTCTTCCACGCCTACGGGATCATGTACGTGTTCGCGGTCGCGGCTGCGATCGCCGTCAGTCGCTGGGGCTGGCGGCGCAAGGGCGGCGACCCCGACCTCGTCTACGAGGTCGCGATGTGGGCCTTCCCCGCCGGCCTGATCGGCGGCCGGATCTACTTCATCATCACCACGCCGAGCCAGGTGCCACCCGAGTGGTGGGGCGTGTTCGCGATCTGGAAGGGCGGCCTCGGGATCTGGGGCGGGATCGCGGCCGGCGCGGCCGTCGGCCTGTGGGTCGCCAGCCGGCGCCTGTCGCGAGCCGACGTGCGGCGCTTCATGGACGTCGTCGCGCCGGCGTTGCTGGTCGCGCAATCGATCGGCCGGATCGGCAACTACTTCAACCAGGAGCTGTTCGGCAAGCCGACGACGCTTCCCTGGGGACTCGAGATCTCCCCCGCGCACCGGCCGCCGGGGTTTGCGCAATTCGCGACCTTCCAGCCAACGTTTCTGTACGAGATCATCTGGAACCTGTCGCTGGCGGCGGTGCTGATCTGGCTCGGGCAGACGCGCCGCGTCCGGCCCCCCGGGGTGTTCGCGCTCTACGTCGCCGGCTACTCGGGCTTTCGCATCTTCGAGGAGACGATCCGGATCGACTACTCCGAGCACATCCTCGGGCTGCGCCTGAACTTCTTCGTCGCGCTCGTGCTGTGCATCATCGGCCTGGTCTGGTTCGTCGCGATCCAGCGCGGGTGGGGCGGCCTCGGCGGCAGCGGCGACGAGCAGCTCGCGGTCGCCGGCCCCGCTGCGGCTGCCCCGGCCGCGCGGGCCGCCAGGAAGACGACGCCCCCTCCGCCGCCGCCGCGCAAGCGCAACCGTAGCCGCGGCCGGTAAGTGGGGCTCCCGAAACGTTTCCGGTCCACCCACTGGTTGTCAGAGCCCGTTTAGGTGGCGCTGCTTTACTGGCCGCGTCCCACCAACCGGTTGCAAGGAGCGTGGCCGCATGATCGAGGTGACGAACGTCACCAAACGCTACGGCGACAAGGTCGCCGTCGACGACCTCACTTTCTCCGTCAGGCCGGGGATCGTGACCGGCTTCCTGGGTCCCAACGGCGCCGGCAAGTCGACCACGATGCGGCTGATCCTGGGGCTCGATGCTCCGAACAAGGGGCGCACGCTCGTCAACGGCAAGCCGTTTCGCGAACACGCCGCGCCGCTGCACGAGGCGGGCGCGCTGCTCGAGGCGCGCTCGGTCCACACCGGGCGCTCGGCCTCCAACCACTTGCTGGCGCTCGCCCAGACGCACGGCATCGGCCGTAGTCGGGTCAACGAGCTGATTGACATGGTCGGCCTCCGGGATGTCGCACGAAAGCGCGCCGGAGGCTTCTCGCTCGGCATGGGCCAGCGCCTAGGGATCGCCTCGGCGCTCCTCGGCGACCCGCAGACGGTGATGTTCGACGAGCCGGTCAACGGGCTTGACACAGAGGGGATCCAGTGGGTGCGCAAGCTGCTCACGCAGCTCGCGGCCGAGGGAAAGACGGTGTTCGTGTCCTCGCACCACATGAGCGAGATGTCGATGACCGCCGAGCATCTGATCGTGATCGGTCGCGGCAAGCTGATCGCCGACACGGGCGTCGAAGATTTCGTGCAGCGGGCGTCGAAGAAGACGGTCAGGGTGCGCTCGCCTCGCATCCAGGAGCTGGTCGACCTGCTCTCGGGTCCGGACGTCGGGGTCGAAGCGGTGGAGCCGTCAGTGATCGAGATCAGTGGCCTCAGCTCCGAGCAGGTCGGCACGCTGGCCGCCGAGCGCGGGATCGTCCTCTACGAGCTGGTGCCGCAGACCGCGTCGCTCGAGGAGGCGTTCATGGAGCTGACGCGAGACTCGGTCGAGTTCCACACCCACGACGAGCGCGAGGAGGCGGTCGCATGAGTGCCGTACCGCTGACGGTGGGCAGAGTCACACAGCGCCGTGTGACGCTGTCGGAGTGGACCAAACTGCGGTCGGTCCGCTCGACCCGCTGGGCGCTGCTCGTGACGCTGTTGCTGATCATCGGCGTCGGGGTCCTCGCTTGTCTTGTGTTCGAGAATCGCTGGTCGCACCTCAGCCCTGATGATCGAGCGCACTTCCATGCGTTCCGCGCGGCCCTCGTGGGTGTCAACTTCGCGCAGCTCGCGATTGGGGTGCTCGGCGTGCTCGTGATCACCGCCGAGTACTCCACCGGCATGATCCGGGCCTCGCTGTCGGCCGTGCCCAAGCGTCTGCCAGTCCTCTGGGCCAAGGCGCTGGTGTTCGGCGCGGTCGCGTTCGCGCTCACCCTGCCGGCCGTGTTCATCGTCTTCTTCGCCGGCCAGGGGATCCTCTCCGGCCAGCACATCAATATCGGCATTTCGCACCCCGGAGTGGTTCGGGGCCTGTTCGGCGCCGCGCTCTATCTGATGGTGATGGGGCTCTTCGGTCTCGGGCTTGGCGCGATCACGCGCAGCACCGCCGCCGGCATTTCGGCACTAGCGGCGCTGATCTTCGTGCTGCCGCCGATCATCACCCTGCTGCCGACGAGCACCGCCAACGCGATCAGCCCATACCTGCCGAGCAACGCCGGCGGCGCCGTCTGGACGATCAACCCAGACCCGCACACGCTCGCGCCGTGGGCCGGCCTGGCGCTGTTTGCGGGCTACGCCGCGCTGGCGCTCGTGATCGCGGCCGTGCTGCTGGTGCGGCGCGACACCTAGGGTCCTTCGGACCGCCTAAGTGCGCGCCCGCGGGCGGAGCTTCGCGAGCGCGCTCCACGGTCCGCTGTTGGCCACGTCACCCGGGCCCAGCCACGCGCGCCGCGCGGTCGCGATCCCGTAGCGCGCGACCTCGAAGCCGCCGACGCGGTGGGCGTCACAGTTGATCACGATTGGGATCCCCGCCGCGGCGGCGGCACGGGCATGGACCTCATTGAGGTCACGGCGGTCGGGGCTCGAGTTGATCTCGAGCATCGTCCCGGTCGCGACGGCGGCCTCGAGCACGCGCTCGAAGTCGAACTCGTAGGGCGGCCGGCGCTCGATCTTGCGCCCCGACAGGTGGCCGATCACGTCGACGTATGGGTTCTCGATCGCGTGCACGATCCGCTCGGTCATCTGCTTTGAGGCCATCGCGAACGATGAGTGGACCGAGGCGACGACCCAGTCGAGCTCGGCCAGCAGCTCGTCGTCGTAGTCGAGCTTTCCGTTAGTGAGGATGTTGACCTCCGAGCCGGCGAGCAGCTCGATGCCGCCGACAGCGTCGCTCCCGGAGAGGGCCCTGATCCGCTCGATCTGCTCGCGCAGCTGGTCGGGCGCTACCTCGTCGCCGAAGCCGAAGCTCGCCGAGTGGTCCGTGATCGCGAGGTAGTCGTAGCCCGCCTCGCGGGCGGCGAGCGCCATCTCCTCGATCGAGGCGGTGCCGTCCGAAGCGGTGGTGTGGCAGTGCAGGTCGCCCTTCAGCGCGTCGTAGCCGATCAGCTCCGGCAACGTCCCCGCCGCGGCCGCCTCGAGCTCGCCGCGGTTCTCGCGCAGCTCGGGCTCGATGTAATCCAGCCCCAACAGCTCGTAGACCTGCTCCTCGCGCTCGCAGCGGTGCGTGACACCGGTCGAGTCGTCGAGCAGGCCGTACTCGGAGACATGCAGGCCCTTTCGGACCGCAGCGTCGCGCAGCGCCATGTTGTGCTCCTTGGAGCCCGTGAAGTGCTGCATCAGATTGCCGAACTGGTCGGGCTCAACGATCCGCAGGTCGACCTTCAGACCCGTGTGGGTCCGCAGTCGCACGCCGGCGTCTCCCGGCGTCTGAGCCGCCTCCACGAGCTCGAGCTCGGCCGCGGCCTGCGACAGGGCCAGCGGGTCGCGGGCGGTCGCGATCACGTCGAGGTCCTTGACGCTGTCGGTCATCCGCCGCGCCGAGCCGGCGAGCTGCACCCGCTCGGAGGCCGGGTGCTGCTCGAGCGCCGCGACCAGCTGCTCGCCGATCGTCAGCGCCCGGTTCAGAACCACCCGGCCCGAGCCGTTCGTGCCCTGCTCGGCCGCCGCCTGGGCGGCGAGCGCCGCGGCGAGGATGCTCTCCTCGGCCTTGGGTCCAAACCCCTTCAGGGTCCGGATCTGCTCCGCCTGGGCGGCGGTGATCAGCGCCGTCACCGAGTCGATCGAGAGCTCCTCATAGAGCCGCCGCGCCCGCTTGGGCCCGAGCCCCGGCAGTCGCGTCATCTCCAGCAGCCCGGCGGGGAACTTGGCGCGCAGCTTCGCCGTCGCCGGGATCACGCCGTCGTCGGCGAGCGCGATCACCTTCTCCTGGATCGTGGCGCCGATCCCCGGCAGCTCGGTAGCGCGTCCCTCTCGGGCGAGTGCGATAACTGACGTCGGCGCGTCGCGGACCGCCTTGGCCGCGTTGCGGTAGGCGACGATCCGATGAATGATCGCGCCGTCGAGCTCGCTTCAGTCGCGAGCTCGTCAAGTGCTGCTGCGATCTCGCTGTTGGTCGGTTCGGCCATCTCGCTTCAGCTTATGCACACGAGCCTGCGTGCGACCCGCGACAAATCGGGGATCGGGGGTCGGATTTGTCGCGAGACGCGCGCTGAGCCTCGTGTTTGCGCCGGATCCGGGCCGCCCGGTTAGATTTGTCGCACGCCGCTCCCGCACGCCGCCGGCACGGACGGCAGACTCCGTATCGCGCGCCCGCGGACAGGCGCAAAGACGCGCTATACTTTCTGAAGTAATACCGACAAGGAGACTGAGATGGCAGGCGCGGTCACAGAGGTAACTGACAACAACTTCGATGCCGAGGTGCTCGAGTCAGACGTCCCGGTGCTGGTGGATTTCTGGGCGCCGTGGTGCGGTCCGTGCCGCCGGGTCTCTCCGGTCGTCGAGGAGATCGCCGGCGAGCGCGCCGAGACTCTCAAGGTGGTCAAGATGAACATCGACGAGAACCAGGAGACCGCGATCAAGTTCAACGTCATGTCGATTCCGACGTTGATGGTCTTCAAGCATGGCGAGGTCGCCAAGACCGTGATCGGTGCTTACCCGAAGCGAAAGCTCGAGGAGCAGATCGAGCCGGCGCTCGCCTGAGATCGAGGCCACTCTGGCCTGAGATCGAGGCCGCTCTCGCCTAGGTCACACGCCGGCCGGGTCACGGTCGGCGAGCGAAGCTCGCACCTCCTCCGCCCGGGCCAGCGCCGGCCTTGCTCCCAGTTGGGTGAAGGTCGCGGTCGCCTCGTCGAGCAGCGATGCGGCCTCGGTCACCCTGCCCCGGCCGGTCAGCCATTGTGCGAGGTCCGTCTTGGCCAGCGCCAGGTCGTAGGGGTACCCGAGCGCGTGGAGCCCCTCGATCGCGCTCACCATGTCCGCCTCGACCTCGTCGTGGCGTTCCTCGGCCGCGGCGAGCAGAGCTCGGCCGCGCGCCAGTTCGGCACGGAGGTAGGGAGGGACGTGCCCCGGAGGCAGGTCGGCGAGAAGGCTCAGCAGCTCCCGGGCCTCATCGAGCCGGCCGAGCTCGACGGCGACACGCATCAGGTCGGCCCAGGCACAGCGCACCGCATCGTTAGCCGCACTCATGCTGGAGATCGCGTCCTTCACAGCGGGGACGCCGGTGGCGAGCGCGTCGCCTTCCCGGCCTTCGGCCAGTGCCACCGCCGCCGCCGCGCCGGCGTGCATCGTCCGGTACTCGATGTCGTTGACGCCCTCCCAGCCGGAGAGCATGGCCAACGCCGAGCGAGCGCTCTCGACCTCGCCGCGCCTGATGTGGAAGAAGACCATCACGCACGTGAGCACCTCCCAAGCGGTGACGTCAGCTCCAGGGTGTGTCGAGGAGAGCTGGTCGAACTCGCCCCAGCGACCATCGAGCAGGTAAAGCGTCATCAGGTTCGCGAGCGCGTTGTTCTCCATGTAGGGATCGCCACGCCGACGTGCCAACGTCAACGCGGTCTCGAGGTCGTTCTCGGCGCCCGGGAGGTCCCACTGGACGCCGATCGCGCCGCTGTTGGCGTGGGCACGACCGGACGCTCGACCCAGGTCGTTGTCGTCTGCGATCTCGATCGCGAGCCGGAACAGCGCTCGTGCCTCCAGTGCGCGCCCGCTCATTCCAAGCATCGTCGCCCGGCTCTCGAGTGCGGCGGCGAGCAGATCAGGACGGGCCAGGGCGGCCGAGATCCTCAGCGCCCGCTCGGCCACCGCGCTCGCCAGCTCCGACTGACCCGCCCACAGATGCGCTCGTGCCAGGGTCGCATTCAGCTCTGCCGCAGTCGGGTCAAACGCGTCGGGGCCGACCAGCTCGAGCGCGCCGCTTAGACGTGCAATCGCGTCGTCGTTACGGCCCATCCGCAATAGCGCCGCGCCGATTGAGGCGGCCACTCGGGCTGCTTCACGCTGGTCTCCCGCCGCTGTGTACGCCGCTTCCGCCTCATTCAACAGATCCAGCGACATCTCTGGCTTTCCAGCCTGGAGCGCCATCTCACCCGCTGCTTCGGTGAGCTCGATCCGCTCGTCCTGGCTGTCGGTCAGATCGCGCGCTGACAGATAGTTGCGCTCCGCCGTCTGCGGGGAGCCGACGGTGACCGCGCGCTGGCCGGCTCGGCGCAGCTCCGCGACCGCCGCCCGGCGGAGCTCGTCCGCGTCGGGGTCCTCGCCGGCAGCCCTGTACGCGTCGAGCAGGTGGTTGGCGATCACCTCCGCCACGTCCTCGCCCCCGTCGGCGAACACCCGGCGCAGGTGCTCCGCGGCCGCCTGGTGCCTGGTCTTGCGCTCCTGCCGCGAGAGCATCTCGTAGGCGACCGTCCTCAGCAGGCCCTGACCGAAGGCGTACTGGCCCCGATCGGGGGACAGCCGGTCCGCGCGGATCGCGAGCACCTGCTTGCGCACGAGCGCGGCGAGAACACGATCGAGCTGCCCCTCATCGACGCCGCCGAGCGCCGCCGCCGCCGACCGGGGGAAGGCGCCGCCGAACACCGACATCGCTTTGACCAGCTGCCGTTCCTCCGGCGCGAGCGCATCGATGCGGGCCGCCAGCAGCGAGCCGAGGCTGGCCGGCACGTCGAGCTCGCCGAGCTCCCCGACGAGCACCAGCCGGCCATCGCGCTCCGCCAGCACGCCGCGGTCGGCCAGCGCCCGCACCGTCTCGATCGCGTACAGCGGTACGCCCTCGGCCTGAGCCACGATCCGGTCGGCGGCCGCGGCCGGCAGGCCGTCGACCACCTCGGCCAGCAAGTCGCGCATCGACCTCTCGTCCAGCGGCTCGATCTGGAGCGTGGTGGCGCCGCGGTGTCCGGCCCACGCGGGATGCCGATCGGCGAGCTCGGGCCGGGCGAAGGTGAGGATAAAGATCGGACTGCTTGCCGACCAGTCGAGCAGTCGTTCGATGAACTCGATCAGTCCCTCGTCGGCCCACTGGAGGTCTTCGAACACGAGCGCCACCGGCTCGTGCTCGGCCAGCCGCTCAAAGAACATTCGCCAGCCTGCGAACAGCTCCTCGCGACTCAGTCCCGGCTCGGCCACTCCTAGCAGGGCCCCGATCCGCGGGGTCAAAAATTCGCGGTCACCGGCGTCCGGTACCCAGCGCTCGAGCCCGGTCCCGAGCTTGGCCGCCGCGTCGTCGCTGGTCGCCTCTTCCGAGATCCCGAACCGCTGGCGGACCATCTCGGCCAGCGCCCAGTAGGCGACGCCGTCGCCGTAGGAGAGACACCGGCCGGAGTGCCAGAGAACCGTGCCGGCGAGTCCGTCGATGTAGTTGAAGAACTCGCGCCGCAACCTCGACTTGCCGATCCCGGCATCCCCGGTGACCGCTACGAGCCGGGTCGCGCGACGCTCGAGCGATCCGTGGAACAGCTCCTTGATCAACCGCAGGTCGCCCTCGCGGCCGACAAACGGCGCCTCGATCCCCTCCGCCCGCTCGTTGCCTCCCACGCCCGCCACCACGCGCAGCGCGCGCCAGAGCTGCAGCGGCTCGGCCTTGCCCTTGACCGTGTGCTCGCCCCCGTCCTCGTAGGCGATCGCCGAGGAGGTCACCTGTCGGGTCACCTCGTCGACCAGCACGCTGCCGGGCTCGGCCGCTGATTGAACGCGCGAGGCGGCGTTTACTCGGTCTCCGACCACCAGGCCCTCGCCCGGGTTCTCGAGCGCCGCCACCTGGCCGGTGACCACGCCGGCCCTGGCGCGCAGGTCCGGCGCGCCAACGTCGCCGCTGAACACCTTCACCGCGTCCACCATTTCAAGCGCAGCGCGTACCGCACGCTCGGCATCATCCTCGCGCGCGACCGGCACCCCCCAGACGGCCATCACCGCATCGCCGATGAACTTCTCGATCGTCCCGCCGTAGCGCTCGACGATCGTCCGCGCCGAGTCGAAGTAGCGCCCCAGCAGCTCCCGCACGTCCTCCGCATCCCGGGCCTCCGATAACGACGTGAAACCGACGAGGTCCACGAACAGCACTGACACGAGCCGAATCTCTGGCGGCACCAGCTCCGGCTGGCTTGGCGCTGGACTCGGCTTGGCGCCGACCAGCGCCATGCCGCACTCGTCGCAGAACCTCTGACCGGACCGGTGGCCAGCGCCACAGCGTGGGCATGCAAGCGCGAGCGGCGAACCACATTCGCTACAGAACTTCGCCCCGTCTTTGTTCTCCGCCTGACACGAGGGACAGACCACTCGCCGCTCCCTTCGATGGAACTGAAGCCTATCCGGCTGCGACCACGCGGATCTTGAGCGCAGCGCCGTCGATCATCACCGGCGCGGTCCCATCCAAGCTCGCGTAGTCGACGCCGGTCGCCAGCACCTCGGCGGCGATGTAGTCCTGATGAGCGCGCGCGGCGCCAAGCAGCCGCTCGTCCCCGTCGAGGGTCAGCACGATCCTGTCCGAGATGTCGAGCCCGGCTTCCTGGCGCGCGTTCTGCACCGCGCGCACGATCTCGCGGGCCACGCCCTCGGCCCGCAGCGCCTCGTCGATCTCGAGCGCGAGCGCGACCGCGTGCGAGCCCTCGCGCTCGACCTGGTAGCCCTCGAGCGGCTTCATGCTGACCAGCAGGTCGTCGGCTCCGAGCTCGTGGTCGTGGCCCGATAGCGAGATTGATACCGACTGGCCGTCGCGCAGCGCCGACGCTGCGTGGGCCGCGTCCAGGCCGGCAACCGCGGCCGCCACCAGCGGCATCTGCTTTCCGAACCGAGGACCCAGGGTCCGGTAGTTGGGCTTGAGCTCCACCTGCCCGAGTTCGTCGGCCTGCGACACGAACCGCAGCTCGTGGACGTTGAGTTCGTCGCGCACCAGGTCGCCGAGGCGCTCGATCGCCTGGCGCTCATTGCCGGTCGCGACGACCACGGCCGCTCGCAGCGGCTGGCGGACCTTGAGCTTGGCCTGCGCGCGGGCCGCGAGCCCGAGGCGCACGGTCTCGCGCGCGATCGCCATGGCCTGCTCGAGCTCGAGGTCACGGGGGCCCGGCTGTCGGGTAGTCGCACAGGTGCACGCTCGGCTCGGAGCCGTCAAGGTTGTCGTAGATCTCGTCAGCGATGAACGGGCAGAAGGGGGCGAGCAGCTTGGCGACCGTCAGCAGGCACGTGCGCAGCGTCTGAAACGCCGCCGGTGAACCGTCCCAGAACTCGCGACGCGTTCGCCGCACATACCAGTTCGAGAGCTCATCGACGAATGCCTGGATCGCGCGGCCGGCGCTGGTCGCGTCGAAGTTCTCCAGCCGGTCGCGGACGATCTCGACGGTCGCGCTGCAGCGCGACAGCACCCAGCGGTCCAGATCGGAGTGCTCGTCCGCGTTGGGGTCGCGGTCGACCTCGTTGGCGTTCGCGTACAGGACGTAGAACGAGTACGTGTTCCACAGCTGCAGCAGGAACTGTCGCACCGCCTCGCCGATCGTCTCGAGCGAGAAGCGGTAGCCGTCCCACGGCAGCTTGGAGGTGAAGAAGTACCAGCGCAGCGCGTCGGCGCCGTAGCGGTCAAGCGCGTCCCAAGGCTGCACGGCGTTGCCGCGTGACTTGGACATCTTGCGGCCCTGATCGTCGAGGATCAGCCCAAGGCAGACGACGTTGCGATACGACGACTGGTCGAACAGCAGCGTCGAGATCGCGAGCAGCGAGTAGAACCAGCCGCGCGTCTGGTCGAGCGCCTCGCAGACGAAGTCGGCGGGGAAGCGCTGCTCGAAGTGCTCGAGGTTCTCGTGCGGCGCGTGGAACTGCGCGAACGGCATCGAGCCGGAGTCAAACCAGACGTCGATCACCTCGGGCACGCGGTGCATGTCCTGGCCGCAGTTCTCGCACGGGAACGTGACCTCGTCGACGAACGGCCGGTGCGGGTCAGTCAGTTCCTGCCCGGACAGCTGATGAAGCTCCTGGAGTGAGCCGACCACCTTCGTGCACCCGTGCGGGCAGCGCCACACCGGCAGCGGCGTGCCCCAGTAGCGCTCCCGTGACAGCGCCCAGTCGACGTTGCCCTCCAACCAGTTGCCAAAGCGCCCGTGCTTGACGTGCTCGGGGTGCCAGTTGACGGCTTCGTTTGACGCCAACAGGCGGTCCTTGATCTGGCTTGTGGCGATATACCACGACGGCTTGGCGTAATAGAGCAGCGGGGTGCCGCAGCGCCAGCAGTGGGGGTAGGAGTGCTCGTAGGGCTCGGCTCGCAGGACGCGGTCGCGTTCTCTCAGGTCCTCGATCAGCTCCTCGCCGACGGCCTTGACGTTGCGGCCGGCGTACGGGCCGATCCGCTCGTCGTAGGTCCCGTCTGGCTTTACCGGGTTGACCACCGTCAGACCCTGCTGCTCGCCGAGCCGGAAGTCATCCTCGCCGAACGCGATCGCGGTGTGAACGAGCCCAGTGCCGTCATCGGCCGTGACGAAGTCGCCGGGCAGCACGGTGTGACCCTTGGGCCCGTAGGCCTCAGAGGGGATGAACTCGAACGGCGGCTGGTATCGCGTTCCGACAAGCGCGCTACCGGGGAACTCGTCCAGCGTCTGCGCATGCTCACCGAGCACCTTTTGCCGCAGTGCCTTGGCGACGATCTGTGTTCGTCCGTCGTCAGTCCGCGCGCGGACGTAGGTCAGCTCCGGATTGACCGCGACCGCGGCGTTCGAGACCAGCGTCCACGGAGTCGTGGTCCAGACCAGCAGCTCGTCGCCCAGCTGCGCGGCGCCGGTTGACTCGGTGACGGGCAGGCGGACGTAGACGGAAGGGTCAATCACGTCCTGGTAGACGTCCGGCTGTCCGAGCTCGTGGCTCGACAGCGCAGTGCCGCAGCGCGGGCAGTAGGGGACGACCTTGAGCTTCTCGTACAACAGCCCCTTCTCGTGGATCGTCTTCAGCGCCCACCAGACTGACTCGACGTAGGCGGGGTCGAGCGTCCGGTAGGCGTCGTCGAGATCGATCCAGAAGCCGATCCGCTCGGTCAGCCGGTTCCACTCCTCGACGTGGCTGAGGACCTTCTGGCGACAACGCTCGTTGAACTCAGCGATCCCGTAGACCTCGATGTCCTCCTTGGACTTCATCCCGAGCTCCGCTTCGACCGCGAGCTCGACCGCGAGGCCGTGGCAGTCCCAGCCGCCCTTGCGCTCGACGTAGTGGCCGGTCATCGTCCGGTAGCGGGGGAAGATGTCCTTGAACACGCGGCTGAGCACGTGGTGAGTGCCGGGGTCGCCGTTGGCCGTGGGTGGACCCTCGTAGAAACCCCATTGCGGAGCGCCCTGCCGGCGCGCGACTGACTGCTTGAAGACCTCGCGCTCGCGCCAGCGCTCGAGCACGGTGAGCTCGAGCTCGGGGAACGAGGCATGCGGGTCTACCGGGCGGTGCGATGCGCCAGCCATGGGCGGGGGATTCTAGGAACCCCCGGGTCGCGCGCGGAGGTCAGCCGCGGGCGGCCACGGCCCGCGCCGCCGGCACCGCGACGATCGGCCGCGGGCTGGCCTGCAGCTTGGGAGCGATCAGCTTGGCGAGCAATGCATCGCGGGCTGCGACGGGCGATTCGCCGAGCCGGTAGACCGTACTGGCTCCCGTATCGGGGACTGCGCCCCTGTAGTCGAAGACTGCGACCTCGCGCACGACTGAGCGGATCGCGTACACGAGGCGTCCGATCGAATCCAGGGACACCCGCTGGCCTGTCAGGATCACGGCCTTGGGTTCGAGCGCGCGCAGCGCCCGCCCGAGCCGGCTGAGCTCGACCGCCGGGGTCAGTGAAAGGGTCCGCAGTCCGGCGCGCCGAAGCATGATCTCGAGCGCCTGCGCGTGGATCGCATCGAGGTCACACGGGGCCGTCGCGTCGAAGATCATCACGCCCTCGGGACGGGTGGCCGGCGGCGTGAGGCGGCGCTGGGCCGATAGCCAGCCGGTCGCGTGGCGCCAGCCGAACTCGTACTCAACCGTGTTGATGTCGGCCTCGAGCTGCGAGCTGACGGCCTGGATCAGGACCTCTTCGATCGTTCGCTCGACCGAGCGCAGACCGAGGCTCTCTTCGAGCAGCCGGTTGGCGGTGTCCTCGTCAAACGAGCGGAAGGCGGCTGACAGCCGCGCCGGGGTGGAAGGGCCTTCGCCTCGCTCGCGGGCGAGCGAGATCGCCGACGAGACGTTGTGCGTCTCGGCGAGCGTCAGGCGAAGAGCCTCGATCTCGGGCAGCGCGTACTGCCGGTGGCCGCCCGCCGAGCGAAGCGGCTTTGGAAAGTCGTAGCGCCGTTCCCAGCTGCGCAGCGTGTTGGGGCTGATCCCCAGCATCACTGCCGCCGCGTTTGTCCGAATACCGTTCATGCTCGATTTATCCCCATATCGGCAGATATGCGCAACTACCGCACCCCTGGTTGCAGATTGGTGGACCGGATGCGTACGAAGGAGTTCCCGAGCTGGGCGGCGTACGCGCCCGGGATTACGTCCCCCGACCGGGTGGAGCTGAGCGACCGCTGGGCGCTACATGCTGATCGAGCGCGGCGCCCGCGCGGCGCCGATCTCGTGCTCGGGCATGCGGTGCTCGGTCTCGATCATCTCAACGATTCGCCGCTGCGCCTCGCCCGCTCCTGACGGCAGCGCTCGCGTACCGGTGGTCCGCATCCGGACCCTCGGGCCGCCGCGCCGGTAGACCGCGACCGGCACCGAGCCGCCGGCGAGCCGGATCGCGTATGCCCAGCGAGCGACGCTGTCGTCATCCAGGTGCGAGCCGGCGACCACCACCAGGTTCGGGCGGTGGATCGCGACCGCATCGCCGATCCCGGCAACGCCTCGCGCCGAGAGGCTGAGAACATTGATCCCGCCGCGCGCACAGAACAACTCCAGCGCCCGGATGTACGGCGAGTCCGGATCGAGCTCGTCACGCGAGGCGTCGCCGATCACGATCGAAATCGGCAGCACCGGAGGCGGCGCCAACCGCATCGCACGGCGCAGCCAGTCCCCGCCCCAGTGGGCGGCGAACGCCCACGCTGCCGACTCGACACCGAACCGTCGCGTGATCTCGTCGAGCGTCGGCAGCAGCACCTCCTCGACCGAGCGTTCGAGCGAGCGCAGGGCGAGCGCCGCCTCGATCGCCTGGTCGGCGCGCTCGCGCTCGTAGGAGATCAGCGCCCCGACGAGCGAGTTCGAGTCGGCCGCAAGCCCTTCGCGCGCGCGAGAGATGGCCGACGAGATCGAGAGCCCTTCCTGCAGCGCGTCGCGCAGTGCAGCGATCTCCCCGTGCGTGAACAGCCTGTGCTTGCCGGGCGAACGCTGCGGCTTGGGAAAGCCAAATCTGCGCTCCCACGCCCTCAGCGTGTTGGGGCTGACCTTCAGCAGCGCTGCTGCCTCGCTGGTCTTCAGGTAGCGCATTCCGTCACGAAGTTGGATCTGCCCATTGCGAAGTTCCTGCTCGCACTCTAAAATTGCACGAAATTCCGGGCGAAACCGACTATAAACTGGTGCAAGTCGACCATCATTATGGCGGTAGCGTCGGACCCGACAAGACCGGCGATGGGATCCCTTCACTGCGCCGTACATCCAGCGAGGGGAGGTGGGAATGTTTTACCGCAACGAGTAATTTGAGCGGCGACCTGGGCATTCACGCCTGATTTGGCGGTAACGTTTTCGCATGGCTGAGACCGGCAGGCTGAGCGGTCGCCGTTTGCCCACGGCCGTGCTGGTGGTTGGCCTTGCAGGCTGCGTCGTCGCAGCCGTCCTCCAGGCCGGAAGTGACCGCGGCCTACATGATTCGCTGAGCATCGTTCTCGGCATCGCCGCAGCTCTCTCCGGATATCTCGTCGTCAGGTTCGTTGGCCTCGCCGCGGGCGTGTCCGCGGCGTTTGTGGTTGTGCTGCTAGCTGCCGCCTTCCTGGGCCCGCTCTCCGCTGTCCTCGCGGTCGTGATCGCCGAGGTCGCGGCAGTTCTGCGAGTTAAGACGCGTCCGTACGCGTTCGCCAGCAACCTCCTCGCGGCGATGTTGCCGGCGCTTGTGGCCGCCGCCGCAGTCCGCGCGCTCGTGAACAGGCCCGGGCAGACGCTCGCCTTCTACGCCGCCGTCCTGATCGCAAGCGTGATCGCACTGGCGCTCAACTTCCTGATCGCCGCCTACTACGGACAGGTCCTCAACGGTGTGTCGATGCTCAAGCTGAGCATCCTCAAGACGCACCTTCCGAGCCTCGTTCTCAGCATCGTGCTCGCGGTCGCCGGGGCCGGCATCTACCTCAAGCTCGGGCTCGCCGGGATCGCTTTCTCGCTGACGGCCGTGTTCGCGTTCTCGTACATGCTGTCGCTCGTTGAGCAGGCGCGCCGGCGTTCGCAGCAGTACGTGTCGCTGTCCTGGGGCGTGCTCGCCGGCCTGATGCGCTCGCTCGACATCCGTGACCAGCGCGCGGCGCGCCACGCGGCCGCAGTCGCGCGGTTCGCGCGGGACATCGCCCAGGCGGTCGGGATGGACGCGACTCAGTGCGAGCTCGCGCATACGGCCGGGCTGCTGCACGACATCGGGCACTTCGCGCTGTCGGATCGCGTAGCCGAGCGGGGACGGACGCTCACTGACGAGGATTGGGAAGCGATCCAGCGCCACCCCGAGCTGGGCGCCGACATGCTGCGCGACCTGGGGATGTACGGCCCGGTCGGCGACATCGTGATCGCGCACCACGAGCGGATCGACGGGCGTGGCTACCCGAAGGGGCTGATCGGCGAGGGGATACCCGAGATCGCGAAGATCATCTCGGTGGCCGAGGTCTACGACACGCTGACCGCGAGTGATACATACCGGACGAGGATGAGCTCGTTCGAGGCGCTGACCGAGTTGCGCCGGGTGGCCGGGTCGCAGGTCGATGCGCGCTACGTCGAGGTGCTGGCGACCCTGCTGACCGGCGAGGGGGTCGAGTACCGGCACGCAGACATGGCTGACTTCGACGTTGAGCTCGACATGGAACGCAGAATCAACCAAGCTGGCGCCGGCGGCTGAACTACCACCGCCGGCGTCGCTTGACAGACACGGGCCGAACAGGCGACTCCGGCTTCGCCTCCCTGCTCAGCCCTTCGATTTGTTTGAGTCCCGCGTGGTTGGGGGTGCCTTGCGCCCTGCCGCGCGCTCAGCTGACGTTGCGCTGCGCCACAGGCTGCTGCGTGCTCTGCTGCTCCAGTGAGCCGACGAACTGATCGATCTGCTCTTGACTGAAGCGGCGCTGCCCGCCCGGCGTCCGGTAGGACTGGAGATACCCCATGTCCGACCACCTACGGATCGTTCCGAGCGAAACACCTAGCGCCTGAGCGGCCTGAGACGTAGACAAGCCGAGCGGACTCCCATGAATCTGCTTCATGACGTGCATTTCAGCCACATTCTCGAAACCTTCCGAAAGCTGAACAGCTATTGCACAACCTTTGGTACCGAAGATCACGGCGAGTGATCACCGGTACGGCGAAAATAAGAGAACACTTGCAGCCGCGACCAGCCGGCGGGTGGTGCCGAGCGCCTCGGAAGGTCGTAGTCAATCACACGCGCACCGGGACGTGGGGTTTGTTTTGCGCGCCGTCGGCGCCGGGCGTTGAACGGACATGCGGGGCGGACCTGGGTCGCGTGCGACGATCCGGGCATGCGACTGCGTCTCTACCACCATCGCGACGGGGCGCGGGTCGCCTACCGGGAGATCGGCACCGGGCCGCCACTGGTGCTGCTGCATTCGCTCGGGCTCTCCCACCGCGAGTACGAGCCGGTCGTTGAGCCGCTGTCGAAGCGCTTCCGCGTCGTGCTTCCCGACCTGCCGCTGCACGGCGACTCCGAGGATCGACCCCGCCACCCCTACAGCCCCGAGTGGCTGACCGAGGTGATCGCCGGGTTCTGTCTCGAAGCCGCGGGACCGCGACCGATCGTCGCCGGTCACGACATCGGCGCCGAGCTGGCGCTGCGGGGGCTGTCCAGCGGGCAGCTCAAGCCGGCCCGGGTCGTGCTGATGCCCAACAGGCTTCACCGGCGCGATGAGTTCGCCGCCAAGCGCGCGGCCTGGCGGACCGCGTGCCGGGTCGCGGCGCTACCCGGACTCGACCGCGTGCTCGCGCACGGGGCCAAGCTGGTGTTCCGGCCGTCAGTCGGCGAACGGCTTTCGGCGCAGGGCAACGAGGGCGCGCGTGATCTCGTCCGGCACGCGTTCGCAGACGTGGGCGGGAATGGCAACCGTGCCCGCTCGTGGGCGAAGTTCGCCCGCCGCTGGCCGGTGGACGCGCAGCTGCAGCTGCTCGACGCCTACCCGGAGATGGCGCTGCCGGTTCTGCTCCTGTGGGCCGACGAGGACCTGGCGCATCCGGTCGCCGCCGCACAAGAGGCGCTCGACCTGCTGCCCGACGCGCAGCTGCGGACGCTGGCCGGTGCCGGATTCCTGATCGCCTACGACGACCCGGTCGCGGTCGCACGCGAGCTGATCGCCTTCTGCGGGTGAGCCGCGAGTCGCCGCGAGCGAGTAGCTTTCAAAGGGCACAAGCGATGTGAAAGGAAAGCCAATGGGCGTACAGGAAACTGAACAGCTCTGGGGCGGGGAGACCACCAAAGCAGTCGCCAACTTCCCGGTATCCGGCGAGACGGTGCCGGTGCCGGTGATCCGCTGGCTCGGGCGGATCAAGGGCGCGGCGGCGCGCGTCAACGCTGAGCTCGATCTGCTCGACAGCGGGCTCGCGGAGCGGATCGCCACGGCCGCCGACCGGGTGGCGAACGGCGAGTTCGACGACCAGTTTCCGATCGACGTCTTCCAGACGGGCTCGGGCACCTCCACCAACACGAACGCCAACGAGGTGATCGCCACCCTCGCCGGCGATGGCGCCCACCCCAACGATCACGTCAATATGGGCCAATCGTCCAACGACGTGTTCCCGTCCGCCGTCCACCTGGCGGTGCTCGACGAGGCCAGCAACGAGCTGCTGCCGGCGCTCGACGCGCTCGAGCAGGCGTTCGCGCGTAAGGCCGAGGAGTTCAAGGACATCGTCAAGGCCGGACGCACGCACCTGATGGACGCGGTGCCGGTCACGCTCGGGCAGGAGTTCGGCGGCTACGCGGCGCAGATCAGGCTCGGCGCGCGCCGGATTCGCAACGCGCTGCCACAGGTCGCGCAGGTCCCGCTCGGCGGCACCGCGACCGGGACCGGCCTGAACACCCACCGGGAGTTCGCCGCCAAGGTTCGCGCCCGGCTCACCGAGGCCACCGGGCTCGAGGTGCGGGCGCCCGAGGACCCGTTCGAGGCGCAGGGCAATCGCGACGCGCTGGTGGAGCTGTCAGGCGCGCTGAAGGTCGTCGCGGTATCGCTGACCAAGATCGCCAACGACCTGGCGCTGATGGGCTCGGGCCCGCGCGCCGGGATCGGCGAGCTGCTGCTGCCCGAGCTCCAGAAGGGCTCCTCGATCATGCCCGGCAAGGTCAATCCGGTGATCGCCGAGGTCGTCCTGCAGGTCTCGGCGCAGGTGATCGGCAACGACACGGCGATCACGATCGGCGGGCTGGAGGGCAACTTCGAGCTCAACGTACGGGTGCCGCTGATCGCGCGCAACCTGCTCGAGTCGATCCGGCTACTGACCTCGACGGCGACGATCTTCAACGAGAAGTGCGTCAGCGGGATCAAGGCCAACGAGGAGGGCTGCGAACGCTCGGCCGAGTCGACGCTCGCCGCCGCCACCGCCCTGAACCCGTACATCGGCTACGACCGCGGCGCCGAGATCGTCAAGGAGGCCGCCAGTTCGGGACGGATGCTGCGCGAGGTCGCCTACGAGAAGGGCGTCGACGAGGAGACCTACAACAAGGCGATGGACCTGCGCAAGATGGCGCGCGGGAACACGTAGCCGCAAGGTGGCGACGGTCTCGGCGCCACTAGGGCCTAGGTCGCGACGGTCTCGGCGCCGAGCTCGCGCGAGATTGCGACGTCGACCGAGTAGTCGATCGGGACGACGATCACTGACGGAACCTCGAGCGCCAGCGCGTCCGCGAACCGCTGCGAGAACTCGCCGGCGCTGGCGCAGCGCCAGGCCGGGATCCCGAACGCCTGCGCGAGCGCGACGAAGTCCGGGTTGCCGAAGCTGACGTCGAAGTGGCGCCCGAACTTCTTGTCCTGCTTCCAGGCGATCGAGCCGAACTCGCCGTTCTCCCAGATCACGTTCACGATCGCCGTTCGTAGCCGCACCGCGGTCTCGAGCTCCTGGCAGTTCATCAAGAAGCCGCCGTCGCCGCTGATCGTGACGACGTTGCGGTCGGGATGCACGAGCTTGGCGCCGATCGCGCTGGGCAGGGCGAAGCCCATTCCCGCCAGCCCGTTGGCGATCAGCACGGTCCCGGGCTCGTGGGCCGGGAACATCCGCCCGATCCACAGCTTGTGAAGCCCGACGTCTGAGACCAGCAGGTCCTGGGGCCCGAGCGCGTTGCGGATGTCGGCCAGCACCCGCGGCGGGCGCATCGGGAAGTGGTCGTCGTCGCCGGCCTCGCGCAGCGCGCCGAGCACGAGCTCGCGCAGCCGGCAGGAGTGCGCCGGCCCCGGTCCCGGCTGCGAGCGCGAGCAGCCGGCGGCGAGCCGCGCGAGCACATGCGCGATGTCGCCCACCAGCTCGACCTCGGGGATGAAGAACTCATCGATCTCGGCGGCGACCGTGTCGATCATCACGATCTGTTTCTCGCCGCGCGGGTTCCAGTGCTCGGGCGCGTGCTCCACGAGGTCGTAACCGACCGCGATCACGACGTCGGCGTCGTCGAACCCCGCCATCGCGTAGTCGCGCGACTGCAGGCCGACGGTCCCGAGCGCGTGGGGGTCGTCGTAGTCGAGCAGGCCCTTGGCCATGAACGTCTCGGCGACCGGGATCTGAGTCGTGTGGACGAACGCTCGCAGCGCGCGGCTTGCGTGGTTGCGGATCGCGCCGTTGCCGGCGAGGATGATCGGGTTCTCGGCGGCGAGGATGATCTCGGTCGCGCGTTCGAGCTCGCGCGGGCCCGGTTCGGGCTGGACGGGGGGGTGGCGCGGCAGGGGCGCGGCGTCAAGCGGCCGCCCCATCACGTCCTCGGGTAGCTCGAGATGGGTCGCGCCGGGCTTTTCGGACTCAGCGACCTTGAACGCCTTTCGCACGACCTCGGGCACGATCTCGGGGCTCGAAACCCGTGCATTCCACTTCGTGACCGGGCGCATGATGCCGATCAGGTCGATGTACTGGTGTGACTCCTTATGCATGCGCTCGAGGTCTGACTGTCCCGTCAGTGCGACCAGCGGCGCGCGATCGAGGAACGCATCGGCGACCGCCGTTAACAGGTTGGTCGCACCAGGTCCGAGCGTCCCGAGGCATACTCCCGCCCTTCCCGTCAGACGACCGTACGCGTCGGCCATGTAGGCGCCGCCCTGCTCATGGCGTACGGGGACGAACTGGATCGACGAATCGGCCAGCGATTCGTTCAAATCCAGCGTTTCTTCCCCTGGGATGCCGAACACGTACTTGACGCCCTCTGCCTCGAGGCACTCGACGAACACTTCTGACGCTTTGCGCTCGCTCATCCCCGCACCGTATATCAACCGCCATCTGGGCTCGCTCACCGCCGCCGCGGTGGTTCTGGCCGCGCTCGCGTCTCCCGGGAGCGCGCTTGGGGCATCCGCGCACGCGGCTCGAGCCCGCGCGGCGAGCGTTCGGCCCCAGGCGGGCACGTTCTACGTCCAGGGTGGCGGCTATGGCCACGGGATCGGGATGAGCCAGTACGGCGCCTACGGCTACGCGCTGCACGGCGCCGACTACCGCTTCATCCTCGCCCACTACTACCAGGGAACGGCGATCGGCGCGGTCGACGCCAACCAGATCGTCAAGGTCCTGTTGGCGACCGGACAGTCCGCGTTCGCCGGCGCCACGCAGGCCGGCCCCCAGAAGCTCCAGCCCGGGATCACATACGAGGTCAAGGCGCTGGCAAACGGCCGGCTGAAGCTCGTCACGAGCGCCGGCAAGAAGGTCCGCGGCACGTTCTCGTCGCCGCTGACGGTGACCGGCCCGATGCCACTCCAGCTCGCGGGCCACGGCAGCTACCAGGGCTCGCTTGTGATCAGCGCCGACGGCTCCGGGGTGCAGACGGTCAACGCCGTGCCGCTCGACGATTACGTCGAGGGGGTTGTCCCGGCCGAGATGCCGTCAGGCTGGTCGATGCAGGCGCTCGAAGCGCAGGCGGTCGCGGCGCGGACCTACGCGGTCACGACTGGCGTCCAGGGCAACGGCTACAGCCTCTACGACGACACCCGCTCGCAGATGTACGGCGGCGTCGGCGTCGAGACGGCCGCCACCGACGCGGCCGTCCAGGCGACCAGCGGCCAGGTGGTGACCTACAACGGTCAGCCGGTCGTCACATACTTCTTCTCGAGCTCGGGCGGCTACACGGAGAGCGTCCAGAACGTCTGGCGGGGCGCGACCCCGGAGCCGTGGCTTCAGGGAGTGCCGGACCCCTACGACGGGGTGGCGGGCAACCCATATCACCAGTGGACCCGCCAGATGAGCGTCGCGGCGGCGACCCGCAGGCTCGGCTCGCTGGTCAAGGGCCGGCTGCTCGGGATCGCGGTCACCAAGCACGGCGTCTCGCCGCGGGTCATCGAGGCGCAGGTCGTCGGCAGCCGCGGGCGCTCGAACATCAGCGGCGACCAGCTACAGCAGCTCTTCGGCCTGCCGACCACGTACGCGTCGTTCGCGATCATCTCCTCCAAGGCGGCCGCCGGTCAGGTGAGCGGCAGCGCCTCGTCATCTTCGAGCGGTGGCGCGGTCGCCCTCCAGTACTGGACACGCGGGTCGTGGAAGCGGACGCGCCGGTCGTGGAAGCGCACGCGCGGGTCGTGGAAGACGGTCGCCCGCCAGCACGTGGGGCGGCGCGACGTCTACCACGTGAAGTGCCTCGAACCGGGCGCTACCGAATCTCGTTCGCGAAGCTCCATACGCATGCGTTCATCGCGCACAAACCAAAGCCGCGCCCGCGCCCGCCGGCGCTGCTGAGCGCGATGGGCGGCGCGCTGCCGGCCTGGGGGAGCGTCTACGCTGGCGCCAATGCCTGGCCCGCTGCTCGCGATCGACGGCCCGTTCGTTCTGTACCGCTCATTCTTCGCGCTCCCTGATTCGATCACCGGCGCCGACGGCCACCCGGTCAACGCGCTGCTCGGGGCCGTCAACCTGATCCTCAGAATCGCCGCCGACCGCGACCCGCGTGCGATCGTCGTCTGCTTCGGCGCCGAAGCGGCCACCTACCGGGTCGACCTCTACCCCGGCTACCACGCGCAGCGGCCGCCGGTCCCCGACGCGCTCGCCTGGCAGTTCGAGCAGGCGCCCGGCCTGTTCGAGGCCTTCGGCTGGCGCGCTGCGACTCGCGACGACCTCGAGGCCGACGACCTGCTCGGCTCGCTGGCGACCGCGGAGGCGGACGCCGGCGGTCAGGCGCTGATCATGACCGGCGACCGCGACATGTACCAGTGCGCGACAGAGGCGGTCAGCGTCGTGTTCCTCAAGCAGGGCGCGAGCGGCTTCGAGGAGGTCGACCCCGAGGAGGTGGTCGCCGCTACGGGATTGGGCCGGAGCTGGTGCCCGACTTCATCGCGCTGCGCGGCGACCCCTCCGACGGGCTTCCCGGCGCGCCGGGGATCGGCGCCAAGACCGCCGCCGCGCTGCTCGACGCCCACGGCTCGCTCGAGGGCGCGATCGCGGCCGCCGACGGCGAGCGACCCCGCGTCGCGGCGGCGCTGCGCGAGCACGCGGACGAGCTGCGGGCGTATCGGGCGATCGCGACCCTGCGCCACGTCGAGCTCGACCGCCCGGCCGACCGCCCCACAGACCTCGAGGGCGGAGCCCAGGCAGCGCGAGCGCTGAGCATGCTCCGCCTCGCCGAGCGGCTCGACAAAGCCGATTCGCTGGCGGATCTGTAGGGGGTGTGGGATCTCGTGGGTGCTATAGCCCCCACGAGATCCCACACCTCTCCCGTCAGGGCGTGAACTTGACCGTGATCACGTCGCCGTCGGCGACTGGGTAGTCGCGCCCTTCGAGGCGCAACGTGCCCCGATCGCGGGCTCCCGCGTAGCCGCCCGCGTCGCGCAACTGGTCCCAGCGAGACGACCTCGGCGCGGACGAACCCGCGCTGGATATCTGAGTGAATCAGCCCCGCCGCGTGCCACACGGAAAGCCCGCGTCGCAGGTGCCAGGACTGGGCCGGCTTGTCCTCGCCGGCGGTGAAGAATGCGATCAGGTCAAGCAGCGCGAACGCGCCCCGGACGACGGTCTGCAGGCTCGACTCCTCGAGCCCCAGGTCAGCGCGCATCGCGGCGCCGTCCTCATCGTCGAGCTCGGCGAGCTCGGCCTCGAGCCGCGACGAGACCGCGACCGCCTTTGCGCCCTCGGCGGCGGCGTGCTCGGCGACCGCGGGCGGCACCTCGTCACTGCCCTCGTCGACGTTGGCGACGAACAGCACCGGCTTGGCGCTCAAAGGCGCCAGCAGCGCGACCGCGTCGGGCGCCTCAGCCGGTGGCGGCACGGTTCGCGCCGGCCTGCCGTGCTGGAGCGCCTCGATCAGCTCGCGCAGCCAACCAGCCTCGGCGATCGCGTGACGGTCGCCGCTCTTGGCGGTCTTCGAGACGCGCTCGAGCCGCCGCTCGGCCTGCTCGAGGTCGGCGTAGATCAGCTCGGTCTCGATCGTCTCGATGTCGGCCAGCGGATCCACGCGCCCGTCGGGGTGAACAACGTTCGGGTCGTTGTGGGCGCGGACCACGTGGACGATCGCGTCGGTCTCACGGATGTTGGCCAGGAACTTGTTGCCGAGTCCCTCGCCGCGGTGCGCGCCGGCGACCAGCCCCGCGATGTCGTGAAACGCGATCGTGTCGGGGACGATCTTCGACGCCCCGACAATCCGCGCGACGACATCCAGCCGCTCGTCGGCGACCGGCACGATCGCGACGTTGGGCTCGATTGTCGTGAACGGGTAGTTGGCGGCCTCAGCCGCGACCCCGGTCAGTGCCGTGAACAGCGACGACTTGCCGGCGTTGGGCATCCCGACGATCCCGACCTTCATCAGCGCCAAGCCCCGGCGATCACCGTTCCGAGCGCCGCTCCGGCAGCGACGTCGCTTGGATAGTGGACCCCGAGGAACGGGCGGCTGACGACGAACGCCGCTGCGGCCGCGTACAGCGCCACAGGCGAGACGAGCTCGCTGTAGGCACGCGCGGCCGCGAACGAGGTCGTCGCGTGCGCGCTGGGGAAGGTCAGGCCCGAGACGACCGGGCTCAGCGGCGGCAGCCCGTCGAGCTGGGGTCGTGGGCGGCGGACGGCAAGCTTGACCGCGTAGTTGACCACGTAGGAGGCGCCGACGATCGCGGCGCCGCGCAGCCAGCGGCCGCGGCGGTCAGGGTCGAGCGCAGCGCCGGCGGCGCCGAGCGCCAGCCAGCAGCCCGCGTGCTCGCCGAGGCGCGAGTATGCGCGCACGGCGCGGTCGATGCCGCCGCTGTGGCCATGGGTGCGCGCGAAGATCAGCAGTTTGAGGTCGAGCTCTGAAAGCACGGCCCGTGACTGTACGAAGCGCGCGGCCGCGGCGTCAGTTGTGCGGGTCGCACGGTGACCGCGTGGAGCAGGCAGGGAGCCTCACGCGGTCACCGGCGCGCGCCTCCCTCAGGCGCGCACCTGGGCTGCGACCCCCAGCTTTGCCGGTGCGTCGTCGTCGCACTCGGCGAAGAATCCCCCTACCACGTCGAGCAGCTGCTCAACTCCGTCGGCGGCAAAAAGAATCGGCTGGTACTTGGTGATGTCGTAGGAGAGAGTGCCCATCTCGGCGATCTCCAGCGGCCGGATCTCGGCGCCGCGGAACTCCTCGATCTCGCCGTAGGACGAGAGCAGGCCGGCGCCGTAGCAGCGCAACTCGCCGTCCTCGTACAGCACTCCGAACTCGACCGAGAACCAGAACACGCTCGCGAAGAAGTCGCGACCGGCCTTGGTCTCCAGGCGCCGTGCGGCCTGTCCCGCGAGCCGGTTGAGCTCGGCAAACCTCGGGCTCGCGAGCACGCCGCCGTGACCGATGACCTCGTGGATCAGGTCCGGCTCGGGCGTGTAGAGCGGCTTGGCGTGATGGCGGACGTACTGCGTCGAATGGAACACGCCGTCGGCGAGCGACCCGTAGAACTGGTCAAACGGCACCAGCCCGGCCGCCGGGTGGTACTCGAAGCCGGTCAGCGGCCGCAGGTTGGCGCTGACGTCGTCGAGCTGCGGTATGTGGTCCGTCGGCAGCGCCAGACGGGCCATCGCCTCGCGGTAGTCGGCGCATGCCAGGCGCTCGTGCTTGGCCGCCAGCTCCGCGCAGACCGTGCGCCACACCTGCTGCTCCTCGGGGGTGTACTCGACCTGCGGGATCGGCATCGACGGGTCCCAGTCCAGCGCCCCGGCGGCGATCTGGTTTCGCCGCTTGCGGTACTCGGGGTCGCCGAAGCCGGGGTGATCCTCGTCGAGATGGACCGTGACCTCGCCGTCGGCCGAGGTCGTGACTGGCGCGTACAGCTGCCCTTCCTTAAACACCGGCGCTCACCGCCTCCTGCTCGCGATCCTCGGTAGCCCACGACAGCGCGTACTTGCCGTCGTCGATCCCGCCGCAGAGCTTGGTCAGCCTCAGCGGGCGGAACGTGTCGCACATCACCGCCAACTCGTTGGTGAATCGCTGCCCGATGGACTTCTCCGCCAGCCCCGGCTGGGGGCCGTGCGGAAGGCCGGACGGGTGAAGCGTGATCGAGCCGACATCGATCCCCTTGCGCGACCCGAACTCCCCGGAGACGTAATAGATCATCTCCTCGCTCTGCAGGTTGGAGTGGTTGTAGGGGATCGGGATCGCCGGGTGGGCGGGGTCCGATTCCCAGTCGAGCATCCGCGGGCAGAACGAGCAGATGACGAAGTTCGGGCCCTGGAAGGTCTGGTGGACCGGCGGCGGCATGTGGATGCGGCCGGTGATCGGCTCGAAGTCGTCAATGTTGAACGTGTACGGGTAGACGTAGCCGTCCCAGCCCACCACGTCGAGCGGGTGATAGTCGAGCCGGTAGTGCTGGTAGCCATTGCGAACGCGGACGACGAGCTCGAAGTCGCCCCGCTCGCGGTGCGTGACGAGGTCCGCCGGAGGGTGGAAGTCACGGTGCGAATAGGGGGCGTGCTCGAGCAGTTGGCCGTACCGATTGCGATACCGGTTCGGTGTTTCGATCTCTCCGGGCGTGTAGAACGTCAGCCACAGCTGATCGCCGGACGGCTTGAACCGGTAGGTCGTACCGCGCGGGATCACGATGTAGTCGCGCTCGCGGTAGGCGAGCGTCCCGAACGTCGTCTCGAGCTCCCCGGACCCCTCGTGGACGAAGATCACCTCGTCCCCTTCACCGTTTCTGAAGAAGTACTCCTGAGGCTCGGTCGGGCGGCCGACCGCGATTTCGACGTCGTCGTTGTACATCAGGAGCTGGCGGCCCTGAATCGGGTCACCACCGCCGTCGACCTTGGTGGAGTCAAACAGACGGTGAGCGTGGGCGGCCGGCACCCACTCCTCACGCTCGATCGCCGCGAACGACCCCAGTTCGCTCACCCGGCACGGCGTTTGCAGGTGGTAGAGGATCGATTCGTTGCCCGAGAAGCCCTCGAACCCCATCACCTCCTCGGTCAGCAGCGTCCCGTTCTCGCGGAACGCGACGTGGCGCTTGTCAGGGATCTCCCCGCGTCGTTCGTAACGCATCTAGAGGTTCCCTCGGCGGTCCTGCTCGCGCTCGAGCGCCTCGAATAGCGCCTTGAAGTTGCCTTCGCCGAAGCCGCGTGCGCCGTGGCGCTCGATCAGCTCGAAGAAGACCGTCGGCCGGTCGCCGACCGCCTTGCCGAAGATCTGCAGCAGGTAGCCCTCGTCGTCGCGGTCGACGAGGATTCCGAGACGCTGCAGGTCGGCGACGTCCTCGGCGATCTCGCCGATCCGCTCGGGCACGTCGGCGTAGTAGGACTCCGGGATCGGCAGGAACTCGGCGCCGCGCGAAGTCAGCTCGGTCACGGCAGCGACGATGTCAGTCGTCGAGACCGCGATGTGCTGGACGCCGGGGCCGCGGTAGAAGTCGAGGTACTCCTCGATCTGGGACTTGCGCTTGCCCTGCGCCGGCTCGTTGATCGGGAACTTGATCCGTCCCGACCCGTCAGTGACGACCTTCGACATCAGGGCCGAGTACTCGGTCGAGATCGCCTTGTCTGAGAAGTGGATCAGCTCGGTCATGCCGAACACGCGCTCGTAGTAGTGAACCCACTCCTCCATGTGGCCGAGCTCGACGTTGCCGACCACATGGTCGATCCCGACCAGTAGCCCGTCAGGGCCGTGGTCGGCGGTGCCGCGCGGCTCGTAGCCGGGGAGGAACGCCCCGTGGTAGTCCGCGCGCTCGACGAACACGTGCTGGGTCTCGCCGTACGTCGCGACCGAGGCAAGCCGAACGGTCCCGTGCTCGTCAGTTAGCTCGTAGGGGGTGCGGATCCCGCGGGCGCCGTGCGAGACCGCGTGCTCGTAGGCCGCGGCCGCGTCCGGGACGCTGAGGGCGATCGAGATCACGCCGTCGCCGTGGCGCTTCTGATGCTCGGCGATCTCGTCCGTGCCGGTCAGCGTGCCGGTCAGCACGATCCGGATCCGGCCCTGCTCGAGCACGTGCGAGACGCGGTCGCGGGTGCCGGTCTCCAGGCCCTTGTACGCGGTCTCGGTGAAACCGAAGGCGTGGGTGTAGTAGTAGGCCGCCTGGGCGGCGTTGCCGACGTAGAACTCGAGATGGTCAATGCCGTGGACCGGCATCACGTCCGCATCGGACGGATGCTCGGTGGGGAGAGTTTCAGTTGTTGTAGTCACGCATGCAATGATCCGCGCGTTCACATGGCTTCTCAATACCAATTCGTTGCGTACAATGGCCTCGTGAAGGTGCTGTGGACGACGTAGACCGGGCAATCGTTGCGCTGCTTCGGGAGAACGCGCGGCGCTCCTATCACGACATCGGCAAGCACGTTCACCTCAGTGCGCCGGCGGTCAAGCGGCGCGTCGACAGGCTCGAGCACGACGGCGTGCTGCTCGGCTACACCGCGATCATCGACCCCGAGGCGTTCGGCTGGCACGCGGAGGCGTTCGTCGACCTCTATTGCGAGGGAAACATGCCGGCCGGGGCGATCAAGCAGGCGGTCGAGCGCGAGGCCGGCGTGGTCGCAGCGCACACGGTCGCGGGCGAGGCGAGCGCGCTGCTGCACGTGATGGCGCCCGACACCAAGGGCCTGGAATTGGCGCTCGAGCGGATCCGCGCGACTGACGGCGTCACGAGGACCGTCACCGAGGTCGTGCTGTCTACGCTCTTTCAGCGATGAGGCGCCCGTACCCAGACGAGCGGCCGCCGTCGATCCGCGACTTCATGGCGTTCGAGGAGCACATCGTCAACGCGCGGCGCAATCGCGGGCTCGAGGTGCCGCCGGAGTGGTACGAGCTCCCGGTCTTCTACTTCTCAAACCCCGGCGCGGTCTACCGCGACGGCGAGGAGATCCCGAAGCCGGCCGACACCGAGCGGCTCGACTACGAGCTCGAGCTCGCCTGCGTGATCGGCGACGACGGCCGCCCGGAGGGCTTCACGATCATGAACGACTTCTCCGCACGCGACCTCCAGGGCCACGAGATGAAGGTCGGGCTCGGGCCCGCGAAGGGCAAGGACTTCGCGACCGCGCTCGGCCCCGAACTGGTGTCGCCGGACGAGCTGCCCGCTGACCTGGACATGCGCGCGATCGCGCGCGTCAACGGCGAGCTGCGGACCGATTCGCGGACCGGCGGCATGCACTACTCGTGGGACCAGCTACTCGAGACCGCCAGCCGCAACACGCCGGGGCTGGTGGCGGGAGAGGTGATCGGGTCGGGCACCGTCGGTCGCGGCTGCATCCTCGAACACGGCGACGGACGCTGGCTCCAGGCCGGCGACGAGATCGAGCTCGAGATCGAGGGGATCGGCGTGCTGCGAAACCGGATCGTCTGAACCGCGTCCTCGCGCTGCCCGGGCGACCGAGGACCGATCAGGCGCCGAAACCGACCCGGTGGCCCTCGGTGTCGACCAGCACGTAGACGACCTTCTCGAGGTCGAGCGCGACGACGCCGTCCTCGGCCTTGAGCTCGTGCCAGCCGGTTGTGCCCAGCGCCTGGCGCAGCTCCCTCAGCTCGTCCGGCGCCACGCGCGCGCTCAGCACCGGGCCGCCGAGGAAGCCGATGTTGATCTTCTGGGGCTTTTCGTCGGCCATCTACTCCTCCTCTGCGGGCTGCACGATTTCGGTTAGGACGCCGCCGGTCGACGCGGGATGCAGGAACGCGACCCGCGAGCCGCGGATCCCGAGCCGCGGCTCTGTCGATCAGCCGCAGTCCCGCGGCCGCGCACGCGTCGAGCGTGTCCTGGACGGAGCCGACCCGGTAGGCGACGTGGTGAAGTCCCGGGCCGCGCTTGCTCAAGAACCTGCCGACCACGGTCTCGGCGTCGAGCGGCGCCAGCAGCTCGACGTGACCGTCACCGACGTCGAGCAGCGCCGCGTCGACGCCCTGGTCCGCGACCGTCTCGCGGTGTACGAGCGCCATCCCGAGCGCGTCACGATAGAGCGCCAGCGCCGCATCGAGGTCAGGTACGGCGACGCCGACATGATCGATCGCGGACAGCATCGCGCCGGAGTATTACTGAACGCGCTCGAGGCGGGGGTTGGGCGCGTAGCCGCGGCCCACCTTCGCGCACGGTTTGCCGTCGAGCAGCACCACGTCGGCGGTGAAGTCGTTCTGACCGCGGATCAGTGACGAGCCGACGCCGTAGGCGTCGACCGCCACCCCCTGTGGTTCGAACTCGCGGATCCGGTCGGCGTTGAAGCCGCCCGAGGCGACGATCCGGACCTCGTTGAAGCCGGCGCCGTCGAGCGCGCCACGGACCTTCTCGACCAGCCGCGGGTTGACGCCGGTCGGCTTGAAGGCGCCCATCTCCTCCCACAGCGAGCGGTCGACCAGGTGCTCTGAGGTGTCAAGGCGCACGCCCCAGAGCTGCGGTCCCAGCGCCTTGGCGACCTCGAGCGCGGTCGTGACCGAGTCATTCTCGAAGTCGACCAGGACCGTGATGTTCATGTCGTGGTGGAAGTGCTCGGCGAACTTCAGCGCCGCCTTGACCGTGTCCCCGCCGTAGGCGGCGATCAGCCCGTGCGGGACCGTTCCGATCCCGCGGCCGCCCCACCACGAGGCCTGGGCATCGGTGGAGACGCCGATCGCGCCGGCGACGTGGGCGCTCCAGCCGTCACCGGTCTGGACCAGCCAGTGGTCGTGGCGGGCGGGGAAGTAGAAGATCTGCTTGCCGCCGGCCGCCTGCACGACCTCGACCACGTTTCGCATCACCAGCGAGCGGCGGGCGAGCACGCCGAGGTAGACGGTCTCCAGGTGCGCGAACAGGGTGTAGTCGCCCTCGATCGTCAGCACCGTCTCGCGCGGTGCGATCCGGTCGCCCTCGCGCAGCGCGTTGACCGCGAGCTGGTCCCAGCCGGGCTCCCAGCCGCCGTCCGCCACCCGGCCGGAGCAGGTCTTCAGCACCGCGATCGCTTCGTCGATCCCGCCGAGCACCGAGTCCTCCTTCTGAAACACCTGCAGCGTCACGTGCGGGTGCTCGCCCTCGGCTTCGAGCAGCGTCTTGGTGTGGACGAAGTAGGCGTCGGAATAGTAGCCGGCCCGGATCCGGTCGACCGGGAGGCGGAAGATCTCCGGGTCCAGTCGCGCTGAGACCTGGGTCGACATGGGGCGAGTCTATTGCGGTGATACGCTGGGCGCGCGTGATGCTCGCCATCAGATTCATCTAACCGCGGCCCTCCCCACGGGTGCCCGGAATCCGGCGCCCGCCGTAACGTCGTACCGGTTTGTGAATGGTGAGTGTGATGAGTTCGTACCTGCGCGTTCTGCGCCACAGAGATTTCCGATATCTGTTCCTCGGTCAGTCGGCCAGCTCGGTCGGCGACCAGGTCGTGATCGTCGCGCTGGCGCTCTACATCACCCAGCAGACCGGCTCGGCCACGGACCTCGGTCTGGTGCTCGCCGCCCAGACCGTGTCGCTCGTCGGGCTGCTTCTGTTCGGCGGCGTCTGGGCCGACCGGCTGCCGCGCCACCGGATCATGATCGCGGCCGATCTCGCGCGAGCGGCGCTGCACGGACTGCTTGCGGTTTTGATCCTCGCCGGCGGCGCGACGGTCGCCGAGATGATCGTGATCGAGCTGCTGTTCGGGGCCGCGCGGGCGTTCTTCCAGCCCGCCTACACCGGGCTGATGGCGCAGATCACGCCCGAGGACGAGATCCAGGACGCACGCGCGCTGACCTCACTCAGCGAGAACGCGGCGTTCCTGCTCGGGCCGGCGCTCGGAACCGCGCTGGTGATCGGGATCGGCGCCGGCGAGGCGTTCGCGCTCGACAGCGCGACGTTCGTGATCAGCGCCCTGATGCTCGCGCAGGTGCGACCGCGCCCCCGCGGCGAGGCCCCGGTCCGCGCGCCGCTACGCAGCGAGCTGCGCGTCGGCTGGCGCGAGGTTCGTTCGCGCCCCTGGGTGTGGGTGACGATCGTCGCCTTCGCGGGCGCGGTGTTGTGCGTCTACGCGCAGTGGTACTCGCTGGCGCCGGTGATCTCCAAGGACCTCTACGGCAGCGCCGGCGTGTTCGGCGTACTCGAGAGCGTCGCCGGCCTCGGGGCGGTCTGCGGCGGTCTGCTGGCGCTCGCCTGGAGGCCAAAGCGCCCACTCGCGATCGGCCTCGTGTTGGTCCTGGCATGGCCGGTGCAGGACATCGTCTTCGCGCTCGGCGCGCCGCTGGCGGCGGTGATCGTCTGCGCGCTCGCCACCGGCTTCGGGTGGGCGCTGATGGGCGTCTACTGGGAGACCTCGCTCGCGCGCCACATCCCGCCGTACGCCCTGTCGCGCGTCAGCTCGTATGACTGGATGGGCTCACTGGCGCTGCTGCCGGTCGGGTTCGCGATCGCGGGGCCGCTCGCGGCCGTGTTCGGCGCCCGCACCGTGCTCGGAGTCGGCAGCGCGATTGGGCTCGTGCTGCTGCTGCTGGCGCTGGTCCCGCGCTCGACGCGCGAGCTCGGCGCGGCGCCGTCAGCCGAGCAGCTCGCGCGCGATGTCGGCGAAGAAGCTGGTCGCGAAGCCGAGGTCGCGGAGGTCGATCCGCTCGTCCGCGTTGTGGACCAGCGGCGCGGCCTCGAGTAGCCCCTGGTGGCGCTGGGGAAAGAACCCGTACGCGATGCAGTCGGGGAACGCGTCGCGGAACCAGCGCGAGTCAGAGAACCCGGGCAGGATCACGGGCACGGCGCTGGCGCCCGGATCGTTGGCGGCCACCCACCGCTCGATCGAGCGCATCAGCTCGCTGTCGACCGTCGACTGGTTGCCGATCACCTGCTCGGTGAACTCGATCGTCAGGTCGTCGGGCGCGGACCCGAGCACGCGCTCGATCCGCCGCCGAGCGGCCTCCTCGCCGAGCCCGGGCGGGACGCGGCAGTCGATCCGGACCTGAGCGCGCGACGGGATCACGTTGATCTTGCCCGAGGCGCTGGCCATCGTCGGTGTCAGGGTGACGCCGAACATCGGCTCCAGCAGCGTGCGCAGGCGCGGGTCAGCGGCGGCGATCCGGTCGATCGCGGCGCCCGGGTCGTCGGGGTCCTCGCCGAGTCCGCGCAGCAGCGCCGCCGGCCCCTCGGTCAACTCGAACGAGGCCGGCTGGTCGGCGAGCTTTGAGAGCACCGGCCCGAGCTTCAGCAGCGCGTTGTCGCCGGTGCGCGGCAGCGATGCGTGGCCGGCCGCTCCGTGCGCGGTGACGTTGAAGCGGAAGATCCCCTTCTCGGCGCAGCAGACCCCGTAATGGCGGCTGCCGCCGAACTGAAACGACTCACCGCCGCCCTCGTTGAGCAGCATGTCGCAGCGGACCTTGTCCGGATGGTTGGTCGTTAGCCAGTGGGCGCCGACGTCCCCGCCCGTCTCCTCGTCGGCGACGAACACGAGCTTCAGCGTGCCCCTCGCCGGGCGCCAGCCGCTGCGCGCCAGCGATACGGCGGCGACCGCTTCGGCGGCGACCTGCGACTTCATGTCGAGCGCGCCGCGACCCCACAGAAAGCCGTCCTCGAGATCACCTGACCATGGGTCGTGGCGCCACTCGGAGGCGTCGGCGAGCACCGTGTCGACATGGCCGAGGTAGCACAGCGTCGGCCCCGGCTGCTCGCCTTCGAGGTCGGCGATCAGGTTCGGGCGCTCGGCTCGGCGCCGAGCTGCTCGGTCTTCATACCCGCCTCGCGAGACGTAGGAGCTCGAGGTACTCGATCGCGTCGCGCTCGTTGCCGGGCGGGTTGACGGTGTTGAAGCGGACCAGGCGCTGGAGGACCTCGATGCACTCGTTCTGCAGCTCCTCGAGGTCATCGGTGGCATCAGCCTATCGGCGCGTACGATCCGCGTCGTGCCAACGATCGCGCAGGACCTCGCGCTCGCCCTCGAGTTGGCCGACATCGCCGACGAGATCACGATGGCGCGCTTCGGGGCCGACGACCTGGTGGTCGAGACCAAGCCCGACCTGACGCCGGTGACCGAGGCCGACCGCGCGGTCGAGGCAGCGCTGCGCGAGCGACTTGCCGGCGTCCGCCCGAGGACGCGATCCTCGGCGAGGAGTTCGGCGGCTCGGGGCGGCGGCCGCGCGTCGCTGGATCATCGACCCGATCGACGGGACCAAGAGCTACGTGCGGGGGATCCCGATGTGGGCGACGCTGATCGCACTCGAGGTCGAGGGCTGATCGAAGTGGGCGTCGTCTCGGCCCCGGCGCTCGACGCCGCTGGTGGGCCGCCGGGGCGACGGGCGTTCGTCCGACGGGCGCGCCGACGCGTCGCTGCGGGTATCCGGGGTCAGCCGCTGGCCGACGCGCAGCTGTGCCGGCCGGCGTCGAGGATTGGGGCGAGGATCGGGCGCCTCGACGCCCTGCTCGAGCTCGAGCGAGCCTGCTGGCGGACGCCGCGGCTTCGGCGACCTGGCAGTACATGCTGGTCGCCGAGGGCGCGATGGAGATCGCGCTCGACCCCGAGGTCACGCTGTGGGACCTCGCCGCCGCGATGGTCATCGTCGAGGAGGCGGGGGGCGCGTTCACCGACCTGGCGGCGTGGCACGGCCGACGGCGGCGACGCGATGGCGACCAACGGGCTCGTGCACGAAGCCGCGCTCGCGATCGATCGGGCCGCGAGCACTAGCGATGGAGCGCCTGTTCGGCGAGGATCCTCCGACCGCGAACCGGGCACGACGAGCGCCCGAGCCGGCGATGCGCCGCTGGCCACGCGACTGCGCCCACGGGCGCTCGAGGACTTCGTCGGCCAGGACCACCTGCTGCATGCCGGGTCCGCGCTGCGCACGGCTATCGAAGCGGGACGCCCGCACTCGATGGTCCTGCACGGGCCTCCGGGCAGCGGCAAGACGACGCTGGCGCGCGTCGTCGCCGAGCGCTCGAATGCGGTGTTCGAGCAGGAGAGCGCGGTGGCCGCCGGGCGAGCCGAGGTGCGGGCGGTGATCGAGCGCGCCCGCCACCGACTGGAGCACCACGGGCACGGCGACGGTCTTCTTCCTCGACGAGATCCACCGCTTCAACAAGGCCCAGCAGGATGCCCTGCTGCCCGCGGTCGAGGACGGCCTGCTGACGCTGATCGGGGCGACGACGGAGAACCCGTACTTCGAGGTCAATTCCGCGCTCATCTCCCGCGTCCAGGTCTACGAGCTCGAGGCGCTGAACGCGGCCGACGTCCGCGTCCTCCTCGATCGGGCGCTGTCCCAGCCGGGGAGTGCGGCCCGGCCGAGGTGGCCGAGGAGGCGCTCGAGTTCCTGGCCGCGCGCGCGGGGGGCGATGCGCGACGGCGCTCAACGCGCTCGAGCTTGCGTGCCGAACCGCGCGCCGGCGAGCCGGTGACCATCGCCCACACCGAGGATGCGCTTCAGCGCCGCGCGCTGCTCTACGACCGCCAGGCCGACCAGCACTACGACACGATCTCGGCCTGGATCAAGGCTACGCGCGGCTCCGACCCCGACGCGTCGCTCTACTACCTGGCGGTGATGCTCGAGGGCGGCGAGGACCCACGCTTCATCGCCCGGCGCATGATCGTGCTCGCCTCCGAGGACGTCGGCAACGCCGACCCGCTGCACTCACCGTCGCCACCGCGGCCGCTCAGGCGGTCGAGCACGTGGGGCTTCCCGAATGCCAGTTCGCCCTCGCGCAGGCGGCGATCTACCTCTCGCTGGCGCCGAAGTCCGATATGGCGAAGCGCTCGATCTCCGCTGCCCGCGGGCATATTCGCGACCACGGCGCCGCGGCTCCCCCGCCTACCTGCGCTCGAGCACGCGCAGCGACGGCGGATACGACAATCCCCACGGGCGCCCGGGCCACCTCTCGCCCCAGGAACTGCTGCCCGACGACGCCGTCGGAGCCCGGTTCTACGAGCCCGACGATGCCGAGGCGGAGCTCGCCCGAGCGTCTCGAAGAGATCCGCCGAGCTCGCGGAAATCCTGAAGCTCGGGAAACGGCAACCTGTTGGCCCGTCGCGATCCGTGCCCGCCCGGCACCTGTGCCGCCTAGAATGACCTCCCGTGATGGAGTCCTCCACGGTCACGCTCTGCTCGAGTCTCTCAGCCCGACGACCGGCCAGCTCGTCGGCTCGGTGCCGGTAACCGCGCCCGACGAGGTTCAGGCGGTAGTCGATGCCGTGGCCAAGGTCCAGCCGTTCTGGGCCGAGCTCACGCTCGCGGCGCGCGGGCGCTACCTGGAGCGCACGGCGCAGGTTCTCATCGACGAGTCCGACGACATTCGCGACCTGATCGCGCGCGAGCAGGGCAAGCCGCGCAACGAGGCGTTCTCCATGGAGGTCCTGCCGACGATCGACGCGCTGAACTGGATCGCCCACGCCGGCCGGGACATCCTCGAGGACGAGAAGATCCCGATGTCGCAGCTCTTCTTCAAGACCAAGAGCTCGTGCTTCACCTACGAGCCGCTCGGGGTGATCGGCGTCATCTCGCCCTGGAACTACCCGTGGAGCATCCCCTTCGGCGAGATGGCGCTGGCGCTCATGGCCGGCAACGGCGTCGTCCTCAAGCCCGCCTCGCTCACGCCGCTGATCGGCGAGCGGATCCTGCGCGTGTTCGAGCGCGCGGCATACCCGAGGGCCTGGTCCGCGTCGTCCACGGTCCGGGCACGGGCGCGGCGCTCGTTGAATCGAGCGTGAGCAAGGTGTTCTTCACCGGCTCGGTCGAGGTCGGTCGCGGCGTCGGCGAGGCCTGCGCGCGACAGATGAAGGGCTCGGTCTCGAGCTCGGAGGCAAGGACCCGATGATCGTCCTGCCCGACGCCAACATCGACCACGCGATCGCCGGCGCGCTCTGGGGAGGGTTCGCCAACGCCGGCAGACGTGCTCGGGCATCGAGCGCGTGTACGTGCTGCGCGAGGTCTCCGAGCGGTTCATCGCCGGCGTCGTCGCCGGGGCCCAGCGCCTGCGGGTCGGCGACCCGCTGAGTGGGACACGGAGATCGGCCCCATGGTCTCGCGCGAGCAGTTCGACCTGGTCGCGAGCTTGTCGACGACGCCGTCGCCGCCGGCGCGACGCTGCGCTGCGGAGGGCCGGTCGAGCTCCGCGAGCTCGAGCCGGCGCTTTCTACGCCCCGACCGTGCTCACCGGCGTCACCCACGACATGCGGATCATGCGCGAGGAGATCTTCGGGCCGGTGCTGCCGATCGTGGTCGTCGACTCCGAGGACGAGGCCGTGGCGCTGGCCAACGACAGCGAGTTCGGCCTGGGCGCTTCGGTCTGGACCGCCGACCGGGCCAAGGGCGAGCGGATCGCCCGCGAGCTCGAGTCCGGGATGGTGTGGATCAACGACCACATGTTCAGCCACGGCGCCTGCCAGTGCTCCTGGGGCGGGGTCAAGGACTCCGGGCTCGGGCGCACGCACTCGAAGTTCGGCCTCTACGAGTGCGTCAACATCAAGCTGCGCGTTTGGGAGCCCTCGATGGTGCGCGACCCCTGGTGGCACCCCTACGACGAGACGCTCGGCCGGGCGCTGAGCCAGACCGCGGCCATCCTCTACGGCCGTCCGTCGATCCGCGCCGGCGCGCTGCGTGACGGCGCCGCCCCGCTGCTGAGCTCGGCGGCCGGCTCGCCCGCGACGCGACCCGGCGCTGACCGGGCGCCGCGCTCGCCCACTTAGAGCGCAGAACCGCGCACCGGCCCCGCGGCGCGCGCCGGCCGCTACCCTCACGCACTTGTCGCTCTGGGGTAACGCAGGGAACAGGCGCGGGGGCGGGCTGGCGGCTGCGCTGCCGGCGCTGCTGTCGGTCGCACTGATCGTGCCGGCGGCCGCGTCGGCCCAGACCGCCAGCAGCACCACGTCGCAGCCGTCCGCGTCCTCAATCACGATCGGGGCATCGGTCACGTACACGGCGACCGTGACCGGCACCGCGCCGACCGGAACGGTCGATTTCTCGGTCTGCGGACCGCTGACGAGCGCTGACGGCTGCCCGTCCGGCGGGGTCTCAGCCGGTTCGGCGAGCCTGAGCCTCACAGGTTCGGCCATGTCGCCGAGCTTCACTCCGACGGCGGCCGGGACCTGGTGCTTTGCCGCCAACTACCAGGGCGACACCCTCAACGACCCCTCCAGCGACGACTCGCCCGACGAGTGCTTCACGGTCACGCGGGCGACGTTGACGACCAGTTCCTCGCCCACGAGCTCGTCGATCGCGCTCGGCGGTTCGAACACGGACACCGTGACGGTGACCGGGAACTCGGCCGGCGGCACTCCGACGGGGAGCGGTGGACTTCTCGGTTTGTGGCCCGGGGGCGTCGAGCTGCGCGTCGGGTGGATCGCTGGTCGGCTCGGCGATCTTGAACGGCTCGGGCCAGGCGACGTCGCGGTTGTTCACTCCGGGCTCGGCGGGCGAGTACTGCTTCCTGGGCCCACTACCAGGGAGACGGCAACTATCAGGCCTCGAGCGACGGGCTGGGCCGTGAGTGCTTCACGGTCGGCAGGGGCGTGTCTTCGACTAGCTCTGCGCCGACGGCGGCATCGGTGGATGTCAATGGCCCCGAGACCGATGGCGTTACGGTCACGGGAAACAGCGCCGGCGGCGCGCCAACGGGCACGGTCAATTTCTCAGTCTGCGGCCCGCTGGCGAGCGCAACCGGATGCACGACCGGTGCCAGCAGTGTTGGATCGACGTCGCTCGCCGCTGGCACGGGCGACACCTCGACCACCACGTCTCCGAGCTTCACGCCCGAGCGGGCCGGCACCTACTGCTCTGCGGCGAGCTACCGCGGCGACCCCAACTACAACTCGTCCGCCGACGCAACCAGCGACGAGTGCTTCACCGCCACCCAGTCCACCCCCACGGTGACCTCGGCGCCGCAGAGCCAGACGAGCACCGAGTCGCAGAGCAACTCAGACAACGCGACCGTGCAGGGCAATGGGACCGGCGGCAGCCCGACCGGCACGATCAGCTTCCACGTCTGCGGGCCCGACGTGTTCAGCTGCTCGACCGGCGGAACCTCGCTCGGCTCGCCCGTGGACGTGTCGGCGGGGCCCAGCGACACCGCGACCGCGAGCTCCGCCCAGCTTCACGCCAGCTGCGTCCGGCACCTGGTGCTTCAGGGCCTACTGACCGGGCGACACCAATTACAACGGCGCCAGCGACAACGGCAGTGGCTGCTTCACGGTGCCCAAGCCGGGCACCTGACGGCCGCGATCTCGTCGCCGGTCGACAACGCCTACTTCAGCCCGGGCCAGCAGGTCTCCGCGGGCTACGGCTGCACCGAAGCATCCGGTGGGCCCGGGATCGCCTCCTGCAGCGGCCCGGTCGCGAACGGGGCGGCGATCGACACCTCATCGCTGGGGCCGCACTCGTTCACCGTGGTCGCCACCAGTCGTGACGGGCTCAGCACACCGGTCGCGGTGCAGTACGTAGTCGCCGCACCGCCGACGGCGACCATCACCTCGCCCAAGAGCGGGGCCAGGTACACGCTCGGGCAGTCCGTGGCGGTCGGCTTCGCATGCGGAGAGGGGAAGTTCGGCCGCGTTGTGTCGTGCGTCTCGCCGTCGGCGGTAAACACCAACTCGCTGGGTGCCTTCAGCTTCAACGTCACCGCGACCAGCGGCGATGGCCAGCGCACCACGACGATCGTCCAGTACTACGTGATCGTGCCCTCGAATCGGTTCCGAGTCACCCGCCTGCGGCCGCGCCTCAACGGCGAGGTGAGCTTCAACCTGGTGCTCCCGGGCGGCGGCAAGGTCAACGTCGTCGAGATGGCGCCGCGCAGCTCCCTGCCCAAGCCCAATCCGGGCAGCTTCGTGTTCGCGCAGCTGCGGCGCAAGCCGACCGGCAAGAAGACGCTCCACCTGACGCTGCTGCCAAACGCCGCCGGCCGAGCACTGCTCACCGGTCACCACGCGACGGTCCGGGTCACGCTCACGGTCACGTTCACGCCGACCAACGGCAGCCAGCGCACCGAGCGCTTCAGCCAGCTACGGGTGTCGCCGTAGGCGGCCCGATCGCTGCCGATACCCTTATTCCTTGATGCCCGCTCAGGCCTACGCAGGCAAGGAGTGCGTCTGCCAGCTCAGGATGGGGATCTGCGACCAGAGCTGCGTTCGAGGAATGCTCGAAGACGCCGTTCTACATCGCCTGCCTGCGCCTGGAGGGCCGCCGCTGCCTGGTCGTCGGGGGTGGCGATGTGGGGCTCGAGAAGATCGAAGGACTGCTGGCCTGCGGCGCGATCCGTGACGCTCGTCGCGCCCGAGGCGCACCCGGCAGCTGGTGGAGGTCGCGCTCGAGGAACTCGATCGCCTGGGAGCGGCGCGAGTTCCGTGACAGACGATCTCGACGGCTGCCTGATCGCGATCGCCGCGACCAGTGACACGGACGTCAACATCAGCGTCTTCGAGGGCGCCGAGCGCCGGGCGATGCTCGTCAACGTTGTGGACGTGCCGCCGCTGTGCAACTTCATCCTGCCGGCGATCGTCCGTACCGGCCCGCTCGCGGTCGCGATCTCGACTGCCGGCGCGTCGCCGGCGCTCGCCAAGCGCATGAAGCGCGAGATCGGGGAGCTGTTCGGCGAGCCCTACGCGCATGCTGGCGGTGCTGTTCAACGACGCGCGCGGATGGGCGAAGGCGGATGCTTCCCACCTACCAGGATCGCAAGGAGTTCTTCGAGTCGATCGTCGACGGCGAGCCTGATCCGATCGAGCTGCTGCGCGCCGGCGAGGCCGCCGCGTCCGCGACCTGATCGACGCGGCGCAGCGCACCGCAGCCCCGCCGTGACCGATGACGAGCTCACCCATCTGGACGAGAGCGGCCGCGCGCGGATGGTGGATGGGGGCGAAGCCGGTCACCGAGCGCCGCGGCAAGCGCCCGAGCGGTCGCTCAGGCGAGCCCCGAGACCGCCGCCAAGGTCCACGACGGCGCCGCCCCCAAGGGCGACATTCGATCCCATGACTGAGGAAGACTTTGAGTGGTTTGAGTTCAAGTATCCAGGCTGGTACAACGAATATGGCAAGTGGTGGGAACACGATGATGGCCGCTTGTGGAAGCCCAACGGACACAAGCCCATCGCCTTCGAGGATGTCGGCTATGTCTATCCGCATCGCTGCTGGACATGCATGGTTCCCTGTATGATTCTGGCGAAGAAGACGATCATGGATACCGTTGACGGTCAAGTACGCACATATTGTTCCAAGACCTGCCACTGGACCGATAAAGAGGTATTCCGTAGCTCCTATCAGGGCCGCGAAAACACCTGCTATGGGCAAACTGGTGGGCAAGCGCGAGTGGGAAACTCTGCTATCATGGATGGGACCGGCGATGTCATGAAGGACCAGGGCTTCGTTCGCCCCGATGGCAAAACCCTCATTCCGCAGCCCCACGTCCTCTTCGAAGACAAGTACATGTGGACATTGGACCACCTCAAGGGCATTGGCTTCCAGAGTCCAAATGTACTGCTAAACCAGATGACGCCAGAGCAGCGG
>CAVPFS010000055.1:0-10410 GCA_963703825.1 uncultured Solirubrobacterales bacterium | reverse complement strand
ATCAGCGCCGCGACCTGGGGGATCACGCCGGAGTTGATCACCTCCTCGCGGAACAGGTGCCCGCTGCCGGCGAACAGCGAGCCGACCGCCTCCTGGATTCGTGCGCCGGCGCTGTCGAGCAGCCACACGAAAGGGATCCGCTTGCTCAGCGCCAGCTCGCGCAGGCGCGTGACCTTGAGCTCGCCGGTCATCCCCATCGAGCCGGCCATCACCGTGAAGTCGTAGGCGGCGACGGCGACCAGGCGGCCGTCGACCTTGCCGTAGCCGGTGACGACGCCGTCGGCGGGCGCGTCCCTGCCGTCCATCGCGCGCTGGGAGAAGTGCGGCCGCGCGTGGATCCCGAGCTCGACGAACGTGCCCTCGTCGATCAGCAGCGCCAACCGCTCGCGCGCGGTCAGCTTCTCGCGCTCGTGCTGGGCGGCGATCTTCTCGGCGCCGCCGCCGAGCATGATCTGCTCGCGCCGCGCGCGCAGGTCCTCGGCGAGCGGGCGCAGCAGGCTAGTGGCGGGAGCGTCGGCGGACAAAGGGCTTTCAGCTAGGCGGTCGGCACGATCAGCACCTCGCAGGTCGCGTGGTGCGAGACCTTGTTCGGCACCGAGCCGAGCATCCGCTTGGCGCCGCTCATGCCGCGGTTGCCGACGACGATCATCTCGGCGTCTTCGTCGGCGGCGACCGAGATCAGCGCCTGCGCGGGGTCGCCACTGCAGACGTGCGTCTGCGCGTCGACCCCGGCCACCGCCAGCCGGTGACGGGAGCGCTCGACGATCTTCTCGGCCTCGGCTTTGACGTCACTGTCCGAGAACACATCGCCGACCGCGAAGCCGCTGGAAGCCGCCATCCAGGCGCCGGCCGAGGGGTCCTTGTAACTGATCACCACGTGTACGGTCGCGCCGAGCGCGAGCGCGAGCTTGCCGGCGCGGTCGACGGCCTTCTCGGCGCTCGCCGATCCGTCGGTGCCCGCGACAATCGACTGCGCAGCCATTGCTGTCCCCTCTCGATCGGTCTGTGGCGGGCGACGCCGCCACTTGGCGCCACGATACCGGCGCCCTAGCGGCCTTTCCACTCAGGCTCGCGCTTCTCGAAGAAGGCTCTGACTCCCTCCTGGATGTCATCAGTCGAGAAGGCGATCGTCAGCTGCGAGCGCAGGAAGTCGATCGCGTCGTCGTAGGCCATGTCCTGCTGGCGGAAGATCGCGTCCTTGCCGAGCTTCATCAGCGCCGGTGACTTGCCGGCGAGCTTGACCGCCCACTCGTCGACCAGCGCGTCGAACTCATCGGCCGGCGCGACCCGGTTGACGATCCCGATGCGCTCGGCCTCGGCGGCCGAGATCTGCTCGCCGAGCAGCATCAGCTCGGCGGTCTTCTTGCGACCGACGTTGCGGTAGATCAGCGCCATGATCATGAACGGAAACAGACCGACGTTGATCTCCGGCGTCCCGAACCGCGCCGAGTCCTTGGCGATGACCAGGTCACACGCGAGCGCGAGCCCGAGTGCGCCCGCCAGCACGTGGCCGTTGGCGGCGCAGATCGACGGCTTGCCCAGCTCGCCGAGCAGCCTGAACACGCGCGGGAAGCGCTCGGTCGCGAAGTGCTTCTGGATCAGGGCCACGTCGGCCGCGAACCCGGTCAGGTTGCCGCCGCTGGAGAAGACCTTCTCGTGGGTTGAGGTGATCACGACGCAGCGGACCGCGGCGTCGTCGCGCGCTTGCAGCAGTGCGGCGATCAGCTCGCCGAGCAGTTCGTCGGACAGCGCGTTGCGCGTCTGCGGCTGGTCGAGCGCGATCGTCGCCACGCCCGTGTCCGCCACGCGGTACTGGATCGTCTGGTAGCTCATGCCTTACCTGCGTATCCTAAGCGGGGCGGAGAGAAGGAAAGTGTAATACGCAGGTCCTCCCGAAGCGCGGAAAGTAGGACGCACTACTGTTTACTCTTGGCGGGCGAGCACACAACCGGGGAGAATTGAGATGGCCACCGCAGACGTGCTGAAGCCCGACTTCGCGAGCGAGCGCAGGCACTTCATCTTCACTGACGAGCACCAGCAGCTGCGCGAGTCGATCCGCCGCTTCGTGATCAAGGAGCTCCAGCCCCACGCCGACGAGTGGGAGGAGACGACCTTCCCGAACTGGGTGTTCGAGCGGATGGGCGAACTCGGCTTCCTCGGGCTCGACAAGCCCGAGGAGTACGGCGGCCAGGGCGGCGACTACTACACGAGCCTGGTGTTGGCCGAGGAGATCGCGCACGCCCACTCCGGCGGGCTTGCGATGGGGATCGCGGTCCAGACTGACATGGCGATGCCGCCGATCCTCGCGTTCGGCACCGAGCAGCAGAAGCAGCAGTGGGCGGCGCCGGCGATCAAGGGCACCAAGATCCTCTGCATCGGGATCACCGAGCCCGACGCGGGCTCCGACGTCGCCGGGATCAAGACCCGCGCGGTGCGGGACGAGGCGACCGGCGAATACGTGATCAACGGCTCCAAGACCTACATCACCAACGGCCACCGCGCGCACGCGATCGTGCTCGTCACGAAGACCGATCAGATAACGACCCCACCCACCCACGACGGATTCACGCTTTTTTTGGTGCCGATGGACACCCCCGGCGTGATCCGCGAGAAGCGCCTGGAGAAGCTCGGCATGCACGCGTCTGACACGGCGCTGCTCGCCTTCCAGGACGTCCGCGTCCCAGCCGAGGCCGTGCTCGGCCAGATCGGCAAGGGCTTCTACCACATCATGTGGGAGCTCCAGGGCGAGCGGCTGATCGGCGCCGCGGGCGCGGTCGCGGGCGCCCAGCAGGTGTTCGACCGCACGCTCCAGTACGCCAAGGAGCGCAAGGCGTTCGGTCGGGAGATCGGCCACTTCCAGGTGATCCGCCACAAGTTCGCCGAGATGGCGACCAAGATCGAGACCGCGCGACAGATGGTGTACACGACCGCCTGGCGCTTTCAGAACGGCGAGTACCCGGTACGCGAGATCACGATGGCCAAGCTCTACTCGGCACGGATCGCGGTCGAGGTCGCCGACGAGTGCATCCAGATTCACGGTGGCGCCGGCTACATGAAGGAGTACGGGATCGAGCGCTCGTGGCGCGACCTGCGCCTGAACCGGATCGGCGCCGGCACCGACGAGATCATGCTCGACGTGATCGGGCGCTCGTACGGCCTCTGAGCGCGGCCGGCCCCGCCCGGGCGAGCCGGCCCGGCGGGCCCCACGGAGGCGGCGCAGCCGCCCCAGATTGACAACGTGCTAACCGCACCCGATTGCCGTTGACAGCGCCGGAGGCGGGCGGTATGTTGCTGCAAACGATTGCAGCCGCTGAGTCGCTGGCGTACGCGTGCTCCTCGGCTGCCGGCGCCCGGTCTTCCGGCGCGCCCCGAACTGCCCCGACCGGAGGGAAGGAAGAATGAGGAGCAGCCGCATGCTGAACAGGCGTCATCTGGCGGCCGGGCTGGCGCTGGCGATCACGGTCTTGCTCGCGGCCTGCGGCTCGAGCAGCAGCAGTAGCAGCAGCAGCAACGGCGCGGGCTCAGGCTCGAGTTCGAAGAGCCCGATCACGATCGGCACATCGCTTTCGCTGTCGGGCGACTTTGCCGCCGACGGCCAGGCCTTCGAGCGCGGCTATCAGCTCTGGGTCGCCGATCAGAACGCCGCGGGCGGCCTGCTCGGCCACAAGATCAAGCTCAATGTCCGTCTCGACTCGTCGAGCCCGGCGCAGGTCGTCACCAACTACAAGAAGCTGATCGGCTCCGACAAGGACTAGCTCGTGTTCGGCCCGTTCTCGACGCTGCTGACGGCGCCGGCGGCTCGTGTGGCGGCTCGTTATGGCTACGCGTTCGTCGAGGGCGCCGGCGGGGCGCCGTCTGTGTTCGGCGAGGGCCTGCATAACGTGTTCGACGTCTCGATCCCGGTCAAGAACAACCTCGTCACGTTCGCGCAATGGCTGGCCTCGTTGCCGCCGTCGCAGCGACCGAAGACGGCCGCCTACGTGACCATCAACGACCCGTTCACGCAGCCGCAGTTCCCCGTCGCGCAGCAGATCCTCCAGAGCGCCGGCATCAAGACCGTGCTCAACAAGGTGTTCCCCGCGGAGGTCAGCGACTACACCGCGATCGCCGGCCAGGTCGCCTCAAGCGGCGCCCAGGCGGTCCTCCTTGGCTCGGTCGACGTCCCGACCGTCTCGGCGTTCGTGCACACGTTCATCCAGCAGCACTACAACCCGAAGGCGTTCATCGCGACCGCCGGCCCTGACCAGGGCGCGCAGTTCGTCAAGGCGGTCGGCGCCGGCAACGAGAACGGGATCTTCGTCCCCAACGGCTGGTACGGCGGCTTCAAGAAGGCCGACTCCGAGAAGATGGTCCAGGAGTACATCGCCAAGTACGGCGGCACGCCGTCTGACGTCAACGCCGACGTCGCCGAGGCCTACTCAGTCGGTCAGGTGCTCGCCGCAGGCCGTCAAGGCGACCGGCGGCTTCAACCAGCAGAAGATCCTCAGCTACCTGCACGGCGGCGGGACGATGAACAGCGTCCAGGGCCCGGTGAAGTTCGACTCACTCGGCGAGAACCTCGCCCAGAAGACGCTGACCTTCCAGTGGCAGAACGGAAAGCTGATCCAGACGATTCCGACCCGCCGCCGGGTCCACGCAGCCGCAGTACCCGAAGCCGTCCTGGGCCGGATAGTGGCGGCGGCCTCCGCCGTACGAGCGTCGCGCGCGCCGCCGCGCGACACTGCTAGCCGATGTCCTCAACGGCTCTGATCGAGGCGATCATCGATGGGGTCCTGACCGGCGGCGTCTACGCGTTGATGGCCGCCGGTCTGACGCTGATCTTCGGCGTCATGGACATCATCAACATCGCGCAGGGCGTGATGGTCGTGCTCGGCGCCTACCTCAGCTACGAGCTCTCGATGACCTCGGTATCGGCCTGCTGCCGGGGTTGCTGATGACCGTGCCCGCGATGTTCGTGCTCGGGGTCGCGATCGAGTTCTGCTTCATGCGGCGGCTGCGTGACCAGGACCGGACCTCGATGTCGGTGCTCGTCACTTACGCGGTCGCGATCGTGATCGAGGGGATCCTGACCGCGATCTTCGGCGTCGACTACCAGCAGTTGCAGGCGTCCTACGTCAACAGCTCGGTCACATGCTCGGCTTCTACCTCCCCGACATCTACCTGATCGGATTCGGCCTGGCGGTCGCCGTGCTGGCCGCGCTGTACTACATGCTCTACCGCACCAAGTTCGGCCGCGCCGTCCGGGCCTCGCTGCAAAACCGCACGGCGGCCGACCTGATCGGGATCGACGTCAACCGCGTGCGCGCGATCTCCGTCGGGATCGGCGTCGCGGTGACGGCGGTCGGCGGGATGGTGTTCGGCGCCACCAACTCGTTCAACCCCAACACCGGCTATGACCTGATCTCGCGGCTGCTGGCGATCGTGATCCTCGGCGGCATGGGGTCGATCGGCGGCGCGATGGGCGCGGCCGTGCTTCTGCTGGTGCTCAACGACGTTGTTGCGGTGGCGTGGTCGCCGACCTGGTCGCCGCTGGTGTTCTTCGCGGCGCTGGTGATCGTGCTCTCGGTCCGCCCGCAGGGTCTGTTCGGCAAGACGGCGGCGCGCGCGCAATGAGCGCGCTCGACGCGTCGACCGCACGGCCGCGCGGGATCGGCGAGCCGCCGGCGCCCGCCTTCCGCGCGCTCGGCTGGCCGCCGCGATCGTCGTCGCGATCGCGTGTTCGCCGTCTTCCCGCTGCTGATCACCGACCCGACGGCGACTTCGATCGCGGTCTTCACGCTGGTCTTCATGGTCGCCGCCGCCAGCTGGAACATCTTCAGCGGCTATTCGGGCTACCTCGCACTCGGCCACGCGGTGTTCTTCGGCAGCGGCGGATACGCGGTCGCGCTGGCGGCGCAGGACTGGCATGTCGCGGGCGGCTGGGCGGTGTTCGCGCTGCTGCCGGTCGGCGGCATGGTGGCCGGCCTGATCGCGATCCCGGTTGGGCTGATCGCGCTGCGCACGCGGCGCCACACGTTCGTGGTCGTGACGATCGCGATCTTCTTCATCTTCCAGCTGGCTGCCTACAACTTCGGCTTCACCGGCGGCACCTCGGGCCTGCACGCTGCCCTTCGCCGCCGTTCTCGGCGGCCAACTACAACCAGCCCTTCTACTACGTGGCGCTGATCATCCTGGTCCTCGACGGTGACCGTCTCCTGGGCGGTGCGCCGCTCGCGCTTCGGGCTGCAGCTGCTGGCGATCCGCGATGACGAGGACCGCGCGCTGGGCCTCGGCGTCAAGACGCGTCGCGTGAAGCTGACCGCGTTCGTGATCTCGGCGATCCCGGTCGGGATGGTCGGTGGGCTGTACTTCTACTTCCTCGGTCAGATCTTTCCGCAGTTCGCTTTTGACCCGCTGTTCGATCTGTCGATCGCGCTGATGGCCTTCTTCGGCGGTCTGGGGACGATCGCCGGCCCGCTGCTAGGGGCGCTGGTGCTGGAGTCCCTGCAGCAGTATCTGACGCAGACGTTCTCGAGCAACGCGACCTACCTGATCGCCTACGGGGTTCTGTTCCTGGTCGTGATCCTGCTGCTTCCGCGCGGCATCATCCCCGGGATCTCGGAGCTGCTCCGACGGCGCCGCGGCCGGGCGTCGAGCAGGATCGGCGAGGAGCGCGAGGCGACGGTGCGCGGCCGGCGTGCCGGGGGCGGCGTGATGAGCAACCTGATCGAGGTCAGAGGGCGTCTCGAAGTCCTACGGCGGCATCCACGCGCTGTCGCGATGCGACCTCGAGTCCGCGAGGGCGAGATCAACGGCCTGATCGGCCCCAACGGCTCGGGCAAGACGACGCTGTTCAACGTGATCACCGGCTACGAGCGGATCCAGCAGGGCGAGGTCCACTTCAGCGGCGCGGAGATCACCAACGCGCCGCCCGACCGTGTGTTCAAGCTCGGCATCGGCCGGACGTTCCAGCTGACGCGGCTGTTCATGCGCCTGTCCGTGCTCGAGAACATGCTCGTCGCCACCCAGCGCCAGGAGAGCTGGCTGCGCGGCGTCCTGCGCCGCGCGGGCTCGGCGAGCGAGAAGCGCCGCGCGATCGAGCTGCTGGACTTCGTCGGCATCACCAGGCTCGCGCACGAGCCGGCCGGCAACCTGTCCTACGGCCAGCGCAAGCTGCTCGAGCTCGCCTCGCTGCTGGTCGCCGATCCGGCGATCCTGCTGCTGGACGAGCCCGCCGGCGGGGTCAACCCGACGCTGATCACCCACCTGGCCGATCGGATCAAGGAGCTCAACCAGCGCGGCAAGACGATCCTCGTGGTCGAGCACAACATGGAGTTCGTGATGAGCCTGTGCTCGCGGATCACCGTCCTCAGCCAGGGCAGCACGCTGATCTCGGGCACGCCCGCGCGAGGTGCGCTCCGACCCGGCCGTGCTCGACGCCTACCTCGGCGGCGAAGACGACCCGTCGACGCAGCTCGAGCTCGCGACAGGGCCCGCCGGCCGCTCCGTGCGGACGCCGCACGCGAGAAGCTCGGCGAGGCGAGTCGCTGCTGAGCGTCCGTGGCGTCACCGCCGGCTATGGCGGCGGCGACATCCTCAAGCGAGTCTCGATCGAAGTCCCGCGGGGCGCGATCACTGCGTCGTCGGGCCCAACGGCGCCGGCAAATCGACGCTGATGGCGACGATCAGCGGCCTCCTGCGCCCGCGCCAGGGCGAGATCCGTTCGGCGGTGAGGCCGTCTCCGGCCTCGCGCCGCGGCAGGTCCTGGCCGGGGATCTCGCAGGTCCCCCAGGCCCACAGCCTGTTCCCGGAGATGACGGTGCGCGAGAACGTCGAGATGGGCGCCTTCACTGTCACGCGACAGGCGCTGGTGCGCGAGCGGCTCGCAGGCGGTCCAGGAGCTGTATCCGATCGTCCGCGAGCGCGCCGACGAGAAGGCCGGCAGCCTGTCCGGCGGTCAGCAGCGGCTGGTCGAGTTCGCGCGCTGCCTGATGCTCGATCCTGAGCTGATCATGCTCGACGAGCCGTCGATGGGCCTGGATCCCGCAGACGCGCGGATGGTGTTCGAGATGATCGAGCTGATGAACCGGCGGGCAAGACGATCCTGCTGGTGGAGCAGAACGCTCGGGCCGGGCTGAAGCTGAGCTCACACGGCGTGGTGCTCGAGAACGGGACGGTGCGCCTGACCGGGTCGGGCCGCGAGGTCCTCGAACATCCGGAGATCGGCGCGCTGTATCTGGGTGGCGCGGTCAGCGCGGCGGCGACTGAATGACCCGCAATCGACTCATAATTGGCGCCATGCGCACAGCCGTGACGATCCGGGATGTGGCTCGTGTCGCCGACGTCCACCCCGGAACGGTCTCGCGAGCGCTGAATGGGCAGACGCGGGGGCTGGTCAATCCGGAGACCGCCGAGCGCGTGATCCGCGCCGCCGAGGAACTCGGATACCGGCCCAACCCGATCGCGCGCGGGCTGAAGACCAACCGCTCTTCACGGTCGGGGTCCTGATCCCCGACCTGAACAACCCGCTGTTCCCACCGATCATGCGCGGCATCGAAGACCACCTCGGCGAGGCGGGCTACACGCTGCTGATCGTCAACACGGAGCAACGATCCCGAGCGCGAGCGCATCCACATGGGGCGCTGCGCGCGCGCCAGGTCGACGGCTTCATCGCCGCCACCGCGCGCCTCGACGCCGAGCCGCTCGCCCGGGCTGCGACTGACGGGATCCCGGTCGTGCTCGTCAACCGGAGCCTCGAGGACGGCTCGCTTCCCGCCGTGACGGTCGACGACCGCAAGGGGATCACGCTCGCAGTCGAGCACGTCGTTGGCCTCGGTCACACGCAGGTCGGTCACGTGGCGGGACCGCAGAACGTCTCCACCGGCCACCAGCGCCGGCTCGGCTTCGTCGCAGCGATGAAGCGGGCGAAGCTCGGTGCCCCCGCACAGCGGATCAGCGTCTCGCAGGCGTTCACCGAGCCCGAGGGCGCCCGGACCTGCGAGGAGCTGCTTGCCCACGAGCCCCAGCTGACCGCGATCGTCGCCGCCAATGACCGGCTCGCGATCGGCTGCTACGACACGCTGGAGGCGCATGGCCTGTCGTGCCCCGACGACGTCTCGATCGTCGGCTTCAACGATATGCCGTTCGTCGACCGGTTGCGGCCCCCACTGACGACCGTGCGAGTGCCGCAACGCGAGATCGGAACCGTCGCCGCCGACCTGCTGCTCGAGATGCTGGCCGACGGCACCACGACAGCCCGTGAGATCCTGCTCGAGCCGGCGCTGATCGTCCGCGGTTCGACCGCACCGGGCGCCCGGCAGGCGCTGCGCGTGGCGGTCGCGATCGACGCCCACGCGCACGTGATCGTGCCCGAGCTGCTGCGCGATCGCGCTCACGACGAACCTTGGCGTCCGGCTGTCGAGGGCGATCTGATCCGCTTCTCCGGACGCCGGGTCAGGTCAATCGTGCACCCGTGCATCGAACTCGATCAGATCCTCGCCGCGCTCGAACGGCACGGCACCCAGGGCGTGCTTCTCTCGCTCGTGGGTGCCGCTGCTGTTCTACGACGTCGATGCCGAGGAAGGGGCTGCACCGCTGCCGGCTGCAGAACGATGGCCTCGCGAGCATGCGCGGGCGGGCGCCGGGGCGTGTCAGCGTGCTCGGTGCGGTGCTGCTCCAGGATCCTCGGCTCGCGGCTCAGGAGCTTCATCGGCTGATGGCGACTGGTTCGTTCGCGGGTGTCGAGGTCACTGCGAGCGTCAACGGCGACTATCTCGGTGAGTCGCGGTTCGAGCCGTTCTTGGGCCGCCGCCGAGGAGCACGACGCGCTCGTGTTCGTGCATCCGACCACGCGCGCTTTCGCCGACGGGGTGTTCGAGCAGCATTACCTCTGGAACCTCGTCGGTAACCCGTTCGAGACCACGGTCGCCGCCGCGCATCTGGTGCTGACCGGGACGATGGTCCGCCATCCGAGGCTGCGCGTCCTGCTCGCGCACGGCGGCGGCGCGATCGTCTCACTGCGCGGGCGCATCGGACACGGCCAGGCCATGGTCGCCGCCGCGGGGCCCGCGTCCGGGGGCGCCCGCCGACGAGCTGATCGGCCGCTTCCTGTTCGACACGGCGGTGCACGACGCCGGCGTGCTCGGGGAGCTGGTCGCGGCGGTCGGCGCCGACCGCGTGCTGCTCGGGTCCGACTCCCGTTCGACATGGAGACCCGGACCCCGTCGCGACCGTCAGGGCCGCCGGTCTGGACCCCGAGGCCGAGGATGCCGTACTCGGGGCCAACGCCGCGCGCGAGATCAGGCGCGCAGATGGCTGACGAGCGGTTGCAGGCGGCGATCCGTCACTGGGCGTCGCGCCTGATCGCCAACGGCGTCGACTACAACGACTTCGTCACCACGACGGCGTCGATCGATCGCTGGGAGCAATGGC
>CAVPFS010000054.1:0-28400 GCA_963703825.1 uncultured Solirubrobacterales bacterium | reverse complement strand
TTATATCCTGTACTTGGTTCGGCGTATTGCTGATGCGTCGCCAAGCTGCTCGGCCGAGATCGGCTCAGTCGTCAGCACCATCAGCTTCATCCCGAGGTGCTACCCACGGGCGCCGCGAGTGCAAACGCGGGCCGCGGTCAGCTGTAGAGCGAGTCGAACAGGTCCGCGTACGTGTCGTTGATCACGTTGCGCTTGACCTTCAGGGTCGGCGTCAGCTCGCCGTCCTCGATCGAAAGGTCGCGGTCGAGGATCACGAACTTCTTGATCTGTTCGACCTGAGCGTAATTGGAGTTGGCGCGGTCGAGCTCCTCCTGCACGAGCCCGCGCACGCGATCGCTGGACGCCAGCTCGCCGAGGTCCTCTGGCAGCCCCTGCTCCTGGGCCCACGGCAGGATCTCTTCGGCGTCGAGCGTGATCAGCGCCACCGGGTAGGGCCGGCGGTCGCCGTGCATCACCGCCTGCGAGATGAACCGCGACTGCTTGAGGTCGTTCTCGATGTTCGCCGGTGTCAGGTTCTTGCCCCCGGCGGTGATGATGATGTCCTTCTTGCGACCGGTGATCCTGAGGAAGCCCTCGTCGTCGAGCTCGCCGAGGTCGCCGGTGTGAAGCCACCCGTCGACCAGCGTCTCGGCGGTCGCCTCCTCGTTGCGCCAGTACTCGCTGAACACGTTCGGGCCGCGCAGCAGGATCTCGCCATCCTCCTCGGCGATCTTGACCTCGACCCCGGGCATCGCCCGGCCGACGGTGCCGAACTTGACATGGTCGAGCGTCGAGACGGTTCCGACAGCGGTCGTCTCGGTCATCCCCCAGCCCTCGAGCACCGGCACGCCGCAGGCGTAGAAGAACTCGAGGATCTCGGCTGCGATCGGCGCCGCGCCGGTCACCGCTTGCCGGATCTTGCCTCCGAACAACCCCTGCACGCGTGAGTAGAGGCGCTCGTCGGCGGCCGCGAACGCCTGCTCCATCTCGGCCGGGACCTCGTCGCCGCGTTGGCGCCGGCGCCGTACCTCGACGCCGAGCTTGATCGCCTGCTTGAAGCGCTCGCGATCCTCCTCGCTGGCCTGCTCCTGGAGCTTCATCGCCGCCGTGTAGAGCTTCTCGAAGATCCTCGGCACGGAGGGCAGGTAGGTCGGCTGCGTCTCGACCAGTTCCTCGATCACCTTCTTGGTGTCGCCGCCGAAGTAGATGATCGTCGTCCCGAGGTCGTACGACGCAAGCTGCGCGGTCAGCGCGAACGCGTGCGCGAGCGGCAGGAACAGATAGGTCTTCTCGCCGGGTTCGACGAACGCCAGCTCCTGCACCATCTCGCAGACCGACATCGCGTTGCGGTGGCTAAGCACCACGCCCTTGGGATTGCCGGTCGTACCCGACGTGTAGATGATCGTGTACGGGTCGGCCGACTCGGTCGCCGACTGGCGCTCTGACAGCTCCGAGCCGTCACGCCCGCGGCCGCGCTCGCGCAGCTGCGCGAGCGAGATCTCGCCGCCGCCGTCTTCGATCCCGATCGTCGTCTTGAGGTCAGGCAGCTCGTCCGCGACCTGCTCGATCTTCGACCGCTGGGCCTCGTTCTCGCAGAACACCGCCCGGGCGTTGGAGTTGCCGAGCACCCAGGCGCACTCCCGTGGCGAGTTGGTGGGGTAGACGGGCACCACCACGCCGCCGGCGGCGGATATCCCGTAGCTGGCGAGCGTCCACTCCAGGCGCGTGTCGGCGAGGATCGCGACCCGTTCTCCGGATTCGATTCCGAGCTCGATCAGGCCGAGCGCGATCTCGTCGATCGCCTCGTTGGCTTGCGCGTAGGTGAGCTCGCGCCAGTCGCCGTCGGTCTTGTAACGAGCGGCGATCTGCTCGGGGAAGCGCTCGCCGGCGGAGCCGGGCAGCGACGCGACCGTCGCGACCGCCGGCTTCGATTCAGACGTTGCCTCGCTCATCGGGTCTCCTCCCACTCCTGCGATTTGAAGCCGATCTTTTCACGTCTGTAGGTTTCGGTTGCCAGTGGGAGCGAAGATCGCTAAGAATTGGGGGTCTGCGCAGGTGGGGTCCCAGCGGCCAGCAGGGAGCCCTGCCAATCCGAGGAAGGACGGAGGTCTCAAATGCCCACGTTGATCGGTGCCGCCACCGGGTGGACCGTGGGGCTGGTGCTCGGCGTGATCGTCGTGCTGGTGGCGGCCGCGATCGTGATCGCGATCGTGCTGCTTGCTAACCGGATCGCCGCCCAGGCGCGGACGGCGGTCGGCGGCGTCGAGAAGGTGCGCGAGCAGACTGACGCGCTCGACGGCGTCGGTCAGATCAACGATTCGGGGGTCAGGATCCTCCATTCCGCACGCGCTCTGAGAAAGGTGGCGGTCGGCAAATGACGCTCACGTTCGCCGCGCTCTCCAACACCGGGGCCTGGGAGATCGCGCTCGTGATCGGGCTCGTGGCGGCGCTCGCGGTCGCGGCGCTGCTCGCGATGCTGATCAGGGCCGTCGACGACATTGACCGCTCGGCAACAACGCTGCTCGAGGCTGCGGGGAAGGTCGCTACCAACACGGCCAACATCCCGCAGCTGCAGGCGACCGCGCCCGTCCTCGGGCAGATCGTCGACGAGGCAGTGATCCAGGACGGCTATATGAACGCATTGACCGATGGGTACGGTGGGGTATGAGCTCGACCACACTGACGATCCTGAGCGTGTTGCTCGCGATCGTGATCATCGCGGTGCTCGCCGGAGCTCTGATCAGGGTGCGGGTCAAGCTCGAGTCGACCTCGGAGAAGCTGGCCACGCTCGCATCTGCACTGCAAGGCGTGGAGGCCGAGCACCTGCGCCCGCTGACCCCGGCGGTGACGGCGATCAACGAGCAGTTCGACGTGATCGTCGGCGCGCTGCCGGGGATCGCGGCCAAGGCCGCGGTCGTGGCCGAAAGGAGGCCGCAATGATCCTCGAGTGGATCGGCGACGCGATCCTGCTGTTCGTGGTGGTGCCGGTCGTCGTCTACCTCCTGCGCGGCGTCCTCGACGCTGCCAACTCGATCGTCCCGAGCGTCCAGTCGATCGCCGCCAGCGCGAAGGGCGGATCGGCCGATCTCGACGGCGCCGCGCTGCTCGTCGTCACCCAGGAGCGCACGATCCAGACGATCGAGTCGGCGGCCAACTACGGCGGCTCGCTTGACGTGATCCTCGACGACGCGGAAGGGAGCTAGGCGATGTCTGCTGCCGGCGTGGTGTTGATCGTGATCGTCGTGCTGATCGTGTTGGCGCTCGTCTACTACCTCGTCTCGACGATCGTCGCGCTGCGCAGGATCACCGCCGGGCTCGACGAGGCGATCGCCGGCGTCGTGGAGATCATCGAGAAGAGCGCCCCGGTCGCCGACGTCGTCGGCACGATCAACGGGCAGCTCGATGCCGGCGTCAGCCTGCTCGAAGGGCTGCTTGTGAAGAAGGCCGGCATCGACGACGCGGTCGGGCTGATCGACGGCCTCTATCCGGGCGCGGCCGCCGCCGGCCTGCGCAACTTCCCGGAGAGCAGGGAGGTCAAGCCGCCCCGGATCGGCGAGGTCTACACCAAGGGCACGCTGACGCTCGCCCGTCTCGGACGCGAGGCGCCGATCGCTGCCGCGTCGCCCAACGGGCCGGCGCTGCGCAACCCGGCCTACGGCAGCCTCGCCGCGCGGGTGCTGTATCCCGAGGTCCGTCAGACCCGGCCGGAGCTGATGCCGCGCTCGCCGGTGATCGGCACCGACTCGCCGGTCCAATATGACCCGACCGAGGAAGTGGGCGGGCCACGCAAGCGGATGCCGGCCGGCGGCGAAAGGAGCCCAGGTGCAGACACCAGCGCCGTTTGAGTACGAGCGCGCGACGAGCGTCGAAGGGGCGCTCGCGGCGCTGGCCAAGCCGGGCGCGCGCGTGATCGCCGGTGGTCACAGCCTGCTGCCGATGATGAAGCTGCGACTCGCGAGCCCCGACCACCTGATCGACATCAACGATCTCGCCGAGCTGTCCTACATCGAGCAGCGCGATGGTGAGATCCGGATCGGGGCGCTCACTCGCCACGCCGAGCTGCTGCGCTCAGACACCCTCGCGCGGCACTTCCCGATCTTTGCCGACGCCGAGATCGTGATCGCCGATCCGGTGGTCCGCAACCGCGGCACGATCGGCGGCTCGCTGTGCCAGGCCGACGCCGCCGAGGACCTGAGCGCGGTCTGCACCGCGCTGCACGCGAAGGTGGTGATCCGCGGAGCACAGGGGGAGCGGGTGGTCGAGATCGACGACTTCCATCTCGGTCCGTACGTGACCGCGGTCGCCGACGGCGAGCTGCTGACCGAGATCCGGCTGCCGCTGCGCCCCGGAGGCGGCAGCGCGCACGAGAAGGTCGAGCGGCGGGCCGGCGACTGGGCGATCGCGGCCGCCTCGGCGGCTGTCTGGATCGACGGCGGCACGATCGCGGATGCGGGGGTCGCGCTGAGCGCTGCGGGTCCGACGACGATCCACCTGTCGCGCGCGGCCGAGCTGCTGCGCGGCTCGGCGCCGTCTGACGAGCTGTTCACACAGGCGGGCGAGATCGCCTCGGCCGACTGCTCGCCGGTAGCCGACGGCCGCGGGCCGGTCGATTACAAGCGTCACCTGGCCGGGGTGCTGACGACCCGCGCTCTGCGCAAAGCCGCTACCCGCGCCCTGCAACAGGAGGCCACGTGAACGTCACGATCAACATCAACGGCCAGCCCGTCTCGCGCGAGATCGAGCCGCGGCTGCTGCTCGTGCACTTCATCCGTGACACCCCCGGGCTGACCGGCACCCACTGGGGCTGTGACACGTCCAACTGCGGTGCCTGCGTGGTGCTGATGGACGGCGAGCCGGTGAAATCGTGCACGGTCCTCGCGGCGATGGCCGAGGGTCACGAGATCCGCACGGTCGAGTCACTTGAACGCAGCGGCCGGCTTGACCCGGTCCAGCAGGGCTTCCACGAGCTGCACGCCCTGCACTGCGGCTTCTGCACCCCGGGGATGCTGATGACCTCTCGGGCGCTGCTGGACTCCAACCCCGATCCGTCCGAGGAGGAGATCCGGAGCGCGATCTCGGGCGCCATCTGCCGCTGCACGGGCTACAAGAACATCGTCGCGGCGGTGCGCTGGGCGGCCGAGCACGAAGCCGCCAACCGCGCGCCGCAAGCCACAACCCCGGAGGTCTAACGAAACCATGGCGATCGCCGAGAACCTCCCGAGCGCAACCCAGGAACGTCCGATCGGCTTCGGCCGCCTGAAGCGCAAGGAGGACGCGCGCTTCATCCGCGGCAAGGGCAACTACCTCGACGACATCCGGCTGCCGGGGATGGTCCATGGCGTGATCCTGCGCAGCCCGTACGCGCACGCGAAGATCGTCTCGATCGACACCTCGGCCGCGCTCGCGCACCCCGGTGTAGCGGCGGTCATAACCGCCAAGGACCTCGAGACGCTCGGGCTGGCGTGGATGCCAACGATCTCCTACGACACCCAGGCCGTGCTGGCCGGGGACAAGGTCCGGTTCCAGGGCCAGGAGGTCGCGTTTGTGGTCGCGACCGATGAGTACACGGCACGCGACGCCTGCGCACTGATCGACGTCGAGTATGAGCCGCTGCCGGCGGTCGTCAACGCCCGCAAGGCGCTCGATCCCGACGCGCCGATCATCCGCGACGACAAGGACGGCCAGAGTGACAACCTCGCGAGCCCGACCTGGGAGGCCGGCGACGCGGAGGCGACCGAAAAGGCGTTCGCCGAGGCCGACACGATCGTCGAGCGCGACATCATCTACCCGCGCTGCCACCCGGCGCCGCTCGAGACCTGCGGGATGATCGCCGACTTCAACCCCCAGACCGGGCAGCTGGACATCTACAACGGCAACCAGGCGCCCAACGCCCACCGCACGGTCTACGCGCACGTCGCCGGCCTCGCCGAGCACATGATCCGGATCCGCTGCAACGACATCGGCGGCGGCTTTGGCAACAAGGTGCCGGTCTACCCGGGCTACGTGTGCGCGATCGCGGCCTCGATCGTCGCGGGCGTCCCGGTCAAGTGGATCGAGGACCGCTCCGAGAATCTGATGTCGACCGGCTTCGCGCGCGACTACGTGATGCACGCCGAGATCTGCTCCAAGGGCGGCAAGATCACCGGCCTGCGCGTCGACGTGATCGCCGACCACGGGGCCTTTGACTCGACCGCGCAGCCGACCAAGTTCCCCGCCGGCTTCTTCCACATCTGCTGCGGCTCCTACGACCTGCAGGCTTCGCACGTGCGCGTCAAGGCGGTCTACACCAACAAGGCGCCAGGCGGCGTTGCCTACCGGTGCTCGTTCAGGATCACCGAGGCCGTGTACCTGGTGGAGCGGATGGTGTCGGCGCTCGCGCTCGAGATGGGCGTCGACCCGATCGAACTGCGGATGACGAGCTTCATCGCCCCCGACCAGTTCCCATATGAGACGACCACCGGCTGGACATATGACTCGGGCAACTACGCCGAGACGATGAAGGTCGCGATGGAGATCGCCGGCTACGAGGAGCTGCGCCGCGAGCAGGCCGCCAAGCGCGCCCGCGGCGAGCTGATGGGGATCGGCGTCTCGTTCTTCACCGAGGGCGTCGGCGCCGGCCCGCGAAAGCACATGGACATCCTCGGCCTGGCGATGAATGACGGAGCCGACCTCCGCGTGCATCCGTCGGGCAAGGCCGTCGTGTCGATCAGCGCCCAGACCCAGGGGCAGGGCCACGAGACGACGTTCGCGCAGATCGTCGCCGAGGAGCTCGGGATCCCGCCCGAGGACATCGAGGTCCGCCACGGTGACACTGACAGGACCCCGTACGGCCTTGGGACCTACGGTTCGCGGTCGACTCCGGTCAGCGGCGGCGCGGTCGCGGTCGTCTCGCGCAAGGTCCGCGACAAGGCGCGGATGATCGCGGCGACGATGCTCGAGACCCGGCCCGACGATCTCGCCTGGGAGAAGGGACGCTGGTATGTCAAGGGCGACTCCGAGCAGGGGGCGATGATCGAGGAGATCGCCGCCTATGCCTACAGCGGCAAGGAGATGCCCGAGGGCTTGGAGGGCGGTCTCGACGCGCAGGTGATCTATGACCCACCCAACCTGACCTACCCGTACGGGGCCTACATCGCGGTCGTCGACGTCGATCCCGACACCGCCGCGGTCAAGGTGCGCCGCTTCATCGCGGTCGACGACTGCGGCGTGCGGATCAACCCGATGATCGTCGACGGCCAGATTCACGGCGGCCTCGCGGAGGGGATCGGAATCGCGCTGATGGAGGTGATCACCTTCGACGAGGAGGGCAACTGCCTCAACGGCTCGTTCATGGAGTACCTGATCCCGACCGCGCTGGAATGCCCCGACTTCGAGCTCGGCGAGACCGTCACGCCGTGTCCGCACCATCCGCTCGGCGCCAAGGGCGTCGGCGAGTCGCCGAACGTCGGCTCGCCGCCCGCGATCGTCAACGCGGTGATCGATGCGCTGCACGAGTCACACGGAGTCGACCACATCGACATGCCGTGTACGCCGGCGCGGGTCTGGGCCGCGATGCAGGGGCGCCCCGAGCCACCGCAATGACATATATGACGGGCGACGCGGAGGGGGAGGTCCGCGCTCTCGTCCCCGATGTCGAGACGCTGGCGCGACGACTGGAGAGCGTCGACTACCTCGTCGACGAGGGCCTGGCGACGTCGATGTTCCTGGCGCTGCGCCTGCCCCAGCCGCTGCTGCTCGAGGGCGAGGCGGGGGTCGGCAAGACGGAGGCCGCCAAAGCGCTGGCCGCGGTGCTCGAGACCCCGCTGGTCCGTCTGCAGTGCTACGAGGGGATCGACTCGGCCGAAGCGCTCTACGAATGGAACTACCCCCGCCAGCTGCTCTCGATCCGGCTCGCCGAGACTCAGGGGTCAGCGCTCTCCGAAGGCGACCTGTTCGGCCCCGACTACCTGATCCGCCGGCCGCTGCTGCGAGCGCTCGAGCACCCGGGCCCGCGCCCGGCGGTGCTGCTGGTCGACGAGATCGACCGCGCCGACGACGACTTCGAAGCGTTCCTGCTCGAACTGCTGGCCGAGGCGACGGTGACGATCCCCGAGCTCGGCACGATCACCGCCACCCACCCGCCGATCATCGTCCTGACCTCCAACCGCACCCGCGACCTGCACGACGCGGTCAAGCGGCGCTGCCTCTATCAGTGGATCGAGTACCCCTCGCGCGAGCGCGAAGTGCAGATCGTCTGCCGCCGGGTCAGCGCTGCCTCTCGGACTCTCGCGGTACAGGTGGCGGACGCGGTGGCGCGGATACGCGACTCGGACGTCCAGAAGCCGCCGGGAATCGCGGAGGCGATCGATTGGCTGGCGGCGCTCAGCACGCTAGGGGTCCAGCGCCTCGACGCCGAAGCCGCCGGACGCACGCTCGGTTCGGTCCTCAAGTACAGAGACGACCAGGAGGTTGTCCGCGCCGCCGGCCTCGCTGCGCTCGTTGGGGAGGGCAGCGGTGAGGGTTGAGCACGTGCAGCTCGACCTGCCCGCGACCGCGGTCGCCTTCAGCCGCCGGCTGCGCGAGGCCGGACTGCCCGTCGGTCCCGAGCGCGCGGCGCGATTCGCCGACGCGCTCGCGCTCGCGCGCCCGATCTCGCGTCGGCGGCTGTACTGGACCGCGCGCGCCGTGTTCGTCTCCGATCGGCTCCAGGTCGCGGCGTTTGACCGCGTGTTCGGGGAGGTGTTCGGGTCGCGCGAGCGCAACGGCGACGTCCCCGATCTCGACGTATCCTCGGTCGAGCCGGCCGCGCCCGATCAGCGCACACCGGTGGGCGAGGACGGCGAGCCACCCGAGCTCGGCCCCGGTGCGCCGGCCGCGCCCGCTCCGGCGGCCGACGGCGACAGTGAGGCACCGCCGCGCGACCTGCCGGTCCCGCTGGTGGCCAGCGAGGACGAGATCCTGAGCGAAAAGCGCTTCGACGCGCTCTCGCCGCAGGAGCTGGCGCAGCTGCATCGGCTGATGGAGAAACTCGCGCTGGCGACACCACTGCGTCGCAGCCGCCGGGTCGAGCGGCGGCCTCACGGACAACGGGTCGACGTGCGGCGCACACTGCGTGCCAGCCTGCGAACCGGCGGTGACCCGATCAGGCTCGCGCGCCGAGAGCGCCGGGTCGTACGCCGGCGGATCGTGCTGCTGTGCGACATCTCAGGCTCGATGGAGCCGTACGCCCGCGCCTACCTGCAGTTCCTCGTCTGCGCCGCCGGGGCGGGACCTCGGGCCGAGGCGTTCGTGTTCGCGACGCGGCTGACGCGGCTCACCCGAGCGCTGCAATCGCGCAACCCCGACGGCGCGATCGCCCGCGCGGCGGCGGCCGCCCCGGACTGGTCCAGCGGAACCCGGATCGGCGACGCGCTGAAGGAGTTCAACGATCACCACGGCCGCCGTGGGATTGCCCGCGGAGCCGTCGTCGTGATCCTTTCCGATGGCTGGGAGCGCGGCGACCCGGCGCTCGTGGCTCAGGAGCTCGAGCGCCTCGCGCGGCTCGCCTACCGGATCGTGTGGGTCAACCCGCGCGCGGCCGCCGCCGGCTTCTCGCCGCGGGTCGGCGGCATGGCGGCGGCGCTGCCGCACTGCGATGCGCTCGTCAGCGGCCACAACCTCAAGGCGCTCGAAGAAGTCGCGGCCGCGATCGCCGAGCCACGTGGCGTCGCGGCGTTCTCCCGGCGCCCGGGGTCGACGATAGCCCCGAGGAGACGTGGGCGAGCGCCACGCCGGTCCCCGGGAGCTCGGTCGCGATGCCGAGCGGGTACGGCCCGAGCCGCGGGCGCACGACGCCCGGGTGGAGCGTGGGCGAATGAGCGACCGTCCGGTGAAGCTGTGCATCTATCCGGGTTGCGAGCGCCCAGCGGTGCCGCCCCATCCGCTCGGTGGTCCGCAACCGAGCTTCTGCGACCTCGAGGAGCACAACGCGCTCACCGCCCACCAGGAGCGCGAGCGCCTGAAACGCGAGCAGCAGGAGGAAGCGACGTGAGCGAAACCACGAGGAGGTTCAGCGATGGCCGATGAGGCCTACCGGGCAGTGTTCCTGCGAGTCCACCCGACCGGCAAGATGGTCCTCAGCCTGACGACCGAGTCAGATGGCAAGGAGGCCGACTACGCGCAGCTGGTCTCGAGCGAGCTCGGCGTCCCGGCACTGGACGTCAAGGTGGTGCCCGCCGACACGGACCGCTTCGGCAGCGGCCACGGCTACAACACGAGTCCGTCGGGCGCGACCTCGGCGGCGGTCGTCAGCGCGAGCGGCAAGATCCGCGCCAAGGCCCAGCTGCTTGCCGGGATGGCGCTCGACTCGCCGGCCGACGGCCTGCGCTGGGACAACGGCGCCTTCGCGTCGGCGTCTGACCCTTCGGCATCGAAGACGATCGCCGACCTTGCGCTCTACGCGCACGGGACCGGCGCCCTGCCGCCGGGGGTCGAGGGCGGCCTCGACGCGCAGACGGTGTACCGCGATTAGGCGTTCGCGGGTTCAGCTCGGGGCAAGCTTGCCGTCGATCTCCACGGTGACGGCGTCGGCGACCTTGAGCGCGCCGAACAGCGCCGAGTATGGCTTGATGCCAAAGGTCGTCTGGGTGACGGTTGCGGTTCCGTGCACACGCCCATCGTCGCTGGCGTGCAGATCGAACGAGACCGGCGCCTTGGTGCCGAACAGCTCCAGCTCGCCCTGCACGTTGAGCTCGCCGCCGCTGCCCGGCTGCACGGAGGTCGAGTGGAACTCGATCCCGCAGCCCTTGAGCACCTCGTCATCGATCGTCTTGCGGATGCTGTTGCGGTCCTTGTCGCCGAGCGGCTTCATGCCGCCCTTGCCCTCGAGCACGTGCAGCGATCTGGCATCGGCGTTCAGCGACAGCTTGGTCGCGCTGGGCTCGGACCCGGCCTCGACGGTCGCGTTCCAGGACCGCACCTCGATCACCAGGTCGTGGCCGGCCTTTGCGGCGCCCCCGGTGCGCCCGGTTCGGATCAGGAGCTTGGCGTTGTCAGGCCCGAGATTGTGCGTACCAGGCTGCATCGACACCCCTTTGCTTCCGGTTGACCAGCTATCAGCAGACCATACCTACGAAAGGATGCCCCGACGTGGTTGAGCTCGATCATTCGTTTGAGTCCTCGAAGCCGACAAGCGAGAGCTGGAATGCGATCCTCGACCTCGAGCGCCTGATCCCGTGCGTGCAGGGCGGCAGCGTGCTCGAGCGCGTCGACGATGACACGGTCAAGGCGCAGATCGATGTCAAGATGGGCGCGATGTCAATGAAGTTCACCGGAACCGTGGCGGTCGCAGAACGCGACGAGGCGAACCATCGGGCGGTGATGAAGGTCAAGGCACGCGAGGCCGGCGGTCAGGGTCACGCGAACGCCGACGTCACGTTCACGCTCTCGGACGGCGGCGGCACCGTCCACACCGCGGCGCAGATCACCGGCAAGGCGGCGTCGATGGGCGAGGGCGTGGTCTCAAGCGTGCTCGACGCTCTGATCGCTGATTTCACCGGGAAGCTCGCGACGCTCTAAGGCCGAGTTGATGGCGCAGATGCGAACCATGCGCGAGATCCAGCCGGGCGAGACGCCGGTCGACGGGGGGACCGCTGTCCAGGATGACCCCGGCCGCCCCGTGTTCAGCGGCAATGGTCAGTTCGACTACGTGTGCGTCAAGTGCGGCACCGTGCTCGCGGCGGCGATGGACCCCGACTACATGACCAAGCGGGTGCGGATCCGCTGTGGGCGATGCCGGACGGTCAACGTCGCCGCCGAGCATCCTGTGGAGGAGGCGCGCCGCCCGCGCGGCCGCGCGTGATCGCGCCCGTGCGCCCCAGGCGCCGTGCACCCCAGGCGCCGTGCACCCCAGGCGCCGTGCACCCCGGGTTGCAGCTTTGGTGATCTTTCGTACAGTTGGCCATCGAACACACGTTTACGCTAATCGGTCGGGTTTGACGTCCGGATCGCCAGGCTCGATCATCTTTCAGGGACCGCAGCGATGATCAACGCCAAGCTCGCAGCCAAGCTCGCGCAGCTGTCAGCCGATCGGGTGCCGTTCGTACTCGCGACTGTCGTTCGCGCCCGACGCCCGACCAGCGTCAAGCCGGGGGACAACGCGATCGTGCTGTCCGACGGAACGATCGACGGGTTCGTCGGTGGGCAATGTGCCGAGTCGTCGGTCAGGCTCTACTCGCTGCGCGCGCTGGAGACCGGCGAGCCGATGCTGCTGCGCCTGATCCCAGGCGCCGAGGGCGAGCCGCTGCCCGACGGGATCGACGGCGTGATCGTCGAGCGCAACCCGTGCATGAGCGGTGGCGCGATCGAGATCTTCGTCGAGCCGCAACTGCCGATGCCGCGGATCATGATCTTCGGCGGCTCGCCGGTGGCGCGAGCGCTTGAGGCCCTGGCCGGCGCCGGTAACTACGAGGTCGTGCCGACCCTGGAGTTCGACGAGGCCGAGCTCGGGTCCGCCACCGCGGTCGTCGTCGCCTCCCACGGCAACGACGAGGAGCGGGTGCTGACCGCGGCGCTGTCGGCCGGGGTCCCGTACGTCGCGCTGGTCGCCAGCGAGAAGCGCGGGGCGGCGGTCCGCGAGGCGCTCGATCTGGCGCCGGAGCTCGCCGCCCAGCTGCACACGCCCGCGGGCGTGGATATCGGCGCGGTGACGCCGGCCGAGATCGCGATCTCGATCCTCGCCGAGCTGGTCGTGGTCCTGCACGCCGATCCGACCGCCGAGCCGCCGGTCGACCGCGATCACGATCACGAGAAGGAGGGGGAGGGGGAGGCCACGGAGGAGGAGGAGGCCCAGTCAGAGCCCGCCGCCGAGCTAACCGCGGCGCGCAACGCGCATAACGGAGCTGCGTACGCGCCTGGAAGGGTCGCGAATGGAAGCGCGAGGACAGTCGCGACCGGCGCCGAGCCCCCCGTCGCCGCATCTCTGCCCGCGCGATTCGACAAGGACATCACCCGGAAGCTCCCGGCCGTCGATCCGCTCAGGGCACTCGCGTCCGAGACCGTCGGCCGTGCGTCCGACGGAGAGTCCGACGCGGAGCCCGGCATCGACTACGCGATCGATCCGGTCTGCGGAATGAAGGTCGCGGTGTCCGAATCGACGCTGCACCTCGACGTCGGCGGTCAGCGCGCCTACTTCTGCGGCACGGGCTGCCGGGTGGCGTACGCGGCGCCGGCCTCCCCGGATGCCGCCAAGGTCTAGCGTTCCGGTCACCGGGCTGGTGCTCGCGGCGGGCGGCTCAAAACGCCTGGGCGAGCCCAAGCAGCTGCTCCACTACGGGCCGCTGCCGCTGCTCGGCCACGTGCTGTCAGTCGCCCGCAAATGCCGGTTTGACCAGCTTCTGTGCGTGCTCGGCGGCGGTTCGGCCGAGGTCCGGCGCCGGGTCGATTTCAGCGGCGTCGACGTGGTTGAGAACCGTCAGTTCGGTGACGGCTGCTCATCGTCGATCGCTGCCGCGCTCGGTGCAGTCGATCCCGCCGCCGAGGTCCTGGTGCTGATGCTCGGCGACCAGCCGGGCGTGCGCCCCGAGACGGTCACGGCCCTGCTGCGGGGCCGAGGCGACGCGCCGCTGGCCGCCTGCGCCTACGACGACGGCCGCGGCCATCCGCTCGCATTCGCGCGCAGCGTGTTCGGGGATCTGGCGGCGCTGCACGGCGACAAGGGCGTCTGGAAGCTCCTCGATCGCCGCGCGCGTGACGTGGTCGACGTGCCCGTCGATGGCCCGGTGCCCCGTGACATCGACACCTGGGAGGACTACGAGGCGGCGCTCGCGCAGCTGCGAACGGGCGCGCTTTCTTGAATGTTTAGGTTTTCTTCTTTTTAGGAAATACATAACCCGGAAGTGGGGGCGACCGCGAGTCGTCCCGGCGGGAGTCGCCCTCTAACCCCGCCGGGACGTTTTACGCCCGGAACTTGACTTGCGGGGGGCGGGGCGGCGCCGCGGCGGGGGGCGGGGGCCTGGCGCCGCGCGCGGCCGCTCGCCTCCGGTGGCCGCGGCGCCTCGCCTCCGGTGGCCGCGGCGCCTCGCGTCCGGTGGCCGCGGCGCCTCGCCTCCGGTGGCCGCAGCGAGAGCGCGCCCGGCAGGATTTGAACCTGCGACCTTCCGCTCCGGAGGCGGACGCTCTATCCCCTGAGCTACGGGCGCTTGGAGAACGTGGTGAGCTTAGAGCTTCCGCGCGCCTCGGCGAAGCGGCGTTCGATCTGTCCTCCATATGGCATGAGATCGAACTCGACCCGGAGAGAACCCGATGGAGATCGCGATCATCTCGGACACGCACATGCCGCGCGGACCGCGGCGGCTGCCCGAGGCGTGCGTGGCGCGGCTGCGGCGCGCTGACCTGATCGTCCACGCCGGCGACCTGATCACGCTCGAGGTCCTGGCCGAGCTGCGGTCGTTCGGGCCCGAGGTCGTCGCCGTGCACGGCAACGTCGATGACGCCGCGGTCCGGGCAGCGCTGCCGGCGACAGCGACGGTCGAGGCGGCTGGGCGCACGATCGCGGTGATCCACGACGCCGGCGCCAGAAGCGGGCGACTGGTGCGGCTACGGACTCGCTTTCCGGACGCTGACGCGGTCGTCTTCGGTCACTCCCACATCCCGCTGCACGAGCGCGCCGCCGACGGCTTTCAGATCTTCAACCCGGGCAGCCCGACCGAGCGCCGCCGAGCGCCGCAGCACACGATGGGGATTGCGGTCGCCCGTGAAGGTGAGCTGACGTTTCGGGTGGTCGGGCTCGGCTGACACACTCAGCCCGCGATGGACCTCTCGATCTTCTTCGCCGGCACCGGCGGCTCGGCACCCACGGCTCGCCGGGGGCTGCCGGCGCTGCTCGTGCGCCGCGGCGGTGACCGGATCCTGATCGACTGCGGTGAGGGGACGCAGCGCCAGCTCGTCAGCTCTACCGGGCTGACCGATCTGGACCAGATCTATTTGACCCACTTTCACGCCGACCATTGGCTCGGGCTGCCCGGAATGCTGAAGACGTTCGATCTCCGAGGGCGCGAGCGTCCACTCACGATCCACGGCCCTCCTGGGCTCAGAGCGCTGATCGGCGCTGGTCAGCCGATGGCCGGCCGGCGTCGGCTTCGAGCTCGATCTGGTGGAGCTCGAGGCCGGGCGACGTGCTCGACCGCGACGGCTACCGGATCGCGGCGGTCGCCGTCGCGCACCGCGGCGCAGCGTTCGGCTACGTCCTCTTACGAGGACGAGCGCCCGGGCGTGTTCGACCCCGAGGCGGCCGCGCGGCTGGGGCTCGTGCCGGGCCCCGAGTTCGGCCGCGTCCAGCGCGGGGAGACGGTCCGCGGCATCGCACCCGAGCAGGTGATGGGGCCGCCGCGGCCGGGACGCAAGCTCGTGCTCTCGGGCGACACCAGGCCGTGCGAGACGCTGCGGATCGCCGCCCACCGCGCCGACGTGCTCGTCCACGAGGCCACGTTCGCCGAGGAGGAGCGCGAGCGCGCGGCGAGACCGGGCACTCGACCGCCGCCCAGGCGGCGGCGGTCGCGCGCGAGGCCGAGGTCGGATGCTGGCGCTCAACCACGTCTCGATGCGCCACCCGCTGCGGCTGCTGCGCGACGAGGCGCGCGCCGTGTTCCCGCAACACCGTGATCCCGCGCGACTTCGACACGATCGAGATCCCGTTCGCCCGAGCGCGGGCGAGCCGTCGCTCGTGCGCTGGGACGGCCGCGCGCCGCGGAGGCGGCGTCCGAGGCCGCCGCCGAGCGACCCCAGTGAAGGCGCGGGTCTCCGAGCGCTTCGAGCGCGGGCGGTTGATCTACCAGCGGGCCGGCCCGCAGCACACGGACGAGCTCGCGCCGGTGCTGCTGGATCCCCGCGTGTTCGAGTACCTGCAGGCCCCGGGCGGACGACGCCAACTCGAGACGACGTCCGCCGCAACCTCGAGGGCAAGGACGCCTTTGGGAGCTCCACGGGTTCGGCTTCTGGGTCCTGCGCGACCGCGACACGGGCGAGGTCGTGGGTCGCGGTGGTCTGCAGCGAACCGATGTCGAGGGCGAGGCCGAGGTCGAGATCGGCTGGGCGATCGCGCCGGCCCGCTGGCGACAGGGCCTCGCGACCGAGCTGGCGCGCACGTCAATCGAGCTTGGCTTCGGCACGCTCGAGCTCGGGCGTTTGGTCGCGTTCACGCTGCCGCACAACATCGCCTCCCGGCGCGTGATGGAGAAGGCCGGCCTCGCCTACGAGCGCGAGATCGTCCACGCCGGGATGCCGCACGTCCTCTACGCGCTGAACAAACACAACGAGGAACAACCGGCACAGCACCCAGGTCCGCCGGGAGCGGTGCTAGATTGGCCAGCGCAAACGAAAGCCCCTTAACCCGGTCCCGTGAGGCCAGGAAGGAGCAGGTTGGAAGCCGCCACCACGGTCGTCCTCGACCGCGACGACATGCGCCGCACGCTCGTGCGGATTGCCCACGAGATCGTCGAGAAGAACGCCGACGGCCAGATCGCAATCGTCGGCATCCACAGGCGTGGCGCCCAGCTAGCCAAGCGTCTGCAGGCGCTGACCAGCGAGCTGCTCGAGCCGCAGGTGCCGCTGGGAAGCGTCGACATCTCCTTCTACCGCGATGACCTCAACCTCCGGACCAGCTCGCCGATCGTGCACGCGACCGAGCTCGAGTTCCCGGTTGACGGCCGCACGATCGTGATCGTCGACGACGTCCTCTACACCGGCCGCACCGTCCGCGCAGCGATCGACGAGGTGTTCGACTTCGGCCGGCCCGCCCGGGTGCAGCTTGCGGTGCTGGTCGACCGTGGCCACCGCGAACTGCCGATCCGGCCCGACTACGTGGGCAAGAACATCCCGACCTCCCAGGAGCAGCGGGTCAACGTCCGCGTCGAGGAGGTCGACGGGATCGACGAGGTCACGATCGGGCCCGCCACAGAAACGAGGATCAAAGCCGCATGAACGAGCACCGGCGTCCCCGGCACCTGATCTCGATCGACGATCTCAACCGGACGATGATCGAGCGGATCCTCGACCGCGCCGAGTCGTTCGCCGAGGTCTCGGGGCGCGAGATCAAGAAGGTTCCGGCGCTGCGTGGCCGGACCGTCGTCAACCTCTTCTACGAGGCCAGCACCCGCACAAGCTCGAGCTTCGAGCTCGCCGCCAAGCGCCTGAGCGCCGACGTCGTCAGCATCCGCTCGGCCGGCTCGAGCGTCGACAAGGGCGAGTCACTGAAGGACACGATCCAGACGCTGTCGGCGTATGACCCGGCCGCGATCGTGATCCGCTCGCCGCACGCCGGCGCCGCCCAGCTGGTCGCCGGCTGGACGCCCGCGGCGGTGATCAACGCCGGCGACGGCAAGCACGAGCACCCGACGCAGGCCCTGCTCGACGTGTTCACGATCCGTCGCCGGCTGGAGTCGCTTGACGACCTCAACATCTGGATCGTCGGCGACGTTCTGCACTCGCGCGTCGCGCGCTCGAACATCCTTGCGTTCACGCGGATGGGGGCCAGGGTCACCGTCTGCGGACCGCCGACCCTGATCCCGCGCGAGATCGAGGCGCTCGGGTGCACCGCGACCGCGACGCTCGACGAAGTCCACGAAGCGGACGTCGTCTACGTGCTGCGGATGCAGCACGAGCGGATGCGCGAGTCATTCGTCCCTTCGCTGCGCGAGTACGCAGCCCGCTATCAGGTCAACGAAAGCCGCCTGCGCCCCGGGCAGCTGGTCATGCACCCAGGTCCGGTCAACCGCGGCGTCGAGCTCTCGGCGGCGACGATTGACTCGCCGCAGGCGCTGATCGGCGAGCAGGTCAAGGCCGGGATCGCGGTCAGGATGGCCGTGCTCTACGAACTGCTGGTCGGTTCGCCGATCCTCGCGGCGGTCGCGTGATGAGCGACCCGAGGCTCTTTCACCGCCCGACGCCGGACGCCGAGCTGCTGATCCGCGGCGCCCACGTGCTGGACCCGCGCGCGCAGATCGACGAACCCAGAGACGTGCTGATCCGCGGCGGCGAGATCGCGGAGCTCGCGGCGCCAGACTCGCTGACCGCCGACGACGGCGTGACCACGATCCACGCGGCCGGCAAGCACCTGTTCCCCGGCTTCGTCGACCCCCATGTCCACCTGCGCACCCCCGGGCAGGAGCACAAGGAGGACCTCGAGACCGGCACCGCCGCCGCCGCGGCAGGCGGCTTCTGCGCGGTGATCGCGATGCCGAACACGGCGCCGACCGTCGACAGCGCGGCGGTCCTGGGGTCGTTGGTGCAGCTGGCGGGTCGCGACGCGCGCGTCCCGGTCGGCTTCCTCGCATCGATCACGCGCGGACTGCACGGCGAGGAGCTGACCGAGATGGCCGAGCTGCGCGACGCCGGCGCGCTCGGCTTCACGGACGACGGCAAGCCGGTCGTCGCCGCCGGGCTGCTGCGCAAGGCGCTTCAGTACCAGCGGCTGTGCGGTGGGGTCATCGCGCTGCACGAGGAGGACCCGTCGCTGTCGGGCGACGGCGTCATGCACGAGGGCGCGATCTCGGCGCGGCTCGGCCTGACCGGCATCCCCTCGGTCAGCGAGTCGACGATGATCGCCCGAGATGGCGCGCTGGCACGCTACGAGGATGCGCGGATGCACTTCCAACACCTCTCCTGCGTCGAGTCGATCGAGGCGCTGACGCAGGCAAAACGAGCCGGGGCGCGGGTCAGCGGCGAGGTCACGCCTCACCATCTGACCCTGACCGACCACGTCGTCCGCACGCTCGACAGCCGTTTCAAGATGAACCCGCCGCTGCGGACCGAGGCCGACCGCCGCGCGCTCGTGCAGGCGCTCAAGGACGGTGTGATCGACTGCATCGCCACCGACCATGCGCCGCACGCGCTACACGAGAAGGAGGTCCCATTCGAGCAGGCGCCGATGGGAACGACCGGACTCGAGACCGCGTTCGCCGCGCTGTTCACCGAACTCGTGCTGCCGGGTGAGGTCGAGCTCGAGACGATCGTCGAGCGGATGACAGACGGCGCGGCTCTCTACGACCTGCCGACACCGCGGATCGCAGTCGGGGAGCCCGCCAACCTGTGCGTGGTCGACCTCGACGCCAGCTGGGACGTTGGCGCGCGCGGCTACGCGAGCCGCTCGACCAACTGCTGCTTCTACGGGCGTCGGCTGCGGGGCCGGGTCGAGCTGACGGTGGCCGCCGGCGGCATCGCCTTCCAGGCGGCGATGCTGGCCGACGCGAAGTCGCTGAGCAGCCGATGAGCGCCGCGACAGCCTACGTGCTGCTCGAGGACGGCGCGCGCTTCGAAGGCGTCGCCTGCGGTGCCGACACGCACGCGGTCGGGGAGATCGTGTTCACGACCTCGATGTCGGGTTACCAGGAGGCGATCAGCGACCCGAGCTACGCCGGGCAGCTGATCGTGTTCACCTACCCGCAGATCGGCAACTACGGCGTCAGCGCCGAGGCGATGGAGTCAGACCGGATCCACGCGCGCGCCGCGATCATGCGCGCCGCGGTCGACCACGATGACGCGCCCGGGGCGGATGCCGGCTGGCTGACGTGGCTGTCTGACTGCGGGATCCCGGCGATCACTGACCTCGACACGCGGGCGCTCGTGCGCCACATCCGCGATCGGGGCGCGATGCGGGGCGGCCTGTTTCCCGCGCGCACCAGCGAAGCACAGGCACAGCAGATGATCGCCGCCGAGCCGGCGATGACCGGTCGCGACCTCGCGCGCGAGGTGACCCCATCAGAGCCGACGGTGCTCACACGGACCGGGGCCGCGGATCGCGATGATCGACACCGGCGTCAAATTGTCGATCGTCCGCAATCTCCAGGTCCGCGGCGCCGAGGTGACGCTTCATCCGTGCACTGCGAGCGCGGCCGAGCTGCTCGCGATCAAACCCCGACGCGATCTTCCTCGCCAACGGCCCCGGCGATCCCGGCGCACTCGACTACATCGTCGCCGTGGTCAGGGAGCTGGTCGGCAAGCTGCCGGTCTACGGGATCTGCCTCGGACACCAGCTCCTCTGCCGCGCGGTCGGCCTCGAGACCTACAAGCTGCCGTTCGGCCACCACGGCGCCAACCACCCGGTCAAGGACCTGACGACCGGCCGGACCGAGATCACGAGCCAGAACCACGGCTTCGCCGTCGTTGGCCCGGGCGGCGCGAGGACGATCGAGGGCGACGAGCCGGTCCGCTGGGAGACGGACTTCGGCGCCGCTGAGCTCACCCACATGAACCTCTACGACCGCACGGTCGAGGGCCTGCGGCTGCTCGACGTGCCCGGCGCGACCGTCCAGTACCACCCCGAGGCCGGTCCCGGGCTGCACGATGCGCTGTACCTGTTCGACCGCTTCGTCGAGGAGATCCCCGCGCCTAGCAATGCCGCGGCGCGACGACATCCACAAGATCTTGCTGCTCGGCTCGGGCCCGATCGTGATCGGCCAGGCGGAAGAGTTCGACTACTCGGGCACCCAGGCCTGCCGCGTGCTCGTGCGAGGAGGGCTACGAGGTGGTGCTCGTCAACTCGAACCCGGCGACGATCATGACTGACCCCGAGGTCGCGACGGCGACCTACGTCGAGCCGCTGCTGCCCGGTCCGGTCACGCAGGTGATCGAGCGCGAGCGACCTGACGCGCTGCTGCCGACGCTCGGCGGCCAGACCGCGCTCAACCTCGCAAAGGCGCTGCACGAGGACGGAACGCTTACGAGGCTTCGAGGTCGAGCTGATCGGGGCCGACTACGAGGCGATCGATCGCGCCGAGGATCGCGAGCGGTTCCGCGACACGATGACCGAGGCCGGTCTGGGGGTGCCGCGCAGCGCGATCGCCCACACGATCGCCGAGGCCCGGGCGGCGATGCCCGAGATCGGCCTGCCGTTGATCGTCCGCCCGGCTTTTACGCTCGGCGGCACGGCGGCGGTGTCGTCCGCCACGAGTCAGAGCTCGAGCGCGTCGTCGGCGGCGGGCTCGCGGCTTCGCCGATCGGCCAGGTGCTGATCGAGGAGTCCGTGCTCGGCTGGGGCGAGTTCGAGCTCGAGGTGATGCGCGACGCCGTCCGACAACGTCGTGATCGTCTGCTCGATCGAGAACCTCGACCCGATGGGCGTCCACACCGGCGACAGCGTCTGCGTCGCCCCCCAGCAGACGCTGACCGACAAGCAGTATCAGACGCTCCGCGACCAGGCGATCGCGGTGATCCGCGCGGTCGGGGTGGAGACGGGCGGCTCCAACGTCCAGTTCGCGGTCAACCGCGCGACCGACGAGATCGTCGTGATCGAGATGAACCCGCGCGTCTCGCGCTCCAGCGCACTGGCGAGCAAGGCGACTGGCTTCCCGATCGCGAAGATCGCCGCTCGGCTGGCGGTCGGATACACGCTGCAGGAGATCCCCAACGACATCACCAGGGCGACTCCGGCGAGCTTCGAGCCCGCGATCGATTACTGCGTGGTGAAGTGGCCGCGGTTCGCGTTCGAGAAGTTCCCGGGCGCCGAGGCGGGGTTGACGACGCACATGAAGTCAGTGGGGAGGCGATGGCGCTCGGCCGCACGTTCAAGCAGGCGTTCGCGAAGGCGCTGCGCTCGCGCGAGCTCGACCAGCGCGCCAGCCCGCCGCGCGACGACCAGGCGCTGCTCGAGCTCGTCAAGATCCCGGGCGCCGATCGCTTCGACTTCCTGCTCGAGGCGCTGCGGCGCGGCACCGGGATCGAGCAGCTTCATCGCGCCACCAGCATCGACCCCTGGTTTTTGCGGGAGTTGAGCGAGTACGTCGCCGCCCCGGAGGAGGCATTCTCGGGTGAGCGGACGTTCAAGGCTGTCGACACCTGCGCAGCCGAGTTCGCCGCCAAGACGCCGTACTTCTACTCGGGCTGGGAGCGCGCCGGTAGCAACGGACCCAGCCACGAGGCCGGCCCGGGTGAGCGGCCCGGGATCGTGATCCTGGGCTCGGGTCCGAACCGGATCGGGCAAGGGATCGAGTTCGACTACTGCTGCGTGCACGCCGCCCAGACGGTCCGCGAGCTGGGGCGCGACGCGATCATGATCAACTGCAATCCCGAGACCGTCTCGACTGACTACGACACGTCTGACCGGCTGTATTTCGAGCCGCTGACGCTCGAGGACGTGATCGCGGTCTGCGAGCTCGAGCAGCCGGAGGGAGTGGTGGTCCAGTTCGGTGGCCAGACGCCGCTCAAGCTCGCAGCTGGGCTAGACGCGGCCGGGTTCCCGATCCTCGGCACGGGGATCGACGCAATCGATCTCGCCGAGGACCGCTCGCGGTTCGGGGCACTGCTTGACCGCCTCGGCTACAAGGCGCCCCCGTACGCAACTGCGGCCAGTGCCGAAGAGGCGCTCGACCGCGCGCCCGAGGTCGGCTTCCCGCTGCTGGTGCGCCCGAGCTACGTGCTGGGCGGCCGCGCGATGGAGATCGTCTACAGCGTCTCCGGGCTGCGCGACTATCTCGAGCGCGTCGGGGTGCAGGCGGGCGCCACGATCTACCTCGACCGCTTCCTCGAGGACTCGATCGAGGTCGACGTCGACGCCCTCTGCGACGCCGACGGCCAGGTCTGGATCGCGGGGATCATGCAGCACGTCGAGGAGGCCGGGATCCACTCCGGCGACTCGGCCTGCGTGCTGCCGCCACACGCGCTCGGCGACCAGATGCTCGCCCAGATCCGCGAGCAGACGGGCGGCGTCGCCCGCGGCCTAGGCGCGATCGGGCTGATCAACGTCCAGTTCGCGATCCACGGCGACGACGGCCTGCACGTGATCGAGGCCAATCCGCGCGCCTCGCGTACCGTCCCGTTCGTTTCCAAGGCGATCGGTCTGCCGCTCGCAAAGCTCGCCTGCCGGATCATGCTCGGCGAACGGATCGGCGAGCTCGGCCTGCCCGACGATCCGACGATGAGCCACGTCTGCGTGAAGGAGGCGGTGCTGCCGTTCAACCGCTTCGCCGGCGCCGACTCGCTGCTCGGCCCCGAGATGCGCTCGACCGGCGAGGTGATGGGCATCGCGCCCGACTTCCCGACCGCGTTCGCCAAGGCGCAGGCGGCCGCCGGCGCGACGCTGCCAAGCCACGGGACGGTGTTCATCACGGTCGCCGACGGTGACAAGCCAGCCGCGACCGGGATCGCCACGCAACTTCACGACCTCGGCTTCAAGATCATCGCGACCCGCGGCACCGCGCAGTCGATCCGCAAGATGGGCGTCCCGGCACAGGAGATCAACAAGATCGGCGAGGGATCGCCGCACGTCGTCGACTGGATCGAGCGCGGCGCCGTCGACCTCGTGATCAACACCCCAGTCGGCACCGGCGCCCGCACCGACGGTTACGAGATCCGCTCGGCGGCCGTCGCGCGCGGGATTCCGTGCGTGACGACGATGACCGGTGGGATGGCCGCCGCGCGCGCGATCAGCGCCGCCCGCCGTGGCGAGCCAGACGTGATCTCGCTCCAGGAGCTGCACCGCGACAATCGCGCCAGCCCCGCCTCGCGATGACCGGCACCATCGCCCAGCGGGTGACGGCCCCATTCGGTGCCCGGATCGCGACGATCACGGAGCGAGTCGCGTACGGCGCATACGTCGTGCTGCGCTGCGCCGACCCCGACGGCCCTCGTCCGCAGGCCGGTCAGTTCTACATGCTGATGGCGACCGAACGCTGGGGCGGGGGCGCCGGCGAGCGGCCTTTTTTGCCGCGCGCGTTCAGCGTCCTGCGGGCCCCGTCGGCGACTGACGAGCTCGAGTTCCTGCTCGAGGACGTGGGTCCCGGGAACGGCCCGGCTGTGCGAGCTGAAAGCAGCGGAGGGCCTGTCGCTCACTGGGCCGCTGGGCAACGGCTTCGCCTCACCGCGAGACGGCCGGCGGCCGGTGCTCGCGGGTGGGGGCGTCGGGATCGCGCCGCTCGCGATTCTCCAGGACGAGCTTGGCTCGCAGACTGCCGCCCTACTCGGCTTTCGCGACGGGGCTCACGCCGCCGGGTCGCAGCTGCTGACCGGCGCCCAGCTCGCGACCGACGATGGATCCGCCGGCCACCACGGCCTGGTCACGGATCTGCTCGAGGACGAGCTCGATCGAGACTCGCACGCCGAGGTCTACGCCTGCGGGCCACCGCGGATGCTCGAGGCGGTGCGGTTGCTCTGCGCAGTCCGCGAGATCCCGGCCCAGCTGGCGCTTGAATCCGGGATGGCGTGCGGCTTCGGCGCCTGCTTCGGGTGTGTCGTCGAGACCCGTGCCGGCTACCTAAGACTGTGCGTCGACGGGCCCGGTGCTCGACGCAACAGCGCTCGGCCCAGAAGCGCTCAGCATCCGGGGCATGGCCCATTGACTGATCTCTGCGGGATCGAGCTCGCGAGCCCGATCATCAACGCCTCGGGGACCTTCGACGCGATCGCCGCTCGCCGCGCGTTTGGGGAGCAGCTGATCGAGCGCTTTCCGTTCGCCGCGTTCGTCTCAAAGACGGTCACCGTGGCCCCACGCCAGGGCAACCCGCCGCCACGGCTGTGGGAGCAGCCGGGTGGGCTGATCAACTCGATCGGCCTTCCGAACAAGGGCCTCGAGCGCTACATCGCAGACGACCTGCCGCAGCTCGCACAGCTGCCGGTGCCGCTGATCCTCAACGTGATGGGCTTCAGCCGCGACGAGGTCGCCACGCTCGTCAGTGCGTTCGCCGGGCGCGACGAGGTGGCGGCGCTGGAGCTCAACGTCTCGTGCCCGAACGTCGAGACCGGGCTGGTGATGGGAGCCGACCCGGATGAGGTCGCGCGGCTGCTGGACGCCGTCAGACCGCTGACTCATAAGCCGCTGATCATCAAGCTGACACCGAATGCCAGCGACGTGCCGGCGGTTGCCCGGGCGGCCGAGCGGGCCGGGGCGAGCGCCGTGTCGCTGATCAACACGATCCGAGGGATGGCACTGACGCCCGGCAGCTCGCAACCGTGGCTGGGCGGCGTCACCGGCGGCGTCTCAGGCCCGGCGGTCAAGGCCGTCGCGCTCGCCCAGGTGCACGCGGTCGCGGCGGCCGTGGAGATTCCGATCGTCGGCATGGGCGGCGTCCAGACCGGAGCCGACGCACTCGATCTGCTGCGAGCGGGAGCGACGGTGGTCGCGGTCGGAACCGAGAGCTTCAGAGACCCACGCGCGGCGGCCCGGGTAGCATCGGAGCTCGACGGATTGGCGTCTCGGCCGCCCGTTGCTGGGCGCAACTGACGTTCTACCTGGGCAGAGCCGACTCGCAGCTAGGCACGGAGGCCAGGGGCCGCTAAAAGATCCTGCAAACCGACGCTATTCCCGAAACTAGGCTCGACAATGCTCAAGCTCAAGTTGAGCTTGAGCCAAATTTCGGGGTCTTGACCTTGATCGGCCAGCCCCAAGATGTATAGTCGCCGCCCATGCCGCCGGTCACTGAATCGTTCTCAAAGACGCTTGCTGCGCCTGAGCGCTCACTCGTTCAACGCATGGAAGCGCTGCAGCGCGCCAATCAGATCCGCAGCCAGCGCGCGCAGCTCAAGCGCGATCTGAAGGCCGGCCGCCAGCCGATCCACGAGCTCCTGCTGCAGCCGCCCGACTACCTGCAAACTGCAAAGGTTTTCGACCTTCTGCTCGCGGTTCCCAAGTACGGACGGGTGAAGGTCAACAAGATCCTGTCTCAGTGCCGCATCTCCCCGAGCAAGACGCTCGGTGGGCTCTCCGAGCGCCAGCGCACCGAGCTCGTGACCTTGATGCGCCGCCGCTGATCGCGCCGGACGGCGCGCCGTGGCGAAGGTATTCGTGATCACCGGTCCCTCCGGGGTCGGCAAGGGGACGCTGATCCGCGGGCTGCTAGAGCGCCTGCCCGAGCTCGAGCTCTCGGTCTCGGCGACGACCCGGGCCCCGCGCCCCGGCGAGCGCGACGGCGCCCACTACCACTTCATGGACCAAGCGGAGTTCGCGCGCCGCGTGCGCGACGACGAGTTCGTCGAGCACGCGAGCTACTCGGGCGCCAGCTACGGGACGCTGCGCTCCGAGCTCGAGGGCCGGATCCGCGAGGGGAAACCGGTCGTGCTCGAGATCGAGGTCCAGGGCGCTCGGCAGGTGCGCGAGGCGATGCCCGAGGCGCTCGCGGTGTTCATCGCTCCCCCGTCGCGCGACGCCCTGCGGGCCAGGCTTGTCGGCCGTGGCACCGACGCTGCCGACCAGATCGAGCAGCGGATGCAGACCGCCGATCGCGAGCTCGAGGCGCAGCCGGAGTTCGCGTACGTGGTCGTCAATGACCGTCTCGAACAGGCGACCGACGAGCTCGAGCAGGTCGTGCGCGGTGCACTCGCGGCCAAACGCTGAACGACCGCTAACCTAAAGGCCTCCCTAGCGAAGGACTCACAAGTGATCTCACCCCGTATCGACAAGCTGCTCGAGCACGTCGACTCTGACTACGCGAGCGTGATCGTGGCCGCCAAGCGCGCGCGCCAGATCAACTCCTACTACCACAACCTAGGCGAAGGCACGTTCGACGAGTTCCCGCCGCCGATGGTCGATACGCGGTCCAAGAACTACCTGACGATCGCCCTCGAAGAGGTCGCTCAGGGCAAGATCAAGTACCACTACCGCTAGGGCCGCACATGTGCCATCCGATCGGCTCGCAGACGAGTGGACCGTAGGAGCCGATGGCCAGGTTGCTGCTCGGAGTGAGCGGTGGGATCTCGGCGTACAAGGCGCTTGAGACCGCACGCCTGGCGATCAAGGCGGGCCACTCGGTTCGGGTGGTGCAGACGCGGGCTGCGAAGCGATTCGTCGGCGAAGCCTCGTTTGAGGGGATCACCGGCGCGCCGGTCCTGACCAGCGAGTTCGAGCCCGACCCGCTGCTCGGCGCCTACCCGGGCGAGCCGGCGCCGGAGCGCGCCCCGATCTCACACCTGGCGCTCGCGCGGCGCGCCGACGCTTACCTGATCGCGCCGGCGAGCGCGAACACGATTGCCAAGCTCGCCCACGGCCAGGCCGACAACCTGCTGACCGCGGCCGCGCTCGCGGCCCGGTGCCCGGTGCTGGTGGCGCCGGCGATGAACAACCGCATGTACCTGCACCCCGCGACGCAGGCGAACCTCGAGCTGCTCGGTGCCCGCGGGGTGACGGTGATCGCGCCCGACGAGGGCGAACTCGCCTCGCACGGCGAGCACGGCATCGGCCGCCTCGCCGAGCCCGCCCAGCTGCTGGCGGCGGTCGAGGCCTGCTCGGCGACGATCGGTCGGCGGCGGACGGCTCCCGGCAGCTGCTTGGCGTCCGCGTGCTCGTCACCGCCGGCGGCACCCGCGAGCCGATCGACAGCGTGCGCTTCATCGGCAACCGCTCGTCAGGGCGGATGGGCTTTGCGCTGGCCGAGCAGGCCGCGAGCCGGGGAGCTGAGGTGACGCTGGTCGCGGCGAATGTGGCGCTCGCGGCGCCGGCCGCGGCGAACCGTGCAGGTCGAGACCGCGGCCGAGCTGAAGGCCGCCTGCGAGCGCGAGTTTCCCCGCTGCGACCTGCTGCTGATGGCCGCCGCGGTGGCCGACTTTCGCCCTCGCGCGCCCGCCGGTCACAAGCTCAAGAAGGACCTCGGACCGCCGTCGATCGAGCTCGAGCCGACGGCCGACATCGTCAGCGCCCTCGCCGACCGGCGCCGGCCGGGCCAGGTGCTGGTCGGCTTTGCCGCCGAGCACGGCGAGCAGGCCGTGCAGTACGGGCTCTCAAAGCTCGAGCGCAAGCGGCTCGACGCGGTCGTCGTCAATGACATCTCCCGCCCGGGGATCGGATTCGACGCCGCCGACAACGAGGTCACGATCGTGCTCGAGGGCGGGCGCAAGCGCCGCATCGCGAAGGCGAGCAAGGAGCATGTTGCTGGGGTAATACTGGACGAGGTGCAGTCGTTGCTACTGGGGAAGGAGACACACGATCGAGCCATCCGACCACACCCCGATCGCGCCGCGAGAATTTGAGGCGTTCACCGCGGTCGGCAGGGCGATCGCGGACAACATCAGCAAGGCGGTCGAGATCCGCCCCGCGACGCTGGACCAGTTGATCGTCGCGCTGCTGGCCGAAGGGCATGTGCTGATCGAGGACTACCCCGGCGTCGGGAAGACCGCGCTCGCGCGGGCGCTGGCGCTGCTGCGCATGCAACCCGTGCACTCCTGCCAGCAAAACAATCATGAAGAGAAGTACGAAGGCAGATCCTCTCGGATGGCAGCCGTCCAACGATCCTGACTGACGGCCCAAAATCAAACTGGATCTCAAGTATGCTCTCCCCTCACATCTGTTTTGCAACAGGATTCCCGCAGCGCTTGCCGCTCTCATTCGTTTTGCTCATGCAAACGAAATGAGGACCGCAAAACCAGGCATGGACGCGCTCCTGATGATTTTACGGCAAAAGGCGCAAGGCAAGCCCGGGCTTCCATCCTCGCCAATACGCTAAGTCGCAGCAGCCCCGCTCACTGCGGTCGCGCCTCTCCCGTGGGCC
>CAVPFS010000053.1:0-39871 GCA_963703825.1 uncultured Solirubrobacterales bacterium | reverse complement strand
ACATCGTCAACCAGCCACGCGACATGAGATTCGTCATTTCGCAAATGCTGGCGGCCAGCGCCCGGCACCACGGTCCGCTCGCCGGCCTAATCGATCCGAACAAGATCGCGGTCAGCGGGCAGTCAGACGGCGCCGAGACCGCGCTCGCGGTCGCATACGACAGCGCATACCGGGACCCGCGGGTGCGCGCTGCGGTCATCCTGTCAGGCGACGACGGGCTCGCCGGCACCTACTTTGCGCCCGGCAGTCCACCGCTGCTCGCCGCACAGGGGACCGCCGACCAGATCAATCAGCCGCGCTACACCTACGCGTTCTTCGCGGCTGCGAGGCGACCAAAATTCTTGCTCAAGCTGATCGGCGCGGGACACCTGCCGCCCTACACCGTCCAGCAGCCCCAGCTCTCGATCGTCGAGCAGGTGACGATCGGATTCCTGAACCGTTACCTCGACGACCAACCTGATGGGATCCGCGAGATGCTCCGCCGCGGTGACGTGGCCGGCGTGGCGACCCTCACCGCCGACCGGTGATCGGCAGCTGTAGGCTCCCGCCGCGATGGCTGCCGCCCGGAGCGAGGTGATCACAATGCCCGACGGGGGCGAGATGGGCGCCTACGTCGCATTGCCCGAGTCCGGGCACGGCCCGGGCCTGCTGGTGCTGATGGAGATCTTCGGCGTCGGCGCCTACATCCGTCGCGCCGCCGAGCGGCTCGCCGAGCTCGGCTACGTCGCGCTCGCGCCTGACCTCTATCGCCGAACCCAGCCCGGCCTCGAGCTGGCGCACGACGAGGAGGGACTGCGGGCAGCGTTCGCCGCGGTGGGTCAGCTCGACATACCCGGCGCGGTCCAGGACTCGATCGTCGCGCTCGATCACCTGCGCGAGCTGCCCGAGGTCGACGGGCCTGCCGGCGTGCTCGGCTTCTGCCTCGGCGGCACGATCGCGTTCTTCGTCGCTGCCGAGGGCGATCCGGCCGCGGCGGTCTGCTACTACGGCTCGGGGATCCCCGAGGCCCTCGACCAAACTGACAAGATCACGGCCCCGGTGCAGTTTCACTTCGGCGCCCAGGATGGCTACATCTCGATTGAGCAGGCGGAGCTAGTCGCCGCCGCTGCCGACGCCCGGCCCGGCTGGGAGTGCCATATCCAGCCCGATGGCGGCCACGCGTTCGACAACCACGAGTCCGAGATGTTCCACCGTCCCGAGGCGGCGGCGAGGGCTTGGGAGCGGACGTCGGAGTTCCTCGCGCGCGAGCTGCCAGCTTAGAGGCGGGCTCGCAGTCAGTTCAGCTGTGCCGTGCCGTGCACCAGCAGCCCGGCAGCGGTCGAACTCGCGCCGACGCTCTGCACGTCTACGTGCGGGTTCGAGAAGACGGTGATCGTCGCCAGCCCGCCAAGTGGCACGTCAGGGGATACGACGAGCGCGCCGTCGCGAGGCTGCACGGTCGCGTCAACCGAAGCGCTGACCCCGAACAACGACGCCGTCCCGCGCACCGTCAGGGTGCCGTCACTGGACGCGACCGGCGCCACCGACTGCAGGATCGGCAGCGCCCTGCGGATCGCCGCTTCGGTCACCAGCGCGGTGCCGGTCAGCTGGTTGCCCTGCTTGGCGAGCGTCGCGTCGCGTAGCGTCAGCAGGCCGGTGTCGAGCTCGGTCGCCGAGGCATGCAGCGTCCCGACGTCGCCGGCTTGTGCCAGCAGACTGCCCAGGTGTCCGGGGTTCGAGCGGTAATGGCCGAGGCGCACGGTGACGGTGTCGGCCTGGTGCCAGACCAGCTCGATCGCGGGGAAGGCGCTGACGCTCACCGCCAGCACCTGGCCCGAGCTGGACAGCCGGTCGCGGATCTGCTGCTCGGCAATTCCGGGCAGCACCAGCTGACCGACGCCGAGCACGATCACGACCACCAGCAGAAGGCCGATCGCGGCTAAGCGGCGCATCGTCGGCGCTGCGCCGGGGTGAGGTTCACGCGAGCAGCGCGCGCGCCGCCGCGACCGCCTGGTCCATCAGCCGGCGAGCGTCGAGCCCGGGCTCGGCCATTCGCCGCACCATGACCCCGTCGGCGAGCGCGAGCAGGAAGGTCGCGACGTCGTCGGGGTCGGCGCGCAGTTCGAGCACGCCGGCTTCGCTGGCGGTCCCGAGCGCATCCGCAAGCGCGAGGCGCAGCGTCCGCGCGAGCTCCGACAGCTCGGCCGCGATCCCCGCGTTTCGCTGCGCGAGCGTCAGCAGCTCGTAGAACATCACGACCTCGCTCGACCCCTTGGCGAGTACGTCCTCGAAGCTGCGCACGAGCGCATCGATCAGCTCGTCGGCCCCGCGCGCCCCGGCGACAGCTTGGTGAAGCAGCTCGCCGCGGATCTCGCATTCACGCCTGACGACCTCGACCAGCAGCCGCTCCTTGGTGCCGAAGTAGTAGTGCAACAGCCCGCGCGAGACGCCAGCCTCGCGAGCGACGTGGTCGAAGGTCGAGCCCGCGAAACCCTTCGCGGCGACGCTCCCGCGCATCGCCTCGACAATCCGCGCGGCCTTGTCGCTCGGCAGCTGCGGCGCGGACTGCTGGGATGCGGCCGTCGCCATCGGGCCGATTCTAGACTCGGGACGGGCGGGCGGCCGCGTAAAGACGGGCGGCGGCCCTCAGAACGCGTGGCCGGCCCTGAACGAGAAAGCGCCCCGATGCGGGGCGCCTTCGCGCGGGGTTGTCAGTCGGCTCAGGCCGCGGTGACGGGGGTCGCCGGGGGCGAGGTCGGAGCGGCGCCGCCGGCGGCGTGTACTGGAACTCCTCCTCCGCGCCGAACAGCGTGTCGAGCACCTTCGAGCGAAGCTTCTCGCTGGCGGCCAGCGCGACCGCGGCTCCGATGCACGACGATCAACAGCTTGCGGCCAATGCCGCGGCGCTTGCGGGCCTGCCTCCTGGGAGCGTCGGAGAGGCTCAGCGTCGCCTCGCGGATCGCCTCCGCGCATCCCGCAGATCGCCCTGGAGCTTCTTGTCCTCGAGCAGCGCGCGGTGCGGCGCCTTGCCGTTCGCCAGCCGCTCGTATGCGCTCTTGGTCGAGTCAAGCGCGCGTGCGAACGTTGTCGCGCAGCTTCGAGTCCTCGATCAGGCGCTGGATGTACGGATTGGCCTTGCTGATGTTGGCCAGGTCGGCGGCACTGAACGGAACCGCCTTGGACTTCTTCCTTCGTATTGGCATCGATCTCCCTCGGCGCTCGGATGCGTGGACGTCACCTGGCCTCCAGGATACGCGATAACCGCGGCCCGCCCGTCGTGCGAGCGCGGTCTCGAGCACCTCGTCAATCGTCGACGCGAACACGAACTTGATCGAGCCTTGCGCAGGTGATCCGGGATCTCGTCGATGTCCTGCTCGTTGAGCGCCGGCGCGATCACGGTCTTGATCCCGTTGCGCTGGGCGGCTAGCGCCTTCTCCTTCAGGCCGCCGATCGGCAGCACGAGGCCGGTCAGCGTCACCTCGCCGGTCATCGCGACGTCGGAACGGACGGCGCGCCCGAGCAGCAACGAGGCCAGCGCGGTGACCATCGCGACGCCGGCGCTCGGGCCGTCCTTCGGCGTCGCCCCGGCCGGCACGTGGATGTGGATGTCGTGGGTCGCGAACCAGTCGTCGGCCAGCTCGGGCACGAGCTCGGCCGCGTTCGCGCGCACATAGGTCAGTGCCGCCTGGGCCGACTCGCGCATCACGTCACCGAGCTGGCCGGTGGTCGTCAGCCGCCCTCGTCCCGGCATCGCGCTGGCCTCGACGAACAGCACCTCGCCGCCGAACGGGGTCCACGCCAGCCCGGTCGCGACGCCCGGCCGTGACGTGCGCCGGCGCGCCTCGGAGAAGAACTTGCGCTTGCCGAGCAGCTCGCGGGCGCGCGGCTCCGTGATCGTAAGCTTGCGCGGCAGCTCGCCCTCCGCCACCTGGCGCGCGACCTTCCGACAGACCGTCCCGATCTCTCGCTCGAGCTGGCGGACGCCGGCCTCGCGTGTGTAATCGGAGATGATCGCCCGCAGAGCCGGGTCGGTGAACGCGATCCGTTTGCTCGTCAAGCCGTTGCGCTCGATCTGGCGCGGCACGAGGTAGCGCTTGGCGATCTCGAGCTTCTCCGACGCGGTGTAGCCGGCGAGCTGAATCACCTCCGTGCGGTCGCGCAGCGGCGCCGGGATCGTGTCAAGCGTGTTCGCGGTGGTGACGAAGATCGCGTCGGCGAGCGAGAACGGGAGGTCGAGATAGTGGTCGCGGAAGCTGTCATTCTGCTCGGGGTCGAGGACCTCGAGCATCGCGCTCGCCGGATCGCCGCGGAAGTCGGCGCCCATCTTGTCGATCTCGTCGATCATCAACAGCGGGTTGTTGGCGCCGGCGTCGCGCAGTGCGCGCAGGATCACGCCCGGCATCGCGCCGATGTAAGTACGGCGGTGGCCACGGATCTCGGCCTCGTCTCGCACGCCCCCGACGCTCATGCGCTCGAAGCGGCGCCCGAGCGCCCGAGCGATCGAGCGTCCGAGCGACGTCTTGCCGACCCCCGGCGGACCGACTAACAAGAGGATCGAGCCCGCGGACTCGATCCCGCCCTCAGCGAGCGGACGGCGAGAAACTCGAGGATCCGGTCCTTGACCTGCTCGATGTCGTAGTGGTCCTCATCGAGAACCCCGCGCGCGTGCCGCAGATCGAGGTTGTCCTCGGTCGACTTGTCCCAGGGCAGCGACGCGATCCACTCGAGATAGCCGCGCACGACCCGTACTCGGCCATCGCCGGCTGCAGGCGCTCGAGCCGACCGAGCTCGCGGTCGACCTGCTTGCGGACCTCCTCGGGCAGGTCGATCGCCGCCAGCTGTTCGCGGAGCTCGTTGACCTCGGCCTGTGACCTCGTCGGTCTCGCCGAGCTCCGCCTGGATCGCCTTCATCTGCTGGCGCAGGAAGTACTCACGCTGGCCCTGCTCGAGCTCGGACTGGACCTGCGACTGGATCTTGGTCCCGAGCGCGACGACCTCGAGTTCGCGCGCGAGGATCTCAGATAGCCGCCGCAGCCGCTTGGCGACGTCAAGCTCTTCGAGCAACGCTTGCTTCTCCTCGGTCTTCAGCCGCAGCGCGCCCGCGATCACGTGCGTCAGCACGATCGGGTCGTCGACGTTGGCGACCATCAGCTGTAGCTCCTCGGGCAGGTAGGGCACCTGCGCGACGATGCTCGAGAACGTCTGCTGGACGTTGCGCATCAGCGCCAGCAGCTCGGCGCTCTCGCGCACCACGTCCGGGGCGCTCGACGACCGCCACCAGGTAGGGCTCGGTCTGGACCCAGCTCGAGTCCGCACCCGCTGCCCGCCCTGGATCAGGACCCGCAGCGAGCCATCGGGCAGCCGGATCATCCGCGCCACCGAACCGAGCACGCCGACCTCGTAGAGCTCATCGGGGCCCGGCGTCTCGACCTCGGGGTTACGGCTGGCGACCATCACGATCGAGCGGTCGCCGCGCAGCGCGTCGTTGACGAGCTCGACGCTGCGCTCCTGGCCGACGTTGAGCGGCACCGCATCTCGGGGAACGTGACCGTGTCGCGCAGCGGCAGCACGCCGATCTGGTCCGGCAGCTGGCCGGGCTCGCCCGACATCGCGACCTCGGGCCCCGTCGGCGGGGACGCCGACCTCGATCACCGCGGTCTCCCGACTCCTCGATCGGCACCGCACGCGAGGCGCGGCGCCGCGCTGCGCAAGCGGCAGCTCGACGCGGAGCATCCCGTCCTCGTAGCTGCGCCTTCGCCTCGTCGGCGAGGACCTCGGCGCCGAACTCGATCACGCGGCGGAATGGCCCGCGCTCGATCTCGACCTGCTGGTAGACGTCGCCGTCGGGGCGGCCGGCCCCCGGCTGCCGGCGAGGATCAGCGTCCGCCCCTGATCTGGAGTTCCAGCTCTTCGACCTCGACCCCCGCGAGCTCGGCGGTCACGATCGCCCGCGGCGGCTCGGAGGTGTAGGCGACGTCGACCGCGGGCCAGATGGCCGCGCCCGGCGCCGCCCGCCCGCTCGAACATGTCGCCGAACAGCTCATCCATCTCGCGGCGCATACGGTCGAAGTTCGCGAACAGATCGCGTTCGGACATGAGTGCCCAAGGGTAGCCAGTGCCGGCCGGCAGTTTGGTTGCTCGGCGCGGACGAGATCGCCGTCGTAAAGGCGAGGCCCTCGACGGCCAGCTCGACCGGGCCCCCGTAGCCTCTGCGCCGCCTCGGCGGCGCCCACTCGGGGTCCAGCTCGTCGGAGTAGTGGGTGAGCATCAGCCGCCGCGCGCTCGCCTCGCGTCCGTGCTCGCCCGCCTCGCCCGGGGTGAGATGGCCGCGGATCGCCGGTGCGCTCGGGACGCGGCAGCGTCGCCTCGATCAGGAGCATGTCCGTGTCGCGCGCGAACTCGACCAACTGCTCGTTGGGGCTGCAGTCGGCGCTGTAGGTGAACCGCGCGCCGTTGCGCGACAGCTCGACCGCGTAGGTGACCGTGAAGTGCGGCACCTCGCAGAAGCGGACCCGGAGCGGACCCACGTCAGCTCTCGGTCCCCTCGTACTCGTGCAGCTCGAACGCCCGATCGATCAGGTCGTCGTGGCCCCAGCAGCCGACATCTGCGAAACAGCTCCGCGCCGCCGCCGGCACGTAGAGCTGAGGCCGAGCCGGCTGTCGGTCCCCGGGACAGCCGCCGACCGGGACTGGCTGCTGGCGCGGGGCGTAGCAAAGGGCGTAGCTGAACGGCACCAGATCGAGGAAATGATCGGCGTGCAGGTGGCTGATCAGGACCGCGTCGACGTCGACGTAGTCAACCAGCCGCCGGAGCTTGGAGAACACACCGTTGCCGCAGTCCAGCAGCAACGTGAAATCGCCTTCCTCGACCAGTACCCGCTGCATGCCCCAGCCGCGTCCTGCCAGGACGGCGACTTTCCCAACACGGTTATGCGCACTCCGCTCCTCTCGTTGTAGTCCCCTCGCAAAGCCCGCGTGCGGGGCGCAGCGCGTCTGACACTCTAACGGCGCACATGCATCTGACGCTAATCGTCGCGGTCGCATCCAAGCGCTTCGAAACTCGGTGCTTGCGCTCGGCGCGCTGCTGATTGTCGGCGCGCTGGCCTCGGGCCTGGCGCGGCGCAGTTTCGTCTCGCTGACTGCGATCTTCGTGCTGGCCGGATTCCTGCTCGGCGACGGCGTGACCGGGGTGCTGCACTTCGACGCACAGTCGAGTTTCGTCTCCGATCTCGCGACCGCGGCGCTGATCGTGATCCTGTTCCGCGACGGTCTCGAGGTCGACGGCGAGATGCTCCAGTCGCACTGGCATCTGCCGTTTCGAAAGCTTGTGCTGGCGATGCCGATCACGGCACTGATCGTGGCGCTCGCGGGGCGCCTGTTCGCCGGCCTGACGTGGACCGAGGCCTTCCTGCTCGGGGCGCTGCTGTCTCCGACCGATCCTGTGCTCTCCTCGAGCGTCGTCACCAACCCGCGGGTGCCGGCGATCGTCCGCCACTCGCTGAACCTCGAGTCGGGCCTCAACGACGGCCTCGCGCTACCCGCGGTGCTCGTGTTCGCCGCGGCGCTCGGCGCGAGCGGATCGCACTTCGTCTGGTGGCAGTTCGTGCTTGAGAACATCGGCATCGGATTAGGCGTCGGGCTCTGGTCGGTCTCGTCGCGGCGCGCCTGATGCCCCGTCAGTCGGGTCTGACCGAAGGCATCCCGCCCGCACCAGAAGTCGCTGTACGCGCTCGGGGTGGCCTGCGCCGCTACGGCATCGCGGTTCTGATCCCGCACGGCAACGGACTGATCGCCGTCTACGTCGCGGCGATTACGCTGGGCATCCAGCGCCCCGACATCCGCCGCTACTTCGAGCGCCAGGCGGAGGACCTGGTGGAGATCGTCAAGCTCGGGATCTTCGTCGTGTTCGGATCGCTGCTGACGCTCGACGGGCTATTCGGCTCGGGCTGGGCGCGCGGTCGCGGTGGTCGCCGTCGACGCTGCTGGTGGCGCGGCCGGTGGCGGTGTTCGCGGCGCTCGCCGGACCCCAACCGACACGGCCACGAGGGCGTTCATGGCCTGGTTCGGGCCCAAGGGCGTGGCAACGATGACGTTCTCGCTGCTGGTGCTTCGAGCAGGATCCGCCGGCATCGACGATCTTCAACCTCGCGGCGCTGACGGTGTTCTGCTCGATCCTCGTCCACGGCGCGACCGATACGGCCGGGCGCCGAGTGGATCGCTGACCGGAGCGGCTCGCCGAACGGGCGACGGCGGGCCGGACCGCAGGCGCCGTGACGCCCGGCGACTCACGAGCCCGGGACTCAACGAGCCGGGGCTCAGTGACCGTCGCGGTCGGCGTCGCCGTGGCGTCGGTATCCATGACCCAGCCCATGAAGATCGCGAGCAGGACGAACGCGATAAAGCCGCCGATCAGCGGCCAGTACATGGCGTAAACATATACGGAGCGCCCCGCGGCGTGGGGTGCCCCGGCGCTGGCACGGACGCTGGTGTGCAGCGCGACCTGCTCGCTGGGCGACGGGAACGCCCAGGCCACCTGCAGGCGCCGCTCCTGGCGGAACACGAAGCGCAGCTGGCTCGGGCGGTCGCAGGCCTTCCGGGTGGCGCGGGCCGGAAGGTCGCACAGGGCCCGTCCCTCGATCGCACACAGGAGATTCTGATGAAAAAAGCAGTTCTCGCAGCTCGCCTTCGCGGCCGCAGCGCGACCATTCGCCATGCCTGACCCAGACCCCGTTCGAGTTTGATGCCAACCGCCCGTGCGTCATCAAAGCGGATTTCGCCCCCGCCGCGCAACCGCGATTCCCGGAAAACGCAAAACTTCGTGACCACGCGAATCCCTGCAAATGCGGGGTTTTTGCCGTCAGGCCGGCGAACCGGCCGCATTTTCCGTAGCTTTGGAGAGGCGATGGACGAACGCGCGCTCCCGGCGAGCTGATCTCGCTCGCCGATTACGAGCGCGCGGCTGCGGGCGCTGATGGACCCAGGCGCGCTAGCTACATCGCCGGCGGGGCCGGTGACGAGACCACGATGAGGGATAACCCCGCCGCCTGGGATCGGCTGGCGATCATCCCGCGGATGCTGATCGGCGGCGGGCCGGAGAGCTCGGGGTCGAGGTGCTCGGGCGACAGCGGGCCCACCCGGTGATCGTTGCGCCGACCGCGTTTCAGCGGCTCGCCCATCCCGACGCCGAGATCGGGACCGCGCGAGCGGCGGCGTCGACCGAGTTCGATCATGTGCCTGTCGACGTTCGCCACCACGTCGCCGGAGGGACTCGCCGAGGCGGTCCCTGACGCCACGCGTTGGTTTCAGCTCTACGTCTTCACGGATCGCGAGCTCAGCTGCGAACTGGTCGGCGCGCGGCCGACAGCGGCTACGAGGCGATCGTCGTGACGGTCGATCTGCCGGTCACCGGCGCTCGCGACCGCGAGGCGCGCTTTCCGGTCATGACGAGGAGACGGCCGAGCTCGCCCAGCGCCGCGGCGCTGGGCGCCGAGGGCGGGATGACGCCAGTCAACTTCGGCGCCCGATCGATCCGGAGCTCACCTGGAACGACATCGAACAGTTCTGGCCGACAGCCCGCTGCCGGTGATCGTCAAGGGCTGCTGACCGCCGCCGACGCGCGCGCTCGCGGTCGAGCACGGCGCCGCCGGCGTGATCGTCTCAAACCACGGCGGCCGCCAGCTCGACACGGTCCTGTCGGGCGCCGACGCGCTCGGAGCGATCGTCGACGCCGTCGGCGACCGGATAGACGTGCTGGTCGACGGCGGCATCCGCCGGGGCACTGACGTGCTCAAGGCGCTGGCCCTCGGCGCCCGCGCGGTGCTCGTCGGCCGGCCGGTCGTCTACGGGCTGGCGGTCGGCGGATCCGCCGGCGCGCAGCGCGTGATCGAGATCCTGCTCAGCGAGCTCGACGGCGCGCTCAAGCTCGCCGGCGCCCCGGTCGCGCAGCAGCTCGATCGCAGTTTCATCGCGCGCGCGCCGTGGGCGCCGGCGGCGACGTGAAGGTCCTCGTCACCGGAGTCACCGGTTTTGTGGGCGCGGCGATCGTCCCGGCGCTGCTGCGCGATCGCCACGAGGTCCGTGGCTTCGCGCGCGGCCCCGCCCGCGCCGAGCTCGGGATCCCAATCGTCGCCGGCGACGCGGTCACCGGTGAAGGGCTCGATGACGCCATGCGCGGAATCGACGTCGCCTACTACCTCCTGCACTCGATGGAGCCTGGAGACCCGCGGCCGTTTCCGAGCCTCGAGCGCCTCGCCGCCGAGCGCTTCGCCGACGCTGCCGTGGCCGCCGGCGTGACGCGGATCGTGTACCTCGGCGGTCTGATTCCGAGCGGCGGGCCGGAGTCCGACCACCTGGCAAGCCGAGCCGAGGTCGAGCGCCTGCTGGTCGAGCGCGTGCCCGACTCAGTCGCGCTGCGCGCTTCGATCGTGATCGGCGCCCAGTCGCGCTCGTTCAGGTTCCTGGTCCGGCTGGTGGAACGGCTGCCGGTGCTCGCGGTCCCGGCGTGGCACCGCAACCGGACCCAGCCGGTCGACGAGCGCGACATGGTCAAGCTGCTGGTGCGGTGCGCGACGAGCGGGGCTGTGACAGGGCGCTCACTCGACATCGGTGGGCCTGATGTTGTCACTTACGGCGAATTGATTAACCGGATCCGGGACCTGATGTTGGTGGCCCGGCCGACGATCAGCTTCAGAAGGCTGACCGTGACACCGATCGCGAGCCGGGTGGCGGCGATCGTCGCCGGCGAGCGACACGAGCTGATCGGCCCGCTGATGCAGAGCCTTGAAACTGACCTGCTGCCGCGTGACGAGCTAGCGTCCGAGCTACTCGGCGTCAAGCCACACACCCTCGACGCGGCGATCGAGCATGCGCTTCGGGTTTGGGAGACCAACGAACCGTTGGCGGCCCGTTAGGAGCGCAGGAGCGTGCCAATGTCCCCACCGGACCGTTAGTGTGCCGCCATTCGATGAGCACGGTTAACGCCAAGATCCAAATCGAAGCGGCGATTGACGAGGTCTGGGAGACGATCATGGACCCCGGCCGGTTGGGCGACTGGGTGACGATCCACAAGTCGGTCAGGGACGTCTCGTCCTCGCCGCTGCAACCGGGCGCGACGATGGTTCAGTCGATGGGCGTGCGGGGAGTCACGTTCCATGTGCATTGGACTCTGGTGGCGGTCGATGCTCCCAATTCGGCCGAGTGGGAGGGGCTCGGGCCTGCGCACTCGCGGGCTCGGATCGGCTACGCGCTCAGCAGCGGCGCCGGCGGCTGCACCATCTTCGAGTACACAAACGAGTTCCATCCCCCAGGGGGCCGCCTCGGGAGACGTCGCCGGCCGCGTGATTGTCGGCGCGGCTTCGGAGCACGAGGCGCACAGGTCACTCGCAAAACTCAAGGCGCTGCTCGAGTCCGGACGAAAGAGTTCCTGACAGACACAGTTACTCCGTGTATGGTCTGCCCAGATAGCGTAAAGCCCCATGGAGGTGGCGACAGTTGGCAGACTTCGTTGATAGCACGGTGAAAGACATCGACAACCGCTTAGCAGAGCTCGCGCGAGAGGTCACGAAACTCGAAGCCGCGCGCTCGGCTCTTGTGGGTGCACGCCGCGGGCCCGGAAGGCCGCCCGGATCGACCACGAGGCGCCGGACGACTCGAACCGGCACCCGGTCGCGGCGCCGCCGTGGCGGTAACACCCGCGCCGCCCAGGCGCTGGCGCTGGTCAAAGAGAAGCCCGGGATCACGATCCCGCAGATCGCCGAGCAGCTGAAAATCGAGCCCAACTACCTGTATCGCGTGATGCCCAAGCTCGTCGACGACGGCTCGGTAAAGCGCGACGGCCAAGGCTGGCATCCAGTCACCGCCTGAGCCTGCAGATGACGGGACCGGCCGCCGCGATCGTTGTGCTCGATTGCGGCGGCCCTGTCAGCGGCGTTAGATCAGGCCGAGCTCCCGTACCGCGGCGCGTTCCTCGGCTAGCTCGGTCACTGTCGCGTCGATCCGCGAGCGTGAGAACTCGTCGAGCTCGAGTCCCTCGACGACCTTGTACTCACCGCTCGAGCACGTACACGGATAGCCGCAGAAGATTCCGTCCTGCACCCCGTAGTCGCCGGTTGAGAAGATCGCCATCGACACCCAGTCACCCTCGGGCGTGCCGTTCACCCAGTCGTGAACGTGGTCGATCGCCGCGTTGGCTGCCGAGGCTGCGCTCGAGGCGCCGCGCGCTTCGATGATCGCTGCGCCGCGCTTCTGGACTGTGGGGATGAAAGCCTCTTGCACCCACTGCTGGTCGCCGATCGCCTCGGCCGCGTTGCGGCCGTTGACCTTGGCGTGGAACACGTCTGGGTACTGAGTGGCGGAGTGGTTGCCCCAGATCGTCATATTGGTCACGTCGGCGATTGCGGCGCCGGTCTTGGCGGCGACCTGCGCGATCGCGCGATTGTGGTCAAGGCGCATCATCGCGCTGAAGCGCTCGCGCGGGATGTCGGGCGCGTGGCTCTGCGCGATCAGGCAGTTGGTGTTGGCCGGATTGCCGACGACGAGGATCTTGACGTCCGAGGCTGCGCGGTCATTGAGCGCCTTGCCCTGCGGCTTGAAAATGCCGCCGTTGGCCTCAAGCAGGTCACTGCGTTCCATCCCCTTGGTGCGCGGCCGAGCGCCGACCAGCAGCGCGATCTGGGTGCCGTCAAAGGCCTTGTTGGGATCATCGTGGATGTCCAGCCCGGCGAGCAGCGGGAAGGCACAGTCGTCCAGTTCCATCGCCGTACCCTCGGCCGCTTTCACGGCGGCGGGGATCTCGAGCAGCGACAGGTGGACCGGCCGGTCGGGTCCCAGCAACTGTCCGCTCGCGATCCGGAACAGGATCGCGTAGCCGATCTGACCGGCCGCACCGGTAACTGCCACTTTTACTGGAGAAGTACTGTTCATTGAAGCTCTGTTCCTTCCTGTGGGATGCACGTACGTGCACCCGTCTGGTCATAGCTCGTTGCGCAGCGATGCTATAGCCGAGGCGCCACGGGGCGTGCTCAGGCACCGAGGTCGAGCCCGTAGACGTCGCTCAGCTTGGCCTTCAGATAGCGAACGAACGGCCCCACGGAGATCGGCCCGCCGGCCTCGCGCTCGAGCAACTCGGTAGTCGTGAACTTCGAGCCGTGCCGGTGAATCCGTTGCCCCAGCCATTCGCGGAGCCCCGCCAGCTCACCTTGCGCGAGCTGCTGATCGAGGTCGGGCAGCTCGGAGTGCGCACGCTCCCACAGCTGACCGGCGATCAGGTTCCCGAGCGCGTAGGTGGGGAAGTAGCCGATCAGCCCTGACGACCAGTGCACATCCTGCAGGACGCCGTGCGAGTCGTTGTCGACCTCGAGGCCGAAGAACTCGACGAAGCGCGAGTTCCACGCTTCGGGCAGGTCCTCGATCGGCAGCGTCCCGTCGATCAGCTGCTGCTCGAGCTCGAAGCGCAGGACGATGTGTAGCGCGTAGGTCACCTCGTCGGATTCGACCCTGATGTAGGAGGGGTGGACGCGGTTGACGGCTTTAAACAGCGTGTCGCCGTCCAGCCCGGTCAGCTGGCCGCCCAGGTGCTCCGCGACGAGCGGCGCGAGCACGCCGGAGAATGGGCGCCCGCGGCCGACCATGTTCTCCCACAGCCGGCTCTGGGATTCGTGCATACCGAGTGACTCGCCGCTGCCGAGTGGGCTGCGCGCGAGCGAGGCTGGGATCCCGGCCTCGTAAAGGCCGTGACCGCACTCGTGCATCGCTCCGAACAGGGCGGCCGGGAAGTAACTCTCGTCCCACCGAGTCGTGATCCGAACGTCGCCGCGGCCGATCCGGGTGGCAAACGGGTGCACGGTGTCATCGAGCCGCCAGCCCTCGGGTGTGAAGCCCATCATCGCCACCGTCGCCGCGATCAGCGGCCTCTGCTCGGCGACCGGGAAGTGACCATGGAGAGGGCTGTCGTCGACCTCCGCCTCGTCACTGGTCAGCCGCGCGATCAGCGGCACGAGCTCGGCGCGCAGCTCAGCGAACAACGCTGCGACCGCGGTCGTCTTCATCTCCGGCTCGTAGTCGTCGAGTACGACGTCGTAGGCGCACTCGTAACCGTCGTGGCCGAGATGGCACGCGACGTACTCGCGGGCGAGCTCGAAATTGCGCTCCAGGTAGGGAACGAAGGCGGCGAAGTCGGACTCGCGGCGTGCGTTGATCCACGCCTCCTGCCCGATCGAGGCGGCGCGCGTTAGCTCGGCGGCGAGGTCCGTGGGTACGCGGCGGGCCTTGTCCCACTGGCGTCGCACGAGCCGCACCAGGCTCGCGTCGTCGGACGCGGGATCGGCGCCGTTGAGCTCGTTCGCGGCGCCGTCGAGCAGTCGCCCGGTCTCGTCGTCGATGAAGATGTCGTGGCTGATGCGCTCGAGCGTCGCGAGCGACTCGGCCCGTCCACCTACCCCGAGGCGGGGCATCATCGTCTGCTGATCCCAGTGGGCCAGCGAGGAGACGTGGCGCAGATCTGACAACTGCCCCATGCGCTGCTTCAGTTGCTCCAGACGGGTACTCATTGCACTCTCCCGCGGGTCTCGCATCCGATCGACGGCAGCGGCTGTTGCCTATGCGACCATTGCACCATGTGGCGAAGGTCGGGCTCGATCAAGCTGGCTAATGTGTTTGGGTTCCGGATCGGAGTCGACGCAAGTTGGTTCGTGATCCTGTTCCTGCTGATTTTCCTGCTCTCCGGGCCGTTTCGCGCAACCCTCCACAGCTCCGATGCGGTCGCGTATCTGACCACGGTGATCAGCGTCCTGCTCCTGTTCGCCTCGCTGATCGTGCACGAACTGGGACACGCGTTCGTCGCGCGCCGGCACGGAATCGAGGTCAAGCGGATAGATCTGTTCCTGTTCGGTGGGTTGACTCAGATGAGCCGCGACGCGGCCACGCCCGGTGAGGACTTCAAGATCGCGGTGGCTGGCCCGCTCGCGACCTTCGGCGTGATCCTAGTGTGTCTGGCGATCGACGTGGCGCTCGTAGGTTCGCACCGGCTGCTGCACGCGATCGCGCTTGACAATCACGTGACGATCACCCCGGTGCTGCTGTCACTCAGCCTGCTGCTGCCGATGAACCTGCTGCTGCTGCTGTTTAACATCATCCCCGCGTTCCCGCTCGACGGCGGGCGAATCGCGCGCTCGGTGATCTGGCGGGCGACCGGCGAGAAGTCAGTGGGCACCCGAGTGGCGGCGAAGATGGGCCAGGGCTTCGCCGTGATCCTGGCCGGGATCGGGCTCTGGCTGCTGCTCGGCTACGGCAGCTTCGGCGGCCTTTGGCTGGTCGCGATCGCCTACCTGCTGTGGCAGTCGGCCAAGGGCGCGCTGGTGCAGACGGCGCTGACGCAGCGGATCGAGGGCCTGCGCGTCGGCGACATCATGGACTCGCACCCGGTCGCGATCGCCTCCGGCACCGCGGTCAGTCAAGCGCTAGAGGAGTACTTCCTGCGCTACGGATGGGCCTGGTTTCCGGTGATCGACGAGTCCGGGCACTTCGTCGGGATCGCGCGCCAGGAACGCGTGCAGGCATCAGTCGACGCCGGCGAAGGGTGGCTGACGGCCGGCTCGGTGCTCGACTCCGACGCGATCTCGAGCCTCCGAGTCCAGGAGGATCGCCCGATCGCCGAACTGCTGTCGTCCGAGGCGCTCGGGCGGCTCGGGGCGCTGATGGCGGTCGACGGCGAAGGCGTGCTGCGCGGGGTCGTGACCGTCGAGCAGGTCCGGCGCGCGCTGCAGTCGGCGTTCGGCTCGCAGCCGGCGTAGCCGCAGCGCCGGCGCGCCTGCGGCGCGGTGCCGGCGAGCCCCCCTCATTTATATTGCTGATGTGCCCTCACACGATGTCCTGATCATCGGCGCCGGACTCGCGGGCCAGCGCGCAGCGCTGGCCGCGGCCCAGCAAGGCGCGACGGTCGCGATCATCTCCAAGGTCCACCCCGTGCGCTCGCACTCGGTCGCCGCCGCGGGCGGCATCAACGCGGCGCTCAATCCGGAGGACACCTGGGAGTCACACGCGTTCGACACCGTCAAGGGTTCGGATTACCTCGGGGACCAGGACGCGATCGAGATCATGTGCCGCGAGGCGCCGGACGAGATCCTGTGGCTCGAACACGCGGGAGTCACGTTCCATCGCAACGAGACCGGCCACCTCGGGACGCGCGCGTTCGGCGGCGCCTCGGCCGCCCGCACCTACTACGTCGCCGACATCACCGGCCACGCGATCCTGCACGTGCTCTACGAGCAGCTGATGAAGTACTCCACACGGATCGACCGCTACGAGGAGTGGTTCACGACCGATCTGCTCCAGGACGCCGAGGGCCGATGCGTCGGCTCGATCTGCCGCAACCTGCGCGACGGCGAGCTGCAGCTGTTCAACGCCAAGACCGTGATCCTCGCCTCCGGCGGCGCCGGTCAGGCCTACAAGCCGACAACCAACGGCCTGATCGTGACCGGTGACGGGATCGCCCAGGCCTACCGGATCGGCGCCCGGCTGATGGACATGGAGATGATCCAGTACCACCCGACGACGCTCGCCGGCAACGGGCTGCTGATCACCGAGGGCGCGCGCGGCGAGGGTGCCTGGCTGCTGAACGCCAAGGGCGAGCGGTTCATGGAGAAGTACGCCCCCAACAAGCTCGAGCTCGCCTCCCGCGACGTCGTCTCCCGGGCCGAGCAGACCGAGATCAACGAGGGCAACGGCTTCCCCGACGGGACCGTGGCGCTGGACATCACCAAGGTGCCGAAGCGACGCGTGCTGGAGGCGCTGCGGGAGATCGTCAACATCGGACGGGACTTCGCCGGGGTCGACATCACCCGCGAGCCGATTCACATCCACCCGGGCCAGCACTACATCATGGGTGGAGTCAAGACAGACTCCGACGGCCAGACGACGATCCCGGGGCTGTACGCGGCCGGCGAGGTCGCGTGCGTCTCGGTCCACGGTGGCAACCGGCTCGGTGCCAACTCGCTGCTCGACACGCTGATCTTCGGTCGCCGCAGCGGCGAGCACGCGGCCAAGCGCGCGCTGCAGATGCCGATGCCCAGCACGCCCGTGAGCCGCGTCGACGAGACCGCGGCGATGATCAAGGCGATCATTGACCGGCCCGCGGGCGGCCGCCGCGTGTCGGCGATCAAGGACGAGCTCGGCGAGACGATGAACCAGTACGTGGCCGTGTTCCGCGACGCCGACGGCCTGCAGAAGGCTCACGAGATCATCCGCCGCCTCAAGGAGGAGGCTCCGAAGGCGTCGATCGACGACCACGGCCTGGTCTTCAACCAGGACGTGATCGGCGCGATCGAGCTCGGCTACATGCTCGATTGTGCCGAGGCGACCGTCGTCGGTGCCCAGGAGCGTACCGAGTCGCGCGGTGCTCAGTTCAGGACTGACTTCCCCGAGCGAAACGACGGCGAGTGGCTCAAGCACATCGACATCTCCCTCAACGGCGACGACGTCCCGGCGGTTAGCTACTCGCCGGTCACGATCACCAGGTGGCAGCCCCAGGAAAGGACGTACTGAAAGCCGATGCCTGAGTACACGCTAAGGATCCGCCGCTTCGATCCGAGGTCCGGAGAGGCCGCCTACTGGGACGAGCATCAGGTGCAGCTCGGCGAGCGCAACTCGGTGCTCGACGCGATCCTCAAGGTCCGCGACGAGGTCGACGGGTCAGTCGGTATCCGGTGCTCCTGCCAGCAGGCGATCTGCGGCTCGTGCGGCGTGCGGATGAACGGCCGCCCGGGGCTCGCGTGCAACACCCACCTCGAGGAGGCAGCGGCGCGCGGTGGCGGCGCCCAGACCGGTGAGCCGACGGCGGTGATCGAGGTCGAGCCGATGGGCAACATGCCGGTGATCCGCGACCTGATCGTCGATATGGACGCGGTCCACTGGAAGAAGATCCAGCGCGTCACGCCGTACCTGATCAACAAGGAGCCGGTCCCCGAGCGCGAGTACATCGTCCCGCACGAGAACATGGTCGACGTCACCCAGACGATGGCCTGCATCCAGTGCGGCGCCTGCGTGTCGGACTGCCTCTCGATGGAGGTCGATCCGTTGTTCATCGGACCGGCGGCGCTCGCCAAGGCCTACCGGTTCGTCGGCGACCCGCGTGACGCCGAGCACTACGAGCGGCTCAACGATCTCCTCGCAGGACGAGCACGGGATCTACGACTGCACCCACTGCTTCAACTGCATCGACGCGTGTCCCAAGGGCGTGGACCCGATGAGCCAGATCATGCGTCTCCGCCGGCGCGCGGGGAGCGATTACAAGATCGTCGATCGCAACAACGGCCACCGTCACGAGGCCGCGTTCGTGACCCTGGTGCGCGACTACGGGCTGCTCAACGAGGCCGAGCTGCTGCCGCGCAGCTACGGCGGCAACTCGTGGTTCGGCAAGTTTCACCCGGCCGCCGGTAAGGAGCTTCTGTCGTCGATCTCGACCGTGATCACCGGCGTGATGCGCGGCAAGATGAGTCCGAAGATCGCGCTCTTCGGCCACAAGCTCAAGAAGCAGGACCTCGGGGAGCTCAAGCAGATCTACGACGAGGTCGAGGGGCGCGAGCAGCGCGACGAGCTGAACCTCTACGTGACCGGCTACGAGGACGAGCCCGAGGCACCACAGAAGACCGAGCCGCCGAAGCCCTCGGTGCCCGCCGGCGAGCCTGAGGCCCCGGTGTCGCCGCCGTCGCCGGCGCCGGACACCCCTGACAAGTCGCCGACGTTCCCAGGGCCAGGAGAGGGATCCGAGACCGCGCCGAGCGAAAGCGAGAGTTCATGAAGGTCGCCTACTGGCCCGGCTGCGTGAGCCGCGGGTTCACGCCGGAGTTGCACGGCTCGATGGCGCAGCGTGGCGCCGCTGCTCGACATCGAGCTGATCGAGCTCGACCGCGCCGCGTGCTGCGGCGCCGGGGTGATCGCCGAGCACAACCAGGAGCTCGCCGACACGCTCAACGCGCGGACGTTCGCGCTCGCCCAGCAGACCGACGGCGAGCTAATGATGAACATCTGCTCCACCTGCCAGGGCGCGCAGTCCGAGTGTCAGGAGCGCCTGGACGCGAACACCGAATACCGCGGGCGGATCAACAAGAACATCGCCGATGAGGGGCTCTCCTATGAAAAAGACCCCGCCCGCCCGCTGACCAACAAGAACTTCCTCTGGTTGCTGGTGGAGGAGATCGGACTCGACACGCTGCGCTCGAAGGTCAAGCGGCCGCTGACCGACCTCAAGGTCGGGCCGTTCTACGGCTGCTACATCGTCCGCCCGGTCGACCGCCTCGGCGTCGACGAGGAGCACCCCCGCGACCGCTACCTGCACATGGTGATCGAGGCGCTCGGCGGCACCGTGATCGACTACGCCGGCGTCTATAAGTGCTGCGGGTTTCCGATCATCACGATGAACAAAGAGGCATCGCTGGAGATGGCCGGCCGTCACATCGGCGACGCGATCGATGCCGACGCCGACTGCCTCGTCGTCCCCTGCCCCCTCTGCCATCTGAACCTCGATCTCCAGCAGCCACTGGCGTCCAAGGCCGTCGGCCGCGACCTCGGGCTGCCGGTCCTGCACCTGCCCCAGCTCGTGGGGCTGGCGCTCGGCCTGGAGCCCAAGTGGCTGGGGATGAGCAAGCACGTGGTCAAGCCGACCTCTGTGATCGACTGGTCGAGCTCGGTCGTCGCGGCCAGCGCCTGAGCGAGGCGGAGCGCGCCGGGGCGCGCGTTATCGTGGGCTCGCGGCCATTTCTTCAACGCCGCTTACCCGGTGCGTGAAAAATCACACGAAGCGGGTATATGCCCGTCAAGACCGATAGCCGGCTCCCGCGCCGGCTTGCAACGGGACCCCGGATGACACCAATCAACCCTGAGCCTGTCCGGCTCGTCATATCGCAATTCGAGGACATCGTCAGCCACGGGCTGCGTGCCCTGGTCAGCGAGGACCCGCAGCTTCGGGTGGTGGTCTCGGGCGTCGACTCCGTCCGACTGGCGGCGGTGCTCGTCGTGCACCAGCCCGATGTCGCGATCGTCAACGGCGAGGCGCTGTCGAGCCCGGCCGAACTGAGCCTCCTGCACGCGTCATTCCCGAACACGCGGCTCGTGGTGCTGGCCGATGCCCTCACGGCGGCCGAGTCCGAGCTGCTGGTCGGCTTTGGCGCCAGCGCCTGCCTGGCAAAGAGCACCCCCGCGAGCGAGCTGCTGGACGCGATCTATCCCGACGCTCATCCCGGGCAGGCGCTCGCCGCCCCGAAGGCTGGGACGCCCCTGACCCAATGCGAGACGGACATGCTCGAGCTGCTCCGAAGCGGGCTCTCGAACGCCGAGATCGCCGCCACCTTGCACGTGGGCTTTCAGACGGTCCGCACCCGCACGAGCAGCATCTACCGCAAGCTTGGCGTCAGCTGCAGGCGCGAGTTGCGCTCAAGCGACGTCGCGTTCGCCCAGCATTACCACGGCTCGCCGTAGCGCTCGGCGAACACGAACTCGCTGACCGGGGTGCGACGCAGCTTCTTCGGCCACGGGTCATCGCGATGGCCGACCGAGATGTGGCCGGCGAGCGCGAACCCCTCGGGGATCGCGAGCAGCTCGCGCACCTGCTCCTCGGCGGGCACCAGGAGCGTCGTGAACGCGGCTCCGAGCCCTTCGTGGCGCAGTCCGAGCAGCACGTTGTGCACGAACGGATAAACCGATGCTCCACCGACGATGCTCGGGCGATCGAGCTCTGCGTCAGTGATCGCCAGCGCCGCCAACTCGACGCACACCACCAGGTGCACCGGCACCTCGTCGAAGCTGTGGGCGAACTCGTCGGCGCCGCGCAGCATCCGCAACCGGCCGGCGGGCAGCCCGCTGGCCTCCCCCGCCTCGAGCGCCGCGCGCCCTCCGGTCGCGATCATGTACTCGTTCCACGGCCGCTCGTAGAGCTCGCGCATCCGGCGCCGCAGCTCGCGATCGGTGACGACGATCACCCTCCACCCCTGGCGGTTGCCGCCGCTGGGGGCGAAGCGGGCGTTGTCGAAGACGCGCGTCAGCACCTCGCGGTCGACCGGCTCGTCAGTGAAGTAGCGCGTTGACGGGACGCCCCGCATCAGCTCGTAGAGCTCGTCAGGCAACGGGCGAGCTCAGGCGATCGGCGACCAGCAGCTCGGCGATCTGGACCGCGTTGGTCGCCGCTCCCTTGCGCAGGTTGTCCGACACGACCCACATGCTGAGCGCCCGCGGGTGTGACGCGTCATCGCGAATCCGCCCGACGAACACCTCGTCGCGCCCCTCGGCCGCAAGCGGCGAGGGCACGTCCTCGAGCACCACGCCGGGGGCGCCGGCCAGCAGGTCGCGCGCCTGCGCGGCGCTCAGCGGCTCGCGCGTCTGGACGTTGACGGCCTCGGAGTGCGACACCCTGACCGGCACCCGGACGCACGTGACCGCGATCCCGATCGAGTCGTCCTCGAGGATCTTGCGGGTCTCGAACATCATCTTGCGCTCTTCGTCAGTGTGGTCGTCGCCGTCGGCGAAGCTGCCCGCGGCGCCGATCACGTTGAAGCCGATCCGATCGGAATAGACCGCCGGTGGCGGCATCTCAGCGCCGCGCAGCGAGGCGTCGACCTGGGTTTCGAGCTCGACGATCGCGTTGCGCCCGGTGCCCGACACCGACTGGTAGGTGGCGACGACGAGCCGCTCGATCCCCACTGCGCGGTGGATTGGAGCCAGCGCGACCATCAGCTGCATCGTCGAGCAGTTGGGGTTGGCGATCAGTCCGCTGTGGCCACGCAGCGCGTGTGGGTTGACCTCGGAGACGACCAGCGGAACGTCGGGATCGCGGCGGAACGCCGACGAGTTGTCGATCACGGTCGCGCCGTGCTGCACGAACCTCGGCGCCCACTCGCGCGAGGTTCCGGCGCCGGCGGAGAACAGCGCGATCTCGAAGCCGTCGAGGTCGGCGCGCTCGTCGAGCGCCCGCACCGTGTGGCCCTCGACCTCGATCCCGGCCGAGCGCTCGGAGGCGAACAGGACCAGCTCGTCGGCCGGGAACTCCCGCTCGCGAAGCAGCGCCAGCATCGTGCGGCCAACTGCGCCGGTGGCACCAACCACCGCCACGCGCCTGCCGCCCGTCACCGTGGACCCCGATCCGGCTCGATCCCGCCGTCGCCGAGCTCGAACGCGCTGTGCAGCGCCCGCACGGCCTGCGGCACGTCGTTGGCCCGGATGATGCAGGAGATCTTGATCGGCGAGGTGGAGATCATCTCGATGTTGATCCTCTCGTCGGCGAGCGTCTGGAAGACCTTCGCGGCGACGCCCGGGTGCGAGCGCATGCCGGCACCGACGATCGAGACCTTGCCGATCTCGCGATTTGTGTCGATCCGCGTCACCCCCAGCATCGCCTTGACGGGCTCGAGCGCCTGCTCGGCCGCCCGCAGGTCCTCGGTCCCGATCGTGAACGATACCTCCGCGTCGCGGCCCTCCTCGAGCGGCTCGTTCTGGATGATCGTGTCGACGTTGCAGTTGGCCTGGGCCAGCGCGGTGAAGATCGAAGCGGCCGCGCCTGGGCGGTCCGGAACGCCGAGCAGCGTGATCCGGGCCTCGTCCGTCGAGTGGGTGACAGCTGTGATCAGTGGGTGTTCCATGGTCTGGTCCTCTCCGAGCACAAAGGTACCTGGGCCGGGATCGAAGCTCGATCGGCAGTGGATCTTGACCCCGTGCGTGCGGGCGTACTCGACCGAGCGCAGCTGCAGCACCTTGGCGCCTGAGGCTGCCATTTCGAGCATCTCCTCGAAGCTGACCATCGGCAGCTTGCGCGCATTGGCGACGATCCTCGGGTCGGCGCTGAAGACGCCCGCAACGTCGGTGTAGATCTCGCAGACCTCGGCCCCGATCGCGGCGGCGACCGCGACCGCGGTGGTGTCCGAGCCGCCGCGACCGAGCGTGGTCACGTCGCGGCTGGTGGAGACGCCCTGAAAGCCGGCGACGAGGACGATCTTGTCCTCGGCCAGAGCCTCGTTGATCCGATCGGCGCGGACGTCGACGATCCTCGCCTTCGTGTGCGAGGTGTCCGTGACGATCCCGGCTTGCGAGCCGGTGAGGCTGATCGCCCGGTGGCCGAGATCGTTGATCGCCATCGCGCACAGCGCGCATGAGATCCGCTCGCCGGTCGACAGCAGCATGTCCATCTCGCGCCGATCAGGGTCCGGGGAGACCTCCTGCGCCATCGCGATCAGCTCGTCAGTCGTTTGGCCGCGAGCACTGAGGACCGCGACCACGCGCTTGCCCGAGTCGCGCTGCGCGACGATCCGGCGGGCCGCGTTCTTGATCCGCTCGGCGTCGGCGACCGAGGTGCCGCCGAACTTCATCACGACCTTCTCTGACACGGCGCCGAAGGGTACGGTGCTCTCGTGCTAGACCGCGCGGCGGCCGACGAGCGCCCGGCCGAGCGTCAGCTCGTCGGCGTATTCGAGGTCACCGCCGACCGGCAGCCCGCTCGCCAGGCGCGTGACCGCCAGCTCGGGCCGCCGCTGGCGTAGGCCATCAGCGATGTGGAGCGCGGTGGCCTCGCCGGTGGTCGTCGGGTTGGTGGCGATCACCACCTCGCGGACGGGGTGGGCGGGATCCGGGTGGCCGGGGTCCCCAGTGACCCGCGCGTAGAGCTCTGAGATCTTCAGGTCCTCGGGGTCGATCCCGTCGATCGGAGACAGCGCCCCGCCGAGCACGTGGTAGCGGCCGGCGAACTCGTGCGTGCGCTCGATCGAGATCACGTCCGAGGGCTCCTCTACGACGCAGATCAACTCCGGGTCGCGCCGCTCGTCGCAGCAGATCCGGCAGCGCGGCCCGTCGGCGAGGTTGAAGCACACTTCGCAGAGGCCGATCCGCTCCTTGACCTCGCGGATCGCGTCGGCGAGCGCCCCGGCCTCGTCGTCGGACGCGCGCAGGATGTGGAACGTGAGCCGCTGGGCGGTGCGCCCGCCGATCCCCGGCAGCTTCGAGAGCTCGGTGATCAGCCGCTGGACTGGAGGCGCGTACAACGCTCTCTAGAAACCCGGAAGTCCGAGGCCGCCGCCGAGGCCGCCGGCGATCCCGCCCATCTTCGCCGCGGCGAGCTCCTGCGCTGAGCGCATCCCCTCGTTGACGGCCGCCAGGACCATGTCCTGGAGCAGCTCGACGTCGTCGGGATCGACGGCCTGGGGATCGATCGTGATCTCCTTGACGATCAGGTCGCCGGTCACCTTGACGGTCACCATCCCGCCGCCGGCCGAGGCCTCGACGACCTCGTCCTTGAGCGCCTCCTGGGCGGCGAGCATGTCCTCCTGCATCTTCTGGGCCTGCTTGAGCAGCTGCTGCATGTTCGGTGGCTGGGGCATGTCGTCTAGGCCTCTTCCTTTTCAGGTTTCGTCGAGCACTTCTTCGGCATCGAACTCATCCATGAAGCGTCGCACGAGCTCCTCGCCGGTCAGCCCGGGCTCCCGCTCGTCGGCGGCGGCCGGCCCCTCGTCGGCGAGCTCGTAGCGCAGCGCGAACGAGGCGCCGGTGACCGACCTCACGGCGTCGGCGGTCGCGCGCCGGTAGTCGTCCTGCTCGGCCTTGCGCTTGAAGAACGCGGCCCCGGTCGGGAATGCGAGCGTCAGCGTGTCTGCGCCGAGCGCCGCCGGCCTGGCCGCCTCGAGCGTCGCCGCCAGCATCGCGTTGCCCTGGCGCACGAAGTCGACCACCGCCGGCCAGGAGTCGACCAGCGCGTCGAGCGCGGGGGGCGGCGGCGGCTCGGGCGGCGGCGGGGGCCCGGGGTCGGGGACCGGTGGCGGTGCCGGCGGGTCCGGCGGCGCCCCGGGCGGCACCGGATCTGGAGCTGGTGGCGGCGGCGCGGGGACCGGCGGCGCCGGCGGTGGCGCGGGGTCCGGCGGCGATGCGCGGCCGGGTGGGGCGGGCGGCGGCGCGGGGTCGGCGACGCCCCGGCCAAGCGGGTCGGCGATGCCCCGGCCGAGCGACTCCTCGAGCCGCTCGATCCGCGCCAACAGCGCCTTCGTGGACGGGTCGAACTCAGGCGCCGCGGCCTTGATCAGCACCAACTCGAGCTGGATCCGCGACTGCGCACCGTTGGCGGTCGCCTCGAGCGCCGCCGCGACGAGCTCGAGCAGCCGCACGACGTCGGCTCCGCTCAGGGCCTGCGCCTGCTCGAGCAGCCGCGCGTCGCGCTCGGGCGTCACGCGCAGCTCCTCGGGGACCTCGGCGAGCAGCTGGACAGCGAGCAGCTCGCGTCCGTGGACCTCGAGATCGCGGATGATCTGGCCCGGGTCGCGACCAGATGCGGTCAGTGCCGCGGCGACGCGCAACGCCTGGGCGGGGTCACGCGCGAGGACCGCGTCAATCGCCTCGAACAGCTGCTCGGCGTCGGCGACCCCGAGCACCGCCAGCACGTCCGCCGACGAGATCTGCTCGTCGCCTGCGTAGGTCACCAGCTGCTCGAGCGTCCCGAGCGCGTCACGGAAGCTGCCGGTCGCGTGGCGCGCGATCACCGCCACCGCCGCCGGCTCGATCTCGATCTGCTCGGTGGCGGCGACGCGGTGCAGCACCCTGGCGACCTGCTCGACCGTCGGGCGGCCGAAGTCGAACCGGTGGCAGCGGTCGACGACGGTCGGCAGCACCTTCTGCGCCTCGGTCGTCGCGAGCACGAAGATCGTTCGCGGCGGCGGCTCCTCGAGCGTCTTCAGAAACGCGTTCCACGCCTGCTGGGAGAGCATGTGCGCCTCGTCGAGGATGTAGACCTTGTGGCGTCCGGAGACCGGCGCGTAGGCGACCTTCTCGCGCAGGTCCCGGATGTCGTCGACCGAGTTGTTGGAGGCGGCATCCATCTCGATCACGTCAAGCGAGGTCGCGCTGGCGATCGAGACGCACGAGTCACAGACGCCGCACGGCTCGATCGTCGGTCCCTGCTCGCAGTTCAGGCAGGCGGCGAGGATCTTCGCGGTGCTCGTCTTGCCGGTCCCGCGGGAGCCGACGAACAGGTAGGCGTGATGGACCTTGCCGCGGGTGACGGCGTTCGAGAGCGTGCGCACGATCTGCTCCTGGCCGACGACGTCGGCGAACGTGCGGGGGCGGTGGCGGCGGTAGAGAGAGGGGCCGGTCGACACGAACCTTCGAGTCTAGATGGCCGCCGGCCGCGCTCGCCCTGCGGCCCGCGGGAGGGCTCAGAAAGCGGACCGTGCACCCTCCTTCGAAGCGTACCCGCGGCGCGGCCGTCGTCGCAGGCTCCGATCAAGCTCCCCCTTGGCGCCTGAAGGTGACCGCTTAAGGCTGCTTCCTTCCGGACCTGACCTGGTTCACGGGCCTCCATCGCTATGGGACCTGACCATCGCCGCCTCAACGGGGCGCTGACCTCGGGCCGGTGCCCCTCGAGAGGGAATTCAGCCCCGCTAGAGCGGATTGTGGGTTACAGGGCACCGCTAGCGCCCCGCCTAGCACGGTCCGCCCCTGATCGTAGACCTCGGTCGCGGCTTGCCGTGGTGGTCGCCCTTTATCTTCCGGCAGGCCGATCACCCTGGCCTATGTCTATCGGAGTAATAGGCCTCGGATACGTGGGGCTGCCGCTCGCAGTCGCGTTCGCGGAGGCGGGCGAGCGAAGTGGTCGCGGTCGACATCGACGAAGCCAAGATCGACGCGATCGAGGCGGGCGAGTCCTATATCGAGGACATCACCTCGGAGCGGCTCGCGGCGGCGCTGCCCAAGATCGAAGCGTCGACCCATTTCGCGCCGCTGGCGAGAGGCCGAGGCGGTCCTGATCTGCGTACCGACGCCGCTGACGCCCAACCGCGAGCCCGATCTCGGGCCGCTGCTAGCCGCCGGCCGGGCGCTCGGCGGCGGTCCAGCGAGGCCAGCTGGTGGTGCTCGAGTCGACGACCTATCCCGGCACGACCCGCGAGCAGTTGGTGCCGCTGCTCGAGCACCGCGGGCTGAGCGTGGGTGCCGGTCTGAACGTCGCCTTCTCGCCCGAGCGAGTGGATCCCGGACGCACCGACTACACGATGCGCAACACGCCCAAGGTCGTCGGCGGGATGACGCCGGAGTGCACCGAGCGCGCGGCCGAGCTCTACGGCCGCGATCTGCGACGACATCGTGCGGGTCTCCACGCCCGAGGCGGCCGAGATGGCGAAGCTGCTCGAGAACATCTTCCGCTCGGTCAACATCGCGCTCGTCAACGAGCTCGCGATCCTCGCCGAGCGGATGGGGATCGACATCTGGGAGGTGATCGACGCCGCCGCCACCAAGCCGTACGGCTTCATGCGCTTCGAGCCCGGCCCCGGCATGGGCGGCCCTGCCTGCCGGTCGACCCCTTCTACCTGACCTGGCGCGCACGCGAGTTCCACATGTCGACCGAGTTCATCGAGCTTGCCGGCAAGATCAACCAGCAGATGCCCTACTACTGCGTCGAGCGGATCGAGCAGGCGCTCAACGATGTCGAGAAGCCGGTCAAGGGCTCTCGAATTGGAATCCTCGGCGTCAGCTACAAGGGCGGCGTCGGCGACATCCGCGAATCGCCGGCGCTGCGGATCATCGAGGTGCTCGCCCAGCGCGGCGCCGTGCTCAGCTACCACGACGCCTACGTACCTGCACTCCCCGAGTTCGAGCTGGAGAGCGTGGCGCTCGACCAGGTGCTCGACGCTGACGCGCTCGTGCTGGTCACCGCCCACCCGGGCATCGACTACGACGAGCTCGCCGCCTCGGCGCCCCTGTTCATTGACCTGCGCGGCAAGACGCGCGGGCTGCGCGTCGAGGACCTGGTCAGGCTCTAGGCGCAGGCGCCCGGGCGCGGGTTGACTGCGGACGGGGCGGGGGGTTGACTGATGGCCGAGCCGGGGTGAGAATCGGCTCGTCGACTGCAAGGGGGAAACAATGTCGTGGAAGCTGCAAGGGTCGTACTTCGAGACGTGTTCGTGTGACGTTGTCTGTCCGTGCACGGCATCGCTGTCGTTCGGCGCGACGCATGACCGCTGCATGGTCACGCTCGTGTTCAACGTCAAGGATGGGCAGGTGGAGGGCGTCGACGTCAGCGGCCTGACGGTGGCGGCGGTCGCGGACACGCCGAAGGTGATGTCTGAGGGCAACTGGCGCCTTGGCGTGTTCATCGATGCGGCGGCGAGCGACGAGCAGGCCGAGAAGCTCGGCCAGGTCTTCTCGGGTGCGATCGGTGGTCCGATGCAGGCGCTCGGGCCGATGGTCGGCGAGAACCTCGGCGTGCAGCGCGCTCCGATTCAAGTGCGCGAGGAGGGACTCCACCACTCGGTCAGGATCGGAGACGAGGTCGACTTCGAGATCGAGGACGTGGTTCCGTTCGGAGTGCAGAGCGGCGAGCCCGCCCGGTTGACCGGGATCTTTCACCCGGCCGGCTCGGAGCTGACGATCGCGCACGCGACGCGTTCGGCGATCGACGCATTCGGGATTCAATACGACGGCAATTGGCCTTCTCAACGTCCGAGTTCTCGTGGGCGGCGTGAGCGCCGGCACTTCGATCGGCGTTCAGCGCGGGGTTGGGCCCGACGTTAGGCCCGGGGTTGGGCGCGGCGAACTCGCGGCGGCCTTCGGTGCCGCGCGGGGACGGCTGGGGCTGGTCACGCTGCTGCTGGGCCTGGCTGCCCTGGCATGGTGGGAGACCGCCGCTCAGATGGCCGGCATGAACGCCGCGCCAAGCGCGGATCTGGGGACGCTCGGATGGTTTCTCGGCGTTTGGGTGGTGATGATGGCGGCGATGATGTTCCCCTCGCTGGCGCCGACCACCGCGCTCTACGCACGGATGACGCGGCGCCGCGGGTACAGCCGCCCGCTGCTGTTCACGGCCAGTTACCTGCTGGTCTGGGGCGCTGCCGGACTGGCGGCGTACGGGATCCTCGACCTCGGTCGCGTGGAGTTCGGGGCAGCGTTGCGGTGGGACGGCGGCGGGCGCTGGCTGGCCGGCGCCGCGCTGGCGACCGCCGCGATCTATGAGCTCACGCCGCTGAAGAACATCTGCCTGGCCAAGTGCCGCAGCCCACTCGCGTTCCTGCTCGGAAGCTGGCGCGATGGCTCGCGCGGCGCGGTGGAGATGGGCTGCCGGCACGCGGCCTGGTGCCTTGGCTGCTGCTGGGCCCTGATGGCAGCGCTGTTCGCGCTCGGCGTCATGAGCCTTCAATGGATGGCGGTCGTCGCCGCGCTGATCGCGGTGGAGAAGACGCTCCCGTGGCGGCGGACCGCAACCTACGGGGTCGCGGCGACGCCTGATCGTGCTCGCGCTGGCCGTCGCGATCGCACCGCATGACGTCCCCGGTCTCGTAGTCCCATCCGCGGGCATGCACGGCGCCCAATCGATGAGCTCGATGCGCTAGCGGCGAGCCGGCGCTCAGACGTACAATCAGGCGCCCCGAGTTTCGGGCGCGTAGCTCAGTGGGAGAGCGCTCGCTTCACACGCGAGAGGTCGCTGGTTCGAGCCCAGCCGTGCCCATCACGAAAGTCCGGTAAATTGGCATGTTTTTGCTCGGGGTCCGGGACGGGTTGGGGCTCCCCTGGAAGGCTCATTTGCGCCGCGGGACTATTCACGGGACTAAAAACCCCTCGTGATTCGGGTTCGCCGGCGACCGCTCCAGACGACCGGCGATCTGGCTGATCGAGAGGCCCTCAAACTCGCGGTAGTGCCGCGCCAGGGCGACCGCCCGGCGACGCTCGAGAACCCGATCGCTACCCGCGGTTGACGCCTTGCTCGTCACTCCGCGTCACGCTAAGTCGCTGAGTTGGCGTTTCCGACGAGGTCGGCATGCAAATGCGGGCCGGACCCCCTACCCGCGCGGTGGCGGACGGTCGCCGGGAAGGTTGAGATGCTCGTGCGGTGGGAACGGGGAGGTGTCGGGCCTGGACGGGGTAGAGCGCGCGCGGGGCCACTAGTACTAGAGCGGGAGCACCTCAGCTCGCGATGAGCACGGCCGCCACGAACGCGAGATAGCCGCCAATGATGAGCGCACCGTGTCCGCGGCGCAGCCCGCGGCCGGCATACGCGCATCCCAGTGTCACGAGCGGTCAGGCCGACATACCAGGCGGCGACGAGGGTTCCCTGCCCTGAGGGTGCCCCGAGCCCGACGAGCAGTCCGGGGAGCATCAGACCGACGGTCACGTTCAGGGCATTGCTGTTCAAAGCGATGCTGAGTGTGGCGGCGCCCCTCCCGCGAACGGCGAGATACAGCGCCGAGACGGCGTTGGGGAGGCTGGTGACTCCGGCGAGAACGAGGCCCCCGATTACGATCTCGGCGACGTGGTGGCGTTCGCCGAGCGTCGATGCGGTCAGCTCCATCGCGATGCTCGCGCCGACCACGACGCCGGTCGCGAGCAGGGCGAGGACTACATCGCGAGTTTCGGCCCGCGGTGGGTGGATCGCCGGTTCGAGCTCCTGCTCCTCCTCAGCCACAGCGCCGGAGAGCCAGGCAGCCCATGACCGCGGCAACCCGAGGCCCGCGAGCCGTTGCGGGCTGACGCCCGAGATGATCAGATACGGGATGAGCACCGCGACGGCGGCGAGCAGGCCGACGCCGGGTCCGGGCCCACCGAGAACGACACCGAGGCAGATCGTCGCGATCGTGATTGCGACAGTCCCCTCGAGGATGATCACCCGCGGGTGCAGCCGGATCTCGCCGGCGACCACGGCGCCGAGCCCGAGCAGGGCGGCGAGGTTGAACACGTTTGAGCCGATCACGACCCCGGCCCCGATCCGGGGGTGCTGCCCGGCCAGCGCCGTCACGCTGGCGGTGATCTCGGGTGCGTCGGCCGCGAGTGCGGCCAGCATCCCCAGCAGCGCCTCGGACAGCCCGATTCGCGCTCCGATCCGCTCGAGCCGGGAGACCAGCAGCCAGCTCGTCGTGAGGCTGACCGCCGCCGCCAGGACGAACGCGGCAGCGAGCAGCCCGTCAGACACGACGCGTGACCCAAGTCAGCATGGTGCGCGGGGCGTCGGGTCGGTGGAGGGAGCGCGGGTTGGCGAGCAGGTCTGGGTGCATGGCAGCGTCCCGTGAGGGCACGCCGACCAGTCTTCCCGGCTCACCAGCCTCGAAGTATCCCGTACGGTCGAACCGCAGCAGACCGGCGCTGCCGTGAGGAACGCAGCTCCGATTCGCGCCACCGCAGAGCCGAGTTCAGCGTTGGCGGTCTCACGCCCAGACGTCGGGGTGTTCTCTTGTAAAACCGACTCGTCGGTTTATAGCTTCTATCCACGCCCAAGCACGTTCTACGGCTACTTCGAGCACAAGCAGGATCTGCTGCTGGCGCTCCTGGAGGACGACGAGCTGCGCTCGATGCGGTGAGCACGCAGGACCCGACGTCGCGGTCTGATCACGACCCGCGCGCCGCGACCGGCAACGGTGACGTTCGGGGCCTCGTGGCGGAAGACATCGCCGGCGGGGATCACTCCGGGCCCGCTTGACCCTGAGCGTTCCGCGGTCAACGCTCGGGTGCACGTGGGTCGGTTCGCTCCGCGCGCGGTCGCGCGCGGTCGCGCGCGGCTCGGGTGGGATGCTCGTGCTCTCGCTGCTCGTCGGTGCCGGGGCTGGGCTGGGCGCGGTCGCGTTTCGCTACATGATCCTCGGGGTCACCTACGCGTTCACCGGCGAGCGCGGTTACAGCGCGGCCGGTGCCGGCGGCAGCGATCCGCGAACCGGGCTTACACGGTTCTACCTGGAGGTCACAACATGGCGATGAGACGGAGGGGCGCTGGCTGCCAACCAGCTCGGCGAGGTCGGCGTGACTCAGCCCCATGCGCTGCGCTCAACGTCGCCATCCACTGCCTGCAGCATGTCGAACTGCGGCTCCTCGTGCTCTTCTGGCACCTCGCCGATCGCTTTGGCCGCGTCCCTCAGCCGCCGCCGGTCATCCTCGGTGGCAGCCGGCCCACGAAAGGCAGACTTGTCAATACCGCGCCGACACCATCTCGGAATGGCGCAGGCAACACGGCGCACTGGCCCGAGACGTGCCTGTGCGGGTGAACGTGAGCACCTGGCTCTGCACCGATCCGGGGATCGCGTCGTGCTTGTACTCCAGCTCGGGATCCACAGCGCGTGGATCACATCGATGGAGGTCAGGTTGAAGCGGATCGCTTCGTTCACCGGTACCACGAGCGGCTCGTTACCGACCGTGCCGCTGCGCTGAACGATTCCCATATTGCGGATAGGAGAACTCCCACTCCCACCGTGCCGCGGTCACGTTGACAGTCAGGCTGGGACGCTCGCGATTAGCGAAGGTATCAACACGATGCTCATGCCAGAACGTGAGATACATCAGAACGCCGATATCAGTAGGAGCACGACCGCGTAGCTGGCCTCCAGCGGACTGTTGTCATGCCAGCGAGCGGCGTCCTGCCGGCGGCGAAAGCGGAGCACGGTCCCGAGGACGAGGATCAGGACAACCCCGAAGACAGCCGCCGCGATCGGCACATAGACCGAGAACAACGACCGATATTCGTGCCGGGTGCTGATCAGCGCGGCCATTATCGCTCCCACTGAACTCACGAGCATGATCAGGCCTGCCGAGAGGATGCGCGGGTTCGACGGTGGACCCGTGCGTCATCCGGAGTGAGCGCGGGCCGTCTCATCGGGCGTAACCGCAGGGCGCCCATTGCGTCGGGTGAGTCGATCCCGCTGGGGCCCGACCGTGGCGTCCGGATCCTGCGCGGATGCGACCCCGGCCTGAAAGATTCCCCAGCGCGCGAACAGTCCACCGGCCAGCACCGCCAGGCCGCCGGCGATCGCGGCCGGGCGGCGACCTCGGCTCGTGACCACGGCGACGGCGCCCCCGGCGGTCAGCGCCTTGGCAGCGCGTAGGAACTGTCCGGGGCGTCCCTGGTGGTAGGCGGCGCCGACCCGCTCGCTCAGGCGGCGCTCGAGCACCCCGGTGATGACGAGTTCGGCTGCGGCGCCGGCGACGGTCAGCCGCCGCGCGGGGGCGGCGCTGCGGGGGGGTGTGAGCGCGGTGGCCAGGCCACCGGCGGTGGCCAACGAGCTGGCGGCGAACGCGTACGGCAGTTCGCCGCGTGCGTCGTGCCAGGCCGGCACCGCGGTGTTGGAGATCAGCGTGGCGGTATAGGTGGACAGGCCCGGGCCGAGCAGCAGCCCCGCGACTTGGCCGGCGCGCCCGAGACGCGGGAGGTTATCCGTGAACTCCCGCGCGGCCCCTAGCGTCACCGCCGCACCGAAGCCGGAGAGGATCCACGAGCCGATGCTCATCGGAGATGTGACCTTGAACACCCGCAGCATGTTGAAGAACCGGACCGGCTTGCCTAGGTCCTTGATCAGCAGCACCGGGCTGATGACCGCCCCGGCGAGCGCCGCGCCCTGGGCGCGGCGGGCGAGTTCATCGTTGCCGCGCAGGCTGGCCACGAGCGCCAGCGGAGCCGACGCGCCGGCCACCCCACCGACCCAGAAATACAATGGGATCTCCTTGGACCACACCGGCTTGGCGATCACCGGCTGGCCGTAGTAGGAGCGCGGCTCAGCAGGCGGAACCATCGACCGCGCCCCGCCGCGCCGCTGCCGGGGCGCGACTCCCGAGACCGTCGTCTGCCCCTGAGTGGGCGCCGACCCGGCGGGCCGACTCACCGCCGGCCGCCCATGGCCGCGGCCACCACGCCCGCCAGCAGCGCTGCGGCGGCCAGACCGGTCGTGCGCCACAGTCCGGGCAGGTCGCGCGTGGCGGCGACCGGATCGGGCGGCAGCCCGTAGACCTCGGGCTCGTCGAGCAGCAGGAAGAACGCCCCGGCGCCGCCGACTCCGTCATCGGTCATCGCCGAGATACAGCGACGCGCCCGTCTCCCCGGCCTCGATCACGATCTCCAGCCGAGTCTGCGCCTTCTCTCTGAGCTGCTCGAGCGGACCGAACTGGATCGAGTCAGTGGGGCACGCCTGTGCGCACGCCGGCTCCTCGTCGGCCTTGAGGCGGTCGTAGCACATCGTGCACTTCCACACCCGCCCGTCGTCCTTGCGCTGGTCGAGCACCCCGAACGGGCAGGCGGGGACGCAGTAGCCGCAGCCGTTGCAGATGTCCTCCTGGACGACGACGGTGCCGAACTCGGTGCGGAAGAGCGCCCCGGTGGGACAAACGTCCAAGCAGGCCGCGTGCGTGCAGTGCTTGCACACATCGGAGGACATGAGCCAGCGGAAATCGCCCATGTCCTGGGCCGGCATGTCGACCCGGTCGGCAAGGCTTCGCAGAGCTGCGTGCTGGACGAGATCGTCCGGCGCTCCTTCGGTGATGTCGAGCGGCCGCCGCTGCTCGATGAACGCGACGTGGCGCCAGGTGTCCGCGCCCAGGCCGCCGGTGTTGTCCATCGACATGCCGAGCTGGCGCAGGCCGTCCTCGGGCACGCCATTCCACTCCTTGCAGGCGACCTCGCACGCCTTGCAGCCGATACATACGCTTGTATCGGTAAAGAAGCCCATCCGCGGCTTGGCCTGGGTGCCGTAGCTGCCCGGCCACGCGGTCGTCACGAGCTCCGGTGTGCTCATCCCCCCGCTCCCTCCGCGCCTGTCGCCCGGTCTCGGTAACCCTGCACGAAGTCCAGCAGCGCCTGCCCGCGGGGTCGTCGCCCCGGGCGCACATCGCACGTGGAGGACTTGAACTCGGAGATGTGAACGTTCGAGTCGAGCACCAACGGCAGCAGGTCGTTCGCCGAATCTCCGGTCGACAGACCGTTGGCTCCCCAGTGGTAGGGGATTCCGACCTGATGCACCGTTCTCCCCTCGACCGTGAGCGGGATCATCCGGTCGGTCACCAGCACCCGTGCTTCGATCGCCGTGCGCATCGTCACGACCGTCGCCCAGCCGTTGTGCTCAAGCCCGCGCTCGGCGGCAAGCTCCGGAGAGACCTCGATGAACGGTTCGGGCGCCAGTTCGGAGAGGTACGCCGTGAAGCGCGACATGCCCCCGGCCGTGTGATGCTCGGCGATCCGGTAAGTCGAGAACGCGTACGGAAACAACGCCGCGCCGCGCTCGCCGGGGGACGGGTTGTAGAGGTTGTCCTCCCGGTCGAAGGTCTGGCGGGTGGGGCTCGCCCGGCGTCCGTAGAGTTGATTACTCACCGGGGACTCCTGTGGTTCGTAATGAGTCGGCAACGGTCCGTCGGTCAAGCCGGAGGGGGCGAACAGCCAGCCCTTGCCGTCGGGCTGCATGATGAACGGCTCATCGCCACGCAGGGCATCCTCGGCCTGCGCTCCGTCGGCTGGCACGTAGCCCGGGGGCTTGTCGGCCTTGAAGTCAGGGACGTCATGCCCGGTCCAAGTAGCGTTCTCCGCATCCCACCATACGTATGCCTTGCGTGCTGACCATGGCTTGCCGTCGGGGTCGGCGGACGCGCGGTTGTAGATGATTCGCCGGTTCATCGGCCATGCCCACGCCCATTGCGCGGCGACCCAGTCCTGCTCTTGCCCGGGTGCGCGCCGGTTGGCCTTGTTCTCCTCGTCCCCGTAGACGCCGCAGTAGATCCAGCAGCCGCTCGCTGTCGAGCCGTCGGCCTTCAGGGAGGTGTAGCCGCTCAGTGCCTTGCCGTCGGCGACCGTGAACCCGGAGATCTCTCGCAGCACAGCCTCGGCGTCGGGTTCGGCCGTCGGACCGCTCTCGGGCAGATCCCAGGCCAGGTCGAGGATCGCACGGTCCCGGGGTTCGGTCGAGCGTGCCAGCTTCTCGCGGATCCGCTTGCCCAGGTGGTACATGAAGTGCAGCTCTGAGCGGCAGTCCCCGGGTGGCTCGATCGCCTTGTTATGCCACTGCAAGAGCCGCTGGGTGTTCGTGAACGACCCATCCTTCTCGGTGTGCGCCGCCGCCGGCATGAAGAAGATCTCGGTTCCGATCTCCTCGGTCTTCAGCTCGCCGGTCTCGATCTCCGGCCCGTCCTTCCACCACGTCGCGGACTCGATCATCTGAAAGTCACGGACGACGAGCCATTTCGCCTCGGCCATGGCCAGACGATGCAGTTTGGCGTTCGCCGAGCCGACCGCCGGATTCTCCCCCAGCACGAGCATCCCCTCGACCTCGCCGTCGCGCATCTTGGTGATCATCGGATAGATCGAGTGGTCGCCGTCGATCCGCGGCATTAGGTCAAACAAATAGTCGTTCGCCTCGCTCGCGGCCTCCCCGTACCACGCCTTGAGCAGGCTCTTGATGTAGGCGTCGACGTGGCCCCAGTAGCCGCCGGGGGACGTGTTGTTCTCGATGTAGTCCCCAAGCGTCACGTCGGTCGACGCGTGGGGCATCGGCAGATAACCCGGCAGGATGTTGTAGAGCGTCGGTATGTCGGTGGAACCCTGGATCGACGCGTGCCCGCGTAGCGCCAGGATCCCGCCGCCGGGGCGGCCCATGTTCCCGAGCAGCAGCTGCAGGATCGATGCCGCGCGGATGTACTGCACGCCCGTGGTCCGGTGCGTCCAACCGACCGAGTACACAAACGCGGTCGTGCGCTCGCGCCCGGAGTTCTCACAGATCGTCTGCGCCACCGCCGTGAACACATCTCGCGGGACCCCGCACACCTGCTCCACCATCTCCGGCGTGTACCGCGCGAAGTGGCGCTTGAGTACCTGGAACACGCAGCGGGGATGCTCCAACGTCTCGTCGAGCTGCGGCGGCTCCCCGCCCGTCATGTGCGCGCCATGGGAACCATGGGACTGCTCGGCCGTTGCCGCCTGCTCGCGCTTGCCGGCCGCCGAGGGCACCTCCATCCCCTCATAGCGCCAAGAGGAGACGTCATAGGTCGCCTCCTGCTCGTCAAATCCGGAGAACACGCCGTCGAGGTCTTCAGCGTCGATGAACTCATCGGTCAGGATGGTCGCCGCGTTGGTGTACTTGACCACGTACTCACGGAACTCGCTGCCCGTCTGCAGAACGTGGTTGATGATCGCACCCAGCCATACCACGTCGGTGCCTGTCCGGACCGGGACATGCACGTCGGCGATCGCGCTTGTCCGACTGAAGCGAGGATCGACGTGGATGATCTTTGCCCCCCGGTTGCGCGCCTCGACCACCCACTGAAAGCCGACCGGGTGGCATTCGGCCATGTTGGAGCCCTCAATCACGATGCAATCAGCGTTCTGCAGGTCCTGCAGGAATGTGGTGGCACCTCCGCGCCCGAACGACGTTCCCAGACCGGGAACGGTGCTCGAGTGTCATATGCGTGCCTGGTTCTCGATCGAGACCGCCCCCGCCGCGGTGAACAATTTCTTGATCAGATAGTTCTCCTCGTTGTCGAGCGTCGCGCCCCCGAGCGAGCAGAACCCCAGCGTGCGGTTGAGCTTGTTGCCGTCGCCGTCGACGTGCTGCCACGTGCGCGCGCGGGTTTCGATGATGCGATCGGCGATCATGTCGAGCGCCTGATCCAGCTCGAGGTCCTCCCAGTCGGCGCCGTACGGACGCCGGTAGCGGACCTTGGTCTCCCGCGTCGGGCTCGTGACCATGCTGAGGGTCGAAGACCCGCGCGGGCACAGGCGCCCGCGAGAGATCGGACTGTCCTTGTCGCCCTCCACCTGGACGACCTTCTCGTCCTTGACGTAGATCGACTGGCCGCATCCCACCGCACAGAACGGGCACACCGACTTGACCACCCGGTCGGCGGTCGCGGTGCGCAGGTCGCAGCTCCTCCGAGCGCTTGGATGCGCGGCCCGGCCACGCGCAGTGGGATCCCCCGTGAGCTGCCGGAGAAGTGGAGGTCGACGCATCGCCGGAACGCTACCCCTGTCCTACCGCCACCAGACCGGGACTGTCATACGTCGAACAATTCCGACGGACCGACCCGCGAGCAGGCCACGAGGCCGCGCCAGCAGCGCGCCATCCACGCAGGGCCAGCGCGCCGATCCAGGTCACCGAGGGCCAGTTATGACCGGTCACGCCTCGGCCCCCCTCCGAGGGCCGGCCGAATGGGAGATCTCCGGGAAGATGAGTGCATGGTTCACCCATTTCGGTCATGTGGTTTCGCGGACGCCGGGCTCGCTGACGAGGCGCTTAAGGTCGCTTCCCCGCCCTGGCGTATTGCTGCTGCGGCTCGCGCGCGACGGAATGTGGGTAGTACGGGCCGCTGGCGTTGGCCCTCGAGCTCGAACGCGAGCGTGGCGTAGACCGCCAGCGCGGTGACGATCAGGCCCAGCAGGCCGGCGGCGCGCTCCCAGAAGGAGACGTGCTGAGCTGGTAGATCGCCGGCCGTGACGAACCGCAGCGCCGCCGCGGCGAAGATCGCTCCGGGCAGCGGTTTCGTCGAGGCGATAGCCACTGCTGACGCCAAGAGCACTCCACCCGCGGCGACCAGCAGCAGCCCCAGCGCCCCGCTCGTGACTCCAGGCTTGGCGGCGATGTGGATCAGGCCGATGGCCAGCCAGCTGGTGGCCAGCACGCCGACCGCAGCGCCGGTCGCCCCGTCGCGGGCCAGGTAGCTGAAGATGCAGGCCAGCAGCTGCAGCACGAACGGCACGGCGATCAGAATCAGCCCGGCCTGGAATGTTTGCCCAGCTGGCGTCCAGTGCAGCTCGACGCCGCTTTGCACCAGCGACGCGATCGCCAGCCCTGACATCCCCAGGGTCAGCGGCGACCCGATTGGCCTCAGGACGATCTGTCGAGTCGGTCGCCCGCCGATCCCGTTGCCGTCAGCCTCGGCGGGGCTCAAGCGAACCTCAGCCGCGCCCGCGGGCGGCGATGACGCCGCCGAGCACGTCGCGCCGATGCCCGAGAGGATGGCTCGGCGGTGCATCGAGAGCCACGTGACTGGATCCTTGGCGTACGCCTTGTCGTCAAACGGGCCGTGCGCGCCTTGATCGGCATCGGTGTCGCGGGGCTGCCCGACGTTGGAGCCGAGGCGGGGCAGGTCCTTGTCGGTCTGCTGTCCGCTGACACCGGTGCGGGCCAGGTAGAAGTCGGCGAGCTTGGGCGCGAGGCGCTCGCCGAGAATCGTGTAGGCGGTGGAGACGCCGATCCACATGTTGCGCCGGGGATGTTCGGCGAGGAACACGATGCCCTTGGCCGGCAACTCGGGCTGGAAGATGGGTGCGACCGGCATCGGATGCTTGGGCATCTTGTTGAGGTTCCAGTTGAACTGGGGCGTGTTGAGCCCGGGCAGCTGGATCATGCACACCTTCACCTTGCTCTTCTCGTGCATGAGCTCGGTGATGATCGACTCCGTGAAGCCCTTGACCGCGTGCTTGGCCCCGCAGTACGCCGACTGCAGCGGGATCGAGCGATACGACATCGCCGAGCAGACGTTGACGATGACCCCGCGGTTGCGCGGCCGCATCCGCGCCAGCGCGGCGCGCGTCCCGTTGACCTGACCCATGTACGTGATGTCGGTCATCGTGCGGTACTCCTCCGGGGTGGTGTCCCAGAAGAAGGCCAGCGCCCCCACGAACGCCACGTTGACCCAGACGTCGATCTCGCCGAGCTCGCGCTCGACGCGGTCGGCCGCCGAATCCACGGCCTCGTGGTCGGCGACGTCGGTCGCGATGCCCGAGCGCCTGACCGCCGGCCTCCTGGACGTCTTTCGACGGCGCCGTCGAGTCCCGCTCTGACCGCGGGCGAGCATCGCGACGTCGTACCCCTGTTTGGCGAACTCCCGCACCGTCGCTCGCCCAACCCCGCGGTCCCGCCGGTGACCACCGCCACCTTGCGTCCGCCCGATGCTGCCATGCTCGCACGCTCCTTTTAGTGACCCACAGTTGAGGTGGTGCCCTCCGTGGTTGCTACCCGAGTGCCTGCGTTGAAATCTGCGTTCGTGCGAGCGCTGACGAATAGCTACGAATAGCGGCTGCGATTGCGGCTTACGCAGGTAGGCTCGCGTTCGTGACCGCATCTCCTCGCGTGGATGGGTTTACCCCGCTGCGCGCCTACGCGCTTTTAGGTGATCTTCGAGCGGCTGCGCTGGTTGCGGAAGATGGCGCCGT
>CAVPFS010000052.1:0-57460 GCA_963703825.1 uncultured Solirubrobacterales bacterium | reverse complement strand
GTAACAGCTTGCCCGGCGTCGCGCCGGTGCACTTATCCTCGCAGAAGGTCTCCACGCCGTTCACGATGATCCAGCGATAGCCCTTCGCGCGCTGCACCCGCCGCCATTCGCCGCCCGGCAGGTCATGGGTCACTTCGCCGATCCAGTCTGGCTCGATGTCGAGGCGCTTCAAATCGTAGACCACGATGTCGGCCGCCGCGCCCTCGCGCAGGATGCCGCGATCCTTGAATCCCGCCGCATGCGCGGGCAGCGCCGACAACCGATAGTGGGCCTCTTCGAGGGTGACGCGGTTCTCGTCACGCACCATCCAGCGCAGGAAGTCGGTGGTGAAGGCGCCGCCGGTGAAGAACTTGGTATGCGCGCCGCCGTCCGAAACGCCGGGAAAAGTGAACTCGAGTGGTTGATGATCTCGGCGTTGTACTCGGCGTTGAATTGCGGACTCGACCTGCAGGAACTCGGCCTTGAGATCGGTCGCGAGCGCAGATCGACCATCACGTCGACCGGATGCCGGCCTTCTTCCTGGCCGATCTGGCCGAGCGACTTGCCGACGTACTTTTCCAGCTCGGGCTTGTTCTCGACCCATTGCACGACCAGCTTCGGCAAGCGGCCGCCGATGCCCGGCGCGATCTTGTCGAGGATCGCCATCGAGCCGTCGCTCTTAACCGCCGCGCGCATCGCAGGGTCTTTCATCTTGGCGGTCTTCTCTTCTTGGTGCCGGTCGTCATGTCACGCCAGGCCGGCGAGATGTCGTACAGATTCCAATGTTCGAGGGTGAAAACGAAACCGCTGCGGACCGTGCCGCCCTGGCCGAAAATCGGCAGACCCTTGGCGCGGGCCTTCTGCAGCCAGTCCAGGCTCTTGCGATGGATGTCGGGATTGCGGGTGCTCGCCGTGATCGCCTGGAAGAGAATCGGGCGCTTCGCGGTCGCGGCCGCTTCTCGACGAATGCGAGGTCGTCCTTGATGTGGCCGGTCGCCTGCGTGATTTCGATGAAGCCCTCGTCGCGCTCCGCCAGCACGCGCGCGAGATTGAGGATGTCCTCATCGCACATCGTGTCGGTCACCATCGGCGAGCCGTCGAATCCGCCTGCGCCGAATGCTTGCCGAGGCGCTGAATCGAGAAGCCGCATAATCCGGCGTCCATTCCTTCATTGAGCAGGCGGCGCATCTCGGCGCGCTCGGCTTCGGTCGCGGGGCGAGTCTTCGCGGCCTCGAGGCCCATCACGTAGATCATCAGCGACGCGGTCGGCATGTACTGGATGCAGTTGATGCCCTTGGGCGCGCGGTGAGCGAATCGAGGTACTGCGGAATGGTTTCCCAGTCCCAGGTCATGCCCTCTGCATCGACGCGTAGGGGATCGCTTCGGTGCGCGTCATCATCAGCATCGAGCGGTCGCGGCCTTCCGGCTTGACCGGCGCGAAGCCGAAGCCGCAGTTGCCGAGCACCACCGAGGTCACGCCGTGATAGCCGGAAATCGTGCACCACGGATCCCAGCGGATTTGCGCATCGTAGTGGGTATGCAGGTCGACGAAGCCGGGCGCGACGATGAGCCCGTCGGCATCGATGGTCTTCTTGGCGAAGCCGGGGGCGCGTCCGCCGATCTGCGCGATCTTGCCGTCCTTGATGAAAACGTCGCCTTGATAGCGTGGGACGCGGGTGCCTCGACGAGGTGCCGCCTTTGATTTGGATATCGATTTCCGCCATTGTGTGTTCCCTCGCTGGACAGGTAGGTACGCATGTGCTGCCGCCTCTTTTGGGCAGCGGTCTTACGAAACTGCTCAATTGAACGATACAGAGATTCTTATATCAGATTCCGGAAAAACCGACAAACCGATCGGTATGCCGATCTTCGCGGACAAGGATATTACACCCGCTTAAAATGAGTGAGGTGTTGATGCCGCCGAAGGCGAAGTTATTCGACATCAAATGTTCGATGTTCATGCGGCGCCCTTCGCGAATCAGGTAATCGAGCTTGGCGCATTGCTCATCCATATTACCAAGTTGGCGGTGGGCGCGAACCATCCGTCCTTCATCATCTGGATACAGCCACTGCCTCGATACTCCGCACGCTCCGAGCGAAAGTGTCCGAAGTAACTCTTTAGCGTATGGAACGGGATGTGTTTGCCGAGCTCTCGGCTGTAGCTTTGCGCTTCTTCGATGTCGCCCCATTCGGTGGCAGTGCCATGGCCATTTACGAAATCAATTGTCGCTGGCGGAAGGTTTGCTCCTGATGGCGAGTTTCAGCGCGATGTCCATCGTGGGGCGTGCGTTTGGCTGACTCACATGATTTCCGTCGGAGTTGGTGCCGTAACCGACGGCTCCGCGTGAATTCGCGCGCCGCGCGCTTTTGCGTGTTCGTACTCCTCGATACGACGTCGCCGCGCCTTCTCCGATCACCAAGCCGTCGCGCTGGCGATCTGACGGGCGCGGGTAGTTTGCGGCGCATCGTTGCGAGTGCTGTCGCGAACAGCGTATCGAATACGGCCGCCTCGAACACGCTCAGCTCATCAGCGCCGCCGGCGATCATCACATCCTGCATCCCGTAGCGAATTGCCTCGGCGCCTAACCGATCGCATGACTACCCGAAGTACACGCACTGGAAGTCGGCGTAATCCTTCCGGTCACCTTGAAAAATAATCCGATATTGACCGCGGCCGTCTGACTCATCAGTTGCAGATAGCTGGTGGCGTTCAGTTTGTTTGATTTCCCCGTCATCATCAGTTCGGCAAAACCTTGCACCGGATCGGGGCTTCCGAATGACGATCCATATGCGATGCCGGTCCGTCCTTGGGTGAGTAACGGATCACCAGTGAGTCCTGCATCTGCGACTGCCCGTTCGGTCGCATACACCGCCATCCGCGAGACCGGACCCATCGTGCGCAACTGTTTACGCTCGTAGCGAGTCGAGACATCGAAGCCGTCAATCGGAGCGGCAAGCCGCGTGTTCAAACTCTGATAGCGATCCCATTCAGGCATGTGGCGCACGCCGGTTTTGCCGGCCTCGAAGCGCGCCCGAATCACCGGCCACTCTTCGCCGAGCGCCGTAATACCACCCATGCCGGTGACGACCACTCGCCGTCTCATGCCATTCCTCCGTTGACGGAAATCACCTGGCGCGTGATGTAGCTGGCTCCGTCGGAGCAAAGAAAACTTACCGCCGCCGCGACTTCATCCGGCCGCCCGACACGACGCATTGGAATCGCCGGAAGAATTTCCTCGAGCGGAACGCCTTCTAGCATTTGGGTTTCGATGAGACCGGGCGCCACGCAATTGACCGTGATATTTCGTTTTGCGAGCTCAATCGCAAGCGCCTTGGTCGCGCCGATTATCCCGGCTTTCGCCGCGCTGTAATTCACTTGTCCCCGATTACCCATCAATCCCGAAACCGAAGAAAGTGTCACGATGCGCCCGCCGCGACGCGCCGACACCATCGGCATGACGATTGGTTTCAGTACATTGTAAAAACCGCCGAGGTCAGTATCGAGCACGCTGTCCCACTGGAGTCTCGAGGCCGGGAAGGCATTGTCGCGCGCGATACCGGCATTGAGTACCACCCCATAATATGCGCCGTGCTCCGCGATATCAGCTTCGACACGTGTGCGGCATTGCTCTCGATTCTCTAGGTCGAACTGGACAATTCTGGCGGTGCCGCCACCTTCTGAATCGAATTAATGGTTTGCTCCGCGCCTGCAAGATCGCTGCGATAGTGCGCCGCTATTGTGAAGCCGTCGCGAGCGAGGCGAAGCGCGATCGCGCGGCCGATTCCTTTACTCGATCCGGTCACGAGGACGGCGCGGCTCATCGCTCGTCACCCTTGTCAAAAGGCAATTGCTCGTTGTTAGGTTGATAAACCTTGCAGCTGCGCATCCGCGGCGAGTTTTCCATCGATCTCGATTTTACAATCGAAAGCTGCCATCTCCTCATCGTGAAAAATCATCGTCGCCGTGACCATCAGATGATCGCCGATGCGAAACCACGGTATCAACACTCTGCACAAACGCGTACCAAGCAGAAAACCGACTTTCACCCGCTTACCAGTATCGAGCGCCTGCGCGCCCGCAAACGCGCCACACGCCTGCGCCATGTATTCGATACCCACATGACCAGGCACGCCTTCGGGCGCGAGAAACAAACTCGATTCGGTGATCGTGACGCTTGCGATGATAGTGACCTCATCGTAGGCGACAACTTTGTCGAGCAGGATCATCGGTGGTTGATGAGCTAGCAGTGACGCGATGGGATAGGGACAATCTCGCATCCCACCAACCCCGTCCAAGAATGATAGCCGCATTGCTGCCGCCAAATGCGAACGAATTGCTGAGCGTCGCGACGCGGTCACGAGATGCGATAAGAAATTCCCTCGGCACCAAATTGAGTGGCGGAATTGCCGGATCGAGCCTCGCCATCCCAGATGTGCGGCGGCGCGACGCCGGTCGCGAACTCTGGATTTAGAGTTAGCCAAAGGAAAGCCGCTTCGTTCGCGCCTGCCGCCCCGAGCATGTGACCCGTCATCGATTTGGTCGAGCTGCATGGGGTCCTATCGCCGAAGACTTTGCTGACCGCGAGGCCTTCCATCACGTCGTTCAGTTCGGTCGCGGTGCCGTGCAGGTTGATGTAGTCGATGTCGCCGGGTTCCAGATTGGCAGACTGGAGCGCGCGGATCATCGCAAGTGCGGCGCCCTCGCCCTCCGGATGTGGCGCGCTCACATGATACGCATCCGAGCTCTCGCCGACGCCGAGCAGCGCAACCGCGGACTCCTCCGTCGTCATCAGAAACATCGCGGCGCCTTCGCCGATATTGATTCCGTCGCGGTTGCGGCTAAACGGATTGCAGTAATCTTTCGCGAGCGCGTCCAGCGAATCGAAACCATTGAGCGTCATGCGACAGAGAGTGTCCGCGCCGCCAACGATTGCCGCGTCGCATAGTCCGGTCTCGATGAGTCTTTGTGCCGACGCGAAAACCTTCGCGCTCGAAGAGCACGCAGTTGCGATTGTATATGCGGGACCCTCGAGCTCCAGGTATTCGGCGACAAAGTTGCCCAGGCTTCCGATCTCCTGACGCGAATAGCGAAAGTCCTTCGGCCACGCATCATTCTTGATGCGCTGCGCTAAAGCTGCCTCACCTTCCGCGATTCCCGAGGTACTGGTTCCCATCACAACGGCAACGCGATGCGCGCCGACGCGGCTAATAGTCGTCTTGATGTCGTTCTCGATCTCCTGCAACGCGGCGAGTGCCAGCCGATTGTTGCGGCTATCGAGATGCGCGAGCCGCTCCGGCACTTCAGGCAAATCGGACTGCACCGCGCCGACGCGAACTGCGCGATCGGGAATCAAGTCGCAACGATGAACGAGGCCCTCGCGCGATCCGGCGAACAGGTTGCGCGCGACCTCGCGCTTGCCGTGGCCCAGCGGGTTGATCACACCGAAGCGGCGCCAAGCACCTGCGCGAGCTCGCCGACTCGTACATCTCGGTGACGATGTCGCAGCCGCCGACGAGCTCGCCGTCGACGAACAGCTGCGGGATCGTCGGCCAGTTCGAGATCGCCGAGAGCTCCTGGCGGATCGCGGGGTCGGGAAGGATGTCGACCGCTGCGAACTGGGTGCCGAGGCTCTGCAGGATCGCGACCGTGCGAGCCGAGAAGCCGCACGCTGGAGCCTCGGGTTCCCCTTCATGAACAGGATCACCGGGTTCTCGGAGATCGCCTCCTGGATCGCGGCCCGCATCGGGTGGTGGCTGCTTCGCTCATTGGGTCCTCCATTTCGGGGATTCGCGTTTGGATTGAGAGTGCGTGGATCCGGTCGCCGAGCTCGGGCCGAACACGTCATAGACCAGGCGGTGCTGCGCGAGCCGCGGCAGGCCGCCCAAGCGGAGGTCACGACCGCGTTGAAGTGGTGGCCATCGCCCGTGACGTCTGCCGATCGCTCCCCGGAATCCCGGCTTCGATCCGTGTTTTGAGCTCTTCTGGAGTGGCCCCGTCACGTCCTCTAGCGTACCGAGGTCCCATCGCTATACTGAATGAAGCAATGATCACCCTTACAGACAAAGGCGCAGAGAAGGTTCCGCGAATTTCTCTCGTCCCAGAGCACGGTCGTCGAGACTGCCGGCCTGCGGGTCGGGGTCCGGGGCGGTGGCTGCTCTGGGTTCCAGTATGCGCTCGCATTCGACGAGCAGCGTGATGGCGACGAGGTGTTCGAGGACAAGGGTATCCGCCTGCTGGTCGACACTCCCAGCCTGCCGTACGTCCGCGGGCTCGGTGATCGACTTCGTCGACGGTCTCCAGGGCGCCGGCTTCAAGGTCGAGAACCCGAACGTGGTCGCGGCATGTGGCTGTGGCTTGTCGTTCCGGGTCGCCGACGAGCAAGAGGTTTCAGCGGTTTAGATCTTCTGCGTGACGCGCTAGGCTCTATCGCGTGAAGCACGGATTGCTGGCAGCTCGGATGCTTGCCATGGCGGGCACAGTGGGGATGATCGTCGCTAGCTGCGGTGGCTCGTCCCCGAAACCGGTCGCGACCGTCCCGGTCTCGACGCTCACCCGCGCGGCGTACGCGTCGACGAGGGCCTCCGGCTATCGAGCCGTGATGCGGCTCAACGAGACGATCGGCTTGTCGCAGATCTCGATCAGCGGCCTCGGGTCGTTCTCGCCCGCCTCCCACAGCGGCTCGATGACGATGACCATGGCTCTTCCCGGCGGCGCCGGCGCCGCGCTCGGCAGCAACGCGCAGATGAAGTTCGTCTACCGGGGCACGAACTTCTACATGCAGCTCCCGGCGGCGCTGATGAGCAGGATCCCCGGCGGCAAGCCGTGGCTGTCGTTCAACCTCGCAGCGCTCGGTCGCGCCGCCGGCGTTCCCGGGCTCGGCTCGCTGATGAGCAGCTCGTCTTCGTTCAACGATCCCGGCCAGTACCTCGATTACCTGCGCGCCGCCGGCAGCGTCAAGAGTCTCGGACAGGCGATGGTCGGCGGCATCGAGACCACGCATTACCGCGCCGACGTCCAGCTCTCGAAGCTACCCGCGGCCGTTCCGGCCGACGCACGCAGCGCCGCCGAGCAGCTGATCACAAGGCTGCACAGCTTTTCGCACGGCACGATCCCGCTCGACGTCTGGATCGACGGCTCGCACCGGGTCCGGCGGATGGGATTCGACTACAAGCTGACCGAGCCGACAACCGGGCAGTCGGTGACGCTTGCGATGACGATGGACTTCGTCTCCTACGGCCCGCAGCGGCCGCCGGCGATCCCGCCCGCCAGCCAGACGACCAGCCTCGCGTCGCTGGTCCACGTAAGCAGCTTGTAGCCGCGCCGGCTGCCACGGGCGCGGCTCCTGTAACTGTTCAGACGCCGGCCGCGAGCGACATCGTCGCCCCATCCAGCGCCCCGAGCGCGCGCTCGAGCGAGCACGAAATGCACGTGAACGTGGGCGTATCGCGCTGCGTGTACGAGCTCGACTCGGTCGTTCGCAGCCGTTGCACGAGATCAACGAAGTCGGCCGGGTTGTCGGTCTCGAACGCGACCACGAACTCCTGGTCATCGAGCCCGAACGAGTAGCTGGTGTTGAGGTCCACTGACGGATATTCGCGGCCGATCTTGATGTGCTCCTGCATGATCCGCCAGCGCTCGTCCGGCGCCAGCCGGTACCACTCGCGGGTCTTGACGAACGGGTAGACGAACAGGTACTTCCCGTGCGCCGGCCGAACCTCGAGCCGCGACTCGTCGGAGTACTCCGAGGGCTTGGTCATCGCCAGCAGCGAGTAGGGGGTCGAGCACCACTTCATCAGCCCGCTCTGGCCGAGCACGACGTGGAACTCGTGGATCCGTTCGAGGTTCTGGGCCTGGCTGAGAAGCATCAGGTCGGCATCCCCTCGCGTACCGATCAGCGAGAAGCAGCGAAGCAGATGGCCGTCGGCGAAGTCCTCGCAGGCCGCGGTGAATTCGCGCTTGTGGGCCGCGCGACGGTCGTCGTCGAGCCGACGCCAGGCAGGGTCGAGCTTCAAAAAAGTGTATTTGACGAAGTGCCTGACGGGCATCCCAATGACGATGATAAGCGACGAAACCCGGCGATCCGTGTGCGGGTGAAGCTAAAATGGCTCGCATGCGGATCGCCCTGGTGTCGCCTTACTCCTGGACGTATCCGGGAGGGGTGACGCGGCACATCGAGGCGCTCGCCGAGCGCTTCATCGAAGACGGGCATCACGTACGGGTGCTTTCGCCGTACGATCCTCCCGACACGTTCGCGGCGGTGCTGCACCGCGGCGCCAGGCCGCAGACGTTGGACGCGCCCGACTATCTGATCTCACTCGGTCGTACGGTCGGCTTCAAGGCCAACGGCGCGGTCTCGAACCTGTCGATCACGCCGCACGCGATGGCGACCCTGCACAGAGAACTTCGCACCGGGCGTTACGAGGTCGTCCACATCCATGAGCCGGTGGCACCGATGATCGGCTGGGTTGCGACGGAATGGACGCGGCTGCCGCTGGTCGGAACGTTTCATTCCTACTCGGAGAACCGCTTCTCGAACGGCGTCGCCAACTTGTTCGGCGCGCGCTTGATGCTCAACCACCTGCACGTCCGGATCGCCGTGTCCGAGGCCGCCGCCTGGACGGGACGCCGCTTCTTCGGTGGCCACTACCGGGTGATCCCAAACGGCGTCCACGTCGAGCCTGACGTGCCCGCCCTCGCCGGCCACGAGCATCCCGGCGACAACCTGCGACTGCTGTTCGTTGGCCAATCGGTCGAGCGCAAGGGTCTGCCGCTGCTTCTGCGCTCGTTCGAGGCGCTGCGCGAGCACATCGCTACCGAGCTGACCGTGATCGGGCCGACGGCCGAGGAGCTCGCGCCTTTGATGCTCGACAACCGCGGCGTCCGCGTGCTCGGCAAGGTCAATGACGCGCGCAAGCGCGAGGAGCTTCAGCGCGCCGATCTGCTGGTCGCGCCGTCACTGCACGGAGAGAGCTTCGGCATGGTCTTGACCGAGGCGTTCGCCGCCGGGACGCCGGTCGTCGCATCCGATATCGCCGGCTACCGAGACGTGGTACGCGATGGCGTCGACGGGGTGCTGGTTGCGCCGGGCGATGCTCAAGCGCTGGCCGAGACGCTGCGCGACATCTCGGAGGAACCCGAGCGCCGGCGCGAGATGGCTCGGGCCGCGGCGCGCGACGTCGAGCGCTTCGCGTGGCCGCACGTCGCAGAGGAGGTGCTGGAGGCCTACCGGGACGCAATCGAGACGCCGAAGCCCGCCGGCACGGCCCAGCGCGCTGCCGTCGCCGTCGGCGTCCGCGCGGCGGATCTCAAACCTCGCGTCAAGGCGCGACACATCCCGAGCCTCGAGCCGCAACTCGGGCGTAGACATTCGCCGTTGGTCACCGCCGCTCGCCGGGTCGGGGTGGCGACGGTCTCGATTGGCGCGATCGTGCTCGCGGTGCTGGCGCTGAACAAGATCGGGCTTGACCACATCGCCTCGGCTCTGATCAATTCGAGCCCCACGTTCGTGCTTCTGGGCCTCGCGGTGATGTGCAGTGCGATGGCCGCCCGCGCCCTGTCGTGGTACGCGATCCTGCGCGCCTCGCGCCCCCCGATGCGGGTCAGGCTCGCCGATGCGATGCAGGGGACGTTCATCGGCGTACTGATGTCGTCGACACTCCCGGCGCGCTTGGGTGAACCGTCGCGAGCGCTCGTCGTCGCGCGGCGCACCGGCCGGCCGCGGGAGAACCTGCCGATCGTGCTGGGAACGGTCGTCTCCCAGACGCTGCTCAACATCGTCGCGCTGGCCGTGCTGGGCGCGGTGATGTTCTCCTCCGTCGACATCTTCAGTGGCCATCAAAACGCGCTGCTGATCGCGGCGATCGCGCCGCTGGCGCTGCTGATCGTGGTGCTGCTTGCGCCGATCGTGTTGCGCCACGGCTCGGCCGAAGCGCGGCTCGGCCGCGTCTACGCCGTGCTGGCTCAGGCACGCGAAGCGATGACCCGCGTACGAGCCGGCCTGGCGGTCTTTCGCCAGCCGCGGCTCGGCTCCGAGGCGGCCCTGTTCCAGTTCGCGGCCTGGGCGCTGCAATGGCTCGCCTGCTACATCCTGCTGGTCGCGCTCGGTCTCAACAACCAGGCGGGGCCGGCGGCCGCGGCGGCGGTCCTGTTCGCGGTCAACATCACCGCGGTGCTGCCCGCGACCCCGGCGAACCTCGGCGTCTTCCAGGCGGCCTGCGCGGCGGTCCTGCACGCCGGCTGGCACGTCAGCTTGGGCACCGGGGTCGCCTACGGCGTGATCCTGCAGGCGGTTGAGGTGTCGACCGCGATCCTGATGGGCGGCCCGGCGCTCGTCAAGGAGGGGATGTCGTGGCGCGAGGTCAGGCTGCGCGCGATGCACGCCGCGCCGGTCAAGCTACCGGCTCGCCCGAGCTCCTCGGGCGCGCGGCGCAAGAGCACCGTCAACGTCGAGAGTTAGGCCTCGGCTAACGCCGGCTCGCCGGCCGGATCGTCGTCGCTGAGCGGCGCGAGCTTGGTCGGGTCCTTGTCCGTGCCCGCGATCAGCTCGTCGTCGGCCTGCCGGGTGTTACGCGGCAGCGTCCCGGAGCGCATTCCGAAGTAGACGGCCTGGGGGTGATGGGCGACGATCGCGAGCGTCGACTGCTCGGGCTCGACCGCGAAGCCGCCTGACAGCTTCAGGCCGATCGACGGCGCGTCCAGCAGCTCGAAAACCTTGGTCAGCTCGGACTGCTCGGGGCACGACGGGTAGCCCCAGGAATAGCGCCGCCCCTGGGCGGGGGCGACCCCGAGCTCGGAGCGCACGCGCCCGTGCAGCCACTCGGCCATCCCCTCGGCGGTCTGGACGCCGAGGCCGTGGACGAACAGCTGCTCGGCGAACTCCCCGTCAGCCTCGAGCGACGCCATCAGCTCGGTCACCACACCTCCCGATGTGACCGCCTGCAGCGCGACCACGTCGACCTCGCCGGAGGACACGGGCCGGTAGAAGTCGGCCAGACAGATCCGGTCATGCCGCGGCTGCCGCGGAAAGACCAGACGCTCTAGTTCTCGCGAGCCGGGCGCGCTTGGATCCCAGACGATCAGCTCGTTGCCGTCCGAGTTGCACGGGAAGTAGCCCAGCAGCGCCCGCGGGTGCAGGTAATCCTGCTCGCTCCACATCCGCTCCAGGCGCGGCTGGAAGTCGTCGCGCAACAGCCGCGTCCACTCCTCGCCCTTGACGCCACGCCCGCCCCAGTGCAGCTTGAACAGCACGTGCGTGTCGAGGTGGCGGTAGACCTCGTCCATCGGCACCTCGAGCTCGCGCGCGCCCCAGAAGGGCGGCTCGGGGATCGGGTTATCGGTGCGGGCGCCGCTGCGTACCGACGCGTCGGTCGTCGGCGGGGCGTCGTCGGGCTCGGCGGCGGGCTGCTCGCGCAGCCGCTGCGCGGCCGACCGGGTCTTGGCGATCAGGGCCTCTCGCGCCTCGGAGTCAACGAGCTGATCCATCTTCGCCAGGCCCTCGAACGCGTCCTTGCAGTAGAAGACGCCGGGCTCGTAGGTCTCGTCGGACTCGGGGCCGCGGGGATAGAGGATGCGATAGCCGAAGTTGCGGTTGATCGCGGCGCCGCCGATCAGGACCGGGAACGGGAGCTGACGCTCGTGTAGCTCCTGGACGCAGGCCGGCATCTGCTTGGAGGTCGAGACCAGCAGCGCGCTGAGCCCGATCGCGGTCGCGTCGTGCTCGACGGCGGCATCGAGGATCGTCGAGATCGGGACCTGCTTGCCGAGGTCGACCACCGTGTAGCCGTTGTTGGTCAGGATCGTGTTGACCAGGGACTTGCCGATGTCGTGCACGTCGCCGAACACGGTCGCGATCACGACCGTCCCCTTCGTATAGCCCTCGATCTTGTCCAGGTAGCGCTCGAGCCTCGCGACCGCGCGCTTCATCACCTCAGCGGACTGGAGCACGAACGGCAGGATCAGCTCTCCGGCGCCGAACTTGTCGCCGACCTCCTTCATCGCCGGCAGCAGCACCTGGTTGAGCGTCGGCACGGCGCCGATTTTCTCGACGCTCGCGTCAATCCAGTCCTCGACACCCTCCTTCTTGCGGCGCAGGATGTGGAAGTGAAGCGCCTCCTCTGGCTCCATGCCCTCGGTCGGGTCGGCCTTGCCGGCGTCGCCGTCGGAGTCAGATGGGCCCTTGGCCTCGAAGTGGGAGATGAAGCGCTCCAGCGCGTCGTCGCGGCGGTCGAACACGAGGTCGTCGGCGAGCTGACGCTCGGTCTCGGGGATCTCTGCGTACGGGGTGATGTGGTTGGGGTTGACCATCGCCAGATCGAGTCCCGCCTCGACGCAGTGGTGCAGGAACACGCTGTTAAGCACCGAGCGCGCCGGCACCCCGACGCCGAAGCTGACGTTCGAGACGCCGAGCGAGGTCTGGACGCCGGGGATCTCGGCCTTGACGCGGCGGATGCCCTCGATCGTCTCGATCGCGCTCGGTCGCCATTCCTCGTCGCCGGTCGTAAGCGTGAACGTCAGGCAGTCGAAGATCAGCGCGTCGCGGTCGAGGCCGTGCTCGTCGCAGCACAGCTCGGTGATCCGCTGGGCGACCTCGACCTTGCGGGCCGCCGTCTTGGCCATTCCCTGCTCGTCGATCGTCAGCGCGATCAGCGCGGCGCCGTGGGCCCTTGCGAGCGGGACGACGCGGTCGAGCTTGGCGCGCCCGGCTTCGAGGTTGACCGAGTTGACGATCGCGCGGCCGGGGATCTGCTCGAGCGCCCCTTCGATCACCTCGGGCTCGGTCGAGTCGATCTGGATCGGGGCGGGCTGGGTGAGCGAGATCCGCTTGACGAGCTCCCGCATCTGGTCGGCCTCGTCCTGGCGCTCGGTCAGCGCGACGCAGATGTCAAGTACGTGGGCGCCGCCGGCGACCTGGTCCTCGGCGATGACCAGCAGGCCGTCGTAGTCGTCGGCCAGCAGCAGTTCCTTGGCCTTGCGCGAGCCCTGGGAGTTGACGCGCTCGCCGACCAGTGTTGGCCGCGGGTCCTGGACCAGCGGCGTGGCGGCGATCATCGAGCTGACGTGGGGCGCGCGGCGCGCTGGCCGCGGCTCGGGAATCGTCTCCTTGACCCGCTCGGCGATCGCACGGATGTGGTCCGGGGTCGTCCCGCAGCACCCACCGACGATGCTCACGCCATACCGGTCGACGAACTCGCCCAGCACGGCGGCCAGCGGCTCGGGTTGCTCGGGGAAGATTGTCTCGCCGTTGGGCCCCTGGATTGGCAGCCCGGCGTTGGGGATGCAGTGGACCGGCACAGAACTGAACTCGCCGAGGAAGCGGATCGCGTCGCGCATGTCCTCGGGGCCGGTCGAGCAGTTGAGTCCGATCGCGTCGACGCGCAGCGCCTCGAGCGTCGCCAGCGCGGCGCTGATATCGGTGCCGAGCAGCATCTTGCCGCCCTGTGGCAGCAGCGAGATGCTGCACTGGATCGGGACCGTCCGGCCGCGCTCTGCGAACGCGCGCCGGGCGCCGAACACCGCCGCCTTGAGCTCGAGGACGTCCTGGGTGGTCTCGATGATCACGAGGTCGACGCCGCCCTGCAGCAGCCCCGTCGTCTGCTCGGCGAACACGTCGACAAGTTCGGCGAACGTGATCTTGCCGAGTGTCGGGTCGTCGCTTGCCGGCAGGAAGCCGGTGGGCCCGATCGCGCCGGCGACGAACCGCTGATCGCCCGCCACCTTGCGCGCGATCTCGGCCGCCTTGAAGTTGATCTCGTGCGTGTGGGCCTCGAGCCCCCACTCGCCGAGCTTCAGGCGCGAGGCCTGGAAGGTGTCAGTTTCGAGCACGTCGGCGCCGGCGTCGAGCATCGACGCGTGGACGCCCTCGATCACGTCAGGGCGGTTGAGGACCAGCACCTCGTGGCAGCGGCCGGGGAGCTTGTAGTCGTTCTCGAGGCTGAGGTCAAACTGCTCGAGGGTCGCCCCCATCCCGCCGTCGAAGACGATCGTCCGCTCATGGGCGACGGCGATGAAATCTCGCATCGACTTCATGCTACTAAACCTTGACATGGTTGTGGCAAGGTTGGCGCGAGGGCCCGGTGCTCGCCATCGAGACGGCCCGGTGCTCGCCATCGAAGGTAAACCGGCGAGCGCTTGCGCGCTTGCTAGCAATGTGCTAATCTGCAAGCACAGGCCAGTTAGAACCCCAGAGATTCCAGGAGACACCATGGCAACCACCCAGACCAAGCACACCGCCCCCTCGATCGACACCGCGTTTGAGCGCGCGACCGAGGCCAGCGACCAGTTCGTGGCCGCGACCCGCAAGGCCGGCAACCTCTACCTCGACTCCTACGAGAAGGCCGTCGACCGCGCGATTGAGCTTGAGCTCAAGGTCGCCGGCGCGACCCAGCAGGATTGGCTGAAGAACCTGATCGAGGCGCAGGCCGACTTCGCGCGCGAGATCACCAGCTCGTACACGAGCACCGCTCGCACGCTGCTCAAGTAAGCAAGTTCCTCAATTTGCGGGCACAAGTGAGTCGCCCGCACCCGAAATTCGCGAGAATTAGATGGCACCGGTGGATATCCCGCCGGTGCCATCGTTCTTTGTGAGGAGGTATCGATGACTGCTCCGTCGTACTGCCCGCCCGCGCTCGCCCCGACATTCGACGGACTGCTCGATAGCTGGGTCGACGCCTGGGCGGCTACCGCCGGAGGTGTCGCGGACTGCTTCGCAGCCGGCGTCCGGGGCGCGCCGTGGCCGCTGGACGTCGGGCGCTGGGCGACGGTCGCCGGTGAGCGGCGACGCCCGAGCTGGTCATCGCCGCACGAGATCGTGTTCGAGGCGCCCCTGGCGCGGCTGCGCGACTTCTCGGCCGGTCCGCGCCGCGGAGTGGTGCCGACGCTGGTGCTGCCGCCGCAGGCCGGACACGACTCGTGCATCGTCGACTACTCGCCCGAGCAGAGCCAGATGCGGACGATCGTCGACGCCGGGCTGACGCGCGCCTACACGCTCGACTGGGCCGCCGCCACGCGCGAGACCGCCGACGCGTCGATCGACGACTACCTCGACGTGATCGACCGCGCGGTCAAGCACTGCGGCGGTCGCGTCAACCTGATCGGCGACTGCCAGGGCGGCTGGCTGGCCACGGTCTACGCGGCGCTGGCGCCCGAGAACATCAACACGCTGACGATCGCGGGCGCCCCGATTGACTTCCACGCCGGCGAGCCGGTGATCGGCGAGGTGTTCCGCTGGCTGGCTCCGGATGGGAACCTGCGCTTCTACGAGGCGCTCGTCGCGGCGAGCGGCGGCGTGCTCAAGGGCCGTCACATGCTTTCGGGCTTCATCATGATCCAGCCGGGGGCCGAGATCTCGCGCCAGCTCGACCTGCTCTGCAACCTCGGCGACGCCGAGCACGTCGCGCGCTATCGCGAGTTCGAGGACTGGTTCAAGCACACGCAGGACATTCCGGGCGCCTTCTACCTCTGGATCGTGCGCAACCTGTTCCGCGACAACGCGCTGATCTCGGGCGAGCTCCAGGTTCGCTCGCGGACGGTGAGGCTTGACTCGCTGGCGATGCCGCTGAACCTGCTCGCCGGCGCCAGCGACCACATCACCCCGCCTGACCAGGTGTTCGCGCTCGCCGACCACGTCGCGACGCCGGCTGACCAGGTCCGGCGCCGGATCAGCACCGGTGGCCACCTGGGCCTGTTCATGGGCCACGAGGCGCTGCGACAGCATTGGCCGCCGCTGCTCGCTGAGGTTCTCGCGTATTCGAGGGCGGCTCGGAAGCGCTCGGTGGTGTGAGTGGTTGTTCTGGGTTCGTTTTTGTCTTAGGAAGAGGGGCAGGAGAGGGGTGTCCCGCAGCGGTCCGGCCCTAGATGGCCGCGACGTGCGGATTTGACCTCCCGTTTGCGACAAATCCACATGGCCTTCTCGGATTTGTCGCCCGCTGCACGCTGGACCTCAAGTTTGCGACAGATCCGGTCAGCGGGCGCGGATTTGCCACGGATTGCATGCTCCTGCTGCCCTCTTCCCCAGCTAAGACCGCCCTGCACCTGCACAACGACTCGAATGAGGGGTCTAGCGCGCGCTCCAGCCCTGGTCCATCGTCACCGGCACGCCGGTGAACGAGCGCCCGCCCGGCCCCGCCAAAAACGCGATCACGTCGGCCACCTCCGAGGGCTCGATCAGCCGCTTGACAGCGTGCGGTGCGAGGATCACCTGCTCGAGCACGTCTTCCTGGGAGAGCGAGTGCACCCGCGCCTGGTCGGCGATCTGCTTCTCGACCAGCGGCGTGCGAACGTAGCCGGGGCACACGGCCGTGACCATGATCCCGTCTCCGGCGCCTTCGAGCGCGAGCGTCTTGACCAGCCCCAGTACGCCGTGCTTGGCCGACACGTAGGCGGCCTTGAACGGCGACGCCACCAGCGCGTGCGCCGAGGCGACGACGATCAAACGCCCGGAGTCCGAACGCTTCAACGCCGGCCACGAATGCTTGGCAAGTGCGAACGGGCTGGTCAGCAGCAGCGCCAGAATCGTGTCCCACCGCTCATCGGGGAACTCCTCGATCGGCGCGACATGCTGGACGCCGGCGATCGGGACGACCAGGTCCAGGCGCCCGAACTGCTCGAGTGCCGCCTGGACGGCCGCCTCGTTGGCGGCGATCGAGGTCAGGTCGGCCTCGAACGGCGTCCCGGGCCCGCTGGGGTCGGGCTTGATGTCGACCGCGAGCACGTCGAGCCCGTCGTCGGCCAGCCGCGTCGCGACCGCGCGCCCGATGCCGCTCCCGGCGCCGGTCACCAGCGCCGCTCGACGGTCACTCATGAGCGGCATCGGCGGTCGCGCTGTGAGGGTGCGCCCGGGCGGTGCGCGGCGAGGTCGCGACGAACGCTTGGTAGACCTCTTTGAGCGCCGTCCGCTGGCGGGCGGTCAGTCGCGGGTCGGCGGTGATCGCCTCTAGCACGGCGTTGGCCTCGGGCTCCTCGCCCGGCGGCGGCATCCCGGCCTGCTTGTAGAGCGCGTCGGCCGAGATCTTGAGCGCGCCCGCGATCCCCTCCAGCACCTGCTCGGACGGCGCTCGCAGGCCGCGCTCGATCTGCGACAGGTAGGGGTTCGAGATCCCGGCGAGATCGGCGAACTGGCGCATCGAGAGCTCGGCCAACTCTCGCTGCTGGCGGATGATCTCGCCAAGCGCGGAACGATTGGGCATCGCGGCTCAATATAGATGTACCGCCCAAGCCCGCGCCCAAGCCCGAACCCGAGTCCGAGCCCGAGCCCGAGCCCGAGCCCGAGCCCGAGCGGGCTACATGTCCTGCCCGCCGTTGACGCTCCAGACGGCGCCGGTGATGTACGAGGACTGGTCGGCGGCAAGAAAGTGGACCACGCGCGCGATCTCGTCGGGGCGGCCGAGCCGGCCGAGCGGGATCTGGGCTTTGATCCTGTCGAGCACCTTCTCGGGGATGTGCTCGAGCATCTCGGTCGCGATGAACCCGGGGGCGACCGTGTTGACGGTCACGCCGATCGAGTCGTCAGTCAGCTTGCCGGCCCGCTGGAGCTGGAAGGCCGCCTCGCGCGCGAGCGTCTTGGTGAGGCCGAACAGCCCTGACTTCGACGCCGCGTAGTTGGCCTGGCCGATATTGCCGGTCAAGCCGATGATCGACGAGATGTTGATGATCCGGCCCGACCCGCGGTCGATCATGTGCGGCAGCACTGCCTGCGACATGAAGAAGCTGCCGGACAGGTTGACGGCGAGCACCCGGTACCAGTCCTCGTCAGTCATCTTCAGAACCGACTTGTCGATCGTGATCCCGGCGTTGTTGACGAGCACGTCGAGCCGGCCGTGGCGCTCGATCACCTCGGCGACGGTCCGCCGGCAGTCGTCGGCCGAACCGACATTGCCCTGGTGCACGCTGGCCTTGATCTTCGCCTCCCCGAGCTCTGACAGGAACTCCTGCGCGTGCTCGGCGTCGCGGCCGTAGCCGGCGGCGACGATCGCTCCCTGGGCGCCGAAGCTGCGCGAGATCGCGCCGCCGATGCCGCGGGTGCCGCCGGTCACGAACACGACGCGGCCGTGCATCCGCGCGCGGCGCACGCCTCCGGAGATGTCGGCCGGCTCGGTGGTGGTGGTGTCTGTGCTCATGTCCTCTCCTTACTCGCGTGTGTCTCAGCGCTCGGATCGCTCGGCGAGCCACTGCGCAATCTCGGGCCAGATCTCCTTGCGCGCGGCGGAGCCGGCGATCAGACCTATGTGGCCGCCCGGACGATCGATGTGCGTGACGTCCTCGCTCGAGACCAGATCGAACACCGGCATCGTCCCCGGTCGTGGCGCGATGTGGTCGGCGCCGGCGGTCACCACCAGCAGGTTCTGCTCGATCCGGCCGAGGTCGATCCGCCGGCCTCGCAGCCGCGCGCGCCCCGCGACCAGCGTCCCATCGCGGTACATCATCTGGATCCACTGCGACCAGGCACGGCCCGGGAACGCCGGGTTGTCGGCGACCCACTTGGCCATCGGCTGGTAGGCCTCGCGGCGCGTGGTGCCGTCCTCGATCCCCTGCCACAGGCGGCGGTAGGTGGTGACGAAATTGGTCACCGGCTTGAGCAGCTTGTTGGCGAAATCGATCGCGCTGCCCGGCACCACCCGCCACTGCTCGGCGGCGAGCTCGACGTCGAACGCCGGGTCGCCGACCCAATTCGCGTAGGTCGACGACCGGGCATCGACAGGCATCGTCAGCAGCGCCAGGTTGCGAACCGCCGCCGGCGTACCGAACCCGTCGGCGCCGCGCGATGGGATCTTGTCCAGGCCGCAGTACATCGCGCACAGCGTCGCGCCGATGCACCAGCCCATCAGCGAGAGCTCGTCGGCGCCGCTGGCGCGCAGCGTCTCGCGGATCGCCCAGTGCAGCTCGTCGCAGACGTACTCGTCGAGTCCCGTCTCGGCGTCTTCCTCGTCGGGGGAGCCCCAGTCGACCAGGAAGACGTCGAAGCCCTCCGCCAGTAGGTACTCGATCAGCGAACCGCCCGGCCGCAGGTCGAAGATCTGTGGTCTGTTGATCAATGCGAACACGAGCAGCAGCGGCACCGGATACTGGCGCTCGTCGGAGCGGTAGCGATAGAGGGTCGTCCCCCGATGGGTCCAGACGACATCGCGTGCAGTGGCGCCGACGACCGCGTCCTCGGTCGTCAGCACGACGTTGGCGAACTCGAACGCGGTCAGCGGCGAGCGCGCGATCCGCGACGCCGCGCTCAACTCTCGGCCTTCGAACGCGCGCCCGTCTTGGGCTGTCGGCCATCTGATCGCCGTGAGCGCGGGGCCGGCTTGTGACCAAGCTCATCGTGAAGCTGCTCGATCTCCTGCAGCACGCGCTCGAGCTTGTCCTCGGTCCGGTTCAGCTGGCGGGCGAGGCGGGTGATGTCGGCGCGCCCGGCGATCCGCAGATTGCGCAGCACGACATCGGCGAAATCTGACCCGATCCGCGACAGCGCGGCGACATTCTCGGCGCTGCGAGCCAGCAGTGAGCCGAAGCTCGGCTTGGCGACGAACTCGTCAAACGCCTTGGCGGCGTTCGATTCGGCCTGCTCGTAGAGCACCCTGATCTGGTCGTCGGGGGCCTGCGGGCGCCGCTCGCCGTCGGCGCTAGTGCCGGTCGAGCCATTCCCGGATCGCCTGTTATCTGCCATTGAGCCTGCTCCTCGTCCGAGTCCTCAGGTCACGTGACTGCCAACCCCTGTCCGGAGTCACGCCGGGCCGCCGAGGGCGAGGCTACGCCCCGTGGCGACGCGGCGCAAGCGTCTCGATGCCGCCCGCGAGGCTCGCAAGCTCCGTTGCCGGATGCGCCCCTGGGCGCGTAGCCTGTCCCGGGAGCGGGTAAGCAATGGGAAGATGCCAGACGCGAGGAAAACGCTCAGCCTGACCTACAGCGCTGAGACGGGGGCGGTGCCGCGTGCGCGTCGCGCGCTGCGCGAGTTCGCGCGCGCCGCCGGAGCCGATACGGAGCGAACCGATCGCGTCGCCCTGGCAAGCTCGGAGGCGATCACCAACGCGGTCGTACACGCCTACCGGGGCCAAACGGGCAGCGTCTACGTGACCGCGGCGGTCGTCTCAGGCGAGCTGTGGATCCTGATCGCCGACGACGGCTGCGGGCTCGAACCACGCGCCGATCGGCCGGGCCTGGGGCTGGGCCTCGGGCTGATCACCCAGGTCAGTGACGAGCTCGCGATCGTGCCCCGAGCGAGCGGCGGCACCGAGGTCCGGATGCGATTCAACCTCAGCGCCGAAGACCCGAGTGTGGCCCGGCCCGGGCACGCGTGGGCGGCGCGGCGGCCGAGCTCTCGCGCACGCCGCGCGTATCGCCGCGAGCCGACCGTGTAGCTCCGCTCGCGCCTCGGCCGCATGCCGGCCGAGCTCAGCTGCGCGGGTCCTTCTCCTCAGCGTGCTCGCCGGCTTCGTCTTGCTTCTCGACGATCAGGTACTTGTCGTGGCGCTCGACGACGCTCTCGACCTCCGGCAGCTCATGACCGGAGATGATCAGGAAGTGGCGCGGGTTGGAGCGCACGTGCTCGTACTCGGGGAGCGTCAGGTCGACCAGCAGGTTGCAGCCCAGCCTGGCGCATTCGCACCTGAAGCCGACCGGCTTGGCTTCGTCCCCCGGCCACTGCCCGCGCTCGATCCCCTCGTTGACCTCGCGAAAGACGGCCTCGTTCGATGCCAGGCGACGCTGTAGCTCGTTATCCAACACCGCTCACTCCCTGCACTTGGCCGACCGGGGTGCCTCCTCCGGCAGCCGAACGGTACAACGCGTCGATCGCCGCCGCTTGACCGAGCGCGTCTTCGCGCCCGAGCAGTGGCGCCTCCTCACCCCGGATTGCGCGCGAGACGTTCTCGGCCTCGAGCATGTAGGAGTCGACTGCACCGCCATGGCGCGGATATCGCCGGCGCGGGCGTCAGGCGACGCGGTCGGCGGGCTCGCCGGCGGGCGCAACGTCAGTGATGATCGGCTCGGGCTGCGGCGGCGGCTCGCCGTTGATCGCGCCCTTGAAGTCGTGCATGCTGCGGCCGACTGCTCGGCCCACCTCGGGCAGCCGCTTGGGCCCGAGCACCACCAGCGCGACAATCAGGATCAGAAGCAGGTGCGTTGGCTGGACAATGTCGCCGATCATGGCCCCGGAGAGTACACCGTGCCAGACAGCGTGACCGCGTTCGCGCCGGGGCGCGTGAACCTGATCGGCGAGCACACTGACTACAACGGGGGGCTCGCACTTGCGTTTGCGATCGCCGACGGGATCACCGTCCGCGCGCAGCGCATGACCGCCGACGGGACCACCGCCCGCGGGCAGCGCGCGCCGGCCGGCCGCGTCGAAGTGATCGCGGCCGATCTCGAGGCCACGGACTCGTTCGAGCTGGCCGCCCCGGCCCCAGCGGACGGCTGGCGGGGCTTCGCCCGCGGCGCGGTCGCCGAGCTTCAGTCGGCGGGGTTCGAACTCGAGAGCTGCAGGCTCGAGATCAGCGGCACGCTCGCGCGCGGGTCTGGACTGTCGTCGTCGGCCGCGCTCGAGGTCGCGCTCTGCCTTGCCCTGCTCGGGCTTGCCGGTGGGGGCGAGCCCGAGCGGCTCGAGCTGGCGCGGATCTGCTCGCGGATCGAGAACCGCTGGGTCGGCACCCAGAGCGGGCTGTTGGATCAGATCGCGTCGCTGTTCGGCCAGCCCGGCGGCGCCGTCGAGATCGACTTTCGCTCGCTCGCCGTCACCCCGGTGGCGCTGCACCTGCGCGACCATCTGTTGGTCACCGTCGATTCGGGCCAGCGCCACTCCAACGCAGCCGCCGACGGCTACAACGTCAGGCGCGCCGAGTGCGCCCGCGCGTGCGAGCTGTTGGGCATCGCCAGCCTGCGCGAGGCGACGCTGGAGATGGCCGCGCAGCTGCCGGCACCGCTCGCGCGCCGCGCGCGCCACGTGATCACCGAGAACCGGCGTGTCGTCGAGACCGGCGCGGCGCTACGGCGCGGCGACCTGGGCAGCGTCGGCGAGCTGCTGAATGAGTCTCACGCCAGCCTGCGCGACTGCTACGAGGTCTCGACGCCCGCGGTCGAGGCGACGGTGAAACGTCTCCGCGACGCCGGTGCGATCGGCGCCAGAATCGTCGGCGGCGGCTTCGGCGGCCAGGTCCTCGGGCTGCTGGCTCCGGGCACGACCCCGGTTCTAGGCGCGGTGGTCGTCGCGCCCGGCGCGGCCGCGCGGCTGCTCTGACGGACTAAAACCCCCCGCCACGACTGCGATCCTGCTCGCCGATTTAGGCTCGATTAAGCCCTGTGGACAATCGCGCTCCGATGTGAAAGCGTTTTCGGTGCGCACTGAGCCGAGGCTCCGTCGCCCATCAAAGTCAGATGGCGTCGCAGGGGCGCCCCTAGAGAGGAGACTTATGATCAGTTGGAAACGCGCGGTTGCGCCCGCAATCGCGGTTGCGGCACTAGCCGCCGCGGGCTGCGGTAGCAGCTCATCAAGCTCTAGTTCGAGTTCGAGTACGAGCGCAAGCAGTTCCGCCGCCGCCACGCCGACGGTGTCGGCTGATGCGTTCACCAGCGACTTTTCGTCGATGGCGGCGTTGAAGTCGCTCGGCGCCTCGGGCAAGGGAAAGGTCGCGGCGATCCTGCCCGACACCACCAGCTCGACCCGCTACGTCGAGTTCGACCAGCCGGACCTCAAGAAGGCACTCGAGGCCGCTGGCGTGCCCGCTTCGGACATCATCATCCAGAACGCGCAGAAGAGCGACTCGACGTTCCTGACCGACGCGCAGACTGACATCACCAACGGTGCGACGGTGATCCTGAGCGATCCGGAGGACTCCGGAACCGGCGCGCAGGTGGAGAAGTACGCCGCCGCGCACGGCGTCAAGGTGATCGACTACGACCGCCTGACGCTCGGTGGCAGCCGCCCGTACTACGTCAGCTTCAACAACGTGACGGTCGGCAAGGTGATGGGCCAGGGAATGGTCAGTTGCCTCGCCGCCTGGAAGGTCAAGAAACCGCAGCTCGTCGAGATGTACGGCGACCCGACGGACAACAACGCGACCCTGTTCGCGACCGGTTACAACTCGGTCCTGGACCCCCTGTTCGCGAGCAAGAAGGCGACGCTGGTGAGCAAGACCGTCGGTACGTGGGATCCGCCCACGGCGCTGACCGAGTTCGAGCAGGCTTACACGGCCCATAAGAACATCAACGCCGCGCTGATCCCAAATGACGAGAACGGCGCCCCGATCATCACCTACCTCAAGACCCACGGCATCAAGCCGCAGACGTTCCCGACCACCGGCCAGGACGCAACCCTGACCGGGCTCCAGAACGTGCTCTCGGGCTATCAGTGTGGAACCGTCTACAAGGCGATCTACAAGGAGGCCCAGGCCGCGGCTGCTCTCGCGGTGTACCTGCGTGCGGGCAAGACCCCGCCGTCGGCGCTGCTGAACGGCACGACGCAGGACATCAAGGAGAACAAGCCGGTGCCGTCAGTCCTGCTCCAGCCGGAGTGGGTCACCCCGCAGAACATGGCCGCGACGGTCATCCACGACAACTTCGTGCCGGCCAGCCAGCTGTGCGCGGGGACCTACGCCGCGGACTGCAAGAAGTACGGGATAAGCGGGTAGGCTCCACCAAATACGACAAGGTGCAACGTGCCCGTCCGCTTTTGCGGGCGGGCACAGCGCCTGGGACGGCTACCAGATGAGCACTTCAGAAAGCCCGGTCGCCGACGCGCCAGCGCCTTCGAACGGCAGCGGGTCGCTGCTCTCGCTAAAAGAGGTGAGCAAGACTTTCGGCCCTGTCCGAGCGCTGAGAAAAGTCAACCTCGAAGTGCCCGCGGGCAAGGTCACCGCGCTGATCGGTGACAACGGGGCGGGCAAGTCGTCGCTGATCAAGACCGTCTCCGGGCTCTGGCCCCCGGACGGCGGCCAGATCCTCTGGGAGGGTAAGCCCGTTTCCCTGCACGGCCCCAAGGATGCCGAGGCGCTCGGGATCACGACGATCTACCAGGATCTCGCGCTGTGCGACAACCTGGACATCGTGCAGAACATGTTCCTCGGCCATGAGCCGTTGAGTCGTGGGGTGCTGGACGAGGAGACGATGGAGCTGAAGACGCGCCAGACGCTCAAGGAGCTCTCGGTGACGACCGTGCGGTCAATCCGGCAGCCGGTCGCGTCGCTGTCCGGCGGCCAGCGCCAGTCGGTCGCGGTCGCTAAGGCCGTGATGTCGCAGGCCAAGCTCGTGATCATGGACGAGCCGACCGCGGCGCTCGGCGTCGCGCAGACAACGATGGTGCTGGACCTGATCAAGACGCTGTCGAGTCGCGGCGTGGCGGTGCTCGTCGTCTCGCACAACCTCAACGATGTTTTCGAGGTCGCCGACCGGATCTCGGTCCTCTATCTGGGGCAGCTGGCCGTCAGCGGTCCGGCATCCAAGTTCGATCGTCAGAGTGCCGTCGAGTACATGACCACCGGGGCCGCCGGCAAGGAATCCGCAGCCTAGTGTCCGCTCTAGATTTCTGAGGCACGAGGAGGAGGAGGAGAGAGTGGCCGATTCAACCGATGTCGGAACGGAGCCGGAGGCAGGCGGCGATCACGTGGCGGCTCCGCCAAGCGACGAGGAGCTCGACGAGGTCGAGCTCGCGGCGCTAGCACCCGACGTACTCGCCGACTCGCTGCCGGAGTTCTTCCGCGCCTGGGGCCGGCGGATCCGCAACGGCGAGAGCGGCGCGCTGCCGATCATCGTCGGGCTGATCATCATCGTGATCTTCTTCCAGTTCGAGCAGTCCCAGTTCCTGTCGTCGGGCAACCTGGTCAACCTGTTCGTGCAGGCCGCGACCTTCATCCTCTTCGGTGCGGCCGAGATCTTCGTCCTGCTCCTGTCCGAGATCGACCTGTCGGTCGGCTACGTGGCGGCGGTCGGTGGTTTCGTGATCGCCGAGCTGATCGCCTCGCCGGTCAACTTCCCGTGGTGGCTGGCGATCATCTGCGGGCTCATCGTCACGGGGGGGTGTGGGCTCCTCCAGGGCACGCTGATCACGCGGTTCGGGCTGCCCTCGTTCGTGGTCACGCTCGGTGGTCTGCTCGGGTTCGAGGGCGTCATGCTCGAGCTCGCCAACATCGACAAGACCGCCGTCGGCGGCGTCATCCCAATCGATTCCAACAGTCCCGTCTACAAGCTCGTGAACTCGAACATGAGCACCGCGCTCGGCTGGCTCGTCCTGGTCGTCGTGTTGGCCCTGTTCGCCGCATACAAGCTTGCCGACGCAGCCCGAAGACGCAGACGCGGGCTGACGGCGCCGCCGCTGAGCGTCACGTTGCTGACGATCGCCGTGAGCGCCGTCGGTGGAATCGTGCTGGTGCTGATCTGCAACACCAACCGCGGGGCGCTCGTGACGCTCGAGGGCGTGCCGTGGGTGATCCCGTTCGTGCTCGCGATCATCGCGATCTATTCTTTCCTGCTCTCCCGGACTCGCCGTGGCCGTTATATCTACGCGATCGGTGGCAATCCGGAGGCCGCGCGCCGGGCCGGGATCAACGTCCCCTGGATTCGGACGCTCGGCTTCGTCATGGCCGGGGTAACGGCCGGCCTGGCAGGGCTGGTCTACGAGTCGAGGCTCGGCTCGATGGCGACTGACATCGACGGCGGTCAGCTGGTGCTGTTCGGCGTCGCGGCTGCGGTGATCGGCGGCACGAGCCTGTTCGGCGGGCGCGGCAAGATGATCCACGCGCTGCTCGGCGGCATCGTGCTCGCGGCAGTGTTCAACGGGCTCGGGCTGATGGGCATCACGGCCGCCGGTCAGGACATCGCGACCGCGATCGTGCTGATCGCCGCGGTGACGCTCGACTCGCTGGTCAGGCGTCGGGCAACCGCCAGGTAGCCGCTCGGGTGGGGCGCGCCAAGCGCGCGCCCGGCCTGGCGGTCAAAATGACAAACATGAGTGACGAGGGCCTGCAGGCAGCGGCGGCCAAGATGCGCGACGCGGGCGCCCACGAGGAGGCGATCCGCGCGTTCGAGAACGCCTATCGGCGCCTGGAGTCCGGGCACGAGGCGATGCTGCCGACCTCCGAGCTCGAGCCGGCGGGGGATATCCCGACGCTCGAGCAGCTGCCCGACACCGACGCCGCCGACGCGCTCGCGCGCGTGGTCGTGATCAAGCTCAACGGCGGACTCGCGACGTCGATGGGGCTCCAGGAGCCCAAGTCGCTGGTGCAGGCGCGCGAAGGGAGGTCGTTCCTCGAGATCATCGTCGGTCAGACGCTGGCGCTGCGGCGGCGGCTCGGGGTGAGGCTGCCGCTGGTGCTGATGAACAGCGAGGCGACCCGGGAAGCGACCGGGCGTGCGCTGTCGCAGTACGGCGAGATCGAGCACGAGGGGCTGGCGCCCGACTTCGAGCAGAGCATGATCCCGAAGCTCGACGCCGAGCTGCTGACGCCGGTCAGCTGGCCGGCGGCGCCGGCGCTCGAGTGGTGCCCACCCGGCCACGGCGACGTCTACGGCGCGCTACGGCGCTCGGGGATGCTCGACGCGCTGCTCGCGCAGGACTTTCGCTACGCGATGATCTCCAACTCGGACAACCTTGGAGCGCAGCTCGACCCGCGGATCGTCGCCCACATCGACGACCGCCAGATCCCGTTTCTGATGGAGGTTGTGCAAGGGACCGAGGCTGACCGAAAGGGGGGCCACATCGCCCGACGCCGCGCTGACGGCCAGCTGGTCCTGCGCGAGACCGCCCAGACCCCGCCGGAGGACGAGGAGTCGTTTCGGGATTTTCGCCGCTGGCGCTACTACAACACCAACAATCTGTGGATCGACCTGCGCGTATTGGCCGATTCGCTCGAGCGCTCCGACGGTGTGCTCGAGCTGCCGCTGATCGTCAACCGCAAGACCGTCGATCCGCGCGACCCCGAGTCGACCCCGGTGATCCAGCTCGAGAGCGCGATGGGGGCGGCGATCGAGAGCTTTCCCGGCGCCAGCCTGCTGCTCGTCCCGCGCCGCCGGTTCGTGCCGGTAAAGACGACTGACGATCTCCTGGTCCTGCGCTCAGATGTATACGAGCTGAGCCCCGATCTCGATGTCGCTCCGGTTCCCGAGCGAGACGACGGGCTGCCCTATGTCGAGCTCGACAAGCGCTACTACAAGCTGATCGACGAGTTCGAGCGCCGCTTCCCGGACGGTCCGCCGTCGCTGCGCGAGGCGCAGCGCCTAATCGTCAGGGGCGACTTCACATTCGGTGCCGGCGTCGTCGTCCGCGGCGCGGTGGAGCTCGATTCGCAAGCTCGGACCTCGATCGAGCCGGGCACCGTGCTGGAATCCACGTCATGACCGAGCAGGGCCTCAACAGCGACGCGATCACGATCGTGATCGCAGACGACCACGAAGTGGTCCGCGCCGGGCTGCGGATGCTGCTCGATGCCGAGGAGGACTTCGAGGTTGTCTCCGAGGCAGGCGACGTCGCGCTGACCGAGCGCCGAGTGGCCGCCTACCACCCGCGCGTGCTGGTGCTCGACGTCAACATGCCTGGCGGCTCGAGCATCCCGGCGATCCCGAGGATCCTCGCGACGGCGCCGCAGACGCACATCGTCGTGCTGACGATGCAGGGCGATCCGGAGCTCGCGCGCGAGGCGCTGCGCGCCGGCGCGACCGGCTTCGTGCTCAAGGAGGCGGCCGAGGCCGAGCTGATCCAGGCCGTCCGGCTGGCCGCCGACGGACGCACGTACCTCAACCCCGAGCTCGGCGCGCGGCTCGCCGCCGCCGGACCCGCCGGGGCCGGGCCGCCGGATGACCTCAGCGCCCGCGAGGTCGAGGTCCTGCGGCTGATCGCGCTCGGCCACACCAACGCCGAGATCGCCGCCCAGCTGTTTCTCAGCGTGCGGACCGTTGAGTCCCACCGCGCTCACATCCAGCAGAAGACCCAGCGCACCACGCGCGCCGAGCTGGTCGCCTACGCGCGCGAGAACGGGCTGCTCTGATCAGCGCCGCCCGGCGCCGCCAGCGCCGGCGAGCTCGTCGCGGCGCTCGGGTAGCGACGCCGACCGCGGCACCGGCTCGTGCAGCACCCGCAGGTCGGCGCGAGCCCGGGCGTCGCGGGCGAGCGCCGGCCGGCGCGACGTCCCAGGCGCTCCCCAGACGACGTTCGCCGGCGGGTAATTCAGCAGCGCCGTCCACGTGTCGGGGCCGACGATCCCATCGACGGTCAGCGCGTGTGCCGCTTGGAGCTCCTCCACGGCGGCCAGCGTCGTCTGGTCGAAGCTGCCGTCGATCGGGATCTGGTAGCCGGCGCTGACCAGATGCTCCTGGGCCCAGACGACGAGGTCTCCCTGCGCGCCCTCGCCGATGCTGGCCATCGGGTCATTGGCGACGTATCCGCCCAGCGACCCGGCGCTGGACGAGAGCGCACTCCACTGCGCCGGCGACGCCTCCTGCCAGTCCCACCAGCTGACGTTCGGGGCGCCGTAGACGCGCGACAGCTGCCGGAAGCGAACGATCTGGCGCGCCGGCGGCGAGTTGTAGACCTGTCCGAGCGGGAAGATCGGCCGCCCGTAGATCAGGTTGTAGGAGTAGGTGTGGGCGAACACCGCGTCGACCGTGGTACCGATGTCACGCCAATACATCTGCGGCACGTTGTACTGGGCGCCGCCGGGGCCGAGGAACACCGAATACGGGAAGCCGGGGTGATAGTCGATGTACGGAAAGCCCGCCAGCGCCAGCGGGAAGCCCGGGCCGATCAGCTTGCGCAGCCGCTGGATGTAGGTCTGGGCCGCGACGTACTTGCCCTGGTACTCGCTCTCGGCGTCGATCAGCAGGCAGTCGGCGCCGTCATGGACGGCATCGGCACCCATGTAGGCCTCGGTCACCGGGTGGTTGCCGTACACGTACTGCCACGCGCAGACCTTCAATCCGCCCGCGTGCAGCGCCGCCACCAGCTGGTGGCTGAACTGCGAGGACCAGAAGGTGGTCCCGTCACTGCTCTTGATCATCAGCGTGCCGACGCCGTAGCGGTGCGCGGTAGCGATGATCGACGCGAGGTTGCCGCCGTCGACTTGGGGCAGCTCCCAGATCCACATCGCCCGTCTCGCGAACGGGTTGCCGGTCTTGGATCCGCCGCCGGATGACGCCTGCCCGCCGCCGCCAAGCGCCGAGCCTCCGGATGCGCCCAATGCGGCGCCCTCTAGGCAGCCGCCGGCGAGCACGCCGGCGCACGCGACGGCGAGCACCGCTGCGAGCGGACGACGGAGCCGGCGATACCCCTTGCCTGGATTACCGCGCTCCACGCGGTCTTCCACCATACGGCCAGTCACCGTAGCGAAAACCCGTGTCGGCACCCGCAAGTTGCGGTGCCTCGCCGGCGGCGCTCCCGTACTCCAGACCTAGGCCGCTTCTGGGATCGTGACCGTGCGGGTCAGCTCGCTCAGCAGGTCGTAGCCGTCCCAGAGGATGTCGAACGTCAGCGCCTCGCCGAAGCCGACGATCCGGTCAATGCCGCGGCCGTGAAGCGATCGCGCGAACTCCTGCAGCTCTTCGTCCGCGAGGCCGTGCGCCGTCAGCGTCTGGTCCCTGCGCTCGACGAAGCTGACCAACTCCGACAGCGAGTCAACACGCGCTTCGAAGAACAGCCCGGCGCCCGGATGTGCACGGTCGAAATTGTCGAGGTTGCTCAGCCGGAGGACGAACAGCTCGTTGCCAACCTGGTGGATGCTCTCGACCGGACGGTCGATCAAGGCGCCATAAGCGAACGTCAGCTTCGCGATCGCGGCGCCGGCCTCAAGCCTGTAGCCCTCGTCCTCGATCACGCGTGCGAGCTCACCGAACAGCACCTCGCCCGCCGCGTCGACCTGTGGTTCACCGCCAACCCAAATCAGCACCCGCGGCGAGGAGCAAGCCAGTTGGTCGAACCAATAGGCGTCGTTGAACAGGTGCTGAGCGAGCGCGTGGCGCTCTTTGCCGCTCGCTTCCAGCACCGCCTCGGGACGGAGCACCGCGAACGAGAAGCGGTCGCCGAACGTGAGCTCGTGCGCACGGGCGCGGATCGGCACTGCGCGCAGGCGTTCGATCGTTTGATCGCCGCCCCAGAGGAGCCGCACGTCGGCCTCGAGCGAGATCGCCGCGGTCGGCTCTGCCTCATGTCCGTAGCTGATCACCGCCAGCTCGTCGCGGAACTCGCTGAACCGATCCTCTGCCAGCACGTCTCGGAGCACCTCGCACAGGAGCGCAACCCGCTCCGTGGGCCGGTTGCGTGAGACGCGCACGACGTTGAGGTTGCCGACCAGGACCGAGGCGATCAGCGGATATACGAACAGGGTGTCGACGTTGGCCGGGGGAAGGTGGAATGCGAGCCCGCGTGGCGCACGGATCGAGCCTGGGATCTGGATCTCCGCGAACCGCTGAGCGAGGCGCATCACCGCCGCACGGCGAAGCCAGAACCCCGCCGCGAGCACGTCCGGAAACGACCTCGACCGCGGATGATGGAAGATCGCGCGCGAGAGCGCCTCGCTGAACTCGATCCGCAACGGCTGAAATGGATCGCTGCTGGTCTGTGGGGCGCCCCGCAGCGTCTCGAGCAGCGCGTCGACCTCGGTGCCGCCGACGCGCGGAACGAGCTGCTCGACTATCACGTGGCGGTTTCTCCGGCCGCGGCGTAGACGTCGCTGCAGCCGCGGAGCTCGGCCGCAGGGACCCGGCCGAGCGCCGAAATCGCCTTGCCGCGCCGCCCGCAGGGACAGCTATCGACCGCCTCCACCCGGACAAGGTCCTCGGTCAGGATCGAGTGGCCTGGATAGCTCTCGGGCAACGCGCTGAGCATTTGCGCGACTCCCACCTCGCCGTCGGCCACGACCTCCCAGTTCGCGGGATCACGGACGATGACGTCGGCTGCATTCGGGGCGTGGAGTAGGCCGTGATCGCACTCGACGAACACGGTCCCGGTCTGCTCGGCCATTCCGAAGAAGTTGTGAACACGGCGCAGCCCGGTGATCCGCCGCAGCTCGGCCTTGTAAGCCTCGCTGTCCACCGCTCGATCGGCGAGTTTCTTCCACCCGCCCGAGTGGAGAAGGATCCCATTCGTGAGGTCGATCTCGCCGGGACGCAGCGCGCCGAGGAGATGCTCCCAGACGATGAATGTGAAGCCGAAGATCAACACCGGTGAGCCTCCGTGGCGGCTCAGCCAGGCAGCCAGGGCCTCCCGGTCGAGTCCCATGTCGGCGTGAAGCGCGAAGAAATGATCACGCCCGAACATCGACATGCCGTTGATCCCAGCACCGCGCGCCGCCAGCGTCCGTCGATCCATGATCGTCGTCCGCGAGTCGACGATCAGCATCGGGAGCCGAGAGGACCCCAGCCAGTGAGTCATGATGCTCGCAAGCGCGCGCGTCTGCAGCCGCGCGGCCGGGGCATCGAGGTAGATGCGGCTCGTCGCGGCGCCGGTGGTTCCAGACGACGTGATCACCTTGAACACGTGCTCCTCGGGGATGCTGCGCAACGCATGGCTCTTGAACAGCCCGATCGGCAGGATCGGCACGTCGGCCAGCGACCGGATCGCCTCCGGCTCCGTTCCCAGCGCCGAGAGTATCCGGCGGTATGCGTCCGAGCGCTCCCTGTGTATCAACGTCAGCTCGCGCAGCCGCTCGGTGAGGAGGCGCTCCTTCTCCGGTTGAGCGAGCGAGTAGGACGCGGCGTCCAGCAGCGCCTCAACCGGCATCGTGTCTCGCAAGCAGCGCGTAGTCGACCTTGCCGGATGAGCTAACCGGCAGCTGTTCGATCTCCCTGACCGCGAATGAGCTCATCCTGAGGCCGAACCGGTGCGCGAGCTCGCTCCGCAGCTCGTCTGCTGTCACCGCTGCTCCCTGGCGGCGGAAGAGAATGATCTGCTCGCCCGCGTCGACCGCCGCGACAGACCCATGGACGCTCGCGGCTGCTTCGATCTCGTCAAGGTTGATGCGGAGCCCCATGATCTTTGCGATCCGCTTGATCCGCCCAGTGATCCGGAAGAAGCCTTCCTCGTCGAACGATCCCAGGTCGCCGGTATGCAGCTCGCCATTCAGCTGATCTTCGAGCAGAAGGTCTTCGGGATCGTTGGCGTAGCCGAGCATCACGTTCGGGCCGTGGTAGATGAGCTCGCCCTCGACCCCCGCTTCGGTGACCTCCTCGTCGCCCGAGCGAATGGTCAGGCGCCCCTGGGGGATCGGTATCCCGATCGTCTGGGCCTTCTCCGGTAGCGACTGGGGAGGGACGTACGAGATCCGCGCGGTGGCCTCGGTCTGACCGTACATGACCCATAGCCGGCCGCCGCGGGCGCTCATTAGCTCGTGCAGTTCGGTCACCGCAGCCGGCTCGAGCCGGCCACCGGCTTGCGTCAGGGTGAGCATGCTCTCCGGGATCATTTTTCGAAGCAGGCCGGCGCGTTCGAGGATCGCGTACGAATACGGAACGCCGGCAAACGAGGTCGCTCCCCACCGTGCGGCATCGGCCCAGAACGCGGGGAGCATGATCGAATGCGTGGTCAGGATCACGCTGGCTCCAGCCGCCAGGTGGCTATGGAGCACTGACAGGCCGTAGGAATAGTGGAGAGGCAGGCTCTGAATCGCCCGCTCGTGCCTGTCGATGCCGAGGTATTCGACGATCGAGGTGGCATTCGCGTCCAGGTTCCGGCGCGCTAGCCGCACCAGCTTTGGGCTGCCGGTCGTGCCTGACGTCGACAGTAGGAGCGAGAGATCTGGCGCAAGCGCGGGGCTGGCGCCGGGACGGTTCTGCTTGACCACCGGGATCGGATCACGGTCGTTTGAGACGACGACAAACGATGGGCGATAGTGGGCGATCAGAGCGTCGGTCAGCTCCGCGGGCGCGGCGGCGTCGAGCAGGGCCGCCGCGTGGCCTGCCGTGACGGCGCTCATGTAGCCGATAATCGATGCCACGTCGCGGCCACACAGGCAGAAGACGAGCTCGTGCCGACCTGTGTGAAGGCGCTCGGCGAACCGCAAGACCGCGGCCGCCAGCTCGTCCTGGGTCCAGATCCTCCCTGCCCCAGCGTCCACCAGGACCGGCTCGTCTGTCGGCCGATCCAGGAACGCAAACGGAGACGACATCGCCTACACCTCGACCCCGTGCCGTCGAAGGATCTCGAGCGACTTGGCGTAGCTGGTCATCTCGACGATGTCGTCGGTCTCCAGATCGATCCCGAAGCGATCCTCGAACTCCGCGACAAGGGCCATGTGCCCGGCGGAGTCCCACTGCGGGTTCAAACCAATCTCGAGGGTCTCGACCTCGGCGTCGGGCGGCAGCTCAAGCGCGACGACAAACGCCTGTCTCACCTCGTCGTTTGACACCGGAAGCGCCCCTCCCCCTGTTGCGTCCTAAGTCGCGAATATAAACGAAATCACATCCGAACGTGTAGATCTTGGTAGATCCGACGTGGCGCCGACGGCTACTGGCGCCGGTCGCGAACCGGCGCGTCCGCGGACGCACTCACGCCGGATGCCCTCACGCCGGGTGCCACCGTTAGTGCTGATGCAGATCTCGGCGATCGCCGCTGCCCTGACCGAGCTCGTAGGGGCTCCCGGGGGCAGCGCGAGCTGGCACGAACCCCGACGCGCAGTTAGCGAGCGCCTCCCACTGTCGGCGCATGCGCTCCTCCGTGATCCCCTGACCGATCGTCCAGCCCTCCTTCGGCCAGAACGGAGCGTTCTTGCTGCTTGCCCGGTGCCACGCAACCGCCCCCTTGACTGGTGTCACCTTGCCGGGGTTGCCCATCACGAGCGATCGCGGCGGGATCTCGCCACGCACCAGCGCGCCCGCGCTTATCACCGAATCGTCGCCGATGCTGGTGCCGGGGAGGATCACGGCGCTGACGCCGACCATCACCCGGTTGCCGATCTCAACTCTCCCGAGACGCGTCTGACCCGTGTGCTGGGCGAGCGTCGGGTCGTGGGTGAGAATTGAGACGTACGGCGCCAGCATCACGTGGTCGCCGATCGAGATCAGCCAAGGGTGGAGGCGATCGATATAGATTGAGTGGCGGGGGATGTGGGTGCCAACCCCCACGTGCATCCCCTGTTTGACCAGCGAGCGAATATTGGGCTCGCCGCGCAGCCTTGCCAGTGCACGCCGCTTGACGCCCTCTACTGAGTTAGTAAGGGAGATAACGGGATCCTAACGTACTCGGCGCGGCCTCGCTCTAGGTGGCGACGGCCCGGAAACGACGGAAGCCCCGCGCTTCGCAGGGCCTCCGTACGGACGAATCGGCGATCAGGCGCTACTTGATGAACAGGATCTCCGAGTACTTCGGCAGCGGCCAGAGGTCGTCGGCGACGAGCTTCTCGAGCTGGTCCGCCGAATCGCGGACTGCGGCCATCGCCGGGATCGTCTTGCTGCGCATGTATTCGGCGTGCTTGAGCACGTCGTCGTGGGGCTGGTTCTCGGCGCGGTTCGCCGACTCCAGCGCCTTCACCGCATCGACGAGGTTCGATAACAGCCCGTCGATCTCGCTCGCGAGCTCAGACAGCTGGGCGCTGACCAGCAGCGAGATGTAGCGCGCCGCGGCGGGCACCAGCATCGTGCGCGCCATGGCCGCCGCGGTCTCGGCCTCGATGTTGATCTTGGTCACGTACTGCTCGAGGAACACCTCGTAGCGTGACTCAAGCTCGCGCCCGGACAGGACGCCGTAGTTAGAGAACAGCTCCTGGCTCTGGTCATTGATCAGGTACGGCATCGCGTCCGGCGTCGCCTGCAGGTTCAGCAGGCCGCGCTGCTGTGCCTCCTCGTGCCACTCCTCGGCGTAGTTGTCGCCGCCGAAGATGATCTGCTTGTTGGCCGCGTAGCTGCGCTGCAGGATCGGCCGCAGCGCCGCTTCGAGGTCAGTGCCGTCGCCGAGCTCGTTCTCGAGCTCCTCGGCGAGGTAGTCGATCGCCTCGGCGACGATCGTGTTGAGCACCGTGTTCGGGAGCGACAGTGACTGGCTCGACCCCAGCGCGCGGAACTCGAACTTGTTGCCGGTGAACGCGAACGGGCTCGTCCGGTTGCGGTCGCCGCCGTGCATCGGCAGCGGCGGCAGCACCGGGGTGCCAAGGCCGAGGAACGACTCCTCGGTCGATTCACCCACTTCACCGCGCTCGATCGCTCCGAAGACCTTCTCGAGCTCGGCGCCGAGGAAGATCGAAATGATCGCCGGCGGCGCCTCGTTGGCGCCGAGGCGGTAATCCTGCCCGGGCGACGCGATCGACGCCCGCAGCAGGCCCTGGTGCTTGTTGACCGCCTGGATCACGGCCGCGCAGAAGAACAGGAACTGGAGGTTCTCGTGCGGCGTGTCGCCGGGCTCGAGCAGGTTCTCGCCCAGGTCAGTGCCCATCGACCAGTTGTTGTGCTTGCCCGATCCGTTTACGCCCGCGAACGGCTTCTCGTGCAGCAGGCACACGAGCCCGTAGCGGCGGGCGACGTTCTGCATGATCTGCATCGTCAGCTGCTGGTGATCGGTACCGACGTTCGAGTTCTCGAAGATCGGCGCGATCTCGTACTGGTTAGGCGCGACCTCGTTGTGGCGCGTCTTGACCGGGACGCCGAGCTTCTGCAGCTCGCGCTCGGTGTCGAGCATGCAGGCGAGGATCCGCTCCGGGATTGACCCGAAGTAATGGTCGTCGAGCTCGTGACCCTTGGGGGGCTTGGCCCCGAACAGGGTGCGGCCCGTGGTGATCAGGTCAGGACGCTCGAAGTAGTACTGCTCGTCGATCAGGAAGTACTCCTGCTCGGGCCCGACGGTCGTGAATACGCGCGAGCCGGCCTTGTTGCCGAACAGCTGCAGGGCCCGGATCGCGGACTTCGAGAGCGCATCCATCGAGCGCAACAGCGGGATCTTGTGATCCAGTGCCTCGCCGGTCCAGGATGCGAACGCGGTCGGGATGCAGAGCAGCGCCCCGTTGGGGTTCTCGAGGATGAAGGCTGGCGAGGTCGGGTCCCAGGCCGTGTAGCCGCGGGCCTCGAACGTCGCCCGGATGCCACCGGTCGGGAACGATGACGCGTCCGGCTCGCCCTGGATCAGCTCCTTGCCGGTGAACTCGGCCAGCGCCGTCCCTTCGCCCGTCGGGGAGTAGAAGCTGTCGTGCTTCTCGGCGGTCGAGCCGGTCAGCGGCTGGAACCAGTGGGTGTAGTGGGTCGCGCCCTTCTCGAGCGCCCACTCCTTCATCGCCAGCGCGACTGAGTCGGCGAGCGAGGTGTCGAGGGCCTCGCCGCGCGCCAGCGTCACCTGCAGGCGCTTGAAGACGTCCTTCGGCAGCCGCTGGCGCTGCACTGCCGAGCTGAACACGTTTGCTCCGAAGAATTGGTTGTCGGCGACCGTGAGGTCTGGAGCACCGATCGCTCCCCCGTTGGGAGCCCACTGTGCTGCGAGGACGTTCTGCTGTCGAATGGGCATGCGCTCTTCTTGTTCCTTCCTCTCTGCGCGCCCCGGCGGCGCGGGCGCGCACGTGTACATGCGTCTCGTGGAGACGAGTCAGGCAAATGTAGGTGACGATCGCGCGGCGGTCACTATCCCGATGGCCAAAACGGTCGCAAAGACCACGCTCCGCCGGGATGGCGGCAGTGCGCAAAATGCGCAGATTGATGGGCAGTTGGAATAATGGCCGCCGATGGCTTCGATCGTTCAGGCCGGTCCGGCCTCGGTCTACGCGCCGGCGGCCGACCGCTACGACCAGCTCGACTACCGCCGCTGCGGCCGCAGCGGCCTGCTGCTACCGCCGATCTCGCTCGGCCTCTGGCAGAACTTCGGCGACGACCGCCCGCTGGCGATCAGCCGCGCGATCCTGCGGCGGGCGTTTGACCGCGGGATCACGCACTTCGATCTGGCCAACAACTACGGACCCCCGTACGGCAGCGCTGAGATCAACTTCGGGCGCATCTTCGCCGAGGACTTCCATCGCCTGCGCGACGAGGTCGTGATCTCGACCAAGGCGGGCTACGACATGTGGCCCGGCCCGTACGGCGACCACGGCTCGCGCAAGTACGTGCTCGGCTCGCTGGACCAGAGCCTCACGCGGATGCGCCTCGACTACGTGGACATCTTCTACTCGCACCGTTTCGATCCTGAGACCCCGCTGCGCGAGACGATGGGCGCGCTGCACTCCGCGGTCGAGCAGGGCAAGGCGCGCTACGTCGGGATCTCCTCCTACGGCCCGGAGCGGACCAAGGAGGCGATCGCGATCCTGCGCGACCTCGGCACGCCGCTGTTGATCCACCAGCCGTCGTACTCGATGTTCAACCGCTGGATCGAGGACGGTCTGCTCGACGTGCTCGGGCGAGAGGGCATCGGTTGCATCGCCTTCTCGCCGCTCGCCCAGGGCCTGCTGACTGACAAGTACCTCAATGGGATTCCCGAGGACTCGCGCGTCCGGCGCGGGCAGGCGTTCTCCGAGGACCTGGTTTCCGACGAGAACCTGGAGCGCGTCCGCGCGCTGGGGGAGATCGCCAAGGCCAGGGGTCAGACGCTCGCGCAGCTGGCGCTCGCCTGGGTGCTCCGTGACGAGCGTGTCACCTCGGCGCTGATCGGCGCCTCAAGCGTCGAGCAGCTCGAGCAGAACCTCGCCGCGCTCGATCGTCTCGAGATCGGCGCGTCCGAGCTCGAGCAGATCGACCGTTACGCGGTAGATGGCAGCCTCAACATCTGGGCGTCGTCGAGCGACGCTTGAAGCGCGGCGGGCAGCCGGTCACAGCCGCCGGCCACCGCCAGCAGCCGCCGGGCGTCAGCCGCCCTTGCCCTTCGACACGACCACGATCTGGCCCTGGTTGTTGACGTAGGACTGCTGCGGCTTGGTCGCGATGTGGACCGTGAATGTGCCCCTCGGGAGCGAGCCGTCCGATAGCACCGCCTTGGCCTTGCCGTTGAGCCCGGCGGCGACCTCCCACGCGACCACCCAGTGGCCGGGGGTGACTGCGGTCACGCCCCAGGCGAAGGTCGCCGAATGGCCCGGCGCCAGCGGGTGCCCGAGCGCCCAGGTATTCGCGTAGGCGGTCACATAGGCGCCCTGGCCGCCGGCCTGACAGCTGTAGTAACACGGGCCGGGCGGCCGGTCGACGACCCAGATCGGCCGCGACGGGTTGGCGACGTACGGTTGGCTGATGCTGTGGGCGAACGCCTGCGAGCTCGAGCCCTCGCCCTTCGGCGCCGGGTAGGTGCAGGTGACGTTGCAGATCGTCACCGCGAGGTTCGGGATCGGCTTGTTGCCGGCATTGCGCACCGTGATCACCAGGTGGGTGTGCTCGGACAGCGTTTGCGTGGCCGGGAAGCTCGCGGTGCTGACCGCGACCTTGAACTTGCCGCTGTGCTCGTGGGCATTCTGCTCGGCGCCCGATCCGCAGGCGACCAGCGCCAGCATCGCCACGGCACCGGCCACGATCTTGCAGCTCCTCGTTCTCCACGCGCTCAACGCGGGCGCAACATACCAACAAAGTGCTAGTCGGCACGCAGGTTCTCCTGGAGGGCCGACGGTTCGCATTTGTTCTTTGAGATACGGGTACCGTAGGCTTACCCCGCGGTAGCTTCGCTTTCGAGCCCAGTGCCCCCCTGGAGGAAGAGAGAGGTTGATCAGAGCAGTCGCCGACCGAGCGTTCTTACCAACGAAGAACGTTCTCGAAGAGGTCGGCAACATGATGATCCTGACGGGCAAGACGCTCGTCTCCGCGGTCCGGCCGCCCTACCCCTACGGCAGCGAATTCGTGGGCCAGTTCCTGTTCGCGATGAAGCTGTGCTGGTTTCCGCTGCTGATCTCGACGATCGCGTTCGGCTACGAGGCACCCGGATTGCAGGCAGCGAACTTCCTCGTCCTGTTCGGCGCCCTGGACCGCCTCGGCGGCTTCTTCGTGCTCGCCTCGATCCGCGAGTTCGCGCCGTTCGTCGACGCGATCGTGCTCGCCGGCGTCGCCGGGACGGCGATCACCGCTGACCTCGGCGCCCGCAAGATCCGCGAGGAGCTCGACGCGCTGCAGGTGCTCGGCGTCGACCCCGTCAAGAACCTGGTCGTGCCGCGCTTTCTGGCGCTGATGCTGCTGACCGGACTGTTCGACGTCTACGCGCTGATCTTCGGGATCTTCGGCGGGATCCTCGCGACGCTGGTCAACCATGCGCCGCTCGGCCCGTTCTGGGCGACCTTCTTCAACAACGCCGAGACCACGGACCTGTGGGGCTCGGTGCTGAAGACGACCCTGTTTGGAGCGATCATCGCGATCGTCTGCTGTTACAAGGGGATGACCGCCTCCGGCGGTGCCGAGGGGGTGGGGCGCGCCGTCAACCAGGCGGTGGTGATCGCCTTCCTGGGCGTGTTCGCGTTCAACTACGCGTTCACCCAGACGCTGCTGGCCACCCACCCCGAGATCACCACGATCATCAAGTGAACGACCTGATCATCACACCCAAGGGCTGGGTCGAGGCGTTCGGTGAGATCGTCAAGTTCACCGGGCAGGTCGTGCGCGAGATCGTCACCCTGCGGGTGTTCCGGTTCTTCGGCGAGGCGTTGCGGCAGGCCGGGATCCTGATCATCTCCTCGACGCTCGTGATCTGGGGCCTGGTGTTCATCATCGGCCTGCAGTGCGGGATCGAGGGCGCCTACTTCACCTACAGCGACGGCACCCCGGCGTACTCGGGCGTGTTCGCAGCGTGGTGCGATCTGCGCGAACTGGTGCCGCTGGTGTTCGGCTACATGATGGCCGCCAAGGTCGGCACCGGGATCGTCGCCGAGCTCGGCTCGATGCGGATCTCCGACGAGATCGATGCGCTTGAGGTGATGGGCATCAGCGGCATGACCTTCCTGTGCGCGACACGCCTGCTGGCCGCGCTGCTCGTGCTGCCGTTCGTCTACCTGTGTTCGATCGGCGCCGGCTTCTTCGCCAGCTACCTCGCGGTCGTGCAGCAGATCGGCTACGTCTCTTCGGGCGGATTCTTATTGATCTTCTGGCAATTCCAGAACCCGCCGGACCTCTTATATAGCTTGATAAAAGCGATGGCGATGGCCGTCGTGATCGTGCTCGTAGGCTGCTACTACGGGTATAACGCCAGCGGCGGACCGGTCGGCGTCGGCACTGCGACGGCCAAGTCGATGGTGCTCAACATCGTCAGCGTCCACCTCATCGGCATGCTCGGAACGCAGCTCTTCTGGGGCGCGAATCCGCGCGCACCAATCGGAGGCTAAATGGAAGACCAAACGGACGAGCCCGAGACCGAAGACCAAACGGACGAGCCCGAGACCGAGCAGGCCGACCCGTCTGGAGACGACGAGGCGCGGATGAGCGACGATCCGCGCGAGATCGGGGACCAGAGCGACGCCAACAGCGCCGCGGCTCGCGGCGCCGAGATCGAGCTCTCGCCCGAGGAGCGCGAGGAACAGATCAAGAGCGCCGCGCCGCACGGCGGCGAGATCGAAGACACGCCGCGCTGGGAGCAGACGGACGAGTACCAGGAGCAGGAGCAGGAGCGCAACGAGTCGCGGGTGTCAGTCGTCGACGAGGCGCCGCCCCGTCCCGAGCCGCCCAGCGGCGTCTCAGACGACGAGTACCAATGGCACACCTACAAGGTCTATCCCTCAGGCCGCCCCGACGCGGTCGAGTTCATTGACACCTACAAGAGCTTCGGGCGTTCGCACATCCTGCGCGGCCTCAACATGGGCCTGCCCGAGGGGATGGTGTCGATGATCCTCGGGCCGTCCGGGACGGGCAAGTCTGTCTGCATCAAGCACATGGTCGGGCTGCTCTATCCCGATCAGGGCGACATCTTGGTACACGGCGAATCGGTGCCGAACATGGCCGACGATGACCTGTTCGATATGCGCAAGAAGTTCGGCCTGCTGTTCCAGGACGGAGCGCTGTTCGGGTCGATGAACCTGTTCGACAACGTCGCCTTCCCGCTGCGACAGCACACCGAGAAGGGCGAGGACGAGGTCCAGGACATCGTCATGCGGCGGCTGAATGAGGTCGGTCTCGGCAGCGCTCGCACGAAGATGCCCAACGAGCTCTCGGGCGGGATGCGCAAGCGTGCCGGGTTCGCGCGGGCGCTGGTGCTCGAGCCAGACATCGTCCTGTTCGACGAGCCCGACTCGGGCCTCGATCCGGTCCGCACGGCGCTGCTCGGCGAGCTGATCCTCGAGATCCACCGCGACATGATGGACGAGGCCAAGGAGAAGCAGCGGGCGCACCTTCCGACCTTCTGTGTGATCACGCACGACATCATGAGCGCCCGCCGGGTGGCCGATTACATCAACGTCCTCTGGAAAGGGCGGATCGTCGAGGCGGGGCCCGCCGAGGACATGCTCAACTCCGACAACCCCTTCATTCGCCAGTTCCTGTCAGGCGAGTCGCAGGGCCCGCTGACGATGGACTGAGATCGGGGCCAGGGGTTCGTGTCGATCGGCGCGAATTGCCCGCGCCCGCCGGTAGCCTGACCCGGCGATGACTGTCGCCAAGAGGTTCGAGCAGCTCGCCGGAGCCGCGGCCCGCCGGCCGCTGCTGACGCTCGGGATCGTCGCCGCGCTGGCGCTCGGCGGTGGCTTGCTTTCGCTTGGCCTCAAGCCATCGGCCGGAACCGACACGTTCGTCTCGAAGTCGTCCGCGAGCTATAAGGCGACGGTCGACGACGAGCGTCACTTCGGCGACGACGCCGTGATCGTGCTGATCCGCGAGCCGCTGCCCGACCTCGTGGAGACCAAGGACCTCGCCACGCTGACGCAGCTCGAGGCTTGCTTCGCCGGTCAGTACGTGGTGGCGGACCAATCGCTGCGCGCATTCGTCCCGTCGAGCGCTCCCCACACCCCGTACGGCGGCGTCAACAGCCCGTGCGGCAAGCTCGCGCGCTACAAGCCCGTGCAGGCCGTCTACGGCCCCGGCACGTTCCTCAACCGCGCGGTCGCGGCCGTCAACACCGAGATCAAGACGATGATGGCCGGCGTCGGCACCTCGGTCAAGAGCGCCGAGCGCAGTGCCTACCAGCTGGCGCTCGGGCGGGGGATGAGCCACGCCAAGGCGCTCAACGAGGCCCGGGCCGCCGGCCAGCTCGAGTACCAGCAGCAGCTCCAGCAGCTCGAGACGCTCGCGGTCACCTCCGGGATCACGGCGCTGCCGTCGATCGACTCGCCGCAATTCATCCCCGAGATCGTGTTCGACCAGACGCGGGGCGTCAACCAGCCCAAGGCGCGCTTCGCCTACCTGTTCCCAACCGCCAACTCGGCGCTGATCCAGATCCGGCTGAAGTCCTCGCTGTCTGACTCCCAGCAGGCGCAGGCGATCTCCTGGATCCGCCAGGCGATCGCGATGCCGATGTTCCGCTCGGCATACCGCGGCAAGTACACGGTCACCGGCGTCCCGGTGGTCCTCAACGAGCTCGCGAGCACGATCACCAACTCGATCGGCGGCCTGCTGATAGCGGTCCTGATCGTGATGGCGATCACGCTGCTGATCGTGTTCCGCTCGCGGCTTCGCCTGCTTCCACTCGCGATCGCACTGGCTGCGGCCGGGATCACGTTCGGGCTGCTGGCGCTACTCGGAGCCGCGCTGACGATGGCGTCGATCGCGGTGCTGCCGATCCTGATCGGGCTCGCGGTCGACTACGGGATCCAGTTCCAGGCTCGCGCCCAGGAGGCGCGCAGCGACGCGGACGGGGCGGCTGACGCCCGCCAGGCGGTCGCCCATGCCGCCGGCACGGCGATGCCGACGATCGCGACCGCCGCGCTGGCGACCGCGACCGGGTTCCTCGTCCTGCTGCTGTCGCCTGTGCCGATGGTCCAGGGCTTCGGCCTGCTGCTGGTGGCCGGGATCGCGATCGCGCTGGCGTGCGCGCTGTTCGCGGGCTCGGCGGCGCTCGTCTTCTCAGAGCGCGACGGTGGGGTGGCGGGCGCGTGGCTGCGGGGCGCCTCGGAGATCGTGGGCGGTGTCGGCTCGCTGATCGGGGGAGCGTGGCGGGGGGCGGTCGAGATCTTCGGCGAGTTCGGGCGGCGCGCTGCCGCGCCCGTCAGAGCGATGAGCCGTCGCGCTCGCGGCCGTCAAGCCGGTTCTGGGATCGGCGGCCCGGTCGCCGCAAACTTGCGCTCCGGCGGGTCAGAACTCGGCCCCGGCTCTGGCGGCGCCCGCCTGATCGCCGCCGTCACCCGCAACCCCGGCCGCGTGCTGGCCTGCGCCGGGGTCCTCGCCCTCGCCGGATGGATCGTCAACACGCAGACGGCGGTGCAATCCGACGTCACCAAGCTGGTGCCGCCGAACCTCCCGGCGCTGCGCAATCTGCGGACGCTCGAGAAGGTCACCGGCGTCTCGGGCGAGATCGACGTCACCGTCCGCGCCCCCAATGTCGCGACGCCGAAGACGGTCGAGTGGATGATCTCCTACGAGAACAAGCTCCTGACTCACTATGGCTACCTCGAGGAGCGGGGCTGTGCCCACTCGACGCTCTGCCCGGCGCTCTCGCTGCCCGACCTGTTCTCGACCAGCAGCCAGTCAACGCGCCAGATCAGCCTCACCCAGCCCCAGATAAGCGATCTGCTCGCTGCCGTGCCGACGTACTTCTCACAGGCGGTGATCACGCCTGACCACCGCGAAGCGACGCTCGCGTTCGGGATCCGGCTGATGCCGCTCTCGCGCCAGGCCCGGGTGATCGACTACATGCGATCGCAGCTGCACCCGCCGGCCGGGGTCAGCGCCCAGCTCGCCGGGCTGCCGGTGCTGGCGGCCGAGGCCGACGCGGCGCTGTCGTCCTCGGGTCATCGGCTGTTGATGCTGATCGCCGGTCTGCTGGCGGTCGGTCTCGTGCTGGTTATCGTGTTCCGCGACCTCCGGCGGGCGATCGTCCCGATGATCCCGATCGCTCTCGCGACCGGCTGGTCGGCGCTGATCCTGTTCCTGATCGGGATCCCGCTGAACCCGATGTCGGCGACGCTCGGAACGCTGGTGATCGCGATCTCGACCGAGTTCAGCGTGCTGCTGTCCGAGCGCTACCGGCAGGAGCGCGCCGCCTCGACGGACCTATCGACGGCGCTGCAGCGCACCTACCGCTCGACCGGCGCCGCGGTGCTCGCGTCCGGCATCACGGCGATCGTCGGTTTCGGCGTCCTGATCCTTTCCGACATCACGATGCTGCGCGACTTCGGCTTCGTGACGCTCGTCGATCTTTCCGTGTCGCTCGCCGGGGTGCTGCTGGTGCTGCCCGCGGTGCTGGCGCTGGCCGAGCGCGGCGGCTCGCTCGAGCGGCTTGCATCGCTGCCGGACGCGATCGCCGGTCGCGTCGGGCTGCGGCAGCGCTCGCCCGTAGCGTGACTGACGAGACGCGCTCCGGTGAGGGTGACCCGGAGCCGCAACCGGGGCTGCTCGGGCGCCTGGACCCCGATCGGGCGAGTGGCCGCGAGCCGGCCTCGCCGGACGCTGGAGCTCCGCCCACGTCCGGCGCCGGCCTGCCGCCGCCAGTCGTCGACGCTCGGCACTACCGCTTGATGGTCGGGATCTTCGGCCTTGTGGTCGTGATCGCGGTCTCGATCTACCAGTTCGCTTCCAACGGCGTCGGCACGACCGGCATCCCGGCCGGCAAGCGGCTGCGCTTCTTCGCCGCGCCGCTCGCGAACACGAACCTCAACGGCACCCCGAACCTCAACCCGCCGTGCACGCTGGCCCGCCACGACCCGCGCGCGCTCAACATCTGCCTGATCGCCGCCAGCCGGCCGCTGGTGTTGTCGTTCTTCGTCACCGGCGCGGCTCAGTGCGAGCATCAGGTCGACGCGCTCCAGCAGCTCTCGCGTCGCTTCCCGCCGTCGCAGGTGCAGTTCGCGGCGGTCGCGGTGGATGCGAGCCATTCGAGCACCGCGGCGCTGATCCGCTCGCATCACTGGACGATTCCGGTCGCATTCGACAGCGATGGCTCGGTGGGTGCGCTGTACGGCGTCGTCGTCTGTCCGATGGCCGAGCTGGCCTATCGTGGCGGCGTGGTCAAGGCCCGGCTGATCGGCCCCAAGTGGCAGACGAGCGCTGCGCTCGAACCACAGGTCCAGTCGCTCGTCGGCAGCCGTGACGCGATCGTCCACCCGTGAACGCGATCGAGGGGTTCGTCGAGCCGGTCGTCCGGGATGAGTTCCCCGGCCTCTCGCTGAGCTGGGTGACGGTCGCGGCCCGCCGGCGTTCGAGCCCGCGCGAGCTCGTCGATCGCCTCCACGAGCTCGCCGGCCGCTACCGCGGATCGAGCGTCATCGCGCTGCGCACCAAGCCGGTCCCGCAGGCCTACCGGAGCTTCTTCAGGCAGATCGGCCTCGACCCAGACGTCGAGCGGATCCCAAGCGAACAGGCGGCGGTCGCGCGCCTGATGCAGGGCGGTTTTCGATCGTCTGACCTGATCTCCGACGCCTGCCTGGTCGCTCTGATCGAGACCGGGGTGCCCGTCTGGGCGCTCGACGCGGCCGCTGTCGCGCAGGACGGCCTCGGGATTCGGACGACCACGGTCGCCGATGGCCAGCGGGCGCTCGACGGCGGCCAGTGGATCGAGCCCGGCAGCCTCGCGGTCGCCGGCCGCGAGGTCGTTCACGGCTTGCTCTTCAGGGAGCCGGCCAGCGCCCACCGGGTCAGCTCGCGCACCAAGCGCGTGGCCCTGTTCGCGGTCTGCGTCGACGGCGTTCCGGCGATCCATGTCGAGGAGGCACTCGAGATCTGCACTGACCTGCTTGGCTGAGCGCCCAGGACCTCGTCTTCGCCCTAACCAGTTGATAACGTGGCTGGGGATGGGACGGCAGATGTATACCGCTACCCCAGTCCCGGCGGCGCGGCAAACCGACCGCGTAGCGCTGCCGGCCGAGCGGGCCGCGCGTCGCACGCTCCGCTTGCAGATTGCCCGGCTTGAGAGTGAGCTGTCCGATGCTTTCGTGACGGCCTTCCCGATGGGCGGGCTCGACCAGCCTCCGGCGGTCGCCTCGCGGCCGCGACCGCGGCTGCTCGACCTCGGCGAGCTCGAGCGCGTCCGCGACGAGCTCGCGGACCGGCTCCATCAGGCCCGCGTGACGATCGCCCTCCGCGCCGACGAGCAGGAGCACAAGCGCCAGCTGCTCGAGCGGATGCTGCTCGACCCCGGTTCCTACCGGTTCGTGCGGATCTCCCGCAGCGAGATCGGCGAGCCGGGCTGCGGCGCCTGGGAGGTCAGGCCGCGTCTGGGCCTGATCGGCATGCTGATGGGCTGGTGGCAGGTCAAGCTCTCGTCCGGCTGTCCGTTAGCCACCGGCCGCGGCGTCGCCGCGGCCCCGAGCTAGTCTCGCGACCCTATGCGCGTGCTGCTGAGAAACGGCGTCGGTGCGGCGCTGGTGGTGCTGATCATGTTCATCGGCAGCTTCGGGCTCTGGGTCGGGACGCCGCTGCTGTGGCTATGGGTGGGTTCCCAGATCCAGGGCCAGACCGAGTCGCTCGGCGCGGCGCTGCTGGCGATGCTCGTCGGCGTCCTGGTCACGGTCACAGTGCTCGCCTCCGTGCTGGCCAAGCTCAGTGACGTCTACCGCGCCAACTGCCTGGCGCGTGGCCGCGACGACCCCGGCCACGTGGTGCTCGAGGCGGTCCTGGTCGTCAGCGCAGGGCTGACGTTAGCCGCCTTCATGATCTGGTTCTTCCTCTTGGCCGGCGCCAGTCCGGTGCCGATCGGGATCCAGGTCTAAGCGGGCACGGGTCCAAGAGGGCCGGCGGGACCGGGACGCGCCCCGTCTTGTCGCGGGGCACGTCCCGGTGATCACCGGGCTGCGGCGGGGCCTCCCCGGCCCCCGGCCGCAGTTACGCGACCGCCAGCGCCATCTCCGTTGTGGGGATGGCCTCGACCGATGTGGGGATCGGCACCTCGACTGGCGCCTGCAGCGAGGCGGCCAGGATCCGGCGCTGGCGGTCGGTAAGGGTTCCGATGTGCTTGGTCTCGACGAGCTGGTTGCGGGCCAGGAACTTGCGGCACCTGGTGGTGCCCCAGCGTCGCTGGCTCGTCAGCAGCTCGCCGATCGGCCAACAGCGCGCCTCCTCGGGACAGGCGAGAAGCACGTCCGCGGCAGACACCTCACCGAGCGCGATACGTCGCTTGAGGCACGCTCGTGCGAGGCGGATCTCGTTCGCACGCTCAAGCGCCCGTAGCCGCTGTGGCCCGGGGGTCTTCGTGGCGGTCGGCTGCATCATGTGGGTACTCTCTCCCTGCTGCTCGTTGGTTTGTGGGATCCGCTGGACGCGGACGTTGACGCCCGTCGGCAGGACACGGTGCACCATGCATCCGCGGGCCCAAGCCGAACTTGCCGTGTGATCTAGGAGTCCAGCGTTTTGGTCGTGCGACCGAGAGTTCTTACCCCGTCCGGCCGGCCACTCCGCCGTCCGGCTGACTACAACCGTGCGACGCGTCAGAACCTAGAACAACAGCCTGGTCACAGCAACGTCACATCTGATCGAGATGCGCACAGAGCGCGTTTTTTACAGCGCCAACTCTTGTGCGGGAGTGGACAAGTCCGATCGTGGGTATAAGCCGGTCCGGCCGAGGCCCGGACGCTTCCCGTCATGACTCCAAATCTCAGTCGATCGGGAGCGGGCCGTGCTCGGCCTCGAAATCGCGCTTGACGCGACTGAAGATCGCCAGCGCGCGATCCAGCGTGTCCCGGTCGTGGGTCGCCATCACGCTCGTGCGCAGCAGGGCTCCGCCCAGCGGCACGGCCGGGTGGATCGCGGTGTTGACGAACACGCCCGCTTCGTACAGCGCCTTCCAGAGGAACGCGGCCTTCCAGTCGTCGCCGACGACCACCGGCACCACCGGGGTCACGATCTCGGTCCCGTCCTTCAGCCGGGTCGGCTGGACGACCTTGTAGCCGAGCTCATCGAGACCGTGGTGCAGATAGCGCGCGTTGTCGAGCACCCGGGCGAACAGCTGCCGGCCCTCGTCCGAGCGGCAGATCCGGACCGCGGCGAGCGCCGCGCCGATCGCCGCCGGGACGCCGGAGGCGGTGAAGATGAACGACCGCGACGTGACCCGCATGAACTCGATCACCTCGGCCGGCCCAGCGATCACGCCTCCGCACGAGGCGAGCGACTTCGAGAACGTCGCCATCCGCAGGTCGACCGCGTCCTCGACCTCGAGCAGCTCGCAGGTGCCGGCGCCTCGGGCCCCGAGCACCCCGAGGGCATGGGCCTCGTCGACCATCAGCCGCGCCCCGAACCGGCTACAGAGCTCGGCGATCTCGCGCAGCGGCGCGACATCGCCCTCCATCGAGAAGACGCCGTCGACAACGACAAGTACGCCGCCACCATCGCCGCTGGCCTGGTCGAGCCGCTTCTCGAGCAGGTCCAGGCGGTTGTGGCGGAAGGCCCGGATCTTGGCCCTGGAAACCAGGCATCCGTCGAGGATCGAGGCGTGGTCGCCAGAGTCGACGATCACCGTGTCGCCGGGGCTGAGGATCGCTCCCAGTGAACCGACGTTCGCCTGATGCCCGGTTGTGAACACCAGCGCCGCTTCGGTGCCGAACCAGTCGGCGAGCTCGGCTTCGAGCTCGACGTGCAGACCGGTTGTGCCGTTCAGAAAGCGCGACCCGGTGAGGCCGGTGCCGTACTTGTTCAGAGCGTCGATCGCGCCCTGCTTGACGCGCTCGTCGCCGGTCAGCCCGAGGTAGTTGTTGGAGCCGAGCATGATCCGCTCGGCGCCCTCCATTTCGACGACCGGGAGCGTCGGACCCTCGAGAACATGGAAGTAGGGGAGCGCGCCGAGCTCGCGTGCGATCCGGAGTCGCTCGAGATCTTCGTGCTCGCGAGCCTTGGCGAAGACGTCGATCGAAGTCGGCATGGCTGCTGGATGATGCTACGTGGTCTTCGCGGCCGACCACGGTTTGGCCCTTCGATGCGTTCACCGCCGACTACGGTTTGGCCCTCGATGCGTTCACCGCCGACCACGGTTTGGCCCTTCGATGCGTTCACCGCCGACCACGGTCTGGATTTTCAGATAACTTGGACGCTGCCGCTTTGAAGTTGACCGTCCCCACTGTCAGGATGTGCGATTCCGATGTCCGCCGAGAGCCATACTGACGTCGAGCTGATCGAAGACGAGGAGGTCGTCGACGGGCTGCCGGTGCTGGCCGAGGTGCGCACGATCGAGCACACCTCGCCGGCCTCGCTGCCGGCCGTGCAGGCGGCCGCCGCGGCTGCGACCGGGTTCGTCGCGGGGGCCGCCACGATCGCGCTCTTCCGCCGTCATTCGGCTCGGCGCCTGTCACGGGCGAGGGTCTCCAGCCAGCGCGGCGCCAACGGCCTGCCGATCGTGGGTACGCGTTCGTTCCTGGTCGACGTCCACCTGATCTCCAAGCCCGGGGATTGAGCTCCGCCGGCCCCGGTCGAGGTCCGGACCGAGGTCCGGCCGCGGTGGCCGTTCCGGCTCTCGAGGAGGGTCGGGCTCGACGGCTCGCCCAGCTGCGTGGCGGAGTTCTTCACCGGCTCCTGCACGCGGGCGACGAGCCGGTCTGGATCCGGATCGCGCAGCTGTCGTCTGACCGCGTCCTGTTCGGCGCCCGTGCCGCCGACCGCGCGGCCGCCGAGTGGGGGATCGAGCGGATGCGGTTCGCGCTCGGGATCGACCAGGATCTGCGGCCCTTCTATGACCGATTCCGGTTCGATCCGCTGATCGGGCCGGCAGTGCGCGCCAACCCCGGGCTGCGGGTCGCCGGGCGGCCGGATCCGTTCGAGGCGCTCGTCTGGGCGATCTGCGAGCAGCTGATCGAGTACGAGCGCGCGGCCGCGATCCAGCGGCGGCTGATCGCCAGGCTCGGCCGTCGCTGCCCGCTCACGGCTGCGCGACGCGCCCGACGGCCGAGGCGCTCGCGGCGCAGGCGCCGGCGCTGCTGGCCTCGTTTGACCTGTCACCCGAGCCGCGCGCTGACCATCGTCCGCGCCGCGCGCGAGGTGGCCAGCGGTCGGGTCGACCTCTCGGCACCCGACCACGAGCGCGGCTGGCGTCGGCTGCGCCGGATCCCCGGATCGGCAGCTGGACGATCCAGACGCTGGCGCTCACCGGCCAGGGCCGGCTGGACCAGCTCCCGGCGGGCGACCTCGCTATCTGAAGCTGGTCGGTCGCCTGCGCGGCGGCGACCCGCGCGCGCGCGCCACCGAGGAGGAGGTGGCGGCCTTCTTCGAGCCCTATGCGCCGTGGTCGGGGCTTGCCGGGCTGCACGCGCTCAGCGGCGCCGGCAGCCGCGCGACGCTCCGGCTCGCCGCCTGACGTCCCGCCCCGGGCGTGGAGATGCGCGCCGCCGGGTTGGATTTTCCACGGTTTCGACGGTTTCCACGGTTTCGACGGTTTGCCCGCCGCGCCGCGGCTCGCCGCCGTGCTGTTTGTGACAAAGCCGCGGGCCGCCTTTGGATTGGGCGCAAAATCGCTGCTGAGCGTGCACCGGGCGACAAATCCAAGCCTGGCGTGCAGATTTGTCGCGTTGAGCATGCTCGGCGCACCCCCGCGGGGACCGGACCACGGTCCGCCCCGCAGCGCCGAACGCGTAAGTACTACGGCCCCTGCCCGGCCAGCAGCTGGTTGGTCGACGCGTCGACGATCGCTGCCGGGTTGGAGATCAGGTGGTGGGAGAGCATCCACTCGCCGTACGGGGTCCACTGCTTGGAGTCCTGCCAGCCCCACGGCTGGTTCGGGTCCGACGGGAAGTACGAGGTCAGCGTCGCGCGGACACTCGCGAGCTGGAGCTTGCTGCTCAGCGACGGGTTCGCCTGCACGAGCGCGTTGACGCCTGCCTGCGGGTCTGTGCGGACCGCCTCATAGCCGCGCCCCAACGCCTGCACGAAGCGGCGCAGGACGTTGGTCCGGCTGGCGATCTCGTCCTCGCGCGTGACCAGGACGAGCTCGTCGTAGGCGGGCACGCCGGCGTTCTGGACCTGGATCACGTTGTCGCGCTTGCCCATCTGGCGCAACTGGATCGCCTCGTAGTTCCAGTAGGCGCCGAGGGTCGCGTCCACGCGGCCCGACACCATCGCCGGCACCAGATTCGAACCGACGTTGACCTCCTTGACCGAGCTCTGTGGCACGCCGGCGCGCGAGAGGATCGTCGTCAGATACGCGTGCTGGTAGGGGATCCCGGCATCGCCGACGGTCTTGCCGCGGAGCTTGGCGGGGGTCGTGATGTGCTTGGACGCCAGCGACACGATCGACGTCAGCGGCCGTTGCACGACCGCGGCGATCGCGACCAGCGGCGCGCCCTGGTTGCGTGCCAGCATCAGCTCGGGCTCGTAGGAGATCGCGACGTCGATCTTTCCGGCCGCCAGCAGCTGCAGGGGCGAGGCCGGGATCGGACGGCACCTGGACGTGGACGTCGAGCCCGGCGTCGGAGAAGTAGCCCTTCGACAGCGCCTCGTAGAGCCCCGAGTGGTCGGCGTTCGGGAACCAGTCGAGCATCAGCGACACGGACTGCTGCGGAGTGCCCGGCCGCCGTCAGCCTGTCCTGCTTGGCGCCGCACGCGGCGAGCACGAGCGCCGCGCAGAGCCCGACGGCGAGCGCCGGCAAGAGTCGTTTCATCGAGAGATGTCTCCAGTCGTTTCGTAGGCCCACGGCAGCGCGACCCGCTCGGCCAGCGTCAGCAGCGCGAACATCGCGATCGCGAACAGGCACAGGATCAGGACCGCGGCGTAGGCGCGCGGCATCAGCAGCTGCGCCTCGACTGCTGGTAGAGGTAGCCGAGCCCGGAGTTTGCCCCTGACAGCTCCGCCAGCACGGCGGCGATCACCGCGATCGCGGCGGCGATCTTGGCGCCGGTCAGCACCCCGGGCAGTGCCGAGGGGAACTCGACGTGCCAGAACGTCCGCCGGCGCGGCGCGTCGAAGGTCCGCATCAGCTTGATCAGCTCCGGATCGACGGCGGCCAGGCCGCCAGCGTCGTGACCACGATCGGGAAGAAGCAGACCAGTGCGATCACCACCAGCTTGGGCGCGATCCCGAACCCGAGCCACAGCACCAGCAGCGGCGCGATGATCGGGATCGGGATCGCCTGCGAGGCGATCAGTAGGGGGTAGATCGCGCGGCGCAGGGTGTCGGAGAAATGGATCGCGATGGCGAGCGCCAGGCCGGCGACCGCCGCCACCAGGATCCCGAGCAGCACCTCCTCGGCTGTGACCAGGAAGTTGCTCCACAGCAGCGAGCGGTCGTCGTAGAGCGACTGGGCGATCGCGTGGGGCGCGGGCAGGATCAGCGGGTTGGCGCCGCCGAGGTCGACGTACAGCTCCCAGATGCCGAGCAGCACCACCAGCAGCGCCAGCGGCCGCCAGCCATCAGCAGCCGCCTCATTGGCGGCACCCCCAGCGCCACGTAGACCTGCTCGCGCAGCGCCCCAGCTCGGGATCGGTGCGCCGCCGCGGCCGCGCGAGCGCGACCGGCGATCTCGGCCACGGCACGGCCCGGCCGCGGCGACATCACGACCACGCGGTCGCCGAGCACGACCGCCTCCTCGACGTCGTGGGTGACGAGCACGACCGTTCTCGGCTCGGCCTGGAGGCTCTCCTGCAGCCAGCCCTGGATGTCGGCCCGCGTCAGCGCGTCGAGCGACGCGAACGGCTCGTCGAGCGCCAGCACCGGCTTACCGGCCAGCAGCGAGCGGACGAACGAGACCCGCTGGCGCATTCCACCCGAGAGCGCCGCCGGCCGCTCGTGCTCGAAGCCGCCGAGCCCGAAGCGCTCCAGCCACGGCCGCGCCAGCTCCCGGGCTGCGTCGCGCTTGACCCCACTTGCCCGCAGTGCGAGCGTCGCGTTGTCGAGCGCCGACAGCCACGGCAGCAGCAGATCACGCTGGGGCATCAGAGCCGCCGGCGCGCAGTCGACGACGCCGGCATCGGGCCGCTGCAGACCGCAGATCAGCTCCAGCAGCGTCGTCTTGCCGCAACCGCTCGGGCCGACGATGGCGACGATCTCGCGCGGCGCGACGCTGACTGACATCCGCGACAGCGCCTGCACCGGACCGCGTTTGGTCGCGAATGTCCGGCTCACGAGCTCGATTCGAACACCGCCGGTGCCGTCAAGCTCGCGAGGCTCCTTCAGCGGAGCCTCGATCATTACTCGTTGCGCTCCCTCCGCGGGCATTACCCCACAGGTTCGAAGGGTCAGCGCCGAGTCGCAGCAAAGTGCGAGGGGCGCTATCTCAGCCGGCTTTCCCGCCAGCCCCCCTGGGTTTTCAGATGCGCGCCGGATGCTAGCGCGCGGGCCGCCCGGCGGACGCTCCAGGCCCTGCGCGGCGTCGCCACACCCTGCGCTAAGGTGCCCCTAAATGGGGCGCACGAAGTCGATTCTGAGGGTTGTCGCGGCTGGGGCGGCAGCGGCGACGCTCGCGGGGGCCGGCGCCGCTTCGGCGAGCCCGCGCCAGGCGCCCGCCCGCAGCGCCCACGCGACGGCGCGTGTCACCGGCCACGCGACCTCCCGCCACGGCCATGCCGCCGCGCGCCTCTTCCGGCCGCGGATCGGGTTCGCGATGGGGATCCTCGCCCAAGCTCGGGACGCTGCCCGAGATCGCCAGCGGCCAGAACTGGCCGGTCGTCTACCACGGCGGCGACGTGATGCGCAACGTGACCCTGCACACGATCTTCTGGGCGCCGCCCGGGTACCACTTCGACGGGCCGCCGAACCCGGGGACGCTTGGCTACGAGGCGCTGGTCAAGCAGTTCCTGTCCGATGTCGCGCACGACTCTGGGGCTCCCACCAACAACGTCTATTCGACCCTGACCCAGTACCACGACGGACAGGGGCCGGGGTCGACCAACATCAACTACAACCCGGCGGCCAACTCGATTGACCTGACCAGTCCTTATCCGCCACAGGGCGACCAGTGCGGTTCGCCGGCGGGCGTTGCGACCTGTATCACTGACCTTCAGATCCAGCAGGAGGTCGACCACGTGATCGGCCCCAACGACCCAGGTGCGCGGGGGCTTTCGAACATCTGGTTCGTGTTCCTGCCGCCGGACGTCGACACCTGCACGCAGCCCGGGAGCTGTGCGACGACCGTCTTCGCCGGCTACCACTCCGAGTTCGACCTCGGCAGCGGACCCACCGTCTACGTCCCGGTTCCCGACCCGCTGGTCGAGTTCACGCCGCCGCCGGGCTCGGACCCCCAGGGCAATCCGGAGGCCGAGGAGACGGTCGACACGATCGCGCACGAGACCGAGGAGGCGATCACAGACCCGTACGGGACCGCGTGGATGGACCCCAACGGCTTCGAGGTCGCCGACAAGTGCGAGACCGGCCCTCAGCAGGGCACGCCGCTCGGCTATGCCTCCGACGGCTCCCCCTACAACCAGGTGATCAACGGTCACCAGTACCTGATCCAGGACATGTGGTCAAACGCCGCCAGCGGCTGCGTCACGAGCTCGACCGCGACCGGCTCGGCGCTGCCGCTGCACTCGGTCAACCTGCGCCAGTTCAGCTCCGTCGTGAGCGGCAGCACCGGGGTTGCTGGGCGGCTGTCAGTCGAGGTGACGCTGCTGCGCGCAGGCACTGACGTCGCCAGCGCGTTCGCAAAGACCCGGGCGGATGGGACCTGGGGGCCGGTGCGGCTGCGCTCATCGTCCGGGGCACCGCACGCCGTCGGCGACGATCGCGAAGGGGTCGCCGTGCTCTATCTCGGCGGTTCCAATTCCCCACTCCCTGACCTGATCGCGACGGGCAACGGCGGCAACCCGTTCACCGAGGCCGGCTACACCGGCTGGGCCGACCTCGACCACGGCTACGCGGTCAACTCCGACAACGTGCTGATCGGACCGTGCGGCCAGACCGGAGTCCTGGCGCTGCGCGTCGGCTCGAGGTACACCGAGCCGCCGGTGCAGCTGTGCAGCACCGAGGCCGACCTGTCCGAGGTGGCCACCGGCCGCCTGACCGCCGCGACGGCGCTGACGCTTAGCAGCGAGGACAACCGCGCCGAGTCGCCGCTCGAGATCAACGGCGCGCTCGTCAAGCTGATGGTGCCGCTCGGCGAGCCCAACAGCGTCTCGGCGGTCGGCAACAGCCAGCTGCCGCTGATCCCGACCGGCTTTCCCGAGTGCACCGCGTACCTGCGGCTCGGCGCGGTTCGCTGCACCGGCCTCGTGGCCCGCGCGCATTACAGGCTCGGCCACCGCCACGCGCGGGCCGGCAAGGACGGCGCGGTGTTTGTCACCGGGCTGCGATTGCACGGTGGCCAGGCACTGGCGCTGATCAACGCGGCCGGGCGCCGGCTGACGACCCTGCACGTGGCTCACCTGCGGGTCGCGATCATCGGCAACGAGACGCGGATCGCGTCCGGGAGCTGCCAGCCCGGAGACTTCTACGGGCCGCCGCTGCGCACTTCGACCCCGGTCTCCGACCAGGTCGGCGACGGGGTTTTCGGCCAGGGGACGATCTGCCCGATGAGCGGCAAAGCGAAGGGCCTCTCGACCGCGGACATCTCCCAGATCGACGACTTCAGTGGCGGCCGGACGACCACCCAGGTGCCGCTGATCGAGTCCACGGCGCCGATCCAGGACGAGACCCTGTACGGGTCGTTCGTCGCGTCGGCCCAGTCGGGGCTGCCGGGTCCACACGGTTCGATTTCGGCGACTGGCGCACCGATTGCGCTGACGATCACCCGGGCCGCGTCCCGGCGTCAGGTCTTCCACGCGGCCAACGTCGACACCGCGACCGGCGTCTCGGTCTCCGCACTGGCGCCCGGGCCCTACGTTGCCAGGTGGGTCCTGCGCGACACCAACGGCGACACCCGGACAGTCAAGACGCGGTTCGTCGACGAGGGCTAATCCTGACCCTGGTGCCAGCCGAGTCGCTCGCGCTCGGCGAGCTGGCAGCGCTATTTCGCGAGGGCTTTTCCGACTATCAAGTTCCGCTGGCGCTCGACGAGGCGGCGTTCGCTGAGCACGTGGCGCAGAATGACATCGACCTCGCCTGCTCCCGAGTCGCGCTCGCCGAGCGGCCGGCGGCGCTAGCGCTGATCGCACGCCGCGCAGCGCGGGCGTGGATCGGAGGCATGGCAACCGTGCCGGCCTACCGGCGACGCGGGCTCGGCGAACGGGCGCTGCTGGACGCGATCGGCGCCGCGGCGCGGCTCGGTTGCGAGGCGGTGTGGCTCGAAGTGCTCGAGGACAACGAGCCCGCGCTCACGCTTTACGAGAAGCTCGGCTTCGAGCGTGTCCGCGCGCTTGACGTCTGGATCCTCGAGGCGCCAAGGTCGCCGGCCGCGCGCCCAGCGGACGCCGAGCTCGCGCACCGCTGGATCACCTCCCACCGCCTCGAGCGAGAGCCGTGGCAGCGGGCCGACGAGACGATCGCGCAGATGGAGAACCTCAGCGCGCTGGTGGTCGAGCGGGCGGGGGAGACCGTCGCCGCGGCGGTCTACCGGGACCGTCCCGATGCCACGGTGATCATGCAGGCGGCGGCCGTCGACGACTCCGCCGCCGGCGACGCGCTGCCCGCCGGCGCCCGTCCGCTCCGGTTCGCCAACGTGCAGGCTGGCAGCAGGTTCTCGCGCGTGCTCGCGGCGCTCGGTGCGCGCCGTGATGCCGGCCAGTTCGAGCTGCTGCTCAAGCTGCGACACGGAGTTGCATAAGGGCGCGCTGCTGGGCAGCCGGGTGCCTTGACACTAGCGAGGCTAGGTATAGCATCGCTAGGCATGGAAGCCGAACAGCTCAACGCGATGTGTGAACCGGACCCCTGAAGAAAGCGGGGACGAGAGGCTTCGCGGTGCTTGGGCGTGAATCGGCTCGGCTGGCTGAGCGAGTACTCCGAGCCAGCGCTTCGATCCGCGCTCCGCGGCAGCGGCGCCGGACTGGATCGACTCCCGATCGAGCTCACCGGCACCAACGACCTCAGCCGTCGCACCTGGGCGTCGGGCAGCGCGACGGTCGACCGGCGCTTCCTATGCAAGTTCGCGTTCTCCGAGCCGACTGCTGTCCGGGTGTGGCACGAGGCTCGCGTGCTCAAGCTGCTCGCAGACCTGCCGGCGTTCGATGTGCCCGAAGTTGTCGCCGCCAGTCCGAACCCCGCCTGCTTGGCCACACGGATCGTTGAGGCTGGAGTGCCGCTCTCCTATCAGCTTGCCTGTGCATCGATGCCCGAGCGGGTCGATGCGCTCGGCGCCGAACTGGCCCGGTTCCTCGCGAACCTGCACGCCCCCCACATCCTCGCCCTCGCCCGCGAGCGGCTCGACGATCCTCTGCGTATCCCGGAGCCCGGGCTGCAGGCCACGACCGACGAGCTGCGATTCGAGTTGGAGCCGATGCTCGCCGCCCGGCACCGCGCGCGCGTGCACCGCTGGTGCGACTGGGTGGACGAGCAGCTCACAGCGCCTGCGGACATCGTGTTCGTCCACGGCGACTTCCACGCCTACAACCAACTCTGGGACGCACGCGAGCTCCGCCTCCGGCTCGTGGCCGACTTCGAGACGAGCGGTGTCGCCGAGCCCGAGTACGACTTTCGCGTCATCCCCAGCTTTGGGCCCGGGGTCGATCTGCTCATCTCAACCGTCGACCATTACGTGTCGCTGACGGGCCGACGACTCAGCCTCGAGCGCATCATGG